>NZ_JBIAMU010000016.1:98250-190690 GCF_042874215.1 Streptomyces sp. NPDC004111
ACCTCCCCGTTCCGCTTGTCCCCGGGCTCTTTTTGCCCCGCGGCCCTATCCCACCCCCCCCCCGGGGGGGCCGGGGGGGGGGGGGGGCGGGGGGGGCCCCCCCCCCCGGCCGGACCCGTCCCACGGCCCCGCCGCACCCGGGCCCCGCGGCCCCGGGCGGCCCCCCGATGTCCCCATGTCCCCCGAGGAAAGGCAGGGAAGACAAATTCCGGTTACCGACACGCCGACCACCCTCCCCATCGCACCCCGCGTCGGGTCTCCCGGCGGGCCCGAGGCCCGCACGCTGAACGACGTCCGTCCGATGACGGGCGAGGAGTACCTCGACTCGCTGCGCGACGGCCGCGAGGTCTACATCCAGGGCGAACGCGTCGCCGACGTGACCGAGCACCCGGCCTTCCGCAACAGCGCGCGCTCGATCGCCCAGCTCTACGACGCGCTGCACGCACCGGAAGCCAGGGGCACCCTCGCGGTCCCCACGGACACCGGCAACGGCGGCTTCACCCACCCGTTCTTCAAGACCGCCCGCAGCTCCCGGGACCTCTTCCAGGCGCGCGACGCGATCGTCTCCTGGCAGCGCCTGGTGTACGGGTGGATGGGCCGCTCCCCCGACTACAAGGCGGCGTTCTTCGGCACGCTGAACGCGCACGCCGACTTCTACGGGCCGTACGCCGACAACGCCCGCCAGTGGTACAAGAAGGCCCAGGAGCGGGTCCTCTACTTCAACCACGCCATCGTCAATCCGCCCATCGACCGCGACCGGCCCGCCGACCGCGTCGACGACGTGACCGTGCACGTCGAGGAGGAGACGGACGCCGGCCTGATCGTCAGCGGCGCCAAGGTGGTCGCGACGGGCTCGGCGCTCACCAACGCCAACCTGATCGCGCACATGGGCGCCCCGCTGCGCAAGAAGGAGTACGGCGTCACCTTCACGGTGCCGATGAACAGCCGCGGGCTGAAGCTGATCTGCCGCACCTCCTACGAGATGCAGGCAGCCGCCCTGGGCAGCCCGTTCGACCGGCCGCTCTCCAGCCGGCTCGACGAGAACGACTCGATCATCGTTCTCGACCGGGTGCTGGTGCCGTGGGAGAACGTCTTCATGTACGACGCGATGGCGGCCAACTCCTTCGCGTCGAGGTCGGGCTTCCTGGAGCGGTTCACCTTCCACGGCTGCGCACGCCTGGCCGTGAAGCTGGACTTCATCGCCGGCTGCCTGCTCAAGGCGGTGGAGACCACCGGCACCTCGGGGTTCCGCGGGGTGCAGGCGCAGGTCGGCGAGGTGCTGAACTGGCGGGACCTGTTCTGGGGTCTGTCCGACTCGATGGCGGCCTCGGCGACCGACTGGTCCAGCGGCTCGGTGCAGCCCAACCTGCACTACGGGCTGGCGTACCGGACGTTCATGGGCGTCGGCTACCCGCGCATCCGCGAGATCATCCAGCAGAGCGTGGGCAGCGGCCTGATCTACCTCAACTCGCACGCGAGCGACTTCAAGAACCCGGAGGTGCGCCCGTACCTGGACCGGTACCTGCGCGGCTCGCACGGCATCGAGGCGATCGACCGGGTGAAGCTGCTCAAGCTCCTGTGGGACGCGGTCGGCTCCGAGTTCGGCGCCCGGCACGAGCTGTACGAGCGCAACTACGGCGGCGACCACGAGGGCATCCGCGTCCAGACCCTGATGGCCCACCAGGCCAACGGGTCGGCGAACGCGCTCAAGGGCTTCGCCGAGCAGTGCATGTCCGAGTACGACCTGGACGGGTGGACACGGCCCGACCTGTTCCCGCGCCGGGACTGACGGCGGGCGGACAGCACGGGAAGGGCCGGGCGGGGGCGGTTGCCCCCACCCGGCCCTTCCCGTGCGGCTCAGCTCGTGCGCAGACCCGAGCGGTAGGCCAGGCACCGCTCGTACGACGGCAGCGAGCCGTCCTTCTCGCGTTCGGCGAGCGTCGGTGCCACCGCGTCCTTCGCGGACAGCAGCGGCGTCAGGCCGGCCGGCCACTCGATGCCCAGATCGGGGTCCAGTGGGTGGATGCCGTGCTCGCGGCCCGGGGCGTACCCCTCGGAGCACAGGTAGACGACCGTCGCCTCCTCGGTCAGCGCGATGAAGCCGTGCCCGAGGCCCTCGGAGAGGAACACCGCCCGGTGGTCGGTGTCGTCCAGCCGCTTGCTCTCCCACCTGCCGAAGGTCGGCGAGCCGGTCCGGACGTCCACCACGACGTCCAGCACGGCGCCGCGCACGCACTTGATGTACTTGGCCTGGCCGGGCGGCACGTCGGCGAAGTGCACGCCGCGCAGCGCGCCGCGCCGGGAGACGGACAGGTTGGCCTGGGCGAGCGTCAGCTCCTGGCCGGTGGCTTCGGCGAACTCGGCGCTGCGGAACCACTCGTGGAAGTCGCCGCGCTCGTCCGGGAAGACCTTCGGCTCGTGGAGCCATGCGCCTTCTATCGACAGTGGTCGCATAGGGAGGGTTTTCCTCGCGGGTAGAGGGGAGTGGTGTCGGTCATGCCTGCTGGTGCACCGGGTGCGGGTGCCGCTCGGGCCGGCCGTGCCGCAGGTGGGGCAGGGCCGCGGCCAGTGCGGTGCGCCAGTCGCCCAGCGGGGCCAGGCCCGCCGCGTGCCAGCCGTCGTGGCCCAGCACGCTGTTGGCGGGCCTGCGGGCCACGGTGGGGTACGCGTCGCTGGTGACGGGGCGGACCCGGGCGGGGTCGGCGCCGGCCAGCCGGAAGACCTCCCGGGCGAGGCCGCACCAGGTGGTCCGGCCGGCCGCGGTGCCGTGGTAGATGCCCGCCGGGGCCCTGTTGGCCAGTGCCGCCCGCCCCAGCTCGACCAGCCGGCCGGCGAGTTCGACGGCCCAGGTGGGCTGGCCCCACTGGTCGTCGACGACGTCCGGGCGGGCGCCCTCGCCCTCCAGCCGGAGCATGGTCGACACGAAGTTGTGGCCGCCGGTGCCGTAGAGCCAGGCCGTGCGGACCACGAAGCCGGTGTCCGGCAGGGTGGTGGTGACGGCCAGTTCCCCGGCGAGCTTGGTGCGTCCGTACGCGGTGCGGGGGCCGGTCGGGGCGTGCTCGGCGTACGGCAGCGGGGCGTCGCCGTCGAAGACGTAGTCGGTGGAGACGTGCAGCAGTACGGCGCCGGTGGCCCGGCAGGCCTCGGCCAGCCGGGCGGTGCCGGTGCCGTTGACGGCGAGCGCCTCGGCCTCCCGGCCTTCCGCGGCGTCGACGGCGGTCCAGGCCGCGCAGTTGACGACGACGGCGGGCCGGTGCGCCGCGAGGTAGGCGTGCACCGGCTCGCCGTCGGTGAGGTCGAGGGCGTCGCGGCCGGCCGCCAGCGCGGGGATGCCGCGGGCCGCGAGGGCGGCCAGCACGTCCCGGGCGAGCATGCCGCGCGCGCCGGTCACCAGCCAGGGGCGGCCGGGGCCGCCGGTGGCGTCGGGGAGGTCGGGGGTCACAGCTGGGCCCGCTGCTTCAGCGGCTGCCACCAGGCGCGGTTGTCGCGGTACCACTGGACGGTGCGGGCCAGACCGTCCTCGATGGAGACCCGGGGCTCGTAGCCCAGCTCCTCGCGGATCTTGGTGCAGTCCACGGAGTAGCGGCGGTCGTGGCCCTTGCGGTCGTCGACGTAGCGGACGCTGGTCTCCCAGTCGGCGCCCAGCTCCTTGAGGAGGCGGCGGGTGAGGTCGTCGTTGGACAGTTCGGTGCCGCCGCCGATGTTGTACGTCTCGCCCGCGCGGCCCTTGGTGCGCACCAGCTCGATGCCCTGGACGTGGTCGTCGATGTGCAGCCAGTCGCGGACGTTGCCGCCGTCGCCGTAGAGCGGCACCTGCGCGCCGTCCAGCAGGTTGGTCACGAACAGCGGGATGAGCTTCTCCGGGAAGTGGTGGTGCCCGTAGTTGTTGGAGCAGCGGGTCACCCGGACGTCCATGCCGTGGGTGTGGTGGTAGGAGAGCGCCACCAGGTCGCCGGACGCCTTGGACGACGAGTACGGGGAGCTGGGCCGCAGCGGGTGGGTCTCGGGCCAGGAGCCGGTGTCGATGGACCCGTACACCTCGTCGGTGGAGATCTGCACGAAGGTCCGGATGCCCGCGCGGTACGCGGCGTCGACGAGGGTGTGGGTGCCGACGACGTTGGTGCGGACGAACTCCGCGCCGCCGTCGATCGAGCGGTCCACGTGGGACTCGGCGGCGAAGTGCACCACCTCGTCGTGCTCCCGCATCAGCCGGCCGACGAGGTCGGTGCTGCAGATGTCGCCCTGGACGAAGGCGAAGCCGGGGTGGTCGCGCACCTCGTCGAGGTTGGCGAGGTTGCCCGCGTAGGTGAGCTTGTCGAGGACCGTCACCGACACGTCGCCGGGGCCCTGGGGGCCCAGCAGGGTCCGTACGTAGTGGGAGCCGATGAAGCCGGCGCCGCCGGTCACGAGGATGCGGGTGGTCATGGGGTCTCTGCCTTCTTCGGGTCTTCGGGACGGTGGCGCGGGCAAGGTCAGCGGGGTACCGCGAGCGCGGCGAGCAGGAGGCCGCCCTCGGCGAGCCAGCTGCCCCTGAGCACGGCGGGCGGCGGGGGCCCGGTGTCCCGGGGCGCGGCTCTCAGCAGGCGGGCGGTGAGGGCGGGGGGCGAGCGCTCGATGCGTACCGACGCCTCGTGGAAGCCCAGCCAGCCGCCGCCGGTCAGCGGCGACCAGACCTTGTAGACCGCCTCCTTGGCGCAGAACAGCAGCCGGTCCCAGCGCACCGCGCCGTCCTGCGCGCGCAGTTCCTCCTGGTGGTGCAGTTCCTCGGGCAGCGCGATCCTCTCCAGCATTCCGGGGGGCAGCGGGCGGTGCGGTTCGGCGTCGACGCCCAGCGCGCGCAGGTGGGTGTCGCGGGCGAGCGCGGCGCCCCGGTAGCCGGGGCAGTGCGTGAGGCTGCCGACCGTTCCGGCCGGCCATCGGGGTGCGCCCGCCGGTCCGGGGAGCAGCGGGAAGGGGGGCAGACCGAGCTGCCGCCCGGCCCGGCGGGCGCAGTGCCGCACCGAGGTGAACTCGGCGCGGCGCGGAGCGCGGAGCGTGGCCGCGTGGGCACGCTCCGCGGGATGGAGCAGGGGGTCCTCGCCGCGCGGGGTGCCCGGCGCGGTCCGCGGCGGCGTCGGCCGCGGGTCGCCGAAGGACTCGGCGACAGCGGTGCCGGCGGGCAGGATCCGCGCGAGCAGGGGCGGGGCGGGGGGCCGCACGGGTCAGTCCCGGCCCGGTGCGAGTGCTTCGACGTGCGCGACGGGGTCGCCGCCGCGGACCGGAAGCAGCGCGACGAGCGGGGTGTCGATGCCGGCGGCCGTGTACCGGCGCAGGCGTTCGCGGCACTCCTCGGGGGAACCGTGGACGACGAGTTCGTCGACGACGGAGTCGGGGACCGCCTGGCCGGCCCGGTACCAGTGCTCGCCCGCGTCGTGCGAGCGGTGCATCGCGGCGAGCTCCGCCGAGCGCCCCAGCCACTCCTGGAACGCGCGGTAGGCCGGCACCTTGAAGTAGGTGCTGATCAGCAGCCGGCCCGCGGCGCGGGCCTGCTCGGCGTCGGAGGTGGGGCACACGAAGACCGGGGCGACGAGTTCGGGTTCCGGGCCGATCACCTCGCGGATCCTCGGCACGTCCCGGGGCGCCACCCAGTTGGTGATCACTCCGTCCGCCTCGGCGGCGGCCAGCCGCAGCATCCCCGGGCGCAGCGCGGCCAGCAGGACCGACGGCGGGACGGCCGGCGGGTGGTCGAGCCGGAACTGCCGTACCGAGAACGTCGGGTAGTCCTCGCTCACCGTCTTGCCCGCGAACGCGGACCGCAGGAAGCGCAGGGTGTCGCGCGTCCTGCCGAACGGCTGCTCGTGCCGTCCGGCGTTCCACTTCTCCACGATGTTCGGGGAGGAGGCCCCGATGCCGAGGGCGAAGCGGCCGGGGGCGATGTCCGCGAGGGTGGCGGCGGACATCGCCAGCAGTCCGGGGCCCCGGGTGAACACCGGGACGATGGCCGTGCCGAGCCGTACCGCGTCCGACCACTGGGAGACCAGCGTGAGCAGCGAGAACGCGTCGTGCCCCGCGGTCTCGGCGGTCCACACGTCGGTGTAGCCCAGGTCGGGCAGCCTGCTCACCAGCGCGTGGTGCTCGCGCAGTGGTACGCCGGTCAGCGGGAGGAGGATCCCCCAACGGTTCATCGCACGCCCTTCGGCCTTCGTGGTGGTGCTCAGGAGCGGTCGGCGAGCAGGGTGTCCGCGTGGCGGCGCATCACGTCGGCGGCGCGGCGCACCTCGCCGGCCATCGGGCGGTCGACGTCCAGCGGCGGGGAGATCTCGGTGAGTTCGGCCCACAGGCCGGTGCCCTCGGTGGAGCGGCCGGTGATGGCGGCGAGCTGGGTGACGGCGAGGGCGAGGGAGCCGATGGTCAGCCAGGCCAGGTCGAGGGCCTCGCCGACGCCGTTGGCGCTGTTGAGGGCCATCGGGACGTGGTCCTGGTTCCAGCCGTTGGTCGGCAGGGTGGTCAGGGACGCCGGGGTGACCAGCTGGCGGATCCGGGAGATGAAGGAGGTGGTGCTGATCTGCACTCCGGCGAGACCGGCGCCGCGGCCGGCCCGGGGGGTGAGCATGATCGGCAGGCCGTTGTTGGTGGTCGGGTTGAGCAGCACGCCGAGCTGACGCTCCGCCAGGTAGGCGGCGCTGTGCAGGGCGAGGCCGGTCTGCTCGGAGGCGAACCCGACGGGCATGGCGTGGAAGTTGCCGCCGTGCAGGACCTTGTCGTCGTACGTGAGCGGGTTGTCGGTGCAGCCCTCGGACTCGCGGACCAGGATCTCGCCGGCGAAGTTGAGCTGGTCGAGGACGGCGCCGAGCACCTGCGGGGTGCAGCGCAGGCTGTACGGCTCCTGGAGCGGGCGGCTCTCGTTGCGGGTGTGGCCGGCCGGGATCTCCTTGCGGAGCCAGCGGGCCACCTCGATCTGGCCCTGCTGGCCGCGGGCCTGGCCGACGCCCTCCTCGAAGTGCTCCGGGTTGCCGCCGAGCAGCTCGGTGATCCGGGCGGTGAGGGTGCTGATGGCGCGCACGGCGCGGACGGCGGAGCGCTGGTTGAGCAGGGAGACGGCGAGGCAGACACCGGTGCCGTTGACGAAGGCGAGGGCCTCGCGGACCGGCCACTCCAGCGGCTCGCTGCCCAGTTCGGCGAGCACCTCGCGGGCCGGGGCGAGCGACCACTGGCCGCTCTCGCCGCGCACCCACGCCTCGCCGTGCCCGGCGAAGCCGAGCGCCGCGTGCGCCAGGGGCTGGAGGTCGCCGCTGGCGCTGACCGTGCCGTCGCGCGGGATGGCGGGGACGAAGCCGGCGTTCCACAGGTCGGCGACGCGCTGCCAGAACTCCGGGGAGACCGCGGAGAAGCCCTTGCGCATGCTGTTGAGGCGCAGCCAGACGACGAGGCGGCAGGCCTCCGGGTCCAGCGGGCGGCCCTGGGCGGTGCCGAGGTGGGATATCAGCGAGTTGCCCTGCTCGGCCTCGTCCTCGGCCTCGAAGGTGACCAGCGGGCCGAAGCCCAGGGTGAGGCCGTAGATGGGCCGGCCGGTCGCCAGGTGGCCGTCGATCGTGGCCGCGCTCGCCTCCATCCGGTCGATGTCGGCGTCCGTGAGGGGGCCGATCTTCTCCGGCAGCGGCTCATGGATGAGTGTCACGATGTACTCCCTGGCGTGGTGGCTGTGCCTGCGGCTGAGGCGGTGGCGTGGTCGGTGGCGGGCTCGGCGGTCGGGGTGTGCAGCAACTTGCCCGTCGCCGACCGGTTGATACGGGGCACCTTGTGCACCTTCCTGGGGCGTACGCCCAGCAGGGCGGGCACCTCGGACAGGTCGGTGCGCGCGGCCGTACCGGAGGGGTCCGGGCCGTCGGCGGGTACGACGTAGAGGTCGATCTGCTCGCCGGTCATCGCGTCGTCGACCGCGACGAGCGCGAGGTCCTCGCAGCGGACGGCGGCGCGCAGGATGTGTTCGCTCTCGTCGAGGTTGATGCGGCGGCCGTTCACCTTGACCAGGCGTCCGACGCGTCCGACGAGGCGGAAGGTACGGGGTCCCACGGGTTCGACGAGGTCGCCGGTGGGCCAGTGGGCGGGGCGGGGCTCGGCCGGGCGGCGGGCGAGGCGGGGGCTGCGGATCACCAGCGGGACCGCGGTGCCGTCGGTGCCGTCGGTGTTCTCCGTGCCGGGGCTCGTCTCGGTCCCGGCGTCGGGGCGTGCGTCGAGGGGTGCGTCGGGGTGTGCGTCGAACTCCACGTCCGGGAAGAGGGTCCACAGCGGCGGTTCGCCGCCGGTCCAGCTGCGGGTGGCGATGCCGCCGGTCTCGGTGGAGCCGAGCAGTTCGACGACGGTCACCCGCCCCGGGCCGGCCCGCTCGATCAGCTCGTGGGCGTCCGCCGGGAGCATGGCACTGCTGTAGAGCACGGTGAGGTGCGCCAAGGAGCGCACCCAGTCCAGGTTCCGCAGCAGCAGCGAGAAGATCCACGGGGTGGCCACCACCACGGTGTGCCCGTGGCCCGCCTGCGGCATCGCCCCCACGTAGCTCTTGCGGTACCACACCGGCACCCCGAGCCGTGCGGGCACGAGGTAGCTGGCCAGGGCGCCGTAGACGTGCAGGGGAGGAGCGAAGGCGACCACCGCGGCGGGCGGGCCGGCCGGACCCGCGGAGACGAACTCCGCGAGCATCCCGGCCTCCGACCAGGCGTCCTCGCGGGACCGCAGCCAGGTGCGGCTGGGGCCCGTACTGCCCGAGGTGTGGAACTCCAGCTCGGGCGGCAGGAAGTCGAGGACCAGCTGCCGCGTCTCGGCCGCGTCCCTGAGGCCGGTCGCCTCCGGGTCGCCCCACCGCACGTGCCAGGAACGGTCGTTGACCTCCGGGTCGGCGTGTCCCGGGTGGAGCAGTTCCTTCGGCGTCAGCTCCTGGTAACCCACAACTTCTCCCCTGTCCCGTCAGGCGACGGACTGTGCGACCTGCATGAGGTATTGGCCGTACTCGGAATTCCGCATGTGCGTGCCGAGTTCGTAGCAGTGGTCCGCGTCGATGTATCCCATGCGCAGCGCGATTTCCTCGATGCAGGCCACCCGGACGCCCTGGCGCTTTTCGATGACGTGCACGTACTGGCTGGCATCGAGGAGCGAGGCGTGGGTGCCGGCGTCGAGCCAGGTGTATCCGCGGCCGAGCCGGATGAGCCGGGCCCTGCCGTCCTTCAGATAGACCTGGTTGACGTCCGTGATCTCCAGCTCGCCACGGTCCGACGGAGTAATGTCGCGGGCGATTTCCACCACGTCGGGGTCGTAGAAGTAAAGCCCCGTGATCGCGTTGTCGGAACGCGGCCTGAGCGGCTTTTCCTCCAGCGACACCAGATTTCCGGCGGCGTCCGTCTCGCCGATTCCGTACCGCTCGGGGTCGGAGACCGGATAGCCGAAGAGGGTGCAGCCGTCGAGTTCGTCGCGTGCCGTACGAAGGATCTTCGGGAATCCGGCGCCGTGGAAGACGTTGTCGCCGAGAATCAGCGCCACCGGGTCGTTGCCGATGTGCTCGGCGCCGATGATGAACGCCTCGGCGATGCCGCGGGGTTCGTCCTGGATGGCGTAGGTGATCTCAAGTCCCAGGTGGGCGCCGTCCTTGAGCAGGGCGCGCAGCGCCACGACGCTCTCCGGCGTCGAGATCACCAGGATCTCCCGGATTCCGGCCAGCATGAGCACCGAAAGCGGGTGGTAAATCATCGGTTTGTCGTAGACCGCGAGCAACTGCTTCGAAGTCGTCAGGGTGGACGGGTACATACGAGTACCGCGGCCGCCTGCGAGGACAATTCCCTTCACTGCGCTCCCCCGTTCTTTCCTCAAGAAGCTGTCGGACCAATGGGGCGGTATTCAGCGAGTGTGGCAGCCGGATCGGCGGCGGCGGAAGCCATGCCTGCCGAGTTCCGGGCCCGGTGTCCCGCTGGCGGGACAGGCGCCCGATGTGCGCGGCATTCCGCACATTGACCCGGAAACACCGGCTCGCTAGCGTCGCAAGAGGCTGGACTTCCCTGTAGCGGGCCGCAATTCACCGGCCCCGGAGCGTCGTTTCGGCACATGCCACCGAAAGACCGCAGGGAACGGTCCCGGCGCGGACCGCACACGACCGAGGCCCGACTCCCCTTTCCGTCGCCGCCGTCGCCGCCGTGCCGTCGCGCGCCCATTTCCCTGACCCGGCAACCTTGAGAAGGCAATTGCCCATGACGGAAATTTCCGCAACCCCTCTTGTCGCTTCGGCGGTGATCCTCACAGACGCGCAGCGCGACCAGGTGCGCGCGGTGGCCGACGAGCTGTCCCGTGCGGCGGACGGCGTCATCGACGGGCCCGGCTGGCTGCCGGCCGCCCGTGCCGCCTCCCAGCGCCTGCCCCGCGAACTCCGCCACGAGCTGCGCGAGTTCCGGCACGACGCGGGCCCCGACGGGCTGCTGCTGATCCGCAACCTGCCCGTCGAGGACCAGCTGCCCACCACCCCGGTGCGTCCGGGTTCGGTGCGCCGGACGGCGACGGTGGCCAGCTCGGCCATCACCGCCGTCATGCTCCAGCTCGGTGAGGTGATGGCCTACCGGAGCGAGAAGACCGGCGCGCTCGTCCAGGACGTGGTGCCCGTTCCCGGGCACGAGAAGCAGCAGAGCAACGCGGGCTCGGTGGCCCTGCACATGCACACCGAGAACGCCTTCCACCCCAACCGCCCGCACTACGTGGGCCTGATGTGCGTCCGCGCCGATCCGACGGGCGAGGCACGGCTGTGCACCTCCTCCGTCCGGCGGGCGCTGCCGCTGCTGACGGCGCAGGCCCGCCGGGTGCTGACCGAGCAGCGCTTCATGACGGAGCCGCCGCCGTCGTTCGGCGACCTGGGCGAGGTCACCCCGGTGCACGCGGTGCTCCAGGGCGACCCGGACGACCCGGACGTGGTGGTCGACTTCGCCGCCACGCACCCGCTGGACGACACGGCCCGTGCGGCCATGGAGGAGCTGCGGGAGGTCTTCGAGCGGATCGCCCTCCCGCACGACCTGGGCGCCGGCGACCTGGCGGTCGTCGACAACCGGCTGACCGTGCACGGGCGGACGTCGTTCAGCCCGCTGTTCGACGGCACCGACCGGTGGCTGCACCGGGTGTACGCCTCGCTGGACCGCCGGCGCACCCGGCCCGACCTGGAGCAGGCGGGCGGAGCCGTACTGCGCTGACCCGGCGCGGCGGCACACCGACCGGAAACGGCGGGCGGGCCCCCGGGGGGTCCCCCCCCGGCCCCCCCCCCGGTCCGCCCCCCCCCGCCGGCCCGGCGCCCGGGACCAGCCCCGCGCCCCCCCGCGCCCGCCCCCCCCCCCCCGCCCCCGGGGGGGGCCCCGGGGCCCCCCCCCCCGCCCCCCCCCCCGCCGTTTCCGGTCCCGTTTCCGGTCCCGGCGGCAGGTCCTAGCCGCGCTCCCCGCGGCACCACTCCAGTACCGCCATGGCGCTGTGCATCTTGTTCTCGGCCTGCGCGAAGGCGATGCTGTGCGGCCCGTCGAGCACCTCGGCGGTCACCTCGTCGCCCCGGTGGGCGGGCAGGTCGTGCAGGAACACCGCGTCCGGGCTGCTCTCCCACAGTGCGGAGCTGACCTGGAACGGGGCGAACAGCTCGCGCCAGTCGGGGTCGGGCTTCGTGGTGCCGGTGGTCTCCCAGCGCGTCGTGTAGACCACGTCGACGTCCCGGGGCAGGTCGTCCATGGTGTGCGACTCGCGGACCTGGGCCCCCGAGCGTGCCGCGTGCCGCCGCGCGGACTCCAGCACCGGGGCGGCGAGGCCGTAGCCGGGCGGGGTGCGCAGCTCCAGTTCGACGCCGGGGTAGCGGCTCAGGGCGAGGGCGAGGGCGGCGGCGGTGTTGTTCCCCTCCCCCAGATACAGCACCCGCAGACCGGCCACGCGGCCGAACTGGCCGAGCAGCGTGACCAGGTCGGCGATGGCCTGGGTGGGGTGCTCCTCGGCGCTCATCGCGTTGATCACCGACATCCGGTCCTGGCGCGCCCAGGCCCGCATCTCCTCCTGCGGCCCGGCGGTCCTGGCGACCAGCAGGTCGAGCATCCGGGAGAACACCCGGCCGGTGTCCTCGCTGGTCTCGCCGGTGTTGGTCTGGAGGTCACCGGGCCCGTACGCGACCACGGAGCCGCCGAGCCGCTGGGCCCCGGCGGAGAACGCGGTACGGGTACGGGTGGACGTCTTGGCGAAGTAGACGCCCGTCACACAGCCCGCCAGCGGGCGCGCGTCCCCGGCGGCGTCGGTGGCCCGGCCGGTGCGGGCGGCCCGCGCGGAGAACTCCGCCCCACGGGCCGCGACCGCGTACAGCTCGGCGTCGGTCAGGTCGTCCAGGGAGATGAAGTGCCGTACGGGGGTGCCCTGTTGCGCGGCGGAGTCGCGCGGCTCGGGCGAGCCCTGCGCGGCGGAGGACTCCTCGGACGTCGGTGACTCCTGCATGAGCGACATGCTTGATCAGCCTTCCTTCCCTGTGTCGTGGGCAGCGGTCCGGGCGTGGGCCGCGACGGTGTCGCGGGCGCCGGCCGGGGCCGCCGCGGTGCCGTGCGGGACGGCGGTGTCGTGGGCGACGGCGAGCGCCGCCACGGTCGGGTTGCGCAGGATCGTGCTCAGGTCCAGCTCCAGCCCCGCCGACCGGCAGCCGGCCAGGACGGACAGCGACAGCAGCGAGTCGCCGCCCAGGTCGGTGAACCGGTCGTGCACCCCCACCCACGCCAGCCCGAGCACCTTCTGCCACACCTCGGCGATGGTGCGCTCGGTCCTGGTGCGGGGCGCGGTGAAGGTGTCGGTGCTGCGCGGCCTGGCGTGCTCCACACCGATCCGGGCCATGGCCCGCCGGTCGTACTTGCCGTTCTCGGTCAGCGGCAGTTCGGCGACGATCCGGTACGTCGCCGGGACCAGCGGCTCCGGCAGCAGGTCGCGGAGGCGTCCGCGCAGCGCAGCGCCGGTCAGCCGGGCGGCGCCGTCCGCGGGCACCACCCACACCGTCGCCGTGCTGCCGCCGATGTCGCGCGGCACCGGGACCACCAGGGCCTCGCGCACCCGCGGGTCGGTCAGCAGCGCCGCCTCGATCTCGGCGGGCTCGACCCGGTGGCCGCGCACGTTGAGCTGGCGGCCCAGGCGTCCGGCGAACTCCATCTCGCCGCCCGGCAGCACCCGGGCCAGGTCGCCGGTCCGGTAGAGCCGGCCGCCGGGCGGGCCGTAGGGGTCGGGCAGGAAGCACTCGGCGGTGTGTCCGGGCTGCCTGGCGTAGCCGCGGGCCAGTCCGTCGCCGCCGATGTACACCTCGCCGACGGCGCCGTCGGGCACCGGGAAGAGGTTCTCGTCCAGGATCCGCAGGGTGGTGCCGGGCAGGGCCAGGCCCATCGGGACCAGGTCGCGGACGACGGTGCCGTTGGTGCGGTAGGCGGAGGCCGCCACCGTCGCCTCGGTCGGCCCGTACTCCGCGACCAGCCGCAGCGTGCCGCCGCTGTCGGCGACCCGGGCGGCGACCCGTTCGGCCTGGCCCGCGGGCAGCGCCTCGCCCGCGGTCACCAGCAGGGGGGCGAGCGCGGCGAGTTCCTTGCCGTCGAGCTGCTCCTCCAGCAGTGCCAGGTGTCCGGGCGTCAGCCCGACGAAGGAGTACGGCGCCCCGGCGGACAGCAGCGCGCCCAGTTCGGCGGGCTCCCAGCGCTGCGGCAGCAGCGTGACGGTGCGGCCGGTCAGCAGCGGTCCGAAGAGCGCGGGCACGCCCAGGTCGGCGCCGATGGAGGTGAAGAACGGCGCCCCGCCGACGGGCCGGCCGAACTCGTCGCGCCCGTCCAGGTAGTGGTGGACCGCCCAGTCCAGGTAGTGCCCCAGGGCCCGGTGGCTGACCTCGACGCCCTTGGGCCGCCCGGTGGAGCCGGAGGTGTGCAGGACGTAGGCGAGCCGGTCCGGGTCGGTGAACCGGGCGGGCCGGGGCGCGGAGTCAGCCCGCTCGGGCGCGCTTTCCTCGGGCGCGCTCTCCTCGGGCGCGTCGACGCACAGCACGTCGAGGGTCACCGCGATGCGCGGGGCGTACCCGCTGTCGGTGACGACGAGCCGGCAGCCGGCGTCGCCGAACAGCGCGCGCAGCCTGGTCTCCGGGGTGCAGGGGTCGACCGGGACGTAGGCGCCGCCGGCCTTCCAGATCGCGAGGAGCGCGACGACGAGGGCGGGGCCGCGGTCCAGCAGGACCCCGACACGGGTCTCCCCTCCGGCGCCCAGCCGGGCGAGCCGGGCGGCCAGCCGGTCGGCCCCGGCGTCGAGTTCGGCGTACGTCAGCCGGGCCGCCCCGGCCACCACGGCGGGGGCGTCCGGGGTGCGGCGGGCCTGCTCCTCGAAGGCGGCGAGGGCGTCGAAGGGGCCGTCGGAGCCGGGCAGTCGCGGCACGCACGGCAGCCCGTAGTCGTCGGCGATCACCTGGACGTCGACGCCGCGCTCGGTCGCCTCGGGGTAGCCGCGCAGCGCGTCGCCGTGCGGTCCGGTCGCCGCCATGTCCTCCAGTACGGCCCGGTAGAGGCGGGCGAGCCGCTCGGCGCGGTCGCGGCGCAGGGTGCGCACGTCGGAGGCGAGGCTGAGCAGGCCCCTGGTGGGCGTACCGACGACGAGCGGGAACTCGTTGGGGCTGATGTCGCGGGAGACGGCGCTGTCCACCAGGTCGCCGTCCACCTGGTAGAAGTCGAGGTAGTGGAAGAGCACGTCGACCAGGTGCCGGTCGCCGCCCTCGCGGCGCATGGCGGGCATCGGGAAGCGCCGGTGCGGCCACACCTGGACCTCGGCGTCGAAGACCTCGCGGGCCAGCTCGCCCCAGGTGGCCGCGCCCCGCCGGTAGGGGAAGGGCACCGAGTTGAGGTACATGCCGGACACCCGGTCGGCGCCGCGCACCTCGGGCCTGGCGTCGATGACCATGCCGCCGCGGAAGCTCTCCTGCCGGGTGAGCAGGCCGAGCACCTTGCTGTGCGCGGCGTGCAGCACGCTCTTGTAGGGCACTTCGGCGCCGGTGGCCAGGGCGCGCAGGCCCGGTTCCAGGTCGCCCAGCGGGATGTCGATGCGGTACCGCTCGGGCACCCCGGTCCCCTCGCCGTCCCCGGCGTCGGGCGTCCAGTCGTCGGCGGCCCAGCCGCGCGGCACCCGGAACTTCTCGTGCGCGTCCACCAGGGCGCGCCAGAAGTCGCGGTCCTCGCCCGCCTCCAGGGAGCGGAGTTCGGCGGCGATGAAGTCGGCGTAGCGCAGGACGGGCGGCTCGGGGGCGGGGTCGGCCTCGTGGCCGTCGCGGTAGCGCTCGTAGGCGCGGAGCATCTCCATGAGCTGGTTGTGGTAGCTCCAGCCCTCGATGGCCGGGTGGCCCTCGGTGATGGACAGCCACCAGCCCTCGTCGTCCAGGACGTGGGTGGCCATGCGCATCAGCGGTGCGCGGGCGGCGTCCAGCAGCCGCATCCGGTCGGCGTCGGCGTACGCGGTCAGGGTGGGCCAGCGCAGGTCCTCGGGGAGGTGGCGCAGGTCCTCGTGGTGGCAGGGCATGGTGCCGTTCGCGTGGACGATCTGCAGCGCCCGGGAGTAGCCGGTGAAGACGAAGGAGGTGCGCATCACCTCGTGGCGCGCGACGACGAGGTCGGCGGCCCGCTGGAAGGCGGCGGGGTCGAAGGGCTTGTCGTCGCGGATCCGGAAGGAGGTGATGTTGTGGTACCGGTGCTCGGCGTCCGCGTACATCTCGATGAACATGCCGGCCTGGGTCCGCGAGAGCGGGTAGGCGTCGACGGCGTCCGCCGGGAGCGCGGCCCGGTCCTGCTCGGTGATCAGCGCGAACGGCTCGACGGGCGTGAAGACCTCGCCGCCGCCCCCGCCGCCCTGCCCGATCACCCGGCACAGATCGGCCACCGTGCGGTGCTCGAAGATGTCGCGCACCGCGACCGGCTGGCCCTGTTCGCGCAGCGCGCCGGCGAGGGCGACGGCGCGCATGGAGTCGCCGCCCAGGTCGAAGAAGTCGTCGCGCACTCCGACCCGGTCCAGTCCCAGCACCCCGCACCAGACGGCGGCCATGGACCGCTCCTCCTCGGTGCGCGGGGCGACGTGGTCGCCGACGGCGGCGGCCTCCCGGCCGGGCACCGGCAGCGCGGCGCGGTCCAGCTTGCCGTTGGCGGTGAGCGGCAGGGCGGGCAGCGTGACGAACGCGGACGGGATCATGTAGTCCGGGAGCGCGGTCTCCAGGTGCGCGCGGAGCTGTTCGGGGGCGACCGGCAGGACGCCGTCCGCCGTCTCCCCCGCCGCGTCCGGCACCAGGTAGGCGACCAGCCGCCGGTCGCCCGGGGTGTCCTCGCGCACCAGTGCCACCGCCTCGGCGACGCCGGGAACGGAGGTGAGGGCGGTCTCGATCTCGCCGGGCTCGATGCGGTAGCCGCGCAGCTTGACCTGGTGGTCGGCGCGGGAGACGAAGTCCAGGTTGCCGTCCGGCAGCACCCGGGCCAGGTCGCCGGTGCGGTACAGCCGTCGGCCCGGTGCCCCGAAGGGGTCGGGGAGGAAGCGCTCGGCGGTCTGGCCGGGGCGGCCCGCGTAGCCGCGGGCGAGGCCGATGCCGCTGACGTACACCTCGCCGATGCCGCCGATGGGCACCGGGCGCAGGCCCTCGTCGAGGACGCGCATGGTGGTGTGCGGGATGGCGCGGCCGATGGAGACGAGTTCGGCGTCCTGGGGTCCGTCGAGGAAGTAGGCCGAGTTGCCGACGGTGATCTCGGTG
The DNA here is from genome assembly GCF_042874215.1 of Streptomyces sp. NPDC004111. Classification (NCBI taxonomy): domain Bacteria; kingdom Bacillati; phylum Actinomycetota; class Actinomycetes; order Kitasatosporales; family Streptomycetaceae; genus Streptomyces; species Streptomyces sp. NPDC004111. The sequence continues at coordinate 115,004 of NZ_JBIAMU010000016.1, forward strand.
GGCCCGTACTCGGCGGCGAGCCGGGTGCCGCCGGGGCCCGCCTTGCGCAGCCAGCGGTTGGCGAGCCGCCCGGTGAAGGCGTCGCCCGCCGCGATCACGACACCGGCCAGTGAGGCGGCCTGCTCGTCCGTCAACTGCTGGGTGAGCAGGTCGAGGTGACCGGGCGTCAGCTTGACGAAGGCGTACGGGGCGCGCAGGGCGAGCAGTTGGCCGAGCGCGGTGATGTCGGCGTCCTGGGAAAGCAGGTGCACCGGCTGGCCGGTCATCAGCGGGGTGTAGAGGTCGGGCACCCCGAGGTCGAAGGCGAGCGAGGAGAAGAAGGGGGCGCCGCCCGTACCGGCGCTCGCGTACGCGTCGACGGTCCAGCCTAGGTAGTTGGCGAGGCCGCGGTGCGGGACCAGGACGCCCTTGGGGCGCCCGGTGGAGCCGGAGGTGTAGATGACGTACGCGAGGTGGTCGAGGTCGTAGCCGCCGGGCGGCGGGTCGAGCGGGCCGCTCGCGCTGCGCCGCACGGCGGCGCGCCCCTCGGGGGTGTCGACGACGAGCAGGGTGACGTCCAGGTGGGCGAGCCGCTGCGCGTAGCGCCGTTCGGTGATGACGAGCCGGCTGCCGGTGTCGGCGACCATGTACGCCAGCCGGTCGTCCGGGTAGCCGGGGTCGAGCGGCACGTAGGCGCCGCCGGCCCGCCAGATGCCCAGCAGCGTGGCGAGGGTCTCGGGGCAGCTGTCGAGCAGGACGGCGACGGTCCGCTCGGGTCCGACCCCGTGCTCGCGCAGCAGGTGGCCGGTCCGGCAGGCGTGCTCGTCGAGTTCGCGGTACGTCACCGAGCGGTCGCCGTGGTGCACGGCGACGGCGTCGGGCGTCGCGGCGGCCTGGCGGGCGATGGTCTCGTGGACGGGGTGCAGCGCGGTGGCGTCCAGCGGGGCGCGGGTGCCGACCGGGTCGGGCCTGCCGTCCACCAGCAGGGTGCGCTCCTCGGCGTCGAAGATGTCGAGGGCGGCGACGGGCTCGGCGGGGGTGGCGGACGCGGTGTCGAGCAGCCGTACGTACTGGCCGGTCAGCCGGCGGGCGGTGGTCGCGTCGAAGAGCGCGGTCGCGTATTCGAGGGCGCCGTCGATGCCGCCGTCGGGCCGCTCCTCCAGGTGCACGGTGAGGTCGAAGCGGGCGATCGGCGCGGGTACGTCGACGGCGTGCGCGGCGGCCCCGGGCAGCCGCAGCGGGTCGGCGCCCGCCGCCTCGGCCAGGTCGAACATCACCTGGTAGACGGGGGTGGTGGACAGGTCGCGGGTCAGCTCCAGCGACTCGGCGATCCGGTCGAAGGGGGCCGCGGCGTGGTCCAGGGAGGCGAGGACGGTGTCGCGGTTGGCGGCGAGCAGTTCGCGGAAGGACGGGTCGCCCTCCCAGCGGGCGCGCATCACCAGGGTGTTGAAGGCGTAGCCCGCCATGGTGGCCAGCTCGGGGCGGGTGCGGGCGGAGACCGCGGTGCCCACCGCGATGTCGCGCACCCCGGTGTGCCGGGCCAGCAGTGCCTGGAAGGCGGTGAGCGTGACCATGAACAGCGAGGCGCCGCTCTCCAGCGCCAGCTCCCGCAGCCGGGCGGCGACGGGCTGCGGGACGGTGAACCGCTCGGTGTCGCCCGCCCAGGAGCGCACGGCGCCCCGGGGCCGGTCGGTGGGCAGGTCGAGCGGGGCGAGGCCGGCCAGCTGGCCGCGCCACCAGTCGTGGGCCTCGCGGACCTCGGGGCCCGCCTGCTGTTCGGTGAGCCAGGCCGCGTAGTCCGCGAACTGCACCGGGTCGGCGGGCAGCCGGGGGGCGCGGCGTTCGGTGCGGGCCGCGTACAGCTCGGAGAGTTCGGCGAGCAGCAGGTGGCGGGTGGCGCCGTCGCACACGATGTGGTGCAGCACCACCACCAGGAGGTGGTCGTCGTCGGCGAAGCGGGTCAGCCGGACGCGCATCGGCGGCTGCGCGGCGAGGTCGAGGGGACGCAGCGCGGCGTCCTTCAGGCAGTGCGCGGCCTGCTTCTCGCGCTCCTGGGGGGCGAGGCCGGTGCGGTGCTCGGTGAGGAAGTCGGCGGGGCCCGGCGGGTCGATGACCTGGCGGGGCTCGCCGCCTTCGAGCACGTAGCGGGTGCGCAGGATCTCGTGGCGTTCGGCGAGCTGTCCGAACGCCTCGCGCAGGGCAGCCGCGTCGACCGGGCCGCTCAGCCGGTAGGCCATCGGCAGCAGGTACTCGGGTGCCTCGGGGGCGAGCTGGTGCAGGAACCAGAACTGGCGCTGCCCGGACGACAGCGCGAGCGGCCCGTCCCGCCGCACCCGGGGGATGCCGGACGCGGCCTTCGCCCGGCCGCCGGGGCGGGCGGCCGACTTCCCGGCGAGCCTGCGGCGCAGCAGCTCGGCGCGGAGCGCGGCGGCGTCGGAGGCACCCGTGGCGCCGTTGGCGCCGACGGCGCCGTGGTCTCTCTGCGAGCTGGTCACGGGCGGAACTCCTCGTGTGCGGCGTTCAGTTCGGCGTCGGTGAGCTCCGCGATCTCCGCGCGGACGGCGTCCTCGACGGCGCGGGCGAGACCCGCGACGGTGGGCTGTTCGAACAGCGTCCGGGGCGCCAGCCTGATGTCGTACTCCTCCCGGACCCGGGCGATGACCCGCGCCGCGCGGAGCGAGTCGCCGCCGATCCGGAAGAACCCCGTCCGGGCGCCGATGTGCGGGGTCTCCCCGCCCGGCTCCGCCAGCACCTCGCCCCAGATGCGGGCGATGGACTCCTCCAGCTCGCCCTCGGGCGCGACGTAGGACTCCTCGTCGTCCCCGGCGGTGGCGCCGGGGTCGGGCAGTGCCGCGACGTCCACCTTGCGGTGCCGGGTGAGCGGCAGCGCGTCGAGCGGGACGATGTACGTGGGCAGCATGTGGTCCGGCAGCGAGCGGGCGCAGTGGTCCAGCAGTTCGCCCAGGTAGGGGAGCTTTCCGCCGGTGGCGGGGACGCAGTAGGCGGCGAGCCGGGCGGCGTCGCCGGTGCCCCTGGCGACCACGACGGCGGCGCCGACGGCGGGGTGCTCGGCGAGCACCGCCTCCACCTCGCCGGTCTCCACCCGGCGGCCCCGGATCTTGACCTGGCCGTCGGCGCGGCCGACGAACAGCAGCGTGCCGTCGGATGTCATCCGGGCCAGGTCGCCGGTGCGGAAGAGCCGCGATCCGGCCGGTCCGTACGGGTCGGGCACCAGGCGGGCGGCGCTCTGCCCGGGGCTGCCGGCGTAGCCGCGGAACAGTCCGCTGCCGCCGATGCACAGTTCGCCGACGGTGCCCAGCGGCACGGGCCGCAGCATCGCGTCGAGGACGTGGGTGGTGGTGTGCGGGTAGGGGCGGCCGATGGCGACGGTGTCCGCCGTGCTGTCGGCCTCCCAGCGGGTGGCGGCGATGGTGGTCTCGGTGAGCCCGTACTCGTTGACGAACCGCTTGAGCCGGCCCGCCAGGTCGCGGGAGAGCGCGGGCGGCGGGGCCTCGCCGCCGGTCTGGCCGACCAGCGGGCGGCTGCCGAGCCCGGCGTCGATGAGCATCCGCCACTGCGGGTAGCCCATCTGGACGTGGGTGACGTCGTGCCGGTCGAGGAGGCCGAGCACGGCGGACGCGTCGGTGGTCGCCCCGTCCGGTGCCAGCACGACGCGCCCACCGGTGAGCAGCGGCATCACCAGTTCGGTGAAGGCGATGTCGAAGGTGATCGGCGCGAGCGCGAGCCAGGCGTCGTCGCCGCCCTCGCCGAACTCCAGGTGAGCGCCGCCGGCCCGCAGCGCGCGCACCAGCGTTCGGTGCTCGACGGCGGCGCCCTTGGGGCGTCCGGTGGTGCCGGAGGTGTAGATGAGGTAGGCGAGGCGGGCCGGGTCACGGTCGGCGGGGCCGCCGGACTCCGCCACGGCGCCGGTGCCGGTGCCGGTGCCCGCGCCGTTGTCGTTGCCGCCGGACTCGGGTGCCGGGGCCGGGGCGACCGTCTCGACGGTCACGAACTCGCCCCGGTGGAAAGGCTTGAGCCGCTGTGCGCCCGCCTCGTCGGTGAGTACGGCGACGGGGCCCGCGTCCGCCAGGATGTGGGCCAGCCGCTCGTCGGGCGAGCCCGCGTCGAGCGGCACCAGCGCCGCACCCGACCGCCAGATGCCGAACAGCGCGGCCACCAGGTCGGCGGAGCGCGGCAGCAGCACCGCGACGGTGCGCTCGGGGGCCGCGCCCACCGGCCGCAGGGCCGCCGCGAGCGCCTCGGCCCGCTGCGCCAGCTGCGCGTAACTCCACTGGGTTTCGCCGCAGTTGACGGCGACCGCGTCGGGGGTGCGGCGGACTGCGGCGGCGAAGGCGGTGTAGGCGCACTCGTCGGTGCCGGTGTCCGCGCCGCGGCTCTCCGCCGGGGAGGGCGAGGCGAGCGCGACGAGCCTGTCGTGCTCCTCGGCGGGCAGCAGCCGGACCGCGCCGAGCGCCGCCCCGGGGTCCTCGGTGAAGGACTCCAGCAGCTGCGCCCAGCAGGCCAGGAACCGCTCCACGGTGTCCTCGTCGAACAGCGCGGACGCGTAGTGCACCCGGGCCAGCAGCGAGCCGTCGGCCTGCTGCTGCACCACCAGCGACAGGTCGGTGCGGGCCGAGCGCCAGCCGTCCTTGAGCGCGTCGAGCCCCTCCTGCGGGAGGGTGGTCGCGGAGCGCCCCTCCTCGTGGAAGTCGAAGACCACCTGGTAGAGCGGGGTACGGGACAGGTCGCGGGCCGGTTCCAGCTCCTGGACCAGCCGGTCGAAGGGCAGCTCCTGGTGGGCGAGCGCGTCCAGGACGGTGTCGCGGACCACATCCAGCGCGTCCGCCACCGTGCCCTCGGCGTCCGTGCGGCAGCGCAGCACGAGGGTGTTGAGGAAGAAGCCGACGGTCTGCGCGACCTCGGGGCGGTGGCGTCCGGCCACCGGCATGCCGACGGTGAGGTCGGTGCGCCCGGTCAGCCGCGTCAGCAGCACGGAGAACGCGGTCAGCAGGGTCTGGTGCAGGGTGGCGCCCCGGGTACGGCCGAGTGCGGCGACGGACTCGGCGAGCTCCACGGGCACGGTGCGCACGACCATGCCGCCGACGCCGTCGCGCTCGGCGGGCCGGGGGCGGTCGGTGGGCAGCTCCAGCGGGGTGATCCCGTCGAGCACGGCCCGCCAGTGGGCGAGCTGCGCCTCGGTCTCCGCCGGGTCCGCCCGGCCCTGCCAGACGGCGTGGTCGGCGAACTGGACGGTGACGGGCGGCAGTTCGAGGCCGTCCTCGGTACCGGAGTGGAGTCCGGCGCCGAGCACGTACAGGTCGCGCTCCAGCAGGACCGAGGACCAGCCGTCGCAGCAGATGTGGTGGCTCAGCAGCAGCAGGAGGTGGTCCGCGCCGCTCGCGCCGGGTGCGGTGCCGCCGGGGATCAGCACCGCGCGCCACACCGGCCCCCGCTCCAGGTCGAAGCCGCGTGCCAGCTCCTGCCGGGCCAGGGCGGCCACGGCGGCGGAGTCGGCCGCCTCGCAGACCGTCAGCGGTACGTCCCCGCCCGGCGCGTCGGCCAGCTGTACGGGGCCCTCGGCGCGCAGCGCGTAGCGGGTGCGCAGGATCTCGTGCCGGTCGGCGAGACGTCCCAGCGCCGCGCGCACGGTCGACGCGCTCCACGCGGCGGGCAGCCGCATCCACTGCGGGGTGACCCACTCGGAACTGCCCGGCCGCAGTTGCTCCAGCAGCCACAGTCCGCGCTGCCCGGAGGAGAGCGGCAGGCCCTCGGCGGGGCGCGGCACGGGGACGACCGGAGCCGTGCGCAGGGGCGCGGCGTCCCGGTCCGGGGCCGCGCCGGGCGCGGCGAGCAGGGCGGCCTGGGCCGCGACGGTGGCCGCGGTGAACAGTTCGCGCGGGCCCACCCCGGCCGCCCCGTGCTCGCGCAGCCGTGCGGCGAGCTGGGCCAGCAGGAGGGAGGAGCCGCCGCGGGCGAAGAAGTCGTCGTGCGCGCCGACGGACGCGAGGGGCAGTGCGAGCAGTTCGGCCCACACCGCGGCCACCGCGCGCTCCCGGTCGTCGCGGGGTGCCACGCCGGAGCCGTCCTGGCCGCCGGCCGTCGCGCCGGGCGCGGGCAGCGCCGCGCGGTCCGTCTTGCCGCTGGGGGTGCGGGGGAACGCGGCGAGCGGTACGAACACCGCGGGCACCAGTGGCCGCGGCAGCGACTCGCGCAGGAAGGAGCGGAGTTCGGCGGGGGTGGGCGCGGTGCCGCGCACCTGGATCCAGGCCACCAGCCGCTGCCCGCCGGCCCCGTCGGGGGCGGCGCCTGCGACGGCGTCGTCCACCCGGGGGTGGCCGCGCAGGGCGCGCTCCACCTCGTCGGGTTCGATGCGCACGCCGTTGACCTTGAGCTGCTGGTCGAGCCGGCCGAGGTACTCCAGTACGCCGTCGGCGCCGAGCCGCACCCGGTCGCCGGTGCGGTACGCCCGGGAGCCGGCCGGTCCCGACGGGTCCGGAACGAAGCGTTCCGCCGTGCTTGCGGGGTTGCCGAGGTAGCCGAGGGCCACTCCGGCGCCCGCCGCGTACAGCTCGCCCTCGCCGCCCGGCGCCACCGCCTCGCCGTGCTCGTCCAGCACCAGGCAGCGCAGCCCGCCGATGGCCCGGCCGATCGGGACCGGGCCGTGCGTCTGCGCCGGGTCGAAGCGGTGCTCGGTGACGTCCACGGCGCACTCGGTGGGCCCGTAGGTGTTCCAGATCTCCACCCCGGCCACCCGGTCGACGACCTGGTGGCACAGCTCGGCGTGCAGCGCCTCGCCCGCGCTGAACAGCAGCCGCAGCGCGCCGCAGCCCTCCCAGCCCGGTTCGGCGACCAGGGCGCGCAGCACCGAGGGCACCACCTGGAGGACGGTGATCCGCCGGGCGGCCACGGTGGCGAGCAGCAGCGCGGGGTCGTGCTCGGCGCCGTGCGGGGCGAGGACGACGGTGGCGCCCGCGACCAGCGGCGCGAAGAGTTCGAGGCCGGCGGCGTCGAAGCCGATGGTGGTCTTCTGGAGCATCCGGTCGCCGGGGCCCAGGCCGTGTTGCCGGGCGAGCCAGGCCACCCGGTTGGCTATCGCGCCGTGCGTGATCACGACGCCCTTGGGGCGCCCGGTGGAGCCCGAGGTGTGCAGGACGTACGCCGCGTCGTCCGCGTGCGGCAGCGCCGGGGCGCCGTCCGCCGCGCGGGTCCCGCCGGCCGCGTCCGTACCGTTCGCGCCTTCCCCGTCGCCCGTGCCGCCCGTATCGCCCGTGCCGCCCGTGTCGCCCACCAACAGCATCGGTACGTCCGGGAGTTCGGGCAGGACGTCGCGCGCGGAGCGCTCGGTGACGACGACGGCGACCCGGGTGTCGGCGAGCACCCCGGCGAGCCGGCGGGCCGGGTGCTCGGGGTCCAGCGGCACGTAGGCGGCGCCGGTCCGCGCGACCGCGAGGAGCACGGCCACCAGGTCGGTGCCGCGCCGCAGGCACACCCCGACCCGGCCGCCGGGTCCCGCGCCGAGCGCGCGCAGCCGGTGCGCGAGCGCTTCGGCGCGGTCCTCCAGCGCGGCGTAGGTCAGGCGCGCTCCGGACCCGCCCGCGTCCTCGACCGCGACCGCCTCCGGCGTACGCAGCGCCTGCGCGGCGATCAGTTCGGACAGCGGAGCGGACGGCATCCAGATATCCACGAAACCTCTCTTCGACAAGGCAGCACACCGCGCGGGAAACGGGAAAGGGTGAATTCCTGCGGAGCGGCACGGCATTTGCTGCGCAATAAAAGACCTAAATCAACAGGGTTCAGCCAGAGGTGAATACCGACCGTAACCACGCGTCCGGCACAGGGTCAACCGTCGCAAACCGGTAAGCATTCGGGAACCTGCCCCCGGTGTCCCGCCGGCGGGACGGCCGCCCGGCGGCCCTCCGGCCGGGCAGCCCTTCAACACCAGGCAGGAGCCCCGCCGGGCCGCCCGCCGCGCTCCCACCGTACGGCCGGCCGGGGGTCGCAAGCAGGGCTGCGGCATTGCCCGTCCAATTGCCGTGGGTATAGAAAGCAATTGCATTCCCAACGGGCCGCCCGTTCACACCGGGATCCCGAATCAAGGAAGAGAAGGAAGAGATCGACTTGCTTTTCCCTCACACTAAATCCAGGCGGCTGGCGCTGCGGGCCGCCGGTGCCGAGGATGCCGCCCAGGCCTACGAGATACTTTTCCGGCTGGGCGCTCCGGGGCTTCCCCTGATCGACGACTATGTGAAAACGTTCGGCGAACGCCTCGCCGCATGCTTCCTCCTGGAGGACGCGCAGAGCGGGGAGGTCGTCGGGCTGAGCACGCTCTCGACGCTGACGGCTGCCGGCCATCTGCGCATGGAGGTCTCGCTGGCCTCGGACCGGGCGGCCGAATTCCGTACCGACGCCCACGCGCTGACGGCCAACTTCGCCTTCTCGATGTGGCGCACCCGCAAGGTCTACGTCCACCTGCACTCGGCGGACACCTCGCCGGTCGGCTTCCGGGACGGCCACGGCCCGCTGCTGCGGCCCGAGACCGTACTGCCCGAACACACCTTCTTCCACGGCGAGTTGTGGGACGTGCACGTCCACGCCATTCACCGCGCGGACTGGGACACGCTCGGCGTGGACCTGCTCAAGCAGATCGTCTGATCCCGAATCAATCACCAAGAACCTGGAGGGCGCGATGACCCAGCATGTGTGGGGGTACTTGCTGGAGTACGAGAAGGAACGCGCGGAGATCCTCGAAGCCGTGGACACGGTGTTCAGCTCGGGGCAGCTGGTGCTCGGCAAGAGCGTCCGCGCCTTCGAGGAGGAGTTCGCCGCCTACAACGACTCCGCCCACTGCGTGGGTGTCGACAACGGCACCAACGCCATCGTGCTCGGCCTGCGGGCCCTGGGTGTCGGACCCGGTGACGAGGTGATCACCGTCTCCAACACCGCCGCGCCGACCGTCATCGCGATCGACGCCATCGGGGCGAAGCCGGTCTTCGTCGACATCGACCCCGACACCTATCTGATGGACGTCGGCCAGGTCGCCGCCGCCATCACCCCGCGCACCAAGTGCCTGCTGCCGGTGCACCTGTACGGCCAGTGCGTCGACATGGCGCCGCTGGAGGCGCTGGCCGCCGAGCACGGCCTGGCCGTCTTCGAGGACTGCGCGCAGGCGCACGGCGCCCGCCACCACGGCCGGATCGCCGGCTCGATGGGCAAGGCCGCCGCGTTCTCCTTCTACCCGACCAAGGTGCTGGGCGCGTACGGCGACGGCGGCGCGACCGTCACCAGCGACCCCGAGGTGGACAAGCGGCTGCGCCGGCTGCGCTTCTACGGCATGGAGGACCGGTACTACGTCGTCGAGACGCCCGGTCACAACAGCCGGCTCGACGAGGTCCAGGCGGAGATCCTGCGCCGCAAGCTGACCCGCCTCGACGGCTATCTGGAGCGCCGCCGGGCCATCGCCGCCCGCTACGAGGAGGCGTTCAAGGGCACCGACATCGTCACCCCGGTCCTCGCCCCGGGCAACGACCACGTCTACTACGTGTACGTGGTCCGCCACCCCGAGCGCGACCGGATCATCGAGGAGCTGAAGAAGCACGACATCGTGCTCAACATCAGCTACCCGTGGCCGGTGCACATCCAGTCCGGGTTCAGCCACCTCGGCTACTCGGAGGGGGACCTTCCGGTCACCGAGCGGGTGGCCAAGGAGATCTTCTCGCTGCCGATGTACGCCTCGCTGTCCGACGAGGAGCAGGAACGGTTCATCGAGAAGCTCCTCGATGTCACGGGAAGGCTCTGACCCAGGTGAGCGCCACCCGTCCCGCGCGCCACTGCCCGTCCGGCGCACCTCAGTCATGGAGTGACCAGAGATGACACACGTCGTGGAGCCCGGAGCGGCCGGGCACGCCGCCGCACGCTGGGAGGCGGACGGGCACCGGCTGACCTCTTCGGCGCAGTTCCACCAGTGGTGGGACGAGCGGCTGCGCGCGGGCGGGTTCGCGGTGGAGCGCATCCCCTTCGACCAGCTGGACACCTGGGCGTTCGACCCCCGGACGGGGAACCTCGGACACACCAGCGGCCGGTTCTTCACCGTCGAGGGGATGCGGGTGCGCGAGGGCGGGCACGAGGTCCGCGCGCAGCCCATCATCCACCAGCCCGAGATAGGCATCCTCGGCATCGTCGTCAAGGAGTTCGACGGCGTCCTGCACTGCCTGATGCAGGCGAAGATGGAGCCGGGCAACGTCAACACCATCCAGCTGTCGCCCACCGTGCAGGCCACCCGCAGCAACTTCACGCGGGTGCACAAGGGCGGCGGCACCCAGTACCTCGAACGGTTCGTGGGGCCCGACCGGGACCAGGTCCTGGTCGACGTGCTCCAGTCCGAGCAGGGCGCCTGGTTCTGGCGCAAGCGCAACCGGAACATGGTCGTGCTGGCCACCGGCGACGTCCCGCTGGCCGAGAACTTCGTCTGGCTCACGCTCGCCCAGGTCCGCGAACTCACCCGGCGGGACAACCTGCTGAACATGGACGCCCGCACCGTGCTCTCCTGCATGCCCTTCGCGCTGCCGGACGACCCGGACGCGGTGGGCCGGGGCGCCTTCGGAGCGGCCCTGGTCCGCTCCTACCAGGACGCGGCACCGAGCGGGCGCGGCTTCGCGCTGCACACCCAGAGCGACCTCCTGAGCTGGTTCACCGAGGCGAAGACCCGGTGCGAGTGGACGGGCCGGCTGGTCCCGCTCGACGAGGTGGCGCCCCGGACCGGCACCGCCGCCGGCACCCCGGCCGGCTGGTCGCGCGACGACCACGAGATCACCGACGCGGGCGGCAGGGACTTCCGCGTCATCGCGGTCGAGGTCGCCGCCAACACCCGTGAGGTGACCGGCTGGAAGCAGCCGCTGCTCCAGCCGCACGGCCAGTCGCGCGCCGCGTTCCTGACCCGTGCCGTCGACGGCGTGCTGCACCTGCTGGTGCGCGCCCGCCCCGAGTACGGGCTGCTCGACCAGGTGGAGATGGCGCCGACCGTGCACCTGCTGCCCGGCCAGGACCTCGACGACGTGGCCGAGCCGTTCCTGCGGGAACTGCTGCGCTCGGGCGCGGTGACCTCGCACTACGACCAGGTGCTCTCCGAGGAGGGCGGCCGGTTCCTGAACGCGCTGACCCGCTATCAGATCCTGGAGGTGGACGAGAGCTTCCCGCTCGACGTCCCCGAGCACTTCACGTGGGTGACGGTGCGTCAGCTCACCGATCTGCTGCGGCACGGCCACTACCTGAACGTCGAGGCCAGGTCCCTGCTCACCTGTCTGTACAGCCTGTGCTGAGCACCCGCACGCACCCCGCGCACCGCCCGTCCGGGCCCAGGCCCGCCGTACGCACCTTCCGCGTACGCCTTCACTCCGTACGCCATCACTTCCGGAAGCTGGTCGGACATGTTTGAGGCAGCACACGTCACCGAGATGAAAATCCGGGATGCGTACCGGATCGCCCCGAACAAGTACCCGGACCAGCGCGGCTGGTTCTTCGAGGCGTTCCGCTCCGACATCCTCACCGACATCATCGGTTACCCCTTCACCGTCGGGCAGGCGAACTACTCGCTCAGCCGGCGCAACACCGTGCGCGGCATCCACAGCACCTCGCTGCCGCCGGGCCAGGCCAAGCTGGTCACCTGCGTGCGCGGCGCGGTGCTGGACGTCGCGGTGGACCTGCGGGTCGGCTCCCCCACCTTCGGCATGTACGACGTGACGCCGCAGGACGAGGAGTCCGGCATGGCGGTCTACCTGGCCGACGGCATCGGGCACGCCTTCCTGACCCTGACCGACGACGCCTGCATGAACTACCTCTGCTCGGAGGCGTACGTGCCGGGGACGATGATCGAGGTCAACCCGCTGGACCCGGACATCGGTCTGCCCTGGGACCTCAAGGAGCCGCCGGTGATGTCCGAGAAGGACGCCACCGCGCCCACCCTCTCCGAGGCGCAGGCCCTCGGCATGCTGCCGTCCTACGAGGACTGCCTCGCCCACTACGAGGCGCTGCGCAAGCGGTCCGGCAGCTGATCCCCACCACCGCGGAGGGCCGACCGCCTCCCACCGTCCCATGTTGCTGAGCGGAGTTCTTCCATGTTCCTAGAAACGCGCGACAGACTGCGCATCGGCGTCATGGGGTGCGCCGACATCGCCTGGAGGCGCACCCTGCCCGCCATGGCCGGCAGCCCCGCGGTGGAGATCGCGGCGGTCGCCAGCCGCAGCGAGAGCTCCGCCGTCCGGTTCACCGACCGGTTCGGCGGCGTCCCCCTGGAGGGGTACGCCGCGCTGCTGGAGCGGGACGACCTCGACGCGGTGTACATCCCGCTGCCCGGCCTGCTGCACGCCGAGTGGGTGGAGCGGGCGCTGGAGGCGGGCAAGCACGTCCTGGTCGAGAAGCCGATGACCGGCAGCCTCGCCGAGACGCGGCGGCTGGTGGAGCTGGCCCGCGCCCGCGGACTCGTGCTGCTGGAGAACTACATGTTCCTCCACCACTCGCAGCACGAGGCGGTCCGCAAGACCCTCGCGGACGGCGCGATCGGCGAACTGCGCGGGTTCTCCTCCATGTTCACCATCCCGCCCAAGCCGCCGGGCGACATCCGCTACCAGAGCGCGGTCGGCGGCGGCCCGTTCCTGGACTTCGGCGGCTACCCCGTGCGGGCCGCCCAGTACTTCCTGGGCCACGAACTGCGCGTGGTGGGAGCCGTGTTCCGCTACCACGAGGAGTACCGGGTCGCGATGTCCGGCAGCGTGCTGCTGTGCACGGCCGACGGCATCCCCGCCCAGCTGACCTTCGGCATGGAGCACGCGTACGGCAACAGCTACAGCCTGTCCGCCAGCACCGGCCGGCTCACCCTGGACCGCGCCTTCACGCCGCCGCCCACCTACCAGCCGCAGCTGCGCATCGAGCGGCAGGACCACACCGAGCGGCTGACGCTGCCCGCCGACGACCAGTTCGCCAACATCGTGGACACCTTCGTACGGGCCGTCCTCGGCGAGGTGTCGGTGCGCGAGCACCAGGAGGGCACGCTGCGGCAGGCGGCCCTGATCGAGGAGATCAAGCGGGTCGCGCACCACGCGCCGATCTAGCCACCCCCCTGCCCCCCCGCGCAACAGTGAAGCCTCCCGGATCACCGGGAGGCTTCACTGTTGCGCGGGGGGGGGCTTCGGACGCGTTACGCGGGCAGGAAGCCCTCGACCCGGGTGCCCAGGCCCTGGCGCTCGCACTCGTCGTACACCCAACGGGTCAGCGCGATGTCCAGGGCGCCCAGGCCGAACGGCGAGAACACCGCGATCCGCTCCGGGTCCCGGACGAAACCGGCGGTGCCGGCCAGCAGGGCACCGATGCTCGCGTCGATGAACTCCCGCCCTCCGGTGGCCTGTTCGGCCAGGTGGAGCGAGGTGCGCTCGCGGCACACGTGGTCCGCGTCGTCCACGACGTTCTGCGCGCCGAGGATCGACTCCACCGTCAGGTCGCGCAGCGAGACGTGCAGCACGGTGGCGCCCGGCAGGCACGCCGAGAGGTCCATGTGCGGCTCGCCCGCCGTGGTGGCCAGCGACACCAGCCGGTGGGCGCCCAGCAGGTCCTCGACCCGCCCGACGACGTCGAACACCAGGTCCGGGTGGTCCTCGCCGGCGCTCTTGGCGAACTCCGCGGCCCGCTCGGCGTCCAGGTCGAAGACGGTCACCTCGCGCAGCGACGGCAGGGCCGCCTTCACGAAGCGCAGCACCTCCCGGTTGATCGGCCCGCAGCCCAGCAGCGAGATGCCGCGCGTCGCGGGGCCGTGCACCAGCCGGGCGGCGGCCAGCGCCGCGGAGGCCGCGGTGCGCCGGGCGGAGATCACGGACGCCTCCACGCAGGCGCGCGGGGTGCCGTCCTCGGTGGAGTTGAGCAGGATCGCCGCGCTGGCGCGCTCCTTGCCCGCGGCGACGTTGCCGGGGAAGCTCGCGATCCACTTCATCCCGGCCGCCGCCCGCTCCCCGCCGACGTACGCGGGCAGACCGATGACGCGGTCGCGCGGCCGGTCGGGGAAGCGCAGGAAGACCGAGTGCGGCACGGCGGTCCGCCCGGCCTCGTGGGTCCGGTAGGTGTCGCCCACCAGCGCGAGGACGTCCTCCTCGCGGTCCGCGAGCACGCGGTGGACCTCACGGTTTCCGATGATCAGCACGAAAGGGGCTCCTTGGTTTCGTCGGGTCCGCCGCCCGGCGGCGGACCCGCGTGCGGGGGCCCCGCGTGCGACGCGGACTCCTTCCACAGGTGCGAGACCTCGCCGAAGTGGCTGCGGACCCAGGTGTCGGAATAGACGGTGTCGAGATAGCGGTCGCCGCCGTCGGGGAGTACCAGCACACAGGTGGAGCCGGCCGGGATGCCGGGCGCCATCTTCTCCAGGGCCGCGACCAGCGCACCCGACGAGCCGCCGGCGAGCAGCGCCTCGCGGCGCACCAGCCTGCGGCAGCCGACGACCGACTCCAGGTCGCTGACGTGCACCACGTGGTCGGCCGCCGAGGCGTCGAACAGTGCGGGCAGCACCGAGGTGCCGTGCCCGGGGATCAGCCGGGAGCAGGACACCGGCGAGCCGAACAGCACGCTGCCCACCGCGTCGACCGCGACGAGCTGCGTGCTGAGGCCGTGGCTGCGCACGTAGGAGGCGCAGCCGCCGAGCGTCCCGGTGGTCCCGGCGGCGCAGAAGAGGTAGTCGATCCGCCCGTCGAGGGCCTCGGCTATCTCCCGCATCGTCGTCAGGTGCGCCGCCGCGTTGCGCGGGTTGGCGTACTGGTCGGGCACGTAGGAGTCCGGGATGAGCTCCGCGAGCTCGCGCACCCGCAGCAGCCGCCCGGGGAGGTACTCCCCCGACACCGGCTCGGGCTCCGTGACCACCTCGACCTCGGCCCCGTACGCGCGCAGCACCGCGAGGTTCTGCTCGGTGGTGCGGATGTCCACGACGCACACGAAGCGCAGCCCGAAGTAGCAGCAGGCCTGTGCGAGGCCGATGGCGAGATTGCCCGAACTGGACTCGATGACGGTGTGCCGGCCGGGCACCAGCTCCCCGGACCTGACCTTCTCCAGCAGCATGTTCAGCGCCGGGCGGTCCTTGATGCTGCCGCCCGGGTTGAAGCGCTCGACCTTCGCGAAGACCCGGAAGTCGAAATCTGCCGCCAGTTTCTCCAGCTCCACCAGCGGGGTGCCTCCGACGGCCGAGAGGATTCCTTTCGTCCCCGCCATGGGTTCGTTTTCGCGTTCCCGTTCCTGAAGGAGACTCTGCGGTTCCTCCATGCGCTTGTCGCCCCTGTCTGTGGCTAACGACCCCACCCGGGATGAGAGTCGTACGGTTTTTGATAACCGTACGCAGGCTATTCGGGCACCTGTCCATATCCACCGGCCGACTTTCTCTCTCCCCCGACCGGCCGCGGCGTGCGCGTCAAGACCCTGCGGACAGGTGCCCGCTCCCAGGTCAACTCGTTCTGCCGGGAAGGTGGTTGCTCCGGCCGGTGTCCCGCCAGCGGGACAGAATTCCAATTCGCCACTTCCCTCCGGAGGCGGCGCCGCGAAGAATTCATTCCGTCCGCCTCGGTGTGGGCCGCACGTCAACACAGGCTGATTAATCCGACGGGCTTTCCGCAGAACGGGTTTTCCGCGGACCATCGTCCGGACCACCGTCCGTGCCATTCAGGAGATTCCATGTCGAGCACTTCGCAGTGCCGCATTTGCGGCGACCAGGTCGACGAGTTCTACGACTTCGGCAAGCAGCCCCTGTCCGATGCCTTCCCGGCGCCCGACGCCGACCACTCGTCGGAATTCTTCTTCCGGCTCGCGGTCGGCCTGTGCCGCGGCTGCACCATGGTCCAGCTCATGGAGGAGGTGCCGCGCGACCGCATGTTCCACGAGGAGTACCCCTACGTCTCCTCCGGCTCCTCGTACATGCGCAACCACTTCGAGGGCCTGGCCAAGCAGCTGCTGGCCACCGAGCTGACCGAAGAGGACCCCTTCGTCGTCGAGCTGGGCTGCAACGACGGCGTGATGCTCAAGGTGATGGCCGAGGCCGGCGTCCGGCACCTGGGCGTCGAGCCCTCCGGCGGCGTCGCCGACCTGGCCGCCGCCAAGGGCGTCCGGGTCCGCAAGTCCTTCTTCGAGGAGGCCACCGCGCTGGAGATCGCGGCCGAGGACGGCCGCGCCGACGCCATCTACGCGGCCAACACCCTGTGCCACATCCCGTACATGGACTCGATCCTGGCCGGTGTGCGCGCCCTGCTCAAGCCGACCGGCGTCTTCGTCTTCGAGGACCCGTACCTCGGTGACATCGTCCAGCGCACCTCGTTCGACCAGATCTACGACGAGCACTTCTTCTTCTTCACGGCCCGCTCCGTGGGCGAGATGGCCCGTCGCAACGGCCTTGAGCTGGTCGACGTCGAGCGCCTCACCGTGCACGGCGGCGAGGTCCGCTACACGCTGGCCCCGGCCGGCGAGCGCACCCCGAGCCAGGCGGTCACCGACCTGCTGGCCTCCGAGGAGGAGGCCAAGCTCGGCGAGCTGGCCACGCTCCAGGGCTTCGGCGCCAATGTGTCGAAGATCCGCGACGACCTGGGGGCCCTGCTGCGCCGCCTCAAGGACGAGGGCAAGACCGTCGCCGCGTACGGCGCCACCGCCAAGAGCGCCACGGTCGCCAACCTGATCGGCATCACGCCCGACCTGGTCTCCTACGTCTGCGACACCACCCCGCAGAAGCAGGGCCGGCTCACCCCGGGCACCCACATCCCGGTCGTCACGCCGGAGGCCTTCGCGGCCGACTACCCGGACTACGCGCTGCTGTTCGCGTGGAACCACGCCGAGGAAATCATGGAGAAGGAGCAGGCGTTCCGGGACGCCGGCGGCAAGTGGATCCTCTACGTGCCCGACGTCCGGATCTCGTAGCGGCACAGACCGAGGAGCGGTACCGGGCAGGGGAATCGACGGCGGGGAGAGAGAGCACTGTGGAGACGACCACCGAAATGCGGCAGCGAAACGGCAGCGGGGCCGCGGTCCTGCCCGGATCCGGGCCGGAGGCCGTGCGGCCGGGGTCCGGGGCGGGGGACGCGGGCGACGGCACCTCGCACGCCTTCCGCGACTTCATGAGTTCGTACTTCACGGGTGTCTCGATCGTCACCGCCGTCGATCCCGCGGGCCGGCCGCACGGTCTGACGTGCAGCTCGCTGACGAGCGTGGCGATGGACCCGCCCACCCTCCAGGTCTGCCTGGCGGACCGCAGCGGCACCCTCGCGGCGCTGCGGGCGCAGGGCACCTTCGCGGTGAACCTGCTGCACCAGGGCGGCCGGGGCACCGCCAGCGTGTTCGCCTCGACCCGCCCCGACCGGTTCGAGCGCACCGCCTGGCGGCACACCCCGACGCACGGTCTGCCCTGGCTGCACGAGGACGCGTACGCCGTCGCCGAGTGCGAGGTCGCCGAAACCCTCACGATCGGGGACCACGTGGCCGTCTTCGGCCGGGTCCGGCACGTGGAGAACGGTGCGGGCCGTCCCCTCCTCTACGGCAGGCGCGGCTTCCTGAGCCTGCACCCCACCGAGGCCACCGAGCCCGTACGCACCGAGGGGGCTGCCCGGTGAAGCCGGCCACCCGCCCCGGCGGGATACCGCGCGGCGCGTCCGCCGAGGGCCCGCCGCCCGTCGCCGGGACCCCCGCCGACGGCACCCCGGGCCCGCTCCCCGGCGGTGTCCTCACCGGCTCCCGGCTGGGGGTCGCCCTGGCGGTGCTCGCCTGCGGTGTCCTCTTCCTCGTCGTCACCGGGCTGTTCGACGGCGGGAAGGGCTCCCTGTGGGAGAACCCGCTCACCCGCTTCCTGGTGACCGTCGCGGTCGTGCTGTGCGTCAGCCACCTGCTCGGCGCGCTGCTGGGCAGGCTGGGCCAGCCGCCGGTGCTCGGCGAGATCCTCGGCGGTCTGGCGCTGGGCCCCTCCGCCCTCGGCCTGCTGTGGCCCGAGGCGTCCGCCGCGCTCTTCCCGCCCTCCGTGCTGGACAACCTCGACAAGGTCTCCCAGCTCGGCCTGGTCATCTTCATGTTCCTGATCGGCTGCGAGATACGGACCGGCCGGCTGCGGGACCAGGGCCCGCTGGGCGCCACCCTGCTGGGGAGCATCGCGCTGCCCTTCGTGTGCGGTGCCGCGTTCGCCCTGCTCTTCGCCCCCCAGCTGCTCGGCCCGAAGGCCACCACCACCGAGTACGCCCTCTTCCTCGGCCTTGCCACGGCCATCACCGCGGTACCGGTGCTGGCCCGTGTGCTGGTCGACCTGAAGATGGACCGCACCCCGGTCGGCAGCCTGTCGATGACCTGCGCCGCCATGGGCGACGGACTGGCCTGGCTGGTCCTGACGATCCTGCTCACCGGTTCCACCGGCGGCGGCACCGACCAGCTGCTGCGCACCGGCGGCTGGGTCGTCGCCCTGGGCGTCCTCGCCTTCCTCGGCGTACGCCCCCTCCTCCAGGTCCTCACCCGGCGGCTGCCCGAGCGCGGACTCACCCTCGTGCTGGTCATCGGCGCGCTCGCGTTCGCCGTCCTCACCCAGCTGATGCACCTGCACCCGGTGATCGGCGCCTTCCTCTTCGGTGCGGTCGTCCCCCGCGACGTCCCGGTGATCGACCGGATCACCGCCCAGCTCCGCGGCTTCGTCCTGCTGATCCTGCTGCCGCTGTACTTCGTCGGCATCGGCCTCAAGACGTCCGTCGGCGCGTTCGGCTCCGGCCCCGGCATCTGGGGGATCTTCGCCCTGCTGCTGATCGTGGCCCAGCTCTCCAAGCTGCTCGGTGCGGGCCTCGGCGCCCGGCTGGCGGGCCTGGACCGCCGGGAGTCGCTCCAGGTCGGCATCCTGATGAACTGCCGGGGAGTGACCGAACTGGTCGTCGCGGGCATCGGCTACGAGGCGGGCCTGATCAACACGGCCTGCTTCACGATGCTGGTGCTCCTCGCGGTGCTGACCACCGCCCTGACCGGCATCCTGATCCCCCGCCTCAACGGCTCCAGGACCGCGCCGGAACCGGCCGCGCCGGCCTCCCGCGCCCTGGAGGGCGAAGGGCCCCGGGCCTGACGGCCCGCCCCGCACGGCGGCCGACGCACCGCGCCAAGTCCCCCCTGGCGGCCCGCGGTGCGTCGGTCGCACAAGGAAGCCGGCCCCGGTCGTCCCCTGGGGCCGGCTTCGTATTCGTACTCGTCCTCGTCCTCGTCCTCGCGCGGCCGGCCGCCGGGCGGGACCGCTCGGGTCAGGGGCGGCGCACCACGCCCCGCGCGTGGGCGTGCAGCAGGGCCGCCATCCGGAAGCGGTCCGGGGCCACCTCGCGCAGCAGACCGGCGTCCACGAGCGCGTCCAGGGCCCGGCGGCACTCCTCGGGGGTGAGCCCGCTGAGGACGGCGCCCGCGGAGGGCGTCAGCTCGGGGTGCCGGCTGCGGCCCAGCACCCGGTACAGGTGGGCGGCGTCCGCGGGCAGCGCGTCGTACGACCAGTCGAAGACGGTGGTCAGGGTGGAGTTCGCGTCACCGGTCAGATAGAGCGCCGAGGTGAGGTCGGTGGTGTGGCTCAGCCGCCGCAGGGTGGTGCCCGGGAACGGCGAGATCTTGATCAGGGTGGCCGCGACCCGCAGCGCCAGCGGCAGCCCCTCGCAGGCGGCGATGAGCCGGTCCGCCTCCTCGCGGTACTCCGCCACCAGGGTCTCGCCCACGATGCCGGTGAACAGCCGCGAGGCGTCCTGCCCGCGCAGCGGCTCCACCACGAGACGGCGGGCGCCGTCCTGGGCGATCAGCCCGGACAGGCCCCAGCGGCTGACGACGATCACCAGGCCGGTGGGGGTGCCGGGGAGCAGCGGGCGGACCTGGTCGACGGAGGTCGCGTTGTCCAGGATCAGCAGCATCTCGCGGTCCGCGACCAGGCTGCGGTACTCGGTCTCGGCGTCCAGGCCCAGGGTCTCCGGGCCGCCGCGGAGCGTGGAGTTGAGCCGCCGCAGCGCGAGTTCGGCGCTGCGGGCCGGGCTGCTCGCCGGAAACGCGCGTAGATCGAGGTGGTACTGGCTGTCGGCGAACCTCCCGTCCAGCGTGCGGGCGAACTGCGTGGCGAGGGCCGCCTTTCCCGCGCCGGGCGGTCCGGTGAGCAGGATCAGCCCGGACTCGTCGGCCTCGTCCGCCTGGCCCAGCAGCTCGTGCAGGGCGGCCAGGTCGTCCTTGCGGCCGATGAACCAGCGCGGCGCGCGCGGCAGTTGGCGCACCGCGGGACCGGCGGGGGCCTTGCGGGCCGCCGCCGGGGCGGGGGCCGCGGGGGCGGCGGGCAGCGCGGTGGCGGGCCCGGCGGCCACCGCGGGCACGGCAGGGGCCACCGGCACGGTGACGGTCCGGCCGGGCATGGCGGTGGGCACCGCCCGGGACCGGCCGCGGGCGTACTGGCGGGGGATGCCCGGCAGCCGGTCCGCGTTCAGCGCCTGCTCGTACAGCTCCCGCAGGCTCTCGCCGGGCTCGATGCCCTGGCCCTCGGCGAGGCGGATGCGCAGCGAGTGGTACTCGCCGATGGCGTCCGCGTGCCGGCCCAGTTCGATGTGACATCGCATCAGCAGCAGCCGCAGCCGCTCGCGGAGCGGGTGGCGGTGCACCAGTGCGGACAGTTCCCCGATCGCGAGGGCGGGGCGGCCCAGTTCGAGGAGCATCTCGGCGTGGTCCTCGATGGCCAGCAGCCGGGTCTCCGCCAGGCGTTCGCGCTCGGACTCCACGAAGGCGCCCACCGTGCCGGCGTAGGGGGTGCCGCGCCACAGCGCGAGGCCCTCCTCCAGCTTGTAGGCGGCCCGTTCGGTGGCGTTGTCGGCGCGCAGTCTGCGGGCGGCGCTCAGTGCTCCGGTGAAGCGCCGGGCGTCGATCCGTTCGGACGGCACGCGGAGCAGGTAGCCGAGGCTGTCGGAGACCAGCACCTCGGACTGGGCGAAGCGGGCCCGGTCCGGGTCCAGGACCTTACGGAGCCGGGCTATGTAGGTGTAGACGCTGTTCATGACGGTCTCGGAGGCGTCGGAGCCCCAGACCGCGCGTATCAAGTCGTCCTTGCTGACCACGGTGTTCTCGTGGGCCGCCAGGACTGCGAAGACCGTCCGCTGGGTAGGTGAACCGAGCTCGATCCGACGTCCCTCACAGGTGGCTCCTACGGAGCCGAGCAAACACACACTCAACGAAGTATTCAACACGTGACCCCCGTGTCACACATGCGAAGTACTGAATATCGCCTCTGACCAATCACACGACCGCGCACGCGCGGTCCGGCCGTCCGGTCGCCCCTGACCGGCCGGTTCTCGTCGGGTTCCCATGACCGTCCGGGTACCCGAAAACCGCCCGGTCGCCCGGACGGCAGCGCAGGCGGCAGGGCCCATCGGAGTCACCCGATGGACCCTGCCGCCTGCGGTACGGGGCCGCGCCCGCTCGGTGGAGCGGCCGGCCCTCCTTGCGGTATGTCAAGAAGCCGCCTTGGACGAGCGCCAGTACTGGCGCTTCTTGTCGTCTCGCACGACCACTCCCATCCGGCCCAGTTCGGCCCGCAGTTCCCTCAGCTGCTCCTCGTCGGATCCCTTCTCCAGCGCGACCGAGCGCGCCGCGAGCAGTGCGTTGGCGCCCTCGGGCAGACCCGCCATGCCGGAGACCCAGCGGCGGAAGGACTCCTTGTAGGGGTCCCGCTCCAGCCACGTGTAGCCGTGTCCGCTCATCGCGGCGCCGACCCGCTTGGCGTCCAGGTCGGTCTTCTCCCGGGCCAGTTCGGTTCCGTCGTGCGCCACCAGCACGAACTGCTTGTCGTCCAGGAAGGACTGGGCGACGTCGCGGCCGGTGATCTGCCACGACTTGCCCTTGCGGGTGAGCGTGACGCTGTCGCCGGTCACTTCGAGGGACAGCTCCTCGAAGCGGCCGTACACGACCAGGGCGACACCGATCAGACCGCCGAGTGCGGCGATGCCGATCGTGAGACCGGGCTCGGGAAGCGAGGTGACCAGCTTCGCGGGGCCCTGCATGGGCGCCCACGGCAGACCGACCAGCCACTTCGCCGCGATCTTGATGAGCCAGCCGAGCCCAGCACCCAGCACCAGGAAGGCCGCACTGACCAGCACAAGCTCCTGGGTCGACTGCTTCAGGACGCTGGGTGCGCTCAACGTCTTGTTCTGCTCGTCCTTCAAGGTAGATCAATCCATTCGTTCGCTCGTGGGGGGCTGTGGCCGACTTTGGTGCGGTCGACCGCAGGGAGCTCCATCGGGCCGATGGGCCCAAGTGCCTTGCGGCTGAACCCCGTTGCAGGTCACCGCCCGTTTGTTGCACTCGTGTCGATGAGCAGCCGAACGCGAGCAGCTGCCGGATGATCAACTTCCGGCGGCCTGATCACGACCCTACTCGACAACACTCCTACGGGGAGGGCTTCTTGATCCATTTTTAATCGGCCCCCGCCCGCGGCGCACCCGGCCAGAAGACCATTGCTCCGCAACTTTGGTAGGTAACCGCGGTCAACCATCGGCGCGGTGCTTCGCGGTCAACTCAAGCAGGGTCGGTACAAGTTCGTTCGGCGAGGGCAGCGCGTCGAACTCGTCCCGCAGTCTGCGGGCGCCGGCCCGGCGGTCCGGGTCTTCGAGCAGCCGCAGCACCTGGGCCCTGACGGTTTCCCCGCTGGTCGCCTCGGGTTCGATGTGCAGCCCGGCACCGTTCGCCGTCAGGGCGGCGGCGAACAGCGGCTCGTCGAAGCTGTAGGGCAGGGAGAGTTGGGGCACCGCGTGGCGGGCGACGGTGGCCAGCGTGCCGGGGCCCGCGTGGTGGACGACCACGTCGCAGGTGGGCGCGAGGGCGTGCAGCGGCACGAACGGCACCAGGCGGGCGTTGTCGGGCTTGCGCAGCCCCTCGCGGGCACTGTCCGCGACGGTGGCCACGACCTCGATGTCCAGGTCGGCGAGGGAGTCCAGCACGTCCTGGATGCCGAAGGTGTAGCCGCTGAAGAGGTCGGTGGCGCTCAGCCCCATGGTGAGCGCCACGCGCGGCCGGGCCGGCTTCTTCCACAGCCAGCCGGGGACGACGGCGGGGCCGTTGTACGGGATGTAGCGCATCCGCTCGTAGTGCAGGCCGGCCGCCTCCAGCTGGAGGCCGCGCGGGAACTGGTCGATGGTGAAGTGCCCGGACGCCATGTCCTCGGTGTACTCGCCCCCGTACCGGCGCGCGTAGCCGCCCAGCCAGTCGGCCAGCGGGTCCTCCCGCTCCCCCTCCGGCTGCTCCTCCTTGAGCCGCAGGAACTCCTCGCGGGCCACGCCGAAGACGTCCACCCCGAACAGCAGCCGGGCGTGCGCGGCACCGACCGCCTTGGCGGCTACGGGCCCCGCGTAGGTGAGCGGGTCCCAGATCACCAGGTCGGGCCGCCACTGCCGGGCGAAGTCCACCAGCCCGGAGATCATCGGGAAGTTCTCGGGCTTGTGCCCCTCCTCGACCGCGTCGCGGTAGCCGGCCAGCATGTTCTTCCAGACGGCCTTCGCCGGGTCCTCGGCCACGTCCCAGGGCGCGTGCAGTCCGGCGCGGGCCTCCTCCAGCAGCTCGGGGGTGGTGCGCGCCACGCGGAACAGGTCGCTGTCGCGGCCCACCGGCACGGCGGTCAGTCCGGCCTGGGTGATGGTGTCGGCGAACTTGGGCTGGCTGGCGAACCGCACCTCGTGCCCGGCCGTGCGCAGTGCCCAGGCCAGCGGCACCATGCTCATGAAGATGGTCTTCTCGGGGGTGGTGGTGAACAGAACTCGCATCGTGGTCTCTCCGGGTGCGTCGTACGGGGTCAGGCCGCGAGGGCGGGGGTACGGAAGCGGGCGGTCAGCTCCTCCAGCCGCCCCACCAGCTCGTTCGGCGTCGGCAACGCCCACAGTTCGTCCCGCAGGTCCGCCGCCCGCCGCGCGAACGACGGCTCCTCCAGCAACCGCACCAACCGCTCCCGCAGCAACGGACCCGTCACCTCACTCGTATGCAGATCCAGACCCGCCCCGTGCTCCGTCAACTTCCGCGCCAGCACCGGCTGATCGAAGTGGTAGTGCAACGACAGATGCGGCACCGGATGCCGCGCGAACGTCGCCAGCGTCGCCGCCCCCGCATGATGAATCACCGCCGAACACCGCTCCGCCAGCACATGCATCGGCACATACGGCACCATCCGCACATTCGACGGCACCCGACCCAACCGCTCCTGCTCCGCGGCGGCCACCGTCGCCACCACCTCGACATCCAGACCGGCCAAGGAGTCGAGCACCTCGCTCGTGTCGATCGTGTAGCCGTTGAACACGTCCGTCGCGCTCAGTCCCATCGTCAGTGCCACACGGGGGCGCGCGGGCTTTTCCCACAACCACCTCGGCACCACCGCAGGTCCCCCATAACCCACCCACTGCATCCGCTCGTAGTGCAGGCCCGGGGCCTCCAGCTGGATGCTGCGCGGGAACTGGTCGACGGTGAAGTGGCCGGTGACCATGTCCTCGGTGAACTCGCCCCCGTACCGGCGCGCGTAGCTCCCCAGCCAGTCGGCCAGCGGATCCACCCGCTCCCCCTCCGGTTGCTCCTCCTTCAGCCGGAGGAACTCCGCGCGGGCCACGCCGAAGACGTCCACCCCGAACAGCAGCCGGGCGTGCGCGGCACCGACCGCCTTCGCGGCGATGGCACCGGCGCAGGTGAAGGGGTCCCACAGGACCAGGTCGGGGCGCCACTGCCGGGCGAACTCCACCAGGTCGTTGACCAGCGGGAAGTTCTCCTCGCGCAGCGAGTCGGTGGCCAGGGCGTAGCCCTCGGCGAGGTACTCCCAGTCGGCCAGGGAGGGGTCGGCCGCCACGTCCCAGGGCCGGGGCAGGCCCCTGCGGGACTCGGCGACGACGCTCGGATCGAGCAGGTCCAGGGGCCGGTCGAGATTGCGGCGCCGGCCCACGGGGACGGCGGTCAGCCCGGCCTGGGTGATCGTCTCCGCGAACGACGGCTGACTCGCCACCCGCACCTCGTGACCCGCCGTGCGCAACGCCCACATCATCGGCACCAGGTACTGGAACACGCTCTTGTGCGGATTCACCGCCAGCAGCACACGCATCAGGCACCCGCCCCGGCCGTCGCACCCGCGACCGATGCCCCCGCGCCCACCGCTTCGTCCGCGGCCGGCTCCGGGCGGGTGCGGTGCCTGCGGACCAGCTCCTCCAGCCGCGGCACCAGCCCGTTGGGGGTCGGCAGCGTCTCGATGTGGTCGCGCAGCCGGGCCGCGCCCTCGGCGTACGACGGGTCGGACAGCACCTTGACGACCTGCTCGCGGATGGCCGCGCCGGTCGCCCCGCCGTTGGGTATCCACACCGCGGCACCGGCCTGGGCGAGCTTCTCGGCGAACAGCGGCTCGTCGAAGCTGTACGGAATGGCCACCTGGGGCACCCCGTACCTGGCGACCGTGGCCAGCGTGCCGGGGCCCGCGTGGTGGATGACCACGTCACAGGTGGGGGCCAGCACGTGCAGGGGCACGAACGGCAGCAGCCGGGCGTTGTCCGGGATCCGGCGCAGCTTGGCCTTCTCGGAGTCGGCGATGGTCGCGACGACCTCGATGTCCAGGTCGGCCAGTTCGTCCAGCAGGTCCTGGGTGTTGACGGTGTACCCGTCGAAGATGTCGGTCGCGGTGAGCCCCAGCGTCAGGGCGACGCGCGGCCGGGCCGGCTTCTTCCACAGCCAGCCGGGCACCACGGAGGGGCCGTTGTACGGGATGTACTGCATGCGCAGGTAGTCGAGGCCGGGCGCCTCGCTCTGGAGGGCGCGGGGGAACTGGTCGATGGTGAAGTGGCCGGTGACCATGTCCTCGGTGAACTCGCCCCCGTACCGGCGCGCGTAGCCGCCCAGCCAGTCGGCCAGCGGGTCCTCCCGCTCCCCCTCCGGCTGCTGCTCCTTGAGGCGCAGGAACTTCTCCCGGGCCACGCCGAAGACGTCGATGCCCCACAGGATGCGGGCGTGCGCGGCACCGACCGCCTTGGCCGCGACGGCGCCCGCGCAGGACAGCGGCTCCCAGATCACCAGGTCGGGCCGCCACTGCCGGGCGAACTCCACGAGGCCGGAGATGATGGGGAAGTTCTCCGGCTTCTCCACGTCCTCGACGGTCCGCGCGTACCCCTCGACCATCCGCTCCCAGGTGGCGTTCCGCGGTGCGTGGGCGACGTCCCAGGGTGACGGGAGACCGGCCCTGGCGGCCTCGTACAGGTCCTCGCCCGCCGCCTCCAGGACCCGCCCGAGGTCGAAGTCCCGGCCGGCCTGGACCGCGGTCAGGCCGGCCCTGGTGATCTCGTCGGCGAACCCGGGGCGGCTGGCGAACCGCACCTCGTGCCCCGCGGTGCGCAGCGCCCACGCCAGCGGCACCATGGATTGGAAGATGCTGGTCCCGGGGTTGACGGTGAACAGGATGCGCACGGCGCGTTCCCTTCTTCGGCTCTCGGCTCTCGGCTCTGCGGCTTCGGGGTGAGGGGGGTACTTCGGGACGGCGGCCCGGGATCAGGCCGTCGCGGGCACGGGCACGGCCGCCGCGGCGGGGGTGCGTCCCCGGGCCGCCAGCTCCTCCAGCCGGGCGACCACGTCGTTGGGCGCGGGGAGCGCGCCGATCTCGTCGCGCAGCGCCGCCGCCCGCTCGCGGAAGGCCGGTTCGGACAGCAGCCGCAGCACCGCCTCGCGAACCGAGGCGCCGGTGGCCCGGTCGGCCGGGACGACGAGCGAACCGCCCTGCTCCCCCGCCCTGCGGGCGAGGACCGGCCCGTCGAAGTCCCAGGGCAGCAGCAGCTGCGGCACCGGCTGGCGGGCCATCGTCAGGAAGGTGCCGAAGCCCGCGTGGTGGATGACCGCGTCGCAGGTCGGGGCGAGCGCCTGGAGCGGTACGTAGCTGACGAGGCGGGCGTTGTCGGGGACTCGGGGCAGCTTGGCCTGCTCGGACTCCGCGAGGGTGGCCACCACCTCGATGTCCAGGTCGGCCAGCGACTCCAGGACGTCGGCGACGCTGATCGCGTACCCGGCGCCGTGGTCGGTGGCGCTGACCCCGAGGGTGAGGGCGACCCGGGGGCGGGCGGGCGGGGTCCACAGCCAGCGCGGCACCACGGCGGGTCCGCCGTACGGCTCGAAGCGCATCCGCACCGTGGGCAGCGCGGTGTCGGCGGCGAGCGAGCCGGGGAGCTGGTCGACGGTGAACTGCCCGGTGACCATGGTCTCGTCGAACCCGCCCCCGTACCGGCGGGCCCAGCCGCCCAGCCACTCGGCCAGCGGGTCGGTCCGCCGGTCCTCGGGCTGCTGCTCCTTCAGCCGCAGGAACCGCTCGCGGGTCGCGCCGAAGGCGTCGTAGCTCCACAGCAGCCGGCCGTGCGCGGCGCCGCACGCCTGCGCGGCCACGGGCCCGGCGAACGCCAGCGGCTCCCACAGGACCAGGTCCGGCTGCCAGGACCGCGCGAACTCCACCAGGCCGGACATCAGCGGGAAGCAGGCCGGCTTGTGCCAGGACCGGACGATCTCCGCGTAGCCGTCGCGCATCCGCGCCCAGTCGTCGCCCGCCGGGTCCTGGTCCTGTACGCAGTCGTAGGGCGCGGGGAGCCCGAACTCCGGCTCGTACTCCCAGTCGGGCACGCCACGGCGCAGCTGGTCCCACAGGTCGGCGTCCCGGCCCACGGGGACGGCGGTGAGCCCGGCGCGGGTGATGGTGTCGGCGAACCAGGGGGTGCTGGCGAACCGCACCTCGTGACCTGCCGTGCGCAGCGCCCAGGCCAGCGGCACCATGGCGAGCACGTGCGCCTTCTCGGGATTCGCGACGAAGAGTACTCGCACTGTTCCGTTACCCCTTTGAATCTGTGCCGGGAAGTGTCCGGTCCGCCACGAACTGCTCCAGCAGCGGTACCAGTTGGTTGGGGGCGGGCATCTCCAGGAGGGTGTCGCGCAGCGCCCGCGCCCCCTTGCGGAAGCCCTCCTCCGACAGCAGCCGCCGGACGCCGTCGCGGACCTCCGCGCCGGTGGTCTCCTTCGGGTTGAGCGTCAGTCCCGCCCCGGCCCTGCTGACGGCGTCGGCGAGGGCCGGGCCGTCGTTGTCCCAGGGCAGCATCAGGTGCGGAAGCCCGCGCAGCGCGGTGGTGGCGAGGGTGCCGTAACCCGCGTGGTGGATGACCGCGTCGCAGGTGGCGGCGAGCGCGTCCAGCGGTGCGTAGGACACGACGCGGGCGTTGTCGGGGACGGGGCCGAGCTTGCGCTGCTCGCTCTCGGCGATGGTGGCGACGACCTCGATGTCGAGTCCGCCGAGGGAGTCGAGGATGTCCTGCACGCCCGCGGCGTACTCGCCGCCGTGCCCGACGGTGCTCAGACCGAGGGTGAGGGCGACGCGCGGCCTGCTGGGCGCGGCGCGCAGCCAGGCGGGGACGGTGGCGGCGCCGCCGTAGGGGACGTACCGCAGCGGCACGTAGTCGCGGTCGGCGCGCAGCTGGAGGACGTCGGGGACGAGGTCGATGGTGAACTCGCCGGTGATCATGGATTCGTCGAAGGCGGCCCCGTACTGCCTGGCGTGCCCCTCCAGCCACTGGCGCATCGGGTCGACGCGGTCGGCCTCGGGCTGCTGGTCCTTCAGCCGCAGGAAGTGGTCGCGGGTCACCCCGTACATGTCGGTGCCGAAGATCAGCCGGGCGTGCGCGGCGCCGGACGCCTTGGCGGCTACGGGCCCCGCGTAGGTGAGCGGGTCCCAGATCACCAGGTCGGGCCGCCACTGCCGGGCGAACTCGGCCAGGTCGGCGACCATCGGCAGGTTGCTGGCCATGTGCCAGCGCCTGACCTGCCGGGTGAAGCCGTCGCGCAGGTAATCCCAGGTGATGTCCTCGGGGTCCCGGCCGGTCACGTCGTACGGCAGCGGCATGCCGCCCCCGTCGAGGGGGCCGAGCCAGTTCGGGTCGCGGGACAGGATCTGCCAGAGGTCCCGGTTGTTGCCGACGGGCACGGCGGTCAGCCCGGCCTGGGTGATGGTGTCGGTGAACTTGGGCTGGCTGGCGAACCGCACCTCATGGCCGGCCGTGCGCAGCGCCCAGGCCAGCGGCACCATCATCAGGAAGTGGGTGCGCTCCGGGTAGGTGGTGAACAGAACTCGCATCGTGGTCCCTCCGTGTGCGTCGTACCGGGTCAGGCCGCGAGGGCGCGGGTACGGAACCGGGCGGTCAGCTCCTCCAGCCGCCCCACCAGCTCGTTCGGCGTCGGCAACCGCAACAGCTCGTCCCGCAGGTCCGCCGCCCGCCGCGCGAACGACGGCTCCTCCAGCAACCGCACCAACCGCTCCCGCAGCAACGGACCCGTCACCTCACTCGTATGCAGATCCAGACCCGCCCCGTGCTCCGTCAACTTCCGCGCCAGCACCGGCTGATCGAAGTGGTAGTGCAACGACAGATGCGGCACCGGATGCCGCGCGAACGTCGCCAGCGTCGCCGCACCCGCATGATGAATCACCGCCGAACACCGCTCCGCCAGCACATGCATCGGCACGAACGGCACCATCCGCACATTCGACGGCACCCGACCCAACCGCTCCTGCTCCGCGGCGGCCACCGTCGCCACCACCTCGACATCCAGACCGGCCAGCGAGTCCAGCACCTCACGGGTGTCGATCGTGTAGCCGCTGAAGACGTCGGTCGCGCTGAGCCCCATGGTCAGGGCGACCCGGGGGCGTTCCGGCTCCTCCCAGAGCCACCTCGGCACCACCGCGGGCCCGCCGTAGCCCACCCACTGCATCCGTTCGTAGTGCAGGCCGGGGGCCTGCACCTGGATGCTGCGGGGGAACTGGTCGACGGTGAAGTGGCCGGTGGCCATGTCCTCGCTGTACTCGCCGCCGTACCGGCGCGCGTAGCTCCCGAGCCAGTCGGCCAGCGGATCCACCCGCTCCCCCTGCGGCTGCTGCTCCTTGAGCCGCAGGTACTGCTGCCGTACGCCGCCGAAGACGTCGATGCCGAAGAGCAGCCGGGCGTGCGCGGCACCGACCGCCTTCGCGGCGATGGCACCGGCGTAGCTGAGCGGGTCCCACAGGACCAGGTCGGGGCGCCACTGCCGGGCGAACTCCACCAGGTCGTTGACGATCGGGAAGTTCGCGAGGTGGTGCCGGCCGCGGACGGTCTCGGCCATTCCGGCGGACAGGTAGGCCCAGTCGTCCTTCGCCGGGTCGTCGAAGGCGTCGTAGGGCGCCTCGATCCCGGCCCGGCCGCGGGCGGCCCGTTCGTCGGCGACGGCGCGTCCCGCGAGCAGCCGGACGTGGTCCCGGCCCACGGGGACGGCGGTCAGCCCGGCCTGGGTGATCGTCTCGGCGAACGACGGCTGACTCGCCACCCGCACCTCATGACCCGCCGTGCGCAACGCCCACATCATCGGCACCAGGTACTGGAACACGCTCTTGTGCGGATTCACCGCCAGCAGCACACGCATCAGACGGACGCAGCCGTGGCGGGAGCCGTCGGGAAGAGGTTCGGGCCCAGGCCCATCGCGAGGTCCATCGCGAGTCCGGCACCGGAGCCGGCCCCCGCGCTGGACGCGATGCCGGACGCGCCGTCGAGGCCCGGCGTGCGGTAGCGCTCGGTCAGCTCCTCCAGCCGCACCACCAGCTCGTTGGGGCTGGGCAACGCCTGGAACTGGGCGGCGAGCTGGGCGGCGGCGGAGACGTACCCCGGTTCGCACAGCACCTTGATCAGGCTTTCCCGCACCGCCTGTCCGGTGGCCCCATCGGCGCGCAGCGCCAGGACGCTGCCCTGCGCGGCGGCGCGCCTGGCCAGCTCCGGCTCGTCGAAGTCCCACGGCACCGCGACCTGCGGGACCCCGTTGATCGCGGTGGTGAGGAAGGTGCCGGGGCCGGCGTGGTTGATGACCGCGTGGCAGGTGGGGACGAGGACGTGCAGCGGTACGTAGGACACCACCCGGACGTTGCCGGGCACCGGGCGGGTGAGCTTGCGCTGCTCGGACTCGGCGAGGGTGGCGACGACCTCGATGTCCAGGTCGGCCAGCGAGTCGAGGATGTCGGGCACGTTGGCGACGTACCCGGCGAACCTGTTGGTGGCCGCGATGCCCAGGGTGAGGGCGACGCGCGGCCTGGCGGGCGGCTCGCGCAGCCAGTCGGGGACCGAGACCGGTCCGCCGTAAGGCACGTACCGCATCGGCACGTAGCGGTGGCCGGGGGCGGTCATCCGCAGCGACGCGGGGAACTGGTCGATGCTGAAGTGCCCGGTGGTCATGGACTCGCTGAACTCGGCGCCGTACTTGCGCGCGTAGCTGCCGAGCCAGTCGGCGAGCGGGTCCTTCCGCTCCGACTCCGGCCGGAGCGACTTGAGTTCGAGGAAGCGGGCACGGGTCAGGCCCAGGACGTCGATGCTCCAGAGCAGTCGCGCGTGGGCGGCGCCGCACGCCTTGGCGGCGATGGCGCCCGCGTAGGACAGCGGCTCCCAGAGGATCAGGTCCGGCTTCCAGGCGCGGGAGAAGGCCACCAGGTCGGCGGTGACGGGGAAGTTGTCGTTCTTGTGCCAGCGGCCGACGACGCGCTCGTAGCCCTCCAGCATGGTGGCCCAGTCGAGGTCCTCGGGCGGGCGCTCGGCGGCGTTGTAGGGGATGCCGAGGCCGTCGCGCTCGGCCTCGGTGTGCTCGGGGCGCAACTGCGGCAGGCGCCAGACCGAGCGCTCGTTGCCCACCGGCACGGCGGTGAGCCCGGCCTGGGTGACGACGGCGGCGAACGACGGCTGGCAGGCCACCCGCACCTCGTGGCCCGCGGTGCGCAGCGCCCACGCCAGCGGCACCATCTGCTGGAAGAGGCTCTTGTCGGGGGTGGTGGTGAACAGAACGCGCATGTGCCGTGCCCCCTACGCCGAGGTCCGGGCGGTGGGCCGGCCGCGTTCGGCGAGCACCGCGCTGGTCAGCGCCGCCAGGCCCTCGGCCAGCGGAGTCCGCGCCCGCCAGCCGGTCGCCTGCTGGAACCCCAGGTCGCTGAGGACGAAGTCGATCTGGTCGGTCGGCATCGCGAACTCGGCCGGCGTGGTGTCCTCGACGGGCACCTCGGGCTTGCCGGTGATCCGGGCCACCGTCGCGGCGACGGCGGTGAACAGTTCGGCGACGCTGGTGCAGTCACCGGTGCCGATCTCCCAGTTGCGGCCCTCGACCTCCTCCAGCGCGTCCAGCGCGGCGGTGAAGGCGGCGGCGGCGTCGTCCACCGTGATGAAGTCCCGCTGGGCCCGGCCGCCGTGCCACAGCGTCAGCGGCTCCCCGTCGAGCGCCCGGCGCACCATGCTCGCCACGACGCCCCGGTCGAGGTCGGTGCTGCCGGTGCCCTGGCTGTAGAGGGTGGACAGGCGCAGCGTGCTGCCCCGGACGATGCCCTCGGCGGTGGCCGCCTCGATCGCCTGCTCGGCGGCGAGCTTGTGCCGGTCGTACGCGGTGGGCGGCTGGTCCGGCGGGGTCTCCCCGGCGCCCTTCACCGGCATCCGGGCCGCCTGCGAGACGGAGCCCGCGAAGAGCAGGGCCGGCCACCGCGCGGTGTGCCCGTCGCGTATCGCGTCGATCACCTCGCACACCAGCCCGAGGTTGACCCGCTCGGCGAGCGCGTCGCCGTCGGCCACCCGCCAGGTGCCGGGGCCCCCGGTGTGCGCCACCAGGTGCACGACGGCGTCGGCCCCGGCCACCGCGCGGACGACGGCGCCCGGCTCGGTCAGGTCGAGGGTCAGCTCCTCGATGCGGGCGACGGGGTTCTCGGGCAGGGTGACCGGCCTGCGGCCGACCAGCCGCAGCCGCCCGGGGCGGGCCGCCAGCTGGGCGACGACGGCCGTGCCCAGCAGGCCCGACGCACCGAGCACGGTGATCAGTCTGTCCGTTCCAGGACCTGACACTGGTCCTCCTTCGCTGCGGTGGGGGTCTTGATGGTGGTTGTGGTGGGGGTGGTGCGGGTGCGGGGTCAAGCGGCCGGTGCGGGGGCCAGGTTCGGGTCCCGGCGCCAGCTCAGGGGCTGTCCGTCGGGGCCGGAGCCGAGCACGTCGCCCAGGTGTCCGTCGGCGAGGAAGTCCCACTCGTCGCGGGTGACCTCGAAGTTGTGCAGGTTCCAGTGCCGGCCGCGGAAGTAGAGGTGCTCCTCCAGGACGCCCTTGGCCTCGTCGTCGTTGGCGACCCCGATGGACCCGAAGGTCGCCTCGGTGGTCTGGCCGAGCAGCTTGGCGACCGGGAACGCGGCGAAGGCGTAGTTGGTCGTGAGGTACATGCCTTCGGCGCCGACGCCGAACCGGGCGCGCGCCGGGTCCAGGTAGAGGCCGGAGCGCAGGTGCCCGGCCGGGTCGAGCCCGTGCAGGGTACTGAAGCCGATGACGTCGCCGCTGGTGCGCAGGGCGACGAGGAAGGAGGCGCAGGAGTCGAGCGAGGCCCTGGCCCGTGCCGGGGTGACGCTCTCGATCCCGGTGCGCAGCAGGGTACGGACGAACTCCGCCCGGTCGTCGGCGGACGCGGGGCGCAGCTCCAGCCGCCTGGACCTGGTGTGGGGGAAGAGCACGGTCATCGGTTCGGTCCGTCCTGTGTGGTGCGGTCGCGGGGGTCCGCCGGGGCGGCGGGCGCGGTCGGTGCTCCCGGACCGGCGGGCGCGGACCGGGCGTCCGGGGCGGCGGGCGGTGCGTCCGGGGCGGCGGGCGCTCCCGCCGGTACGGCCGGCCGGCGTCCCGTACGGCCGGACCTGACCAGATCCGCCCCGTGCGGCCGGACGCTGTCCCAGCGCATCTCGCCCATCGCCGTGGGCAGCCCGTCGAGCAGGGCCATGTCCTCCTCGGTCAGGCGCAGTTCGGTGGCCGCCGCGTTCTCCGCCAGCCACCGCAGCCGCCTGGTGCCGGGTATCGGCACCACGTCCGGCCCCTGGGCGAGCACCCAGGCGATGGCAACCTGGGAGGGGGTGGCCCCCTCGTGCCGGGCGCACACGTCGCGCAGCCCGGCGAGGATGGCCTCGTTGGCCAGCATCGCGTTCTGGTCGAACCGGGGGTCGCGGTTGCGCGAGTCGCCCGTGAAGAGGTTCTCGCGGCTCACCTTGCCCGACAGGAAGCCCCGCCCGATGGGGGCGAAGGCGAGGAATCCCACGCCGTGGGCCCGGCACCAGGGCAGTACCTCCGCCGCGTTCTCCGGCGCCCAGACGGACAGTTCGTACTGTGCCGTGGTGAGCGGGAAGATGCTGTGCGCCTGGCCGAGTTCGGCGGTCGTGGCGTGCGAGATGCCCAGCGCCCTGACCTTGCCCTCGGTGACCAGCTCACCCAGTGCGCCCCAGGTTTCGGCGAGCGGCACCTCGGGGTCGATGCGGTGCAGCTGGTAGAGGTCGATGGCCTCCTTGCGCAGCCGGCGCAGTGACGCCTCGCAGGCGGCCCGCAGGTGCTCGGGCCGGCCGTTGCGGGTCAGCTTGCCGTCCGGTCTGGCGATCAGACCGCACTTGGTGGCGAGCCGGACCCGGTCGCCGTACGGCTTGAGGGTCCGGCCGAGGAGTTCCTCGTTGGTGAAGGGTCCGTACACATCGGCCGTGTCGAAGAGGGTGATGCCCAGTTCGACGGCCTGGTGGAGAACTCTCGCGGATTCCTCGTCGTCCCGGTCCCCCGGACCGTATCCGTGGGACATCGAACTGCAACCGAGACCGAGGGCGCTGACCGCGAATCCGTCGCCCAGCTTTGTTTCCCACATATACCGCAACTCCCAGAAATCCGCTCCGGCCGACAAAGGAATTCCGACAAAGGAAGTCGAATACCTTCCGCCGGGCGCATAGGAAATTCTCTGCCTTCACAGTGATGCCCTGATGATTACTCATTCACGGTGGGCCCGGGGAGCTGTCGCGGGCCGTTTTTCCGGCCGCCGGCCGGATTGCTCCGCGTACTCTCCGGGTCTTCCGGCAGTGCGCCCGAATCCGCTTCCGGCCGCTCGGCGGAAGGCACGTCCGGGGTGCCGTGCCCGGCGGTGCCGGACGGCTGCACCAGAAACTCCGCCAGCAGCCCGGGAGCCGCTTCGTTCGCGAATACCAGGTACTGGTCGACGCTCATGTCGGGCGCCTGGTAGAACCGCTCGCCCGCCGCCGTCGAGAGCCCCGCCGTCAGCAGTCCCATGCGCCGCTGGAGCAGCGACTGCCGCACCTTCAGCCCGATGACCGCCTCGGTCCGCAGGGCCGCCGTCACCCGGCGCGAGACACCGCACCTGAGCACCAGGTAGCCGCCCGCCAGGGTGTGCCCCAGCGCCCGGTAGGCCATGACGGCCAGCAGCACCGCCACCGGGAACATCCCGGCGCCCACCCACTCGGCCCACGCCGGGAGCACCCCGGTGGACCTGAGCCACAGCACCACCCCGGTCACCACGACAGGCGTGACCAGCGCCCACACCATGCGGCGCACCAGCGCCGCCCGGGGGTGCCTGCGCAGCGGCTCCTCCAACGGCCGCACCGGGCCCGGCAGTACGAGGGCCGCCACCCGCCGGGCCTCCGCGAGGGGGGCGCGCGGCAGGATGCTGGTGGCCGGGTCGCCGCTGAAGTCGATGATGGCAAGCCCGGTGGACAGCACGGACGTCTCGGTCGTCCCGAGCCACCGCGACAGCAGCGGCTCGCTGATCTGGATGCCGCGCATGCGCCGGTCGTCCCGGTGCACCTCGCGGGTGGAGAACAGGCCGCGCCGGGTGAGCAGCGCCGTACCGTCCTCGCGGCGCACCCGGACGAGCCGGAAGCCCCAGTTCTCCATGATGAAACCGGTGGCCAGGGCGCAGTACCCGAGGAGGGCGACCACGACGGCCCAGTACAGCCACAGCAGGACGCCGCCGCCCGGGGCGAGCCGGTCGCCGAGGTCGGCGAAGGTGCCGGCCACGTCGAGGCCGACGATCAGCAGCATCGAGTGCATGCTCCACAGCAGCAGCCCGCCGACCAGCACACAGGTGACGTTGACGACGTGGTGGAGCAGCCAGCGCCAGCGGAACTCCGCGATCGGGGTCTCCTTGGGGACGCCGTCCGCGTCCGCCTCGTCCGCCGCCTCGTCCGCCACGTCCCGGCCGTGCATCAGCTCGCGCTGGAGGGCCAGCGCCATCTGCTTGGTGACGGCGTCGAGTTTGACCGCGGGCCTGGTCCGGCCGGAGCTGATGGAGACGATGCGCAGCCCGGCGAGCCGGTGCCGGAGCTTGGACTTGACGTCCACCGCGCGGATGCGGTCCCGGGGGATCTGCCGGTAGATGCGCACCAGCCGGCCGGTACGGATCTCCACCAGGCCGTCCGTGACCCGGTAGCGGGTCCGCAGCCAGCGCACGACGTCGCCGACGCTGATGAAGACGCCGATCCCGGTGGCGATCATCGCGGGCCAGTTGTCCAGCAGGTCGCCGCCGGTCCCGAAGACGAAGAACGACAGCAGGGTGGGCACCAGCGAGAGCCCGAAGCGGGCCGCGTTGACCCAGATCAGCCGGGGGTGCAGCCGCTGCCAGGGGACCGAGGAGTCGTCCTCCGCCACCTCGCCGGGGCCGGCCGGGGACGGCTTCTCCACCTCCGAGACGGTCATGTCGCGTCCCCGGCGCTCGTCTGCGTCAGCTCGGTCAGCACCGCCGCTTCCTTCGCGACGACGTCCGCGTCCAGGCCGACGATCTTGATCCGGCCCTCCGGCGACGCGGTGACCACCCGGAGGGTGCCCAGGCCGAGCATCAGCTGGAGCGGGCCGCGCACCATGTCGACGCTCTGGATGCGGGAGACCGGGATGATCCGCCACTCCCGCACCAGCCAGCCCTTGAGCTCGTAGACGGCGTGCTCGGTGCACTCCCAGCGGTGCACGTGGTACCGCCAGGCCGGCATGACCGCGGTGGTCACCAGGAACCCGGCCGCCGCGACGAGCGCCACCGGCCCGACCCACGGCCTGGACGCCTCCCAGAGCCAGTACGTCAGGCCCAGCGCGCCGAGCGTGACGCCCGCGCCGACGAGCATCCGCAGCGTCCACCAGAGCACCGCCCGGCGGTCCACCCGGTGCCGCGGCCCCCGGATGTGCGCTGCCGAGGTGCGGGAGGCGATCGCCGAAGGTGGTGGTGGCCCGGTCGCCGTCGAAACCTGATCCCGCATCTCTTCCTCCGCACACGGCACTCGGCCGCCTCGCCTACTTCGGTACGCCCCGGACGCTCCATCGGTACGTCCTGGGCGTCCAGTTCAGCCGTACCGGCCCCGCCGGGGCTACGCCGTCACCGCGAAACGTCGTCGAGGATCCTGGTGATCCACGCCAGGAGGTCCACCGCCTCGTGCTCGGCCGCCTCCTGCCAGCGCTGCCGCTGGTCGTCGTTGGGCCGCATCTTCAGCCGCGCCGGAACGCGTCCGCCGGCGATCTCCTTGCTGGCCTTCACCTGCCGCCTCAACTCGTTGCGGGACCAGCCGAGTTCCTTGGCCCGGCGCAGCCAGTGCGACCGCTCGTCGGCGGGCAGGCTGGCCACCTCCGCGTGGTGCTGGAAGGTGAGGCCGGAGACCCGCAGGTGCGAGTCGAAGCGCCGGGCGACCCAGGCGTAGTTGCGCAGCGTCTGGTAGTCCAGCGAGGTCTGCGCGATGGCGTGCTTGTACCGGCTGGGGTACTCCTCCTGCCCGTACAGCAGCCAGTCCCCGAGCCACCACGCCGAAGAGCTGGAAACGGCGTGGATGTGCTGTCCCAGATTCCGCCACGCCCCAATGGGAATACCCGGAGGAATGGAAAGGGAGGTACGGCGCTTCATCGCCTGGCCGTAGGTGGCCATCGACGCGCGCTTTTCCTGTCCCTTTTCCGCCACTGGAACGACTCTGGTCCGCTGCATCAGCTCTGACATTGGTTACTGCCTCCCGTTGGGCATTGCGCCTTGGTCGGAGACTGACACGGCGACCTTGATGGCACCTGAACGCGATCAAAATGGCCTGGTCGGACGCCTCTGG
Organism: Streptomyces sp. NPDC004111; assembly: GCF_042874215.1. NCBI lineage: Bacteria > Bacillati > Actinomycetota > Actinomycetes > Kitasatosporales > Streptomycetaceae > Streptomyces > Streptomyces sp. NPDC004111. The sequence goes on from NZ_JBIAMU010000016.1 coordinate 152,892, forward strand.
GGGGCCTGCGACCTGATCGCGCCCGCCACTGTCCCGCTGGCGGGACAGTGCCCGGGTGAAATTGCCAAATGGCGGGAACCGACGTACTCCTGGCCGAATCCGCACGGTCCCCGGGAGTCATTACCGGACAAAAACGCACCGAGGCCCGGCACCCCCGAAGGGGCACCGGGCCTCGGTGCTGCTCAGTCACTCAGCCGCTCGGCACTGCTGCCGGCCGGCCGCCGACGGTCCGCGGGGGGACGTCAGTGGGAGTGGCCGTGGCCACCGTGCGCGGCCTCGGGCTCCTCCTCGGCCGGCTTCTCGACGACCAGGGTCTCGGTCGTCAGGAGCAGCGAGGCGATGGAGGCGGCGTTCTCCAGGGCGGAGCGGGTGACCTTGACCGGGTCGATGACGCCGGCCTTGACCAGGTCGCCGTACTCGCCGGTGGCGGCGTTGAAGCCCTGGCCCTTGTCGAGCTCGGAGACCTTGGAGGTGATGACGTAGCCCTCAAGACCGGCGTTCTCGGCGATCCAGCGCAGCGGCTCGACGGCGGCGCGGCGGACGACCGCGACACCCGTGGCCTCGTCGCCGGTCTTGTCGAGGTTGCCCTCCAGGACCTTCACGGCGTGGACGAGCGCGGAGCCACCACCGGAGACGATGCCCTCCTCGACCGCGGCGCGGGTCGCGGAGATGGCGTCCTCCAGACGGTGCTTCTTCTCCTTGAGCTCGACCTCGGTCGCGGCGCCGACCTTGATGACGCAGACGCCTCCGGCGAGCTTCGCCAGGCGCTCCTGGAGCTTCTCGCGGTCCCAGTCGGAGTCCGTGGCGTCGATCTCGGCCTTGATCTGGTTGACGCGGCCCTGGACGTCCTCGGCGTTGCCGCCGCCGTCCACGATGACCGTGTCGTCCTTGGAGATCGTGACGCGGCGGGCGGTGCCCAGCACGTCCAGACCGGCCTGGTCGAGCTTGAGGCCGACCTCCTCGGCGATGACGGTGGCACCGGTGAGGGTGGCCATGTCGCCGAGCATCGCCTTGCGGCGGTCGCCGAAGCCCGGGGCCTTGACGGCCACGGCGTTGAACGTGCCGCGGATCTTGTTGACGACGAGGGTGGAGAGCGCCTCGCCCTCGACGTCCTCGGCGATGATCAGCAGCGGCTTGGAGCCACCGGCCTGGATGACCTTCTCAAGGAGGGGGAGCAGGTCCTGGATGGAACCGATCTTGCCCTGGTGGATCAGGATGTACGGGTCGTCGAGGACGGCCTCCATGCGCTCCTGGTCGGTCACCATGTACGGGGACAGGTAGCCCTTGTCGAAGGCCATGCCCTCGGTGAAGTCGAGCTCCAGGCCGAAGGTGTTGGACTCCTCGACGGTGATGACACCGTCCTTGCCGACCTTGTCCATGGCCTCGGCGATGAGCTCGCCGACCTGCTGGTCCTGCGCGGAGAGCGCGGCCACGGCGGCGATGTCGGACTTGTCGTCGATCGGGCGGGCGGTCGCGAGGAGCTCCTCGGACACGGCCTTGACCGCGGCGTCGATGCCCTTCTTCAGGGCGGCCGGGGAAGCGCCGGCGGCGACGTTGCGCAGACCCTCGCGGACCAGCGCCTGGGCCAGCACGGTGGCGGTGGTCGTACCGTCACCCGCGATGTCGTTGGTCTTGGTCGCCACCTCCTTCACCAGCTGGGCGCCCAGGTTCTCGTACGGGTCGTCGAGCTCGACCTCACGCGCGATGGTCACACCGTCGTTGGTGATGGTGGGGGCGCCGAACTTCTTGTCGATGACGACGTTGCGGCCACGGGGGCCGATCGTCACCTTCACGGTGTCGGCAAGCTTGTTGACGCCGCGCTCAAGGGCGCGACGGGCGTCCTCGTCGAACTTCAGGATCTTCGCCATGGAGCTTTTCAAGTCCTCTCGGAATACGAACTGCGGCACTTCGCACGGTGCCTGGCACAACGAGCGGTGCAAAACGAACTACGCCCCTCGCCACCCGGCGTGTGAGCGGGGGCCAGGGGCGCAGTCCAGGAAATGCGGGAAGTGGGTTACTCCCCGGCCTGCTTACTTCTCGACGATGGCGAGAACGTCGCGGGCCGACAGGACGAGGTACTCCTCGCCGCTGTACTTCACTTCGGTGCCGCCGTACTTGCTGTACAGCACTACGTCGCCGACGTTCACGTCGAGCGGAAGGCGCTCGCCGTTCTCGAAGCGGCCCGGACCCACGGCGAGGACGACGCCCTCCTGGGGCTTCTCCTTCGCGGTGTCCGGAATGACCAGGCCAGAGGCGGTGGTCTGCTCGGCGTCGAGCGGCTGGACCACGATGCGGTCCTCAAGCGGCTTGATGGCAACCTTGGAGCTGGCGGTCGTCACGATCCGGTCTCCCCCTTCGGAGATCTCACGGGGTTAACAGTCTGGGGTGGCGACCAGGTGGATCCGTCGTCGCGGGTGCCGGACCTGCCCGTCGCTGTGTTGGCACTCTCCAGTGGTGAGTGCCAGAGCCGAGACTATGACGCGGTTAGCACTCGGTCAAGCGGAGTGCCAATTCAGGACCGCCGGTGGTGGCGGGGACCCCGGTACGAGCCGGAAGAACCCCGGTACCAGCCGCAAGAACCGGGCACGGGCCGGAGGGACCGGGGTACGGGCCGGGGCACGGGCCGGAGGGACCGGGGTACGGGCCGGCGCACGTCGCGGTACGGGGCCGGAAGCGTCTCGGTACGGACAACGCGCCCACCCCCTCCCCGGTTCCGTACGACAGTGCGAACCATGGCCCCCGACAGCGGCGCACCGCGCCGGAATCCGCCCGCGGGACAGCCCCACCGGCCCCCGAGCCGGTGGGGCGACGCGGCCCTGGCGGTACTGGTGCTCGTCGCCGACGCGGTGGTGCTCGCCGCAGCGGTGGCCTACTTCGTCGTCCGCTCCCTGCCCCGGCTCGGCGCGGTGAACAGGACGACCCCCGGCCGGGCGGGCCCGGAGGAGGCCCCGGCCATGGACTGGACGCCCGTGATCACCTTCGGCGCCGTCGCCGCCGTCGTCCTGCTGACCGCCTGGGTCTTCCTGCGCGCCGACCTGGTGATCACGGGCACCCTCCAGGCGGTGGTGGCGGTACTGATCGTGATCGCGGTGATCGTCGGAGGCGCACGGTCCTGGAAGATCGTGCGGACCGCCACCGCACACCCCGGCACCACGCACCCCGGCACCGCGCGGACCGGCACCGCACCCCCCGACGCCACCCGCGCACCCGCTCCCGTCCCCGTCCCCGTCCCCGCTAGAGGTAGTCCTCCAGCCGGGCCACCGTGAACCCCTGCTCCTGGATGCGGCGCAGCATCCGGGTCGTCATCTCGGTGATCGTCGAGCCCTTCAGCTCGGCGGGGCCGCGGAAGTGGGCGAGGACGATGTCACCGGGCTTGAGGCGCTTGCCCTCCGCGTACTGCATGTTGTGGATCTGCATCGACTCGCGCCACAGGACGAGGGCCTTCACCCCGCAACTGCCCGCCGCCCGGACCGTGTTCGCGTTGTAGTTGCCGTACGGCGGCCGGAAGAGGGTCGGCCGGCTGCCGAACTCGCGCTCCAGCCGGTCCTGCTGGCCACAGATCTGTTTCCGCTGGCCCTCGTAGGGGAGGGTGCGGAGGTTCGCGTGGCCGGTGGTGTGGTTCTGGATCGTGCCGCCGCCCGCGTCGCGGAGCTTCCTGAAGTGGCCGTAGTCGCTCCCGGCCACGCTGTCGGTCAGGAACATGCTGATCGGCAGCTTCAGGTCCGCCACCATCCGCACGAACCGGGGATCCTTCTCCGCCCCGTCGTCGAAGGTCAGGAAGACCACCTTGTCGCGGGTGCGGACCCGGTCCAGCACGACGGGCGGCCCGGACTTCCCGAGGACGGGCGTACGGTCCGGCGCGGCCGGCACCGGCGCGAGCGGCCCGGCCAGCCCCCACCGCGCGTACGCCTTCACCGGCACGCCCCGGGCGTCCACCCGGGGCGCCGCGGGGGCCGGCCGGCCGGGCTCCGGCCCGCCGGGCCGGGCGCTCGCGGTCCCGCTCGCCCCGGTCCCGGCCGACGCCCCGGCCCCCGCGCCGCCGCCCTCTCCCTGCGTGCACCCTCCCGTCACCGCGACGAGCACACCGACCGCCACCGCCCGTGCCACCCATGCCCCCGGCCGGCGTACCCGTCCTCGGCTCACACGTAATCCTCCAGCTTGGCCACCGCGTAACCCTTCGCGGTGATCGTCTTCATGACGCGACGAATCATGTCGGGCATGCTCCCCTTCCAGTCACCCCGCCCCCGGAAATGTGTGAGGACGATGTCGCCGGGGTGCAGGTCGCGGTCCCATTCGCGCCACTCCATCCGGTCCGGGAACGCCTCCGCCGCCCACAGCGGCACTGCCTTGACCCCACAGGACTTGGCGGCGACGAGCGTGTCCTTGTTGTAGTTCCCGTACGGCGGGCGGAAGAGCGGGGGCCGCTTGCCGTACCGCTTCTCGATGTTCACCTGCTGCCCGCAGATTTCGTAACGCTGCTTTCGGTACGAAAGTCCGGGCAGATAGCGGTGGTTGAGGGTGTGGTTGTGCAGGGAGACACCCAGGTCCTGCATCTTCTTGAAGTAGCCGTAGTCCTCCTTGACCAGGTAGTCGGAGAGGAACGCGCTGTACGGGATCTTGAGCTCGTTCATCATCCGGAGCAGCTCGGGGTCCTTCTCCGCGCCGTCGTCCATCGTCAGGAAGACGACCCTGTCCTTGACCGGGACGGTCGTGAAGACGGGCGGCAGCCCCTCGGAGACCTGACCGTCCACCTCGAAGCCCGGCCGGGCCTTGATCCTCGGCTTGACCCGGGGCGGCGCGGGTGCCGTCAGCGGCACCTGGGCGAGGCCCCACCGCTTGGCCGCCGCCCCCCTGGCCACCTTCGCCGCCTTCGCCGCCTCCTGCTGGCGCCGCAGCTTCTCCGCCGGGGAGAGCAGCGACCCCGCCGCGCCGTCCACCCCCTGCCCCTTCGTTTCCCCCTTCTCCCGGGCCGACCCGCCCTGCCCGCCCGTCTCCTGTGCCGGGGTCGCGCACCCCGAGGCGATTGCGGCCACCACCAGAACCGCGATCACCATCGTCCCGCGTCTGCGCCCGCCTGCTCCCGAGATATCCACAGAGAGCCCTCTTTCTTCTGTTTGTCGTACAAGTCGCATGGCGCCGCATCCTGTCAGCGCGACACCCCGCGACCCGGCCGACACCGCGACCACACCCGCCCCGTCCCCCGCACGGCCCACAGGCGTTCCCGGGCTGGCCCACAATGGACCGGGTGACGAACCGCCCCGACCCCGCGCCCTCCGCCCCCGGCCCGGCGGCCTCCGCCACCGGCCCCACGGACGCCTTCCGCGCCCTGCTCTCACCCGAGGGCCAGGCCCTCCTCGCCGAGCTGCGGGACTACGACCCCGCCCAGGAGCTGGCGGTGGCGACCCGGCTGCGCCGCGACCACTCCCCCGAGCTGGTCTCCGCCGCGCTGGCCCAGGCGCGGCTGCGGCAGCGGGCGGCGGCGAAGTTCGGCGCCGAGGACGCGGGGCGGATGTACTTCACGCCCAACGGCGTCGAGCAGTCCACCCGCAAGTCGGTGGCCGAGTACCGGGCGGCCCGCTTCCGCGCCATGGGCCCCGCGCCGGAAACCCCCGTCTCCCACGTCGTGGACCTCTGCGGCGGCATCGGCGGCGACGCCCTGGCCATGGCCCGCGCGGGCCTGACCGTCGAGGCCGTGGACCTCGACCCCGCGACCTGCCTGGCCGCCCGTGCCAACGCGGACGCCCTGCTGCCCGACCCGGCCGCCCTCACCGTCGTCACCGCGGACGTGCTGACCCACGACCTCTCCGCCGCCGAGTCCGTGTTCATCGACCCGGCCCGCCGCGCCGGCGGGCGGGGTTCGGGCCGCGGCCGGATCTTCGACCCCGAGGCGTACTCGCCGCCCCTGTCGTTCTCGATCGAGGCGGTTCGGAGCGTCGGCACCGGCGCCATCAAGATCGCCCCGGGCATCCCGCACGAGCTGGTCCCCGAGGACTTCGAGGCCGAGTGGATCTCCGACCACGGCGACGTGAAGGAGGCCGTCCTCTGGCACGCCCCGCAGGCCGCCGGGACCGGCCGGCAGACGGCCCCCGATGCCGCCCGGCGGACAGCCGCCACGGCCGACCCGCACCCCGCCGCCGACGCCCCCCGGCCCCCGTCTGCCGGCACCACCGCGGGCGCGCCCCCCGTACCCCCCGCCCCCGGTGCCCGCCGCGCCACCCTGCTGCCCGGCGGCGCGACCCTCCTCGGCCGCGGCCTGCCCGACCCCGGCGTGCGCCCGGTCGGCCGCTACCTCTACGAGCCGGACGGCGCCGTCATCCGCGCCCATCTGGTCGCGGAGGTGGCCGAGGACCTCGACGGCGGTCTGATCGACGAGACGATCGCGTACATCACGGCGGACGAGCTGCGCCCGACCCCGTACGCCACCGCCTACGAGATCACCGACCGGCTCCCCTTCGGCGTGAAGAAGCTGAAGGCCCTGCTGCGCGAGCGCGAGGTCGGCATCCTCACCGTCAAGAAGCGCGGCTCGGCCGTCGAGCCGGAGGAGCTCCGCAAGAAGATGAAGCTCTCCGGCCGGAACTCCGCCACCGTCTTCCTGACCCGTGTCGCCGGCGCCCCCGCCATGCTGATCGGCCACCCCGTCTGAGCCGTGCGGCACCGGGTAGGGCATGGGCATGACCCCTATCGACGATGCGCTCGCCGAGCTGCTGAACGTCCTTCAGCCGTATGCCGAGGACGCCGACTGGACCGTGGCCGCCGGTTCCCTGGAGTGGAGCTGCTGGGAGACGGCCGTACACATCGCGCACGATCTGACCGCGTACGCGGGGCAGTTGGCGGCCCGGCCGACGGAGGGATACCTCCCGATGGACCTGACGGTTCCGCCCGGCACGCCTCCGCGCGAGGTGCTGCACGTGATCACCGCGGCGGCCGGGCTGCTCGGCAGCGCGCTCGCCACGGCGGGCCCCGAGGTCCGGGCGTTCCACTGGGGCGCGTGCGACCCGAGCGGGTTCGAGGCGATGGGAGTGGCGGAGGCGCTGCTGCACACGTACGACATCACGCGCGGCCTGAAGGCGGAGTGGCTGCCGCCGGCCGGGCTCAGCACGCTGGTGATGGAGCGGCTGTTCCCGGAGTTCCCGGTCGGCACCGAGGAGCCGGCCCGGCTGCTGCTGTGGGCGACCGGCCGCGCGGAACTACCCGGCCGGGAGCCGCGTACGGAGTGGGTGTGGGCGGCGTCCCGGGAGCAGTTCGGGGAGTGACAGTTACCCGTGGGGCCCGGCCACGGAAGCAGTTCGCGGAGTGGCAGGTACCCATGGGGCCCGGCCACGGGAGCGGTTCGGGGAGTGACGGCAGCCCCCTGATCACCGGCCCCGACCCCGACCCCGGAACCGGCCACGGCCCGGCCCCGGGCGGCCCGTCAACTCGCTCGCAGGCTCAGGACTCCGCCCCGGTGGGCGTGTGCGCGCTGCGCAGCGCCCACCGGTAGTGCCGCACCGCCTTCAGGACGCCCAGCAGCCCCACCAGCCACAGCACGCACCCCATTCCGATGAAGTACGCGGCCTCCGCGTAGGTGTCCTCGCCGGGGAGCGCACGCGCCGACCAGCCCAGCGAGGTCCACAGTCCGAGCGCGGCCAGCACGAAGGACGGCAGCAGCCAGGCGAGGCTGCGGACCGGTGCGCGCAGTTCGGCGTCCACCGCCGGGTCGGGCCCCAGTTCGCCCCAGGCGCGCAGCCGTTCGCGTATCACCCGGTCGCGCCTGACGCCGAGCCCCAGCAGGATCGCGGCGGGCACGATCGCGCCGATGCCGAGCACCAGGAAGACCACACCGACCAGGACTTCGGGGAACATGCCCTCGGCGAAGGACTGGAGCGCCACTCCCACGCAGCCCCACCCGATCACCAGCAGCAGCGCGTACAGCCAGAAGCCGACCGCCGCGGGCACCCCGAGCGCCCGGCGTCCCAGCTCCCGCATCGCGCGGGCCCGGTCGGCCAGCAGTGCGCCGCGGTCGGGCCAGGCCTGGATCTCGGCGGGCGGCGGGGGCGGCGGCAGGGGCGGGCGCGGCATGCGGCTCGGGTTCCTTCGTACGGTGACGGGGCCGCGTCGACGCTACCGCGCGGGTCCGCCCCGTCGGAGCAGAGCCCCCCTCAGAGGTCCGTCAGCTCCTCCGCGTACACCTGCGAGAGCGGCTGCGGGCCCACGTACTGCTGGCAGTTGCAGGTGCCGGCCTCGAAGCGGATCGGCTTCTTGTCCTCGTCCCAGGCGGTCGGCTGCTCCACCGACTCGTGGCACTTGCCCGCCTTGTCGTGCTTCGCGAGGTGGTGCGTGCAGCCGCAGACCGGCTCGGGCGGTTTGCCCGCCGCCTCCAGGGCCTGCCGCTCCTTGCGCTCGGCGGCGATCCGCTCCATCTGCCGCTCGTGCCTGGTGGCGAGGGCCTGCCGGCCCATGTTCGCCATGCCGCCGAAGCCGCCCATCATGAAGAAGATGAACAACCACCAGTACCAAGCCATCTGAACACCCCTTCCCCCGGTCCTACTCGTCCCCCAGAGTACGGCGGCCTCGGCAAACGGAGGCTAAAGGGACAACGGTCGCTACAGCCCGAGAAGTTCCCTCACGTTCGCGTCCGGCACCAGTGCGTGGTCGGCCGCCTCCGTTCCGTACGGGAACCCGCTGCCGAACAGCAGCCGTTCGGGCCCGAAGGTCACCGCCGCCCGCCGCAGCGCGTCCGCGTCGGGCACCGCGTGGTGGTGGCGGGGGCCGAGCGGGCGGGACGGCGGGACGGCACCGGTGGTGACGAGGCGGATGTCGGGGTACGGGGTCAGGTCCGGCTCCTCACCGGCCCGCGGGGCGTCCTCGCCGTCCGGCGTGTGGAGGAGGAGCACCGCGCCGCGCAGTTCCAGCGCCTCGAAGAGGGGGACGAACTCGGGGTCGTCGAGCGGCCGGCCGAGCACGGTCGTCGTGACGGCGGCACCCAGGAAGCCCAACTCGTCCATGGCGCGCCCCAGTTCGTCGGCCGCCGCGAGACCGTTCGGCAGCGGCAGGGCGGCGAGGGCGCGGAAGCGGCCGGGGTGGGCCGTGAGGAGGTCGCCGTACGCGGCGTTGGCGACCCGGGCCGCCCCGAGCGCCTGCCAGGAGTCCGGGAAGTACGGGGTCAGCGGTGCGGCCGAGAGCAGCTGTACGTCGACCCCGGCCGCGTCCATCGCCGCCAGCCGGGCCTCGATCTCCGGCTCCGTGCCGCCGCCACGGCTCTTGCGCGCGGCGGCGGTCAGGTCCGACGGGCCGCGGAAGTCGTCCAGCATGGCCAGGTAGAGCTCGGGGAAGTAGTGCGCGTGGACGTCGACCCTCATGACCGCTTCACTCCTTATGCCCGTTTCGCTACGGGTTCCGAGCGTACCCCGGGCCCGGAGAAGGGGCCGGTCGCGCGCACCGGGGCGGACGGTGCCGGACCTCGCCCGGGTCCGGCACCGGGATCAGTCCGGGACCGTCTCGAAGCGCCACCTGTGCACGGCCCGGGTGATCAGGTCGGCCTCCGGCTCGGGAAGTTCGGGCAGCTCCGCGTCGAGCGGGGCCTCCCACCAGGTGATGACCAGGACCCGGTCCTGCGGCGCCCGCAGCAGTTCCCGCCGCACCGGGGAGAGGGCCAGTTCACCGGCCCTGGCCCTGGCCCACTCCAGCAGTTCGGCGCCCCTGCCGTCGGTGGCACGGGCCTCCCACATCAGTGCGACGGTCATGAGTAGAGGTTGTCCTTGCTGATCTCGTGGACGTGGTCGTGGTCATGGGCGTGCGAGTGGCCGTGCCCATGCCCGTCGTCGGCGTGCGAGTCCCCCGGTACGTGGGGTTCGGTCACCGGGAGCGAGGAGTCCGCGGACAGGTCCCAGTCCGAGGACGGCCTGCTCCGGGCCACCATCTCGGCGCCGAGGGCCGCGACCATCGCCCCGTTGTCCGTGCACAGACCGGGCCGCGGGACGCGCAGCTTGATGCCGGCCCGCTCGCAGCGCTCCTCGGCGAGCGCCCGCAGCCGGGAGTTGGCGGCGACGCCGCCGCCGATCATCAGGTGGTCGACGCCCTCGTCCTTGCAGGCCCGCACCGCCTTCCTGGTCAGCACGTCCACGACCGCCTCCTGGAAGGACGCGGCGACGTCCCGCACCGGGACCTCCTCGCCCGCGTTGCGCTTGGCCTCGATCCAGCGCGCGACGGACGTCTTCAGACCGGAGAAGGAGAAGTCGTACGCCGGGTCACGGGAGCCGGTCAGTCCGCGCGGGAACGCGATGGCCTTCGGGTCGCCCTCCTTGGCGAGCCGGTCGATGACCGGGCCGCCGGGGAAGCCCAGGTTCAGCACCCGGGCGATCTTGTCGAACGCCTCGCCCGCCGCGTCGTCGATGGTCGCGCCCAGCGGACGTACGTCGGAGGTGATGTCGGGGGCGAGCAGCAGCGACGAGTGGCCGCCGCTGACCAGCAGCGCCATCGTCGGCTCGGGCAGCTTGCCGTGCTCCAGCTGGTCGACGCAGATGTGCGAGGCGAGGTGGTTGACGCCGTAGAGGGGCTTGCCGAGCGCGTAGGCGTACGCCTTGGCGGCCGTGGTGCCCACCAGCAGCGCGCCCGCCAGGCCGGGCCCCGCGGTGACGGCGATGCCGTCCAGGTCGGAGGCGGCGACCCCGGCGTCCTTCAGGGCCCGGCGGATGGTCGGGACCATCGCTTCCAGGTGGGCGCGGGAGGCGATCTCGGGGACCACGCCGCCGAACCTGGCGTGGGTGTCGACGCTGGAGGCGACGGCGTCCGCGAGCAGCGTCGTACCGCGCACGATGCCGACGCCGGTCTCGTCGCAGGAGGTCTCGATGCCGAGGACCAGGGGCTCGTCGATACCGCGGACAAGGTTCATGGCTGGATCTCTTCTGTCTCTTCGGTCGTCGTACGCCGCATCACCAGCGCGTCGATGTTGCCGGGCTGGTAGTAGCCGCGGCGGAAGCCGATCGGCTCGAAGCCGAAGCGTTCGTAGAGCTTCTGCGCGCGCGTGTTGTCGACGCGCACCTCCAGCAGCACCTCGGTGCACTCGAAGGCGGTCGCGTGCTTGAGCAGGTCGGTCAGGAGGCGGGCACCGAGTCCGGTGCCCCACTGGTCGCGGGCGACCGCGATGGTCTGTACGTCGCCGAGGTCACCGGCGGCGGCGAAGCCCGCGTAGCCGACGATCCGGCCGGTGGCGGGGTCCTCGGCGACCACGTAGCGGCGGCTGGCCCGGGGGCCGCGCGCGTACGCCAGCTCGGACCAGAACATGCCGGGCGACCAGGCGTCCTCGGGGAACAGCTCGTGCTCCAGGGCGAGCACGGGCTCGATGTCCCACCAGCGCATCTCGCGCAGAAGGGTCGTCGACGGCTCGGCTGCGGCGGTCACTTCGGGGTGACCACCTTGTAGTTCTTCGGCACCTGGGCGTCCGGGCGGCGCAGGTAGAGCGGCAGCGGCGGCAGGAAGTCGCTCCCGGCGGCCAGCTTCTCGGCGGCCAGCGAGGCGAGCGCCGCGGCCGACACGTGCTCGGGGCCGCGCGCGTCGGGGAACGCCTCGGGGTAGAGCCGCGCTCCGGCGCCCACCACGGGCAGGCCCGCGAGCCGCTCGGCGATCTCGGCGGGGCGGTCCACGGCGGGCTCGGTGGTGCGGGTGCGGGCGTCGTCGTAGCGCGCCCAGTAGACCTCCTTGCGGCGGGCGTCGGTGGCCACCGCGAAGGGGCCTTCGAGACCGCCCCGGCCCTCGGCCGCCGCGTACGCCAGCGCGTCGAGCGTGCACAGCCCGTGGACCGGGACGCCGAGCGCGAACCCGAAGGTCTCCGCCGTCGCCAGCCCGACCCGCAGTCCGGTGTACGGGCCGGGGCCGACGCCCACGACGACTCCGGTGACGGCGTCGAGCTTCAGCCCGGCCTCGCGCAGGGTCGTGTCGATCAGCGGCAGCAGCAGTTCGCCGTGCCTGCGGGCGTCGACCTGCGTGGTCTCGGCGACGACGGACGTACCGTCGTGAAGGGCGGCGGTGACGGCGGGGGTGGCGGTATCCACAGCGAGCAGGAGCACGCGAACAGCCTACGGCCCACGCAGCGGAAGCACGGCGTCCGGACGGCTCGCGCGGTGGCTGCTACCGTCACGACAAAGTCGTGCGGGGAGTCGTGCGGGGCTGTGTCCGCAAGGATCCGTGAGTGGTGATCGAAAGGTGCAGCAAGGTGGCTAGCAGCAGCTCGGGAATCGTGGCCGGGCTCACCGCGGGGGCACTCGCCGTCGTCGGCTTCCTCGCCTACCAGGCCTCGGCGAACGTGCCCGACTCGGTGTCCATGCCCAGCGCGGCCACCTCGCCGACCGGGCCCAAGGACAAGGGCAAGGCAGCCAAGCCGTCGCCGCTGGCGCTGCCGGCCAACTCGGGCACCGGCACCCGTGTCGTGTACTCGCTGTCCGGCAAGCGGGTGTGGCTGGTGGACAAGGCGGCTCCGGCGGCGGCCCAGCAGAAGCCGCCGACCTACCCGGTCTCGCCGAGCGCGGTGAGCCCCGTTCCGGAGACCTACCGGGTCTCCACCCGCTCCCTGCGGGTCACCGGATCGGACGGCAAGCCCGTGGAGCACGTGGTCCGGTTCACCAGCGTGGACGGTGTGACGATCGGCTTCAGCGCGGCGGTGGACGGCACGATGCCGACGCCGGGCGCCACCCCGCAGGAGGGCACCGGCGCGGTGCGCATGTCCCGGGCGGACGCGACCAGGATGTGGGAGTTCGCGACGGTCAACGTCAAGGTCGTGGTCGTCCCGTAACCCGGGACACGTTCAGCGGACCCAACCCGGGAGCACGTCCCAGGGGGCTGTCTGAGCGGTGGGGGGCTGTCTAAGCGGCGTCGCGCCGCTCGACGGCCCCCTTTTCGCTGCCCGTCGCACGCCGCGCCGGGGCCTCGTCGGCCGCGTCCGTGCCGCGCGGGGGCGTGGAGACCGCCGTGGCCGCCGCGCACGACGCCAGCAGCGCACGCATCGTGACGGGGCCGTGGGCCGCCGGGGCCGCGGGGGCAGGCGTCATGGGCTTCTCGACTTCTCGTTCCGGTGCCGACATGGACGCCTCCTGGGGCGACGGGCGCAGGCGCGACGGGAGCAGGCGCAGCGAGACGGGTGGTTAGGTAGACCTAACCAAGGACTCCGCTCCCATGTCACCATGTCCGGTACCCCCGACGCAACATCTTCCCGACAGCTTGTCGGAATGTACCGGGACAACGCACGGCGGGGCGCCGGAGTTCCCGCCCCGGCGCCCCGCGATCCAGCTCCTCGTGCCCTCAGGCCCCCAGCCCCGCCAGGTCCGCGGCAGCCCAGCGCGCCCCGATCCCGTCCAGCCGCACCTTGCGTACGTCGTCGTCGGTGTCGCCCGTCGCACGGTCGATCACCACGTGCAGCCGGTCGTCGGACAGCTCCTCGACCTTGCCGTCGCCCCACTCCACGACGATCACCGATTCGGGCAGCGAGACGTCGAGGTCCAGGTCCTCCATCTCGTCCAGCCCGCCGCCGAGCCGGTACGCGTCGACGTGCACCAGCGCCGGCCCCGCGCCGAGCGGCGGGTGCACCCGGGCGATGACGAAGGTGGGCGAGGTCACGGCGCCGCGCACGCCCAGGCCCTCGCCGAGGCCCCGGGTGAGGGTGGTCTTGCCCGCGCCGAGCTCCCCGGTGAGCATCACCAGGTCGCCCGGACGCAGCAGCTTGGCCAGCGCGCGCCCCAACTCCCCCATTTCGGCGGGCGAGTGGACGGTGAGGGAGGTCGAGTTGACCGGGTCGGTACCGGGGGCGTGCTCAGCCGCCCCGCTGTGCGGTGCTTCCATGCCGGTCCACGTTAGGGCCTGTCCTGGCCGTCGGCGGCACCGCGCCCACCCGGGCCAGCAGTTCCGCGAGCCGCGCGTTCACCAGCTCGGGGTGCTCCAGCATCACCAGATGGCCCGCGTCGGGCACCACGACCAGCTCCGCGTCCGGCAGCAGCGCCGCGATGGTCTCGCTGTGCGAACTGGGTGTGACCAGGTCCTTCGCCCCGGCCAGCACCAGCACCGGCACCTCGGCGAAGACCTGGAGCGCGGCGGACTTGTCGTGGTCCTGGAAGGCCGGGTAGAACTCGGCGACCACGTCGATCGGGGTCCCCTCGATCAGCCGCTCGGCGAACCTGGCGACCGCCGGGTCCACGTCCCGCGAACCGAACGAGTACCGCTTGACGACCCCCGCGAACAGGTCGGCGGTCGCCCGCCGCCCCCGCTCGACCAGCTCCGCCTGCGAGCCCAGCGTGCGCAGCACCCGGGGCAGCACCCGGCGCACCGCGTTCATCCCGGCGACCGGCAGCCCGAAGTTCACCTCGCCCAGGTGGCCCGACGACGTACCGACGAAGGCGACGCCGACGACCCGGTCGCGGATCAGCTCCGGGTACTGGTCGGCCAGCGCCATCACCGTCATTCCGCCCATCGAGTGACCCACCAGCACCAGCGGCCCCTCGGGTGCCGCGGCGTCGATGACGGCCTTGAGGTCCCGGCCGAGCTGGTCGATGTCGACGGGTACGCCGTCGGCCTGGGCCGAGCCGCGCGCGGAGCGGCCGTGGCTGCGCTGGTCCCAGTGGACGGTGCGCACGACGCCGCGCAGGGCGGCCCGCTGGAAGTGCCAGGAGTCCTGGTTGAGGCAGTAGCCGTGGCTGAAGACGACCGTGACGGGGGCGGGGGCGCGGCGGCCGAGGAGCTTGCGGCGCTGGGGGGCGGATTCGGGCCGCGGCTCGTCGCTCTCGTAGTACAGCTCGGTGCCGTCGTCGGCGACCGCGGTGCCCGGGGTGCCGCGCAGCGCGCCGTAGGGTCCTGCCGCGTCGAGCGCGAGGCGGGCCCGCTTGCGCATGCCCCGGCCGACGGTGAGCCGCTCGATGGCGACACCGGCGGCCGCACCCGCGGCGACCACGCCGAGGGCGGCCCCGGCCAGTCCGGCCCGGCGCCAGTTGCCCGCCGTGGCGGAATCCGCTGCTTCGGCCGCCGCCCGCGCCGCGGCGACGACGCCCTCTGCGCTGCTCTCGCTCACGTGCCGCTCCTAGCTGGTGCCTGGCTGCTGCCTACCGGTCTCCGGACGGTTCTTCCCCGAGATCCACTTCGCTGACGCCATCCTCCGCGTTTTCGCCGGCGGCGTCCTCCTCATCGACGTAGACGCGCGGGACGCGGGAACCGATGCGGGTGACGATCTCGTACGCGATGGTGTCCGCGGCCTGCGCCCAGTCCTCGGCGGTCGGCTCGCCGCGCTCGCCCGACCCGAACAGCACCGCCTCCGCGCCGGGTTCGACCCGCTCGCCCCCGAGGTCGACCACGAACTGGTCCATCGCGATCCGGCCGCGGGCCCGCCGCCACCGGCCGCCGACCAGCACCGGACCGCGCCCGGAGGCGTTGCGCGGGATGCCGTCCGCGTACCCGACCGGGATCAGGCCCAGGGTGGTGTCCCGCTCGGTGACGTAGTGGTGCCCGTAGCTGACGCCGTGACCGGCGGGCACGTCCTTCACCAGGGCCACCGAGGCGGCCAGCTTCATCACCGGGCGCAGCCCCAGTTCGGCGGGCGTGCCCAGCTCCGGGGCGGGCGAGACCCCGTACATCGCGATCCCGGTCCGTACGAGGTCGAAGTGCGCGTGCGGCAGGGTCAGCGTCGCCGGGGAGTTGGCGATGTGCCGCACCTCGGGGTCCAGCCCCTGGGCGCGCGCGTACCCGGTCATCTCGTGGAAGGCGGCGAGCTGGAGGTCGATGGACGGGTGGCCCGGCTCGTCCGCGCACGCGAAGTGCGACCACAGGCCGGTGACCCGGACGGTGCCCTCGGTCTCGGCGGCGCGGGCGGCGGCCACGAGTTCGGGCCAGTCCTCCGGCTGGCAGCCGTTGCGCCCCAGGCCGGTGTCGGCCTTGAGCTGGATCCTGGCCGGACGGCCCAGGGCGCGGGCGGCCCCGATGACCTCGCGCAGCGCCCACATCCCGCTGATCCCCAGGTCGAGCTCGGCCTCGACCGCCTCGCGCCAGGGCCCGCCGGGCGTCCACAGCCAGCACATCACGCGTGCGTCGGCCGGGGTGATCCCGGCGGCGCGCAGGGCGAGCGCCTCCTGCGGGGTGGCCGTGCCGAGCCAGGTCGCACCGGCCGCCAGGGCGGCGCGGGCGCAGGGCACCGCCCCGTGCCCGTACGCGTCGGACTTCACCACGGCCATCAGCGCGGCGTGCGGGGCGCGTTCACGCAGCGTACGGACGTTGGCGCGGAGGGCGGCGAGGTCGATCTCGGCGCGGGCGCGCAGGGGTGCGCACGTCGTCGCCGGGGTCACCGGCCGGCTCATCGCCATGCTCATCACGTCGCTTGCCACGGTCTCGTCTGTCACGGTCATCCCGCCCAGTCTCGCAGAGCGGCACGGCCCGCCCGGCCGGGGCGGCCCCCCGGCGGCCCGTGCCGCCGGGTCGGCACTCCGCCACATTCCTGTGCGTATGCGTCACTTCACGCCTTGTCACACATTTGGCGTGGGCTTTCACCCTTGCGGAGTTGCGTGCCTGGCGCGCGGGGCCGCGGGGCCGCCCGATGGGACGAGAGGCGGGCCCGAGTCGGGGTACCGCCCGCACGCCGGAGGAGCTGAGGAACCATGAAGGCCACCCGTCCCGCCCGTATACCCGTACTCGCCGGTCTCATCGCCGTGGCGGTGACCGCCGTACCGGTTGCGTCCGCGGCGGCCGCCGTGCCCAGCGCGTCCGCCGCCCCCGCCGCGTACACCGCACCGGCGCCCGAACCGCCGTGCACGGCGCCCACCGGCCCGTACCAGAAGGAGCTGGAACGCAAGCTCCGCCTGCCGGTCGACGGCAAGCAGTCGCCCGCCGACTGCGTCGCCATCCGCAAGCTCCAGCGGCAGCTGAACATCGACCCCGCCGACGGCCGGGCGACCGCGAAGACGCACGGGCTGCTGCTGGTCCGCGAGGCCCGCAAGAACCCGAACGCGGCGGGCAAGTGCCCGGTCCGCTACGGCTACTCGGTCACCTGCGTGGACCTTCCCCGCCAGCTCCTGTGGGTGCAGGTCGGCAAGAAGGTCACCTTCGCCCCGGTGCCGATCCGCAGCGGCATCCGCGGGCTGGAGACGCGTACCGGATGGCACCGGATCTACTGGAGGCACAAGAACCACTTCTCCACCATCTACAACAACGCCCCCATGCCGTACAGCCAGTTCTTCAGCGGCGGCCAGGCGCTGCACGGCACGTACGGCGACCTCTTCGAGGCGGGCTCCGGCGGTTGCGTGAACCTGTACGTCGAGGACGCGGCCCGCCTGTGGAAGAAGCTCGGCGTCGGCAGCAGGGTCTACGTCTGGGGCGCCAAGCCGGGCACCAGGGTCCGCGGCCTGCAGTCCGCCGACCGCCACCTCACCGACAACGAACTGCTCATCAAGGAGTTCGGCGGCGAGAACATCCCCGTCGAATGGACCCTCGACACCCCCCTCAACCCCACCCACCCCTAACCCCACCGGCCCCGCCGCCCCCTCGGGCGACGGGGCCGCCTCACCCCCACCCCCTTGGGCGCCGGGGCCGCGCCTCTCGCCCCCGCCCCCTTGGGCGACGGGGCCGCCCCAAGGGGGCGGAACGGGCGGGCAAGGGGGCGGCCCCCGGCGGAGCCGCACGCCCCCGGCCCCGCCGCACCGCCACCCCCGACACCCCCGCAACCCCGCTACCTCCCACCCCGCACCGACCGCCACGCCTCCCCAATCCCCTCCGCCACATCCCCCGCCGACACCGGCGCCCCCCGAGCCGCCCCCCGCCCGGCCAGCCCGTGCAGGTACGCCCCGACGGACGCCGCGTCGAACACCGGCAGTCCCGCCGCCATCAGCGCCCCCACCAGCCCCGCCAGCACATCCCCGCTCCCGGCCGTGGCCAGCCACCCCGTCCCCGTCGGATTGACCCGCACCGGACGCCCCCCGTCCAGCTCCAACCCCGCCCCCGCCCCCGCCCCAGTCCCCGGACCCGGACCCGCGATCAACGTCGTAGACCCCTTGAGCAGCACCGTCGCCCCGAACCGCACCGCCACCTTCCGCACGGAGTCGAGCCGCCGCTCCTCCACCACCCCCCGCTCCACCCCGAGCAACCGCGCCGCCTCCCCCGCGTGCGGCGTCAGCAAGGTGGCCGCGCTCCGGCCCCGTACCGCCTCCGGGTCGAGCCCGCGCAGCCCGTCCGCGTCCACCAGCACCGGCACGTCGGACGCCAGCACCTCCTCCAGCGCGCCCTCGGTGCCGTCGTCGAGCCCGGGGCCGATCACCCATGCCTGTACCCGCCCGGCCTCCCCCGGCGTACCCCGCCCGACCAGTGTCTCGGGGAACCTGGCGAGCACCGCGTCGGCGCCCTGCCCGACGTACCGCACGGCCCCCGCGCCGCCCCGCAGCGCACCCGCAACGGCCAGCACGGCGGCCCCCGGGTAGCGCGCCGACCCGGCCACCACCCCCACGACGCCCCGCCGGTACTTGTCGCTCTCGGCGGCCGGTTCGGGCAGCAGCCGCGCCACGTCCGCGTGCTGGAGCGCCTCGACGGCGGCCGGCACCCCGGCGGTCTCCAGCCCGATGTCGACGTACCGCAGCGCCCCCGCGCACTCCCGGGCCGGGTCGATGAGCAGGCCCGGCTTGTACGCCCCGAAGGTCACGGTCACGTCCGCGTGCACGCACTCCCCGTCGACCCGCCCGCTGTCCGCGTCGACCCCGCTGGGCAGGTCCACCGCCACGAGCACCGCCCCGGAGCGCTCGGCGGCCCGCACCAGCGGCACCGCCTCCTCGCGCAGCCCGCCGCGTCCGCCGATGCCGGTGATCCCGTCGAGCACGAGGGAGGCACGGGCGAGGGCGGTGTACGCGGCGGACCCGGCCGCGCCCGCGCCCTCCTCGTGCACCTCGTGCGGCCGGTGCGGCCCGGGTACGACGCTGCCGCCGGCCCCGCGCAGTGCGGCGAGCCCGCCCTCGTGGGCACGCCCGCGCGCGTCGACGAGGACGGCGGTCACCCCGGCGCCGCGCCGGGCGAGGCGGGCCCCGGCGTACAGGGCGTCGCCCCCGTTGTCGCCGCTGCCGACGAGCAGCACGATCCGGGTCCCGTACACCCGCCCCAGCACATCGGCGCAGGCGGCGGCCAGCCCGGCGGCGGCCCGCTGCATCAGCACCCCGTCGCCGAGCCTGGCCATCAGCTCCCGCTCGGCACCCCGCACCATCTCCACACTCAGCCCAGTACGCATACCCCGAGTGTCCTCCACCCCCCGCCCCACCCCGGGACGGCCGGGCCGCCGAAAACCCGGGACCGGGGCGGCACAGAAACGTCAGCACGGGGCGAGCGGCGCGGAAAGGCCGGACGCATCACCAGACACACGCGGAAGGCCGAACGCCGCACCAGCCACCGCCCCACGCACACCCAGCACGCAGCACCCAGTCCCCAGCCCCTCCTCCCCCTCCCCCTACCCCTCCGCGATCACCACCGCCGACGCCACCCCCGCGTCATGGCTGAGCGACACGTGCCAGGACCGCACGCCGAGCGCCTCCGCGCGTGCCGCCACGCTGCCCGAGACGCGCAGCCGCGGTTGGCCCGACTCCTCGACGTACACCTCGGCGTCCGTCCACAGCAGCCCGGCCGGCGCGCCCAGCGCCTTCGCCAGCGCCTCCTTGGCGGCGAACCTCGCCGCCAGGGAGGCCACTCCCCGCCGCTCCCCGCTCGGCAGCATCAACTCCCGCTCCACGAAGAGCCGTTCGGCCATCTGCGGCGTACGCTCCAGCGCCGCCCCGAACCGCTCGATCTCGGCGACGTCGATCCCGACCCCAACAATCACTGCCCACTCACTCCACAGTCACGGACTTCGCCAGATTCCTCGGCTGGTCCACCTCGTTGCCCCGTGCCGTCGCCAGCTCGCACGCGAAGACCTGGAGGGGCACCGTCGTCACCAACGGCTGGAGAAGCGTAGGCGTACACGGCACCCGGATCAGATGGTCCGCGTACGGCACCACCGTCTCGTCGCCCTCCTCGGCGATCACGATGGTGCGCGCCCCGCGCGCCCGGATCTCCTGGATGTTGGACACGATCTTGTCGTGCAGCACCGAGCGCCCGCGCGCCGAGGGCACCACGACGACCACCGGCAGGTCCTTCTCCACCAGGGCGATCGGCCCGTGCTTCAGCTCGCCCGCGGCGAACCCCTCGGCGTGCATGTACGCCAGCTCCTTGAGCTTCAGCGCACCCTCCAGGGCCACCGGGTACCCCACGTGCCGGCCGAGGAAGAGCACCGTGTTCTTGTCGGCGAGCGACCGCGCCAGCTCCCGGACCGGCTCCATCGTGCCGAGCACTTCCTCCACGGCACCGGCGATCTCCGACAACTCCCGCACCACGTCGCGCACTTCGTCGCCCCACTTGGTGCCCCGCACCTGCCCCAGGTACAGCGCCACCAGGTAGCAGGCCACCAGCTGCGTCAGGAACGCCTTCGTCGACGCGACCGCCACCTCGGGCCCGGCGTGCGTGTAGAGCACCGCGTCGGACTCGCGGGGGATCGTCGACCCGTTGGTGTTGCACACCGCCAGCACCTTGGCCCCCTGCTCCCGGGCGTGCCGCAGCGCCATCAGCGTGTCCATGGTCTCGCCGGACTGCGAGATCGCGATCACCAGCGTGCGCGGGTCCAGGATCGGGTCCCGGTAGCGGAACTCGCTGGCCAGCTCCGTCTCGCAGGGCAGCCTGGTCCAGTGCTCGATCGCGTACTTGGCGATCATGCCCGCGTGGTACGCCGTCCCGCAGGCGACCACCACCACCTTGTCGACCTCGCGCAGGACGGAGTCGGGGATCCGCACCTCGTCGAGCGTCAGCGAACCGGCGGCGTCGATCCGCCCGAGCAGGGTGTCGGCGACCGCCTTGGGCTGCTCGGCGATCTCCTTGAGCATGAAGTAGTCGTAACCCCCCTTCTCGGCCGCCGAGGCGTCCCAGTCCACGTGGTACGCCCGGACCTCGGCCGGCGCACCGTCGAAATCGGTGACGGTCACCCCGTCCCGGCGCAGTTCCACCACCTGGTCCTGCCCCAGCTCGATCGCCGACCGCGTGTGGGCGATGAACGCGGCGACGTCCGACGCGAGGAAGGACTCACCCTCTCCAACGCCCACCACCAGCGGGGAGTTCCGCCGCGCCCCGACCACCACGTCCGGCGCGTCCGCGTGCACCGCGACCAGGGTGAACGCCCCCTCCAGTCGGCGGCACACCTGCCGCATCGACTCCGCGAGGTCCCCGCCGGCCGAGTGGGCCTCGGCCAGCAGGTGCGCCACCACCTCGCTGTCCGTCTCGGACGCCAGCACCCGGCCCCGCTCGGCCAGTTCGGCGCGGAGCGCGGCGAAGTTCTCGATGATCCCGTTGTGCACCACCGCGACGCGCCCCGCGTTGTCCAGGTGCGGGTGCGCGTTGGCGTCGGTGGGCCCGCCGTGGGTCGCCCACCGGGTGTGCCCGATCCCCGTCCCCCCGGCCGGCAACGGCCGCGCCAGCAGGGCCTTCTCCAGATTGACGAGCTTGCCCGCCTTCTTGGCCGCGGCGAGCCCGCCGTCCGCGAGGACCGCGACCCCCGCCGAGTCGTACCCCCGGTACTCCAACCGCTTCAGCCCCGCGACAACGACATCAAGTGCCGACTGACCACCGACGTATCCCACGATTCCGCACATACTCGGCAGCGTAAGCCGCGGGAGCCCGCCGCCCCGGGAACCCGCGACCACGAAAACCCCGCCCCGCCGGAAGGCCCGAGGACCCCGCACCACCCACCCCTCAGCCGAGCTTCCTCAGCTGCGCGTCGATGACCGCCCTGGGCTGCGTGACGAGGTCGCCGCCGAGCTTCCAGCTGTGCATGGCCACCAGCACGTTGCCCTTGCGGATCACGGTCAGCTGGTGAAAAGCACCGAGTGACTCCCGCCCTTCGACGAGGGACCACCCCTGCGCCTGGTCGCCTCCCTCGACCCGCACGGGGACGACGCCGGCGAAGTCCACCGGCTGCTCGCGGTCGTCTCTGAGGGAGAATCCGTCCCGGCAGGCCTCGGCCGCCCTGCGGACCTCCGCGAAGGCGTCCGCGGCGCCCCCGTCCACGTACGACGCGAGGGAGACGACCGAGATCGTCGGCGCGCGGTCGGGCACCGGCGCCGTACGAAAATTGCGCGGCTTGGCGGTCGTCGCGGGCAGACCGACGGACACCCCGGCCATGACCCGTGCCAGGGGTCGGCACGCAGCATGAGACTCGTCGCTCACCTGCGACGAGAAGCCCTTCAGCCACCCCTTCTTCAGGACGTACCCGGGGAGGTCGGCCTTCTCCAGTCCCCGCTTCTCCAGCTCCGCGACCGACAGCGCGGGCCGCTCCGGCGCGGCCGGTGCGCTCGGCGTCCTCGCGGCTTCCGATCCCTTCACGGCGTTCGGCGTGCCCGACGCCTTCGCCCCGTCCGCCTCACCACCACCCGTACAGCCGCCCGCCAAGGCCCCGGCCAGCGTCACCGCGGCGAGCGCCCGGGCGCCGCGCCGTCGTCCCCCCGCGCCCATCAGCCGAGCTTCCTCAGCTGCGCCTCGATCACGGCCGTCGGCTGGGTCTTCACGGTGCCGCCCAGGCTGATCGTGTAGAAGGTGGCCAGCGTGCCGCCCTTGCGGACCGCCGCCAGCTTCATCACGACGTCGGACTCGTCCGGGCCCTGGGCCTTCATCTGGAAGGTCCAGCCCTGCGCCTCGTCGCCGCCGGACACCGCGTCGGGGGTCACGCTCGCGATCCGCAGCTTGTCGCCGCCCTGCTGGCCGCCGAAGCCGCCGGCGCAGGCCTTGCCCGCCTTGGCGAGGCCCGCGAACGCCTCCTGGGCGCCCTTGCCCTCGTACGAGGCCAGCCGCTCCGCCGTGACCGGCTGGCTCAGCGCGTTCAGGCCCGCCTTGGCCTTCTCCTCGGCCGAGGCCTTCGGGTCGACCTTCATCTTCGCGGGCTTCTCGACCGCCTTGCGCAGCACATGGGCGCCCGGCGTGCCCTGCGGGACCGCCGCGAGGGCGTCCAGCAGCGGCTTGCACTCCGCCCTGTCCGCCTTGACCGAGCCCGCCGCCGCCTCGTCGGCCTTGGTGCCCGGGGTCACCAGGTGCGTGGGCACGTCGCCCTGCGCGAGGGCGACCTTCTCCAGCTCGGCCGCCGTCAGCGCCTTCGCCGCCTGCTCCGCGGGCTGCGCGGGCGCGCTGGGCGCCGCCTTGTCACCGCCCTTGGCCGGCGCGGGCGCGTCGGCACCGCAGGCACCGACCAGCAGGCTCAGCGACACCACGGACAGGGCGGCCGCGGTACGACGGACGGCGGCACGGCGGAAAAGGGCACGGCGCATGGAGGTGTTCCTTCGGGCAGATCGGAAAAAGAGCGAACAACGCTTCTCCCGCGTTCGGTTCGTCTCTCGAAGTGCCCACGGAATGCTCACGTCGAAGGCCACGCGGAATCTGTTGTGTACATGGAATGTAGAGCGTGCCCGGCCGGAGGAGAACTGAATTCGGGCGGCCCGCCGACCCCCTCCAAGATCGTGACCGGCGCGCGACCCCACCTCTCCCCGATCGAGACACACCCCCGTACAACCCCGCCCCCACGTGACCCACCCCACCCCGCTCGACCGGCGACAACCCCGCCCCACCCCCGACAATGGACTGTGTGATCACTTCGCCGCCACGAAGCTCCCACCGCCGGACCGAGTCGTCCCCGTTCCTGGACCTCACCCGCGCCGAGTGGAGCGCCCTGCGCGAGAAGACGCCGCTGCCCCTCACCGCCGAGGAGGTCGAGCGGCTGCGCGGTCTGGGCGACGTCATCGACCTCGACGAGGTGCGCGACATCTACCTCCCGCTCTCCCGCCTGCTCAATCTGTACGTGGGAGCCACCGGCAGCCTGCGCGGCGCCCTCAACACCTTCCTCGGCGAGAACGGCACCCAGCGCGGCACCCCCTTCGTGATAGGGGTCGCGGGCAGCGTCGCCGTCGGCAAGTCCACGGTCGCCCGTCTCCTCCAGGCGCTGCTGGCCCGCTGGCCGGAGCACCCGCGCGTGGAGCTGGTCACCACGGACGGCTTCCTGTACCCGATGAAGGAGCTGGAGAAGCGCGGCCTGATGGCCCGCAAGGGCTTCCCCGAGTCGTACGACCGCCGGGCCCTGACCCGCTTCGTCGCCGATGTGAAGGCCGGGAAGGACGAGGTCACCGCCCCCGTCTACTCCCACCTGATCTACGACATCGTCCCCGACGAGCGCCTCACCGTGCACCGCCCCGACATCCTCATCGTCGAGGGCCTGAACGTCCTGCAGCCCGCGCTGCCCGGCAGCGACGGCAGGACCAGGGTCGGCCTCGCCGACTACTTCGACTTCTCGGTGTACGTCGACGCCCGCCCCGAGGACATCGAGCAGTGGTACCTCAACCGGTTCCGCAAGCTGCGCGCCACCGCGTTCCAGAACCCCTTCTCGTACTTCCGCAAGTACACCCAGGTCTCCGAGGAGGAGGCGATGGCCTACGCCCGCAACACCTGGCGCACCATCAACCGCCCCAACCTCCTGGAGAACGTGGCCCCCACCCGTGGCCGCTCCAACCTGATCATCCGCAAGGGCCCCGACCACAAGGTCCAGCGGCTCTCCCTGCGCAAGCTCTGATCCCCCGTCACGTACGAGGGGGCCCGCCCGGCGTCGATGCCGGGCGGGCCCCTCCTGCGTACCGCTCGACCGGACTAGCCCAGCGCGGACTTGACCACGTCGGCCAGCCGCTGGGCGACCGCCTTCGCCTGGTCGGTGTCGGCGGCCTCCACCATCACCCGCACCAGCGGCTCGGTGCCGGACGGGCGCAGCAGCACCCGGCCGGTGGAGCCCAGCTCGCGCTCGGCCTCGGCGACGGCCGAGGCCAGCTCCGCGGACGTGCCGACGCGCGACTTGTCGACGTCGGGGACGTTGATGAGGATCTGCGGCAGCCGCGTCATGACGCCCGCGAGGTCCGCGAGGCTGCGGCCGGTGCTGGCGACCCGGGCGGCCAGCATCAGACCGGTCAGGGTGCCGTCGCCGGTGGTGGCGTGGTCCAGCACGATGACGTGCCCGGACTGCTCGCCGCCGAGCGCGTACCCGTGCTCCTTCATCGACTCCAGCACGTAGCGGTCGCCGACTCCGGTCTGGACGACCTGGATGCCCTCGGCCTCCATGGCCAGCTTGAAGCCGAGGTTCGACATGACGGTGCCGACCACGGTGTTCTTGCGGAGCTGGCCCGCCTCGCGCATGGCGAGCGAGAGGATGGCGAGGATCTGGTCGCCGTCGACCTCGTTGCCCGCGGCGTCGACCGCCAGGCAGCGGTCGGCGTCGCCGTCGTGCGCGACACCGAGGTCGGCACCGTGCTCGACGACGGCGGCACGCAGCTTCTCCAGGTGGGTGGAGCCGCAGCCGTCGTTGATGTTGAGGCCGTCGGGCTCGGCACCGATGGTGACGATCTCCGCGCCGGCCCGTGCGAACGCCTCGGGCGACACGCGGGAGGCCGCGCCGTGCGCCTCGTCGAGGACGACCTTCAGACCGTCGAGACGGTTCGGCAGCACACCCATCAGGTGGGCGATGTACTTGTCGAGGCCCTCGTCGTAGTCCGTGACCCGGCCGACGCCGGCCCCGGTCGGACGGTCCCAGGCCTCGCCGCCGCGGTGCTGGTCGTAGACCTTCTCGATCCGGACCTCCAGCTCGTCGGCCAGCTTGTGGCCGCCGCGCGCGAAGAACTTGATGCCGTTGTCGGGCATGGCGTTGTGGCTCGCGGAGAGCATCACGCCGAGGTCGGCGCCCAGCGCACCGGTGAGATACGCCACCGCGGGGGTGGGCAGCACACCGACGCGCAGGACGTCCACGCCCGCGCTCGCCAGGCCGGCCACCACGGCGGCCTCCAGGAACTCTCCCGAGGCGCGCGGATCGCGCCCGACCACGGCCGTGGGCCGGTGGCCCTCAAAAGTGCCGGCCTCGGCGAGCACATGGGCCGCCGCGACCGACAGGCCGAGCGCGAGCTCCGCCGTCAGATCCGCATTGGCCACGCCGCGCACACCGTCGGTGCCGAAGAGTCGTCCCACAGCTGTCCTCCGAAATACTCCGAAAACGCAAACCCCTGAGCGATTTCTGCCCGTTATACGCCCTAGGGGATCGATAACGATCAATCCGAACTAAACGAACGCCCCGGTGGCACGGAGAGTGCCACCGGGGCGAACGGTGAAGCGTTGTACAGCCAGCAGGCGCGTGATTAACGCTTGCTGTACTGCGGCGCCTTGCGGGCCTTCTTGAGACCGGCCTTCTTGCGCTCGACCGCACGGTCGTCGCGGGAGAGGAAGCCGGCCTTCTTCAGGGTGGCGCGGTTGTTGTCGACGTCGGCCTCGTTCAGCGCACGGGCGACACCCAGACGGAGCGCACCGGCCTGGCCGGACACGCCGCCACCCGCGATGCGGGCGATGACGTCGTAGCGGTCGTCGAGCTCGAGCACCTTGAAGGGCTCGTTGACTTCCTGCTGGTGGACCTTGTTCGGGAAGTAGTCCTCGAGCGTACGCCCGTTGATCTTCCACTTGCCGGTGCCCGGAACGATCCGGACGCGGGCGATGGCGTTCTTGCGACGGCCAAGGCCGGCGGCGGGCTGCGGGTCGCCGAAGCGGCCGGCGAGCGACTCGCTGGTGTACTCGCCCTCGACGGGAACCTCCGACTCGAAGGTGGTCACCTCGGCGAAGGTCTCTTCGCCCTCGGTGCCCTCGACGGGGTTCTCAACAGTGGTCTCGGCCACGATTCTCCTCAGATCTTTCTGTACGTCTTAGGGGGTGGCCGGAACTACTGCGCGACCTGGGTGATCTCGAACGGGACCGGCTGCTGAGCAGCGTGCGGGTGCTGGTCGCCCGCGTAGACCTTCAGCTTCGAGAGCATCTGACGGCCCAGGGTGTTCTTGGGGATCATGCCCTTGATGGCCTTCTCGACGGCCTTCTCCGGGCTCTTCTCCATGAGCTCGTCGTAGCGCATGGAGCGCAGACCGCCCGGGAAGCCGGAGTGGCGGTACGCCATCTTCTGGGTCTTCTTGTTGCCGGAGAGGTGAACCTTCTCGGCGTTGATGATGATGACGAAGTCACCCATGTCCATGTGCGGGGCATAGGTCGGCTTGTGCTTGCCCCGGAGGAGGTTCGCTGCCGTGGTCGCCAGACGGCCCAGGACGATGTCCTGCGCGTCGATGATGTGCCACTGGCGAGTGACATCGCCGGGCTTGGGGCTGTACGTACGCACTTCGTAGCCTTCGCTTCTTCAGTGGATGGGGTGCAGACACAGGGCACCTCTGAAGCGATCATGCAGCTGGGGCCCACACTGCCGGGAACACCGCCCGTATGCGAGCCACTGGTAACTGCTCCAGGGAACCTACGCACGGGCTCTTCGCGTGAGAGCGACACCCATACGTATAACAACCCCCGACACTACCCGCCCCCCACCACCCGGGTCAAAACGCCCCCGCCCCTCGGGCGACGGACCCGCCCTCCCCCACCCACCCCCACCCACCCCCTCGGGCGGCGGGGCCGCCGCCGCCCCCTTGGGCGACGGGGCCGCCCCCGGGGGCGGAACGGGCGGGCAAGGGGGCGGCCCCCGACGGAGCCGCACCCCCCGCCCCGCCCCGGACGCGCCCCCACCCCCGTACCCCCGCACACACCCCTACCGCACCCGCTCCACCCTCCGCTCGTCCCACACCGGCTCCGCCGTCTCCCGCACGACCCCGTCCGACCCGAACACCAGATACCGGTCGAAGGACTTCGCGAACCACCGGTCATGGGTGACCGCCAGCACCGTCCCCTCGTAAGCCTCCAGCCCCTCCTGGAGCGCCTCCGCCGACTCCAGGTCCAGGTTGTCCGTCGGCTCGTCGAGCAGCAGCGCCGTCGTCCCGCACAGCTCCAGCAGCAGGATCTGGAACCGTGCCTGCTGCCCGCCGGACAGCCGGTCGAAGGCCTGGTCCCCCTGCCGCTCCAGCTCGTACCGCCGCAGCACCGACATCGCCGCGCCGCGGTCCTTGGAGTGCTCGCTCCACAGGATGTCGACCAGCGTCCGCCCCAGCAGCTCCGGGTGCGCGTGCGTCTGGGCGAAGTGCCCGGGGACCACGCGCGCCCCCAGCTTCCACGCCCCGGTGTGCTTGACGTCCTCGCCCGCCAGCAGCCGCAGGAAGTGCGACTTGCCGGAGCCGTTCGACCCGAGCACCGCGACCCGCTCGCCGTAGAAGACCTCCAGGTCGAAGGGCTTCATCAGCCCCGTCAGCTCAAGGCCCTCGCAGGTCAGCGCCCGTACCCCGGTACGCCCGCCGCGCAGCCGCATCCGGATGTCCTGCTTCCGCGGCGGCTCCGGCGGCGGACCCGCGTCCTCGAACCTGCGGAAGCGCGTCTGCATCGCGTGGTAGCGCGACGCCATGTCGGGGCTGATCGCGGCCTGGTTGCGCAGCCGCAGCACCAGCGCCTTGAGCCGCGCGTGCTCCTCCTGCCAACGGCGCAGCAGTTCCTCGAAGCGCTCGAACCGCTCCGTGCGCGCCTGGTGGTACGTGTCGAAGCCGCCTCCGTGCACCCACACGTCCGAACCCGCCGGACCGGGCTCCACGCTCACGATCTTCTCCGCGGCCCGCGACAGCAGCTCCCGGTCGTGGCTGACGAAGAGCACCGTCTTGCGGGTCTCCTTGAGCTTGCCCTCCAGCCACCGCTTGCCGGGGACGTCGAGGTAGTTGTCCGGCTCGTCGAGCAGCAGGACCTCGTCGGGCCCGCGCAGCAGCGCCTCCAGCACGAGCCGCTTCTGCTCACCGCCGCTGAGCGTGCGCACCTCGCGGAACTGCGCCTTGTCGTACGGCACGCCGAGCGCGGCCATGGTGCACATGTCCCAGACCGTCTCGGCCTCGTACCCCTGTGCCTCGGCCCAGTCGCTGAGCGCCTGCGCGTAGCCCATCTGCGCGGCCTCGTCGTCGACCGTCATGATCAGGTGCTCGGCCTTGTCGACGGCCGCGGCGGCCGTCCGGATCCGCGGCTGGGAGACCGAGACCAGCAGGTCGCGCACGGTCCGCTCGTCGCGCACCGACCCGACGAACTGACCCATCACACCGAGCCCGCCACCGACCGTGACCGAGCCGCCGTGTGCCTGGAGCTGCCCCGAGATGATCTTCAGCAGGGTGGTCTTGCCCGCCCCGTTCGCCCCGACCAGCGCCACCACGGCGCCCTCTCCCACCCGGAACGAGACGTCACCGAGCAGCACCCGCCCGTCCGGCAAGTAGTACTCGATGTGTCCGACCTCTAGATGTCCCATACGAGCATTCTCACCGCCCCCGGGACCGCACCCCAACCGGATTTCGACGCCGGGGGCAGAACTGGCCGGGCGGCACCGCCGGCCCCAGTAGTTAGGATGCGCGGCATGAGCTTCGGGCATGGGGGACCCTCCGGCGGCCCCGCGGGACAGCCCCCGCACGACAACGACCCATCGCGACAGGTCAGTTCCCCCACACCGCCCGTACCGGACCCCGCCGCCCCGCAGCAGGAGCCGAACCCGCGGGACCCCGCGCGGCCCGCGCCCGGCGGCCACGAGAGCGCCCAGGCCCGGCCCGGCGCCTACGGCACCCCGCAGCCGAACCCGTACGGCGCCCCCGGCACCCCGCAGCACACCCCGAACCCGTACGCGGACGCAGGCCAGGCCCCGCAGCACACCCCGAACCCGTACGGCGGCGCCCAGGCCCCGCAGGGAAGCGGCCCCCACCCGTACGGCGGCGGTCCCGCCCAGCAGCCCGCGCAGCCTCCGTACGGCGGCCCGCACGCCCAGCAGCCCGCCCCGCCCCCGTACGGCGGCCCGCACGCCCAGCCCGCCGGGCCGAACCCGTACCTGGACAACCCGGCTCCGCAGGGCCAGCCGGCCCGCCAGCCCGCCGCGCCGATGCCCCCGGTCCAGCTCGTGCAGAGCTCACCGGCCCGGCCCCCGGCGGACCTGCCCCCGCTGCCGTCCGTCCCGTCCGCCGCCGCCCCGCCCACCGGCGGGCCGGGAGCGCCGGGCACCGGTACCGGCACGGGCGGCGGGCCGGGGTCCGCCCCCGGTTCCGGCCCGACCCCCGACTGGGCGGCCCTCGCGGACGCCGCCGCCTCCCGCACCCGCCGCAAGCGCCTCCTCTACATCGGCGGCGGTGTACTGGCCACGCTCGTCGTGGGCGCGCTGGTGGCCACCGCGGTCGTCTCGGCGGGCAGCCCCTCGTCCCCGGACGGCAAGAACTCCGCGCTCCCCTCCCCGGAGTCCCTGCCCAAGGAGTCGACCGCGCCGACCCCGTCCTTCTCACCGGTGGCACCGCCGCCCCCGCCGGACCCCAAGGAGTTCATCTCCAGCGCGGAGAAGGACAAGGCGCCGCTCAGCGCGGACACCCTCTTTCCCGGCAAGTCCCTGACCCTGGAGGGCCGTTCGTACGCCAAGGGCGCCACGAACCGGACCACCAGCTGTGCCGCCGCCACCCAGGGCGCCCTCGGCGCGATCCTGAACCGCAACGGCTGCGGACAGGTCATCCGCGCCACCTTCTCCCAGGGCGGCGCGGCGGTGACCGTCGGCGTCGCGGTCTTCAAGACCGAGGCCGAGGCGCTCAAGGCGAAGAACGAGGTGAAGGACGGCATCGCCTCGCTGCCCGGAGCGGGTGTCCCCACCTTCTGCCGCAACGGCACCATCTGCCGCAAGACCGCCAACTCCTACGGCCGGTACGCCTACTTCACGGTCGCGGGCTTCACCGACAACAAGCGAAACGTCACGACGAACGACAAGCCGGTCTTCGTCCTCGGCGACGACGCCGCCAAGTACGCCTTCCTCCGCATCGTCGAACGAGGCCGCACCCAGGCCTCGGCCGCCGCCTCCAACGGCACCCTCCGCAGCTGACCCCTCAACCCCTCCTCTCCCCGAACAACCGCACAACCGCACCAACCGGACATCCGCCGGGGCAGGACCACCCGCCCCGGCGCCCCCGCACACCGCCCCACCGGCCCCGCCACACCCTCGGCCCCAAGCCCCTGGCAACCCACCCGCCCCCTGACTACCCTGGCCGCCGAGGCGGCACCGGCCCGCCACATCCCGGGGGCTGAACCACATGAACACCGACCGCGACAAGGACCGCCCGACGACGCCCGCCCCCGACGGCGATCCCGAGGAAACCCCCGTCAACTCCCCGGAGCAGTCGTCCTCCGGCTCCTCCGAGCGCTCCCGCTCCCCCTGGCCCAGCGTGGAGGCCAGTCCCTACGCCCCGCCCACGCCTCCCGGCCCGGCCCAGGACCCGCCCACCACAGCCCTGCGCACGGGCCCGCCCGGCCCCCCGAGGAACCCGGGAATGGGCCGCCCCGCCCGGAACACAGGCACGGGCACCGGTACAGGTACGGGTGCTGGCACAGGCCCCGGCACCGGCACGCGTACGGGACAAGGCACCGGACCCGGTACGGACCGGTCGGCCGCTCCCCCCGCCCGTGCCCGCGCCGACTCCGGCGCGCACCCCGTGCCCCAGTTCAACCAGCACCGCCAGTACTCCGACGGCGACGAGCCGCCCGCCCCGGACCCGGCCGCGCTGGACGAGGACGCCCTCGACGCCGCCCGCCGCCGGCGCGCCACCGGCTTCACGACCGGCGTCCTGCACGCCCTCGGCTTCACCCTGCTCGCCGTCTACGAGTACTTCCGGGCCACGGTCAGCAACCTCTCCCCGGCCCAGCTCGCCGCGGGCGGCTCCACCGAGCTGCGCGAGATCGCCCGCACCCAGGCCGACCTGATGAAGCAGGACTGGTACCAGGCGGTCACCGAACTCGCCCGCATCCTCACCTTCGACCAGCCCCGCGCCTTCCTGTGGGCGGCGGTCCTGATCGCCATCGTCGTGCGCTTCAACCGCAGCGGCCCGGCCCTCCTCCAGATCGGCCTCTCCGTGGTGGCCGCCGGATACTGCCTGCTGCTCGCGGTGGTCTGGTTCCCCTTCCTGTACGGGCTGGGCGGCGCCTCGTTCGCCGCGCTGGCCGCGTCGGGCGCGCTCCTGTGGGCGGCCACCCGCCGCTGACGGGCACCGCGGAAGCCCCACGGCACCCGCGACGCGGGCCGCCCGCCACCGCGGTCGGTCCTACCCCCGGTAGACCGTCGTGCAGAGCAGCGTCCCGTCCCCGTCGACCTGCCAGGACCAGTAGAACGTGCGGTCCACCGAGGCCCGCGCGCACGCGCCCGGCCGCCGCCCCGTCTCCGGCCCGTACACCCCGGTGATCTGCAGGACCGTGTTGTACGAAGCGGCTCCCGCGGGCACCTTGCCCGAGCAGTCGGTGGCGGTCATCGAGCCCAGCCGCATGCTCGTGCTGCCGCCCTCGGTCCGCTTCTCCCCCAGCACGCAGTACCCCGGCCGGTACTGCCGGGTCAGGCACAGCACCCGCTTGCGCTCGTCGGTCACGCTCACCACGTACGACAGCCCGTCGCCCGTGGGACAGGCGCTCCAGCCGGTGCGCACCGCGCTCACCCTGCTCAGCCCCGCCTCCCCCGCGCAGCCGACCTTCTGGGGTATCCGGGTGTTCCAGCCCTTGCCCGTGTCGAAGAGGGCGAGGCAGTCCCCGGCCCGTACCGCGGCGAAGGCCTCGGCCCGCTCCGCGGCGTCCGGCTCGTCCTCCCGCTCGCCCCCGTCCGGCGGGTCGCTCGCGGCGCCTCCCGAAGCGGCCCCCGCCGACTTCCCCGAAGCGCCGCCCGAAGGCACCGTCCCGGACGATCCGGAGGTACCGGACCCGCCGGGGGTCTCCGCCGCCCGGGGGATGCCCAACGCGGCCCCCGCGGAGCCCACCCGCTGTTCGCCGCCGCCCTTCTCCAGCACCTGCGGCAGCACCCCGACCACGAACAGCAGCACCGCGACGAACAGCACCACCAGCCCGCGCTTCTTGGCCCCCGTCATCAAAAACGCCCCCCTCGAAGTCCCTTCCGCGAGTCCCCGGAGCACCCGTGCGCCACCCGAGTCGATGTCTCCCCAACACCATCCCACGGCGCACTGACAATGCCCCGGGCCAGGACTCGCCAAGCCTCAAGGACCGCACAAGCCCTTCAGGAAAGGCCCTCCACCCTCACCACTTCAGCAACAACCGCCCCCGGATTCCCCACCCGCCACGGCCCCGGGCAGGGTCCGCACGTTGCGCGCCTCCACCGCCCGCGCCGCCAGCAGCTCGTCCGCGGGGTAGGCCACCTCCTCCAGCGTCAGCCCGTGCGCCTTCACCACGTGCACCGACGAGTCCCGCACCCCGGCCGCCAGCACCCGGGCCGGCCAGTCCGCGTCCCGGTGCCCGTCGCCGACGTACAGCAGCGCGCCCACCAGCGAGCGCACCATGTTGTGGCAGAAGGCGTCGGCCCGCACCGTCCCGGTGACCACCCCGTCCGCCCCGCGCTGCCACCACAGCTCCTGGAGGGTGCGGATCGTCGTGGCGCCCTCCCGCTTCTTGCAGTACGCCGCGAAGTCGTGCTCGCCGAGCAGCTTCGCGGACGCGGCGTTCATCGCGTCGACGTCCAACACCCAGTCGTGCCACAGCACATGACTGCGAATCAGCGGGTCGACACCGCCCGGGTGGTCGGACACCCGGTACTGGTAACGCCGCCAGATCGCCGAGAACCGCGCGTTGAAACCGGCCGGCGCGAGGGCCACGCTCCACACCCGTACGTCGTGCGGAAGCCGCCCCGCGAGCCGCCGCAGCAGCTTCTCCTCGTGCTCCGCCCACACCTCCCGCGGCAGGTCCACGTGCGCGACCTGCCCGCGCGCGTGCACCCCGGCGTCGGTCCGCCCGGCCACCGTCAGGTCGAAGTTCGTCTCCGACCGGGTGACCGTCCGCAGCGCCGTCTCGATCTCCTCCTGCACGGTCCGCCGCCCGCTGGGCTGCTTCGCCCACCCGGAGAAGTCCTTGCCGTCGTACGAGAGGTCCAGCCTCACCCGTACGCAGCCCTCCGCCACCTCTTCAGCCACAGCCAACCTCCACGCTCACCACGAACAACGCACCCACAAGGGCCCCGCACAGCAGAACGGGCCCGCCCCCAGAAACCTGGGAACGGGCCCGTCCAGTACAACTCAGCAGTACGAGGTACTACTTGGACTCGTCGCCCTCGGGCTTCGCGTCCTCGACGACCTCGGCCTGCTCGGCCTTGGCGGCGTCTTCCTTCACGGCGCGCTTCGTGGCGGCCTCGGCCTCGCCCACAGCGTTCTGCTGCACGGTGAGGGCCTCGACCAGCTCGATCACGGCCATCGGGGCGTTGTCGCCACGACGGTTGCCGATCTTGGTGATGCGCGTGTAACCACCGGGGCGGTTCTCGTAGCGCGGGGCGATCTCGGTGAAGAGCGTGTGGACGACGCTCTTGTCCGTGATCGTCTGGAGCACCAGGCGACGGTTGTGGATGTCGCCCTTCTTCGCCTTGGTGACGAGACGCTCGGCGACGGGGCGCAGGCGGCGGGCCTTGGCCTCGGTCGTCGTGATGCGGCCGTGCTCGAAGAGCGACTTCGCGAGGTTCGCGAGGAGCAGCTTCTCGTGCGCGGCGCTGCCGCCCAGACGGG
This sequence comes from Streptomyces sp. NPDC004111, assembly GCF_042874215.1. Classification (NCBI taxonomy): domain Bacteria; kingdom Bacillati; phylum Actinomycetota; class Actinomycetes; order Kitasatosporales; family Streptomycetaceae; genus Streptomyces; species Streptomyces sp. NPDC004111. Next base: position 187,397 of record NZ_JBIAMU010000016.1, read on the forward strand.
CACCCTTGGCGGGACGCGGCATGGTGTTTCTCCTTGAATCTGCACCGGCCGTATCAGGTACCGGTGTCAGGACCCCACGAGCGGACGCTCACGGGCAGTTTGTGCCGGGCGCGCTCCACACGAGGGGAGCGCACCCGGGGTGAAGCTCTTAGTACTGCTCGGTCTCCACGAAACCGGCATCCGCGTCGTCGTCGGCGCCGAAGGCGTCGGCGGCGGCGGTCGGGTCGAACCCGGGGGGCGAGTCCTTGAGGGCCAGGCCCATGCCGTTGAGCTTCATCTTGACCTCGTCGATCGACTTCGCACCGAAGTTGCGAATGTCGAGCAGGTCCGCCTCGGAGCGGGCCACGAGCTCGCCCACCGAGTGGATGCCCTCGCGCTTGAGGCAGTTGTACGACCGAACGGTGAGCTCCAGCTCCTCGATCGGCAGCGCCAGGTCGGCGGCCAGGGCGGCGTCCGTCGGGGACGGGCCCATGTCGATGCCCTCGGCGTCGATGTTGAGCTCGCGCGCCAGACCGAACAGCTCGACCAGGGTCTTGCCGGCCGACGCCATGGCGTCACGCGGGCGCATGGCCTGCTTGGTCTCGACGTCGACGATCAGCTTGTCGAAGTCGGTGCGCTGCTCGACACGGGTCGCCTCGACCTTGTACGTGACCTTGAGCACCGGGGAGTAGATGGAGTCGACCGGGATACGGCCGATCTCCTGGCCCACCTGCTTGTTCTGGACGGCGGAGACGTAGCCGCGACCGCGCTCGACGGTCAGCTCCATCTCCAGCTTGCCCTTGCCGTTGAGCGTGGCGAGGACCAGGTCCGGGTTGTGCACCTCGACACCGGCCGGGGGCGCGATGTCGGCAGCGGTGACCAGGCCGGGACCCTGCTTGCGCAGGTACATCACGACCGGCTCGTCGTGCTCCGAGGAGACGACCAGCTGCTTGATGTTGAGGATGAGGTCGGTGACGTCCTCCTTGACGCCCGGCACGGTGGTGAACTCGTGCAGGACACCGTCGATCCGGATGCTGGTGACAGCGGCACCCGGGATGGACGACAGGAGGGTACGACGCAGGGAGTTGCCGAGCGTGTAACCGAAGCCGGGCTCCAGCGGCTCGATGACGAACCGGGAGCGGTACTCGTCGACGACCTCTTCGGTCAGCGACGGGCGCTGAGCAATAAGCATGGGGTTCCTTTGTTCTTGGCGCCCACTATTTGACGCCAACTACCACAAGGGTACGGGCGGTACGGCCCCTAGGAGCTGTACCGCCCGGAACCGCGAGCCGGACGGGCACGGAGGTCGGTCTCCGTACCCGCGAACCGGCAGGCGGGCAAATCAGACGCACACGGCGTCCCTCGTGCGGCGGAGCCGCGCGGGGTCAGACGCGGCGACGCTTCGGCGGACGGCAGCCGTTGTGGGGCGTCGGGGTGACGTCCTGGATCGAACCGACCTCGAGGCCCGTGGCCTGGAGGGAGCGGATCGCGGTCTCACGGCCGGAGCCGGGACCCTTGACGAAGACGTCGACCTTGCGCATGCCGTGCTCCTGCGCGCGGCGGGCGGCCGACTCGGCGGCCATCTGCGCGGCGAAGGGGGTGGACTTGCGCGAGCCCTTGAAGCCCACGTGGCCGGCGGAGGCCCACGAGATCACGTTGCCGGTCGGGTCCGTGATGGACACGATCGTGTTGTTGAACGTGCTCTTGATGTGCGCGTGGCCGTGAGCGACGTTCTTCTTTTCCTTGCGGCGCACCTTCTTGGCAGCGCCCTGACGTCCCTTGGGGGGCATGTCTTAACTCCAGATGGAGAGGGAGGTGGTCGGTCCTACAGCGAAGACCGCTTGGTAAGCGTGTCCGCTAAGGACTACTTCTTGCCCGGCTTCTTCTTGCCGGCGATCGCGCGACGCGGGCCCTTGCGGGTACGCGCGTTGGTGCTGGTGCGCTGACCGTGGACTGGGAGACCGCGGCGGTGACGCAGACCCTGGTAGCAGCCGATCTCGACCTTGCGGCGGATGTCGGCCTGGATCTCGCGACGGAGGTCACCCTCGGTGCGCAGGTTGGCGTCCACGTACTCGCGGATCTTGACCAGGTCCTCTTCGGCCAGGTCACGAACGCGGGTGTTGGGGTTCACGCCGGTCTCGGCGAGAATCTCCTTGGACCGGGTGCGCCCGATACCGAAGACGTAGGTGAGTGCGATCTCCACGCGCTTTTCGCGCGGGATGTCAACACCGGAAACGCGTGCCATTCAATGGCTCCAGTTGTTATTTCGGGGGTCTTCCACAGAGCTGCTCCCGACCGCCGATCCCACCGAGGTGGGCGTGGTACGTCCGGGTCCCCGGCCCCCGCCGGAGGTGCCGCCAGTCATCGCCGAGAGGGCTGGACGTGCTCTGCGTATGTACGAATTGCTTGCGTCGCGCGAAGAACTGCGAGATGCAGGAGAGGTCGTGCGTCAGCCCTGGCGCTGCTTGTGGCGCAGGTTGTCGCAGATGACCATGACCCGGCCGTGACGGCGGATCACCTTGCACTTGTCGCAGATCTTCTTGACGCTCGGCTTGACCTTCATGGGATGTCAGGTTCTCCGGGTCAGTGCCATTCGCCCCCCGGAAGGGGCGCGGCAAGATCTACTTGTACCGGTAGACGATCCGGCCACGCGTCAGGTCGTAGGGAGAGAGCTCCACGACGACCCGGTCATCCGGGAGGATGCGGATGTAGTGCATACGCATCTTGCCGCTGATGTGCGCGAGGACTTTGTGACCGTTCTGAAGTTCCACCTTGAACATGGCGTTCGGGAGGGACTCGATCACGGTGCCCTCGATTTCGATGGCACCTTGCTTCTTGGCCACGCTTCGCCCTTCGAATCGGCTACCTTGATCAACTCTCCCATCACATATGCAGGCATACGGATGCACGAGAGCCGACGAGTCAGTCTACGTCAGGCCACCCGAAAAGACGAATCCGTCAAGTTTGCCCAACCCTGATGATCGTTATGCGGCTTTCACTCCGACGGATGCGACCAGTGCCCCGGACCGCCGCCCGTCAAGCCAGCGGGTCCGGTGCCGCCACGATTCCGTGCTCCGCCAGCTTCGCCTTGCCGCCGACTCATCCCCGACGCGGCACTCGCGGGCTCGGCGCCCGGGGGCGCCTCACAAGCTTCGCGCCGCTGCGCCGGCCTCCGACCGGCGGGACCCTGGACCCGCGCCTGCCTCAGGCCAGCGGATCCGGTGCCGCCACGATTCCGTGCTCCGCCAGCTTCGCCTTGCCGCCGACTCATCCCCGACGCGGCACTCGCGGGCTCGGCGCCCGGGGGCGCCTCAC
>NZ_JBIAMU010000016.1:190785-222198 GCF_042874215.1 Streptomyces sp. NPDC004111
CTCACAAGCTTCGCGCCGCTGCGCCGGCCTCCGACCGGCGGGACCCTGGACCCGCGCCTGCCTCAGGCCAGCGGGTCCGGTGCCGCCACGATTCCGTGCTCCGCCAGCTTCGCCTTGCCGCCGTCCACCGCGGTCAGCACCAGCGGGCCGTTCTCGGTGAGGGCGACGGAGTGCTCCCAGTGCGAGGACCAGGTGCCGTCCGTCGTGATGACCGTCCAGTCGTCGGCCAGCACCTCGGTCTGCGCGGTGCCCAGCGAGACCATCGGCTCGATGGCCAGGCAGACGCCCGGGACCAGCTTGATGCCCTTGCCGCGCTTGCGCGTGACGTAGTTCAGGACGTGCGGGTCCATGTGCATCTCGGTGCCGATGCCGTGGCCGCCGTAGTCCTCGATGATGCCGTACTTGCCGGTGGCCGGGCGGGGCTGGCGGCGGATGTAGCCCTCGATGGACTTGGAGACGTCGACCAGCCGGTTGCCGGCCTTCATGGCGGCGATGCCCGCCCACATCGACTCCTCGGTCACCCGGGACAGCTCCAGCAGCTCCGGAGCGTGACCGGAGCCCACGAAGGCGGTGTACGCCGCGTCCCCGTGCCAGCCGTCGATGATGGCGCCGCAGTCGATGGAGATGACGTCGCCGTCCTTGAGAACGGTCTTCTCGTCCGGGATGCCGTGCACGACGACCTCGTTCACCGAGGTGCAGATGGTCGCCGGGAAGCCCCCGTAGCCCAGGAAGTTCGACTTGGCGCCGTGCTCCGCGAGCACCTTGCGCGCTACCTCGTCGAGGTCCTTCGTGCTGGCGCCCGGAACGGCCGCCTCACGGGTCGCCGCGTGAATGGCGGCGACGACCAGCCCCGCCTCACGCATCTTCGCGATCTGCTCGGGAGTCTTGATCTCCACCATGGGTGTGCCTTCCACGCTCGTCTGACTTCGGTGTCAACAGTACGGCCGAACAGGGACGGCCGCGGTGCCTCAAGGACACCGCGGCCGTCACTGTCGTACGTACAAGGGACCGGCCGTTCGATCCGGCCGGGCTGCCCGGGGCCGGAGCCTAGGCCTTTGCCCTCAGGTTCTTCAGGGCGTCCATCGCGCGCTCGGTCACCTCGGCGACCTTGCCTTCCGCGGAGAGGGTGACCACCAGGCCCTGCGCCTTGTAGTGGTCGATGATGGGCTCGGTCTGCGTGTGGTAGACGTCGAGGCGCTTGCGCACGGTCTCCTCGGTGTCGTCCGGCCGCTGGTAGAGCTCGCCGCCGCAGACGTCACAGACGCCCTCCGCCTTGGGCGGGCTGTACGTGGCGTGGAACACGTGCGCGGAATCGTTGCGGCAGATCCGCCGGCCCGCGATCCGCTTCACGACCTCGTCCTCCGGGACCTCCAGGTCCAGGACGGCGTCCAGCTTCAGTCCGTCGGCCTTCAGCGCCTCGTCGAGGGCCTCCGCCTGGAACACGTTGCGCGGGAAGCCGTCGAGGAGGAAGCCCTTCTCGGCGTCCGGCTGGGCCATGCGGTCCAGCGCCATGCCGATCGTGACCTCGTCGGGGACCAGATTTCCGGCATCCATGATGGCCTTGGCCTGCTGGCCGAGGGCGGTGCCCTGGCTGATGTTGGCCCGGAAGAGATCACCCGTGGAAATGTGCGGGATCGACAGGTTCGTGGCGAGGAACGCGGCCTGCGTTCCCTTGCCAGCGCCCGGCGGCCCGACGAGGACGATACGCATCAGCGGAGGAACCCTTCGTAATTGCGCTGCTGGAGCTGGCTCTCGATCTGCTTCACGGTCTCCAGACCCACACCCACGATGATGAGGATGCTTGTGCCGCCGAACGGGAAGTCCTGGCTGGCACCGAAACCTGCCAACGCCATCGTCGGCACGAGAGCGATCAGACCCAGGTACAGCGATCCCGGCCACGTGATGCGGTTCAGCACGTAACTCAGGTACTCAGCAGTAGGTCGACCTGCCCGGATGCCCGGGATGAAGCCACCATACTTCTTCATGTTGTCAGCGACTTCTTCGGGGTTGAACGAGATCGCCACGTAGAAGAAGGCGAAGAACACGATCAACAGGAAGTACGTGACGATGTAGTAGGGATGGTCGCCCTTGACCATGTTGTTCTGGATCCACTGGGCCCACGGGGCCGTCGATCCGGAGAACTGGACGATCAGGGCGGGGATGTAGAGCAGCGAAGAAGCGAAGATGACGGGAATCACACCCGCCTGGTTCACCTTCAGCGGGATGTACGTCGACGTTCCGCCGTAGGACTTCCGGCCGATCATGCGCTTCGCGTACTGGACGGGGATCCGGCGCTGGGCCTGTTCCACGAACACCACGAGCCCGACCATCGCGAATCCGACCAGGATCACCACGGCGAACTCGATCCAGCCGTCGGCCAGCTTGCCCGACTTCTTGATGGCCCAGAGCGAGCCGGGGAAACCGGCGGCGATCGAGATGAACATCAGGATGGACATGCCGTTGCCGATGCCGCGGTCGGTGACGAGCTCACCGAGCCACATGACCACCGCGGTGCCGGCGGTCATCGTGATGACCATGACGGCGGTGGTGAAGATGGACTTGTCCGGGACGATCTGCGAACGGATCGAGTCGGGGCAGGCGCTGAACAGCGCACCGGAGTTGGCGGTCGCCACGAGGCCGGTGCCCTGGAGCACGGCCAGCGCCACGGTCAGATAACGCGTGTACTGCGTGATCTTCGCGGTGCCGGACTGGCCTTCCTTCTTCAGGGCTTCCAGCCGCGGGATGACCACGGTCAGCAGCTGAAGGATGATGCTCGCCGTGATGTACGGCATGATGCCGAGCGCGAAGATGGTGATCTGCAGCAGCGCGCCACCGCTGAACATGTTCACCAGCCCGAAGAGGCCGCCGCCGCCGTCCTTGGCGAAGTCGATACAGGTCTGGACGTTCTTGTAGCTGACGCCCGGGACCGGAATGTGTGCTCCGAGCCGGAACAGCACAATGATGCCGAGTGTGAAGAGCAGCTTCTTGCGCAGGTCGGGCGTCTTGAACGCCCGGGCGAACGCGGTGAGCACGGTGCCTCCTGCGACCCCCGCGCTACTGCGTCAAGGGTGACGGTATTGAGGATCGACGAATACGTATCAGTCAAACAACGAGCGGACAGCGTTGTGGGCACACCGCGCGAAAGTTAACAGTGCACGCCACCATACCGGCGGACCCTGCCCCCTAGGAACGACCAACCGGGGATGCCCCATATGAGAGGCATCCCCGGTCGGATGTTCAAGCCATCGAGTCGTCTCAGACGAGCTCGGTGACGCTGCCGCCCGCGGCAGCGATCTTCTCCTTGGCGGAGGCGGAAACGGCGTCCACCGAAACCGTCAGCGCCACGGAGATCTCGCCCTGGCCCAGGACCTTGACGAGGCTGTTCTTGCGCACCGCGCCCTTGGCGACCAGGTCGGCCACCGTGACCTCTCCACCCTCGGGGTAGAGAGCGCCGAGCTTGTCCAGGTTCACGACCTGGAACTCGGTGCGGAACGGGTTCTTGAAGCCCTTCAGCTTCGGGAGACGCATGTGGAGGGGCATCTGGCCACCCTCGAAGCGCTCCGGAACCTGGTAACGGGCCTTCGTGCCCTTGGTACCACGGCCCGCCGTCTTACCCTTCGACGCCTCACCACGACCCACACGGGTCTTGGCGGTCTTGGCGCCCGGAGCCGGACGGAGGTTGTGGACCTTCAGCGGGTTGTTCTCCGCCATGTCAGTCGACCTCCTCAACCGTCACGAGGTGGCGGACGGTGTGCACCATGCCGCGGAACTCGGGGCGGTCCTCCTTGACAACCGAGTCGTTCAGGCGCTTGAGCCCGAGCGAACGCAGGGTGTCGCGGTGGTTCTGCTTGCTGCCGATGTACGACTTCGTCTGCGTGATCTTGAGACGGGCCATTACGCACCCGCTCCCGCACGCGCACGAAGCAGAGCCGCCGGAGCGACGTCCTCGAGGGGCAGACCGCGGCGGGCCGCGATCTCCTCGGGACGCTGCAGACCCTGGAGGGCCGCGACGGTCGCGTGCACGATGTTGATCGCGTTCGAGGAACCGAGCGACTTCGACAGAATGTCGTGAACGCCGGCGCACTCGAGCACGGCACGCACCGGGCCACCGGCGATAACACCGGTACCGGGGGAAGCAGGCTTGAGCAGGACGACGCCCGCGGCCTTCTCGCCCGTGATCGGGTGCGGGATGGTGCCCTGGATACGCGGAACCTTGAAGAAGCTCTTCTTGGCTTCCTCAACTCCCTTGGCGATGGCCGCGGGAACTTCCTTGGCCTTGCCGTAACCGACACCTACGGTGCCGTCACCGTCTCCGACCACGACGAGCGCGGTGAAGCTGAAGCGACGACCACCCTTGACAACCTTGGCAACGCGGTTGATCGCGACAACGCGCTCAACGTAAGCGGTCTTCTCGGCGGCAGCGCCACCGTCGCGACCCTTCCGGTCCCGCCGCTCGCCGCCACCGGCACCGCTTCCGCGGCGCTGGGGTCCAGCCATTGGATTTACCTCTCTCTGTTACGTCCGTTAGTCCCGGAACCGGGGCTTAGAACTTCAGCCCGGCTTCGCGGGCGGCGTCAGCCAGAGCGGCAATGCGCCCGGCGTACCTGTTGCCACCACGGTCGAACACGACGGTCTCGATACCGGCGGCCTTGGCGCGCTCGGCAACAAGGGCGCCGACCTGCTTGGCCTGGGCGCTCTTGTCGCCCTCGCCACCGCGGATCGAAACGTCCAGGGTCGACGCGGACGCGAGGGTGTGACCCGCGATGTCGTCGATGACCTGAGCGGTCACGTTGCGGTTGGACCGCGTCACGACCAGGCGAGGACGCTCCGGCGTACCGGAGACGTGCTTGCGGATGCGGATGTGGCGACGCTTGATGGCAGCGCGCTTGTACGCGTCACCCTTAGCAATCTTGACACCGTATGCCATGGCTTACTTACCCGCCTTTCCGACCTTGCGGCGGATGACCTCGCCGGCGTACTTGACGCCCTTGGCCTTGTACGGGTCGGGCTTCCGCAGCTTGCGGATGTTAGCGGCGACCTCGCCGACCTTCTGCTTGTCGATGCCCTCGACGCTGAGCTTCGTGGGCGACTCGACCTTGAAGGTGATGCCTTCGGGAGCCTCGATCACGATGGGGTGGCTGTAGCCCAGGGCGAACTCCAGGTTGGAGCCCTTCGCCTGGACGCGGTAACCGACACCGCTAATCTCGAGCGCCTTGCTGTATCCCTGGGTCACGCCGGTGATCATGTTCGCCACCAGCGTGCGGGACAGGCCGTGCAGGGCCTTGTTCTGACGCTCGTCGTTGGGGCGGTTGACGTTGAGAACGCCGTCCTCGCCCTTAACAATCTCGATCGGCGCGGCAACAGTGTGCGTGAGGGTGCCCTTGGGGCCCTTCACGGCAACCGTGCGTCCGTCGATGGTGACGTCCACACCAGCGGGAACCTGGATGGGGAGCTTGCCGATTCGCGACATTAGCTTTCCTTCCTTTCCCGACTACCAGACGTAGGCGAGGACTTCCCCACCTACGCCCTTCTTGCCTGCCTGCTGGCCGGTCAGAAGACCGTGCGACGTGGAGATGATCGCCACGCCGAGGCCGCCGAGGACCTTGGGCAGGTTGGTGGACTTCGCGTAAACACGCAGACCCGGCTTCGAGATGCGCTTGATGCCGGCGATCGAACGCTCGCGGTTCGGACCGAACTTCAGGTCGAGAACGAGGTTCTTGCCGACCTCGGCGTCCTCGACCTTCCAGCCGGTGATGAAGCCCTCCTGCTGGAGGATCTCCGCGATGTGCGACTTGATCTTGCTGTGCGGCATCACGACGGAGTCGTGGTACGCCGAGTTCGCGTTACGCAGACGCGTGAGCATGTCTGCGATGGGATCAGTCATGGTCATGAATTGGCCTTCGGCCTCTCTCGCCGGGGTTTCCTGTATGCGCCATCCCTCTCCCCACTCAGAGGCGGGACGGGTGCGGTGCGGGGACCTACGGCGTAGTAAGTCGTTATGGGCGGCAGGCGCCCAACCCTTCTAGCCTACGGCATTCGGGGTGGGGCTCCTGCCGACCAGATACTTACCGAGAGCACGTGGGAATCCGTACGCCCAAAGGGCAGTACTGACTACCAGGAGCTCTTGGTCACGCCCGGCAGCTCGCCACGGTGAGCCATCTCACGAAGGCACACGCGGCACAGGCCGAACTTGCGGTACACGGAGTGGGGCCGGCCACAGCGCTGGCAGCGCGTGTACGCACGCACGCCGAACTTCGGCTTGCGAGCGGCCTTAGCGATCAGAGCCTTCTTCGCCACGGTCAGTTCTCCTTGAACGGGAAGCCGAGGTGACGCAGCAGGGCACGACCCTCGTCGTCGTTGGTCGCCGTGGTGACCACGGTGATGTCCATGCCCCGGACCCGGTCGATCTTGTCCTGGTCGATCTCGTGGAACATGACCTGCTCCGTGAGACCGAAGGTGTAGTTGCCACGGCCGTCGAACTGCTTCGGCGACAGGCCGCGGAAGTCACGGATACGCGGCAGCGCGAGCGACAGCGTACGGTCCAGGAACTCCCACATGCGGTCACCGCGGAGGGTGACGTGGCAGCCGATCGGCTGGCCCTCGCGCAGCTTGAACTGCGCGATGGACTTGCGGGCCTTGGTGACGGCCGGCTTCTGACCCGTGATGGTCGTCAGGTCCTTGATGGCCCCGTCGATCAGCTTCGAGTCACGGGCGGCGTCGCCGACACCCATGTTGACCACGATCTTGACCAGGCCGGGGATCTGCATGACGTTCTCGTAGGAGAACTCCTCACGCAGCTTGCCCGCGATCTCCTCGCGGTAGCGCAGCTTGAGGCGCGGTGCGGTGGTGGCAGTCATCAGATGTCCTCACCAGTCCGCTTGGCAACGCGGATCTTGTTGCCCTCGTCGTCAAAGCGGTAGCCGACGCGGGTAACGACCTTGTTGCCGTCCTTCTCCACGACCAGCTGAACGTTGCTGACGTGGACCGGAGCCTCGGTCGTCACAATGCCGCCGGTCTGCGAACCGCGAGCGGTCTGACCGGCCTTCGTGTGCTTCTTGACCCGGTTGACACCCTCGACCAGGACGCGGTCCTCGCGGGGGAAGGCCTGAATGACCTTGCCCTGCTTGCCCTTGTCCTTACCGGTGATGACCTGTACCAGGTCGCCCTTCTTGATCTTCATGCTTACAGCACCTCCGGCGCGAGCGAGATGATCTTCATGAACTTCTTCTCGCGCAGCTCACGGCCCACCGGGCCGAAGATACGGGTGCCGCGGGGGTCGCCGTCGTTCTTGAGAATGACAGCGGCGTTCTCGTCGAAGCGGATGTACGAGCCATCCTGGCGACGACGCTCCTTGACGGTGCGAACGATGACCGCCTTGACGACGTCACCCTTCTTCACGTTGCCACCGGGGATTGCGTCCTTGACGGTGGCGACGATGACGTCACCGATGCCCGCGTAGCGGCGACCCGAGCCACCGAGAACACGGATGGTGAGAATTTCCTTCGCACCCGTGTTGTCGGCGACGCGAAGTCGCGACTCCTGCTGGATCACGTCTATCTCCTGATCGTCTGCCGGTTCCCGGTGGGGCCGTATCTCTACGGCCCCACCGAGCCTGGCGGAACTGCCTAGAGGGAAACCCCTCTAGGGAATTACTTGGCCTTCTCGAGGATCTCGACGATGCGCCAGCGCTTCGAGGCCGACAGCGGACGCGTCTCCATGATGAGGACGCGGTCGCCGATACCGGCAGCGTTGGACTCGTCGTGAGCCTTGAGCTTGTTCGTACGGCGGATGACCTTGCCGTACAGCGCGTGCTTCACGCGGTCCTCGACAGCGACGACGACGGTCTTGTCCATCTTGTCGCTGACGACCAGACCCTCACGGGTCTTGCGGAATCCGCGCTGCTCAGTCGTCTCAGTCACATTCTTCTCGCTCATCAGGCGCTCTCCACCGTCTCGATGCCCAGCTCGCGCTCGCGCATCAGGGTGTAGATCCGGGCGATGTCCTTACGGACGGACTTGAGCCGGCCGTGGTTCTCGAGCTGTCCGGTCGCCGCCTGGAAGCGGAGGTTGAACAGTTCTTCCTTGGCCTCACGCAGCTTGGCGACGAGGTCCTCGTCGTTCAGCTCGCGCAGCTCGGTCGCCTTGGTACCGGCCGCCATCACGACTCACCTGCCTCGCGCCGAACGATGCGGCACTTCATCGGAAGCTTGTGAGCCGCGCGGGTGAGCGCCTCACGAGCAATCTTCTCGTTCGGGTAGGACAGCTCGAACATCACCCGACCGGGCTTGACGTTCGCGATCCACCACTCCGGGGAACCCTTACCGGAACCCATGCGGGTCTCGGCGGGCTTCTTCGTGAGCGGACGGTCCGGGTAGATGTTGATCCAGACCTTGCCGCCACGCTTGATGTGGCGGGTCATCGCGATACGCGCGGCCTCGATCTGACGGTTCGTCACGTACGCCGGAGTCAGCGCCTGGATGCCGTACTCGCCGAATGCGACCTCAGTACCACCCTTGGCCATGCCGTTGCGCTTGGGGTGGTGCTGCTTGCGGTGCTTGACCCTACGAGGGATCAGCATGTCGGTCAGGCCTCCGTTCCGGTGCTCTCAGCCGGAGCAGCGGCGGCGGGAGCCTCGGCCTTGGGGGCCTCGGCTGCCGGCGCGGACTGCTGCGGCTTGCGGCCGCGGCCGCCACGCTCGCCGCCACGGCCACCACGGGCCGGGCGCTCGTTCGCACCACCACGGGCCGGGCGGTTGCCCGCACGGGCCGCGGCGTTCTCGGCGCGAACCTCGGCGATGTTCTTGACGTCGCCCTTGTAGATCCAGACCTTCACGCCGATGCGGCCGAAGGTCGTCTTGGCCTCGAAGAAGCCGTAGTCCACGTTCGCGCGCAGCGTGTGCAGCGGCACACGACCCTCGCGGTAGAACTCGGACCGGGACATCTCGGCGCCGCCGAGGCGACCGCCGCACTGGATCTTGATGCCCTTGGCGCCGGCCTTCATGGTGCCCTGCATGCTCTTGCGCATGGCACGGCGGAAGGAGACGCGGGAGGAGAGCTGCTCGGCGACGGCCTGGGCCACCAGCTGAGCGTCCATCTCGGGGTTCTTGACCTCGAGGATGTTGAGCTGCACCTGCTTGCCGGTCAGCTTCTCCAGGTCGCCGCGGATGCGGTCGGCCTCGGCGCCGCGGCGGCCGATGACGATGCCGGGACGAGCGGTGTGGATGTCCACACGCACGCGGTCACGGGTGCGCTCGATCTCCACCTTCGAGATGCCGGCGCGCTCCATGCCGGACGTCATCATCCTGCGGATGGCGACGTCTTCCTTGACGTAGTCCTTGTACAGCTTGTCGGCGTACCAACGGGACTTGAAGTCCGTGGTAATGCCGAGCCGGAACCCGTGCGGGTTTACCTTCTGGCCCATTACCGGGTTCCTTCCTTGCTGCTGACGACCACGGTGATGTGGCTGGTCCGCTTACGGATCCGGTAGGCACGGCCCTGAGCACGCGGACGGAACCGCTTCAGGGTCGGGCCCTCGTCCACGTACGCCTCGCTGATGACCAGCGAAGAGGCGTCGGTGTGGTCGTAGTTGTGCGCGGCGTTGGCAATGGCGCTGTCAAGCACCTTGCCGACCGGCACGCTCGCGGCCTGCGGGGCGAAGCGCAGGACCGCCTGAGCCTCCGTGGCGTCCATGCCACGGATAAGGTCCACCACTCGGCGGGCCTTCATGGGCGTGACGCGGATGTACCGCGCCTGGGCCCTGGCTTCCATGGTTGTCCCTTCGGTGTCGTTCATAGTCATCGCACCCCGCCTTAGCGGCGCTTCGACTTGCGGTCGTCCTTGACGTGGCCGCGGAAGGTGCGGGTCGGCGCAAACTCGCCGAGCTTGTGGCCGACCATCGACTCGGTGACGAACACCGGGACGTGGATCTTGCCGTTGTGCACCGCGATGGTGTGACCCAGCATGCTGGGGATGATCATCGAGCGCCGGGACCAGGTCTTGATGACGTTCTTGGAGCCCGCCTCGTTCTGTACGTCCACCTTCTTGAGGAGGTGTCCGTCGACGAAGGGCCCCTTCTTGAGACTGCGCGGCATCTAAACCCGCTCCTAGCGCTTCTTGTTCGACTTGCGGCGGCGGACGATGTACTTGCTCGAAGCCTTCTTCGGCGAGCGAGTACGACCCTCCTTCTGACCCCACGGGGAGACCGGGTGGCGACCACCGGAGGTCTTACCCTCACCACCACCGTGCGGGTGGTCGACCGGGTTCATCGCGACACCGCGAACGGTCGGGCGAACGCCCTTCCAGCGCATGCGGCCGGCCTTGCCCCAGTTGATGTTCGACTGCTCGGCGTTGCCGACCTCGCCGATGGTGGCGCGGCAGCGGGCGTCGACCAGGCGGATCTCACCGGACGGCATACGAAGGTGGGCCATCGTGCCCTCCTTCGCCAGCAGCTGCACGGAGGCACCGGCGGAGCGGGCGAACTTCGCACCGCCACCGGGCCGCAGCTCGATGTTGTGGATGGTGGTACCCACCGGGATGTTGCGCAGCGCGAGGTTGTTGCCCGGCTTGATGTCGGCCCCGGGGCCGTTCTCGATCCGGTCACCCTGCGACAGGCCACGCGGGGCGAGGATGTAACGCTTCTCGCCGTCCGCGTAGTGCAGCAGCGCGATGCGCGCGGTGCGGTTGGGGTCGTACTCGATGTGCGCGACCTTGGCCGGCACGCCGTCCTTGTCGTGACGACGGAAGTCGATCACGCGGTAGGCGCGCTTGTGGCCACCACCCTGGTGGCGAACGGTCACACGACCGGCGTTGTTACGGCCGCCCTTGCTGTGCAGGGGGCGGACCAGCGACTTCTCCGGCGTGGACCGCGTGATCTCGACAAAGTCGGCTACGGAGGAGCCACGGCGGCCCGGCGTAGTCGGCTTGTACTTGCGGATTCCCATTTCTCAGTCCTCGTCCGATTCCGGACGATCCAGACCGCCGTTAGGCGGTCGGACCGCCGAAGATGTCGATACGGTCGCCCTCGGCGAGGGTCACGATGGCCCGCTTGGTGTCGGCACGCTTGCCGAAACCGGTGCGGGTGCGCTTCCGCTTGCCCTGACGGTTGATCGTGTTGACTCCGGTGACCTTGACCGAGAAGACCGCTTCCACGGCCTGCTTGATCTGGGTCTTGTTGGAGCCGGGGGCGACGATGAACGTGTACTTGTTCTCGTCGAGCAGCGCATAGCTCTTCTCGGAGACGACCGGCTTGACAAGAATGTCGCGGTGGTCCGTGAAGGTCTTGCTGGTAACGGCGCTCATCAGGCGTCGCTCCCTTCGGTCTCATCGGCCTTGGGGCCAGACACGAAGGACTCGAAGGCGGCCTTGGTGAAGACCAGGTCGTCCGAGACGAGCACGTCGTACGTGTTCAGCTGGCCCGGCTCCAGGATGTGCACCTGGGGCAGGTTGCGGGCGGACAGCCACGCGGCCTCGTCCGAACGCTCGGCGACCAGGAGCACGTGCTTGCGCTCGCTGACCTTGCCCAGCAGGGACTTGGCGGCCTTCGTGGAAACCGCACCCTCGACCACGCCGGTGACGACGTGGATGCGAGCGTTGCGGGCCCGGTCGGTGAGGGCACCGCGCAGGGCGGCGGCCTTCATCTTCTTCGGGGTCCGCTGCGAGTAGTCACGCGGCTGCGGGCCGTGGACGACGCCACCGCCGGCGAACTGCGGGGCGCGGGTCGAACCCTGACGGGCGCGGCCGGTGCCCTTCTGGCGGTAAGGCTTCTTACCGCCACCACGGACCTCGCCGCGACGCTTGGTCTTGTGCGTGCCCTGACGGGCAGCGGCCAGCTGCGCGACAACGACCTGGTGGATCAGCGGGATGCTGACCTTGGCGTCGAAGATCTCCGCGGGGAGCTCGACGGTCCCGGCCTTGTCGCCTGCCGGCGAAAGGATGTCAATGGTGCTCATCGGTTCCTCAAACCCCCTTGGCCGCGGTGCGGACCAGGACGAGGCCACCGTTGGGGCCGGGGACGGCGCCCTTGATGAGCAGCAGACCCTTCTCGGCGTCAACGGCGTGGACGGTCAGGTTCTGGGTGGTGACCCGCTCGTTACCCATGCGACCCGCCATGCGCATGCCCTTGAAGACACGGCCGGGGGTGGCACAGCCACCGATGGAACCAGGCTTGCGGTGCACGCGGTGGGCACCGTGGGAGGCCTTGCCACCGTGGAAGTTGTGACGCTTCATCACACCGGCGAAGCCCTTGCCCTTGCTCTTGCCCGTGACGTCAACCTTGACGCCGGACTCGAACACCTCGGCAGTGATCTCCTGGCCCAGCGTGTACTCGCTGGCGTCCGGGGTGCGCAGCTCCACGAGGTGGCGGCGCGGGGTCACGTCGGCCTTGGCGAAGTGACCCTTGAGGGGCTTGTTCACCTTGCGCGGGTCGATCTCGCCGAAGGCGATCTGGACCGACTCGTAGCCGTCGTTGTCGTTCGTACGTACCTGCGTCACCACGCACGGCCCGGCCTTGACGACGGTCACCGGGACGACCCGGTTGTTCTCGTCCCAGACCTGGGTCATGCCGAGCTTCTCGCCCAGGACGCCCTTGATGTTCTTGCTCATCTCGGCCGTCCCCTCAGAGCTTGATCTCGATGTCGACGCCAGCCGGCAGGTCGAGACGCATCAGCGAGTCAACCGTCTTCGGCGTGGGGTCGAGGATGTCGATGAGGCGCTTGTGCGTGCGCATCTCGAAGTGCTCGCGAGAGTCCTTGTACTTGTGCGGCGACTTGATGACGCAGTACACGTTCTTCTCAGTGGGCAGCGGCACCGGGCCCGCGACCGACGCACCAGTGCGGGTCACCGTCTCGACGATCTTCTTCGCCGAGGAGTCGATGACCTCGTGGTCGTAGGCCTTGAGCCGGATGCGGATCTTCTGTCCCGCCATGGCTACTAGTAGTCCTTTGTCTCTTAACGCTCTGGAACCCGGGCGGCTGCGCTCTGAACGCTCAGCACCGCTCTCCTCCGACCCACGCGGTCGGGCGTGTCGCATCCTCGCCAGCGAGAAATCCCAAGGAATTTCCCTGCTCTAAGGGATACGGTCCGCGACCGCAAGCCGGGGGGAGAACACCCACCGGGTGCCTGGTCAGTACCGCACTGGCACTTCCCGAAAGATTCCCGTACGTCCGCCCCAGCGCTGCCCAGGAGGCAGTTGGGGCGACGAGTACTGTGGGACTCGCTTCCGGTCCTCCCGGCGGGAGGCGTGCAGCATCGATACTCAACCGAGCAACCCCGACAGTCTGCCATACGGGGCACGGTGCACGCCAATCGGGCCGTAGAGATTACCCCCAGCGTGACCGAGGTCAAACCGCGGCCCGCCGGATGCGCACGCGTACCGCCACAAACCGGTCACCCCGCGCGCTCTCCCGGACACCGGACGGCCGCGAATTCCGCACATTCGCCGGCGCAGGCAACCCGTGCGCCCCACCCGCCGTCTAGCTGACCGCAGCGGGCCGCCCACCCCTCCGGGAAGCGGATGTCCGCAGCTCAGGACATCCGGACGCAGCGCACCTTGACCGAAGAACCGCTGCCGGGGAAGCGGAGAGACACAGATGAACAGCAGTACGGGTCCACGGCTGCCCAGACGGACGCTGCTGGCGGCCGCCGCCACCGGGGCCGGGATGCTCGCCCTGGGCGCCTGCTCCACCGTACCGGCGCCCCGCCGCCGCGACCCGGTGGCCAATCCCGCGCCCGGCCGGGCCATCGCCGACGCCAAGCGCTCACTGCTGCTGCAGTTCCTCGCCCACCCCGACGACGACCTGTACTTCATGAACCCGGACACCCGGCGGGTGCTGGAGGCCGGTACCCCGGTCGTCTCGGTGTACGTCACCGCGGGCGAGGCCAACGGGGTCAACCACCCGCCGGGCCACCCCCGCCCCAAGCCGGACAAGGCCGCGTACGTCTCCGCCCGCCAGCAGGGCCTGCGCCAGGCGTACGCCACGCTCCTGGGCCTGCCGAAGTTCTCCAAGTGGCAGCGGACCGTGCTGACCCTGCGCGGCGAGAAGCAGGCCGAGCTGAACACCCTCAGCCACGGCGACCGGCACGTCGAGCTGGTCTTCGTCAACGTCTCGGTGAACGCCTCCCGCAACCGGCCGGCCATGACCGCGCTCTGGGAGGACCGCGGGATGACCCAGCGGACCATAGTGGCCGACAACTCGCCGGTGGAGAAGGCGAGTTCGTACGACTACGACGAGCTGGTCGGCGCCCTCACCGGGCTCCTGGACCACTACAGCCCCACCGTCGTGCAGACGCTCGACCCCGACCCGGACATCCAGAACAGCCCCGACCGCTTCCGCAAGAAGGACAGCGAGCAGCCCGGCTACTCCGACCACCCGGACCACACCGCCGTCGCCTGCTTCAGCTGGGCCGCGCTGATCCGCTGGGTCGCCGAGAACGCCGAGCAGAACAAGCCCCTCCCCCGCTTCGCCGCCACCGTCTTCCGCGGCTACTACAACCACCACTGGCCCAAGAACCTCCCCAAGAGCGTCCTGATGAAGAAGGCCGGGACGCTCGTCCCGTACGGCGGCGACGTCGCCTGGGACTGCGGGAACCCGGCCGGCTGCGGGGACTACGGGGTCGGCCAGTGGCGCCCGCTGGAGAACTGGAAGGGCTGGGTCAACTCCACCAACTACCGTTACCCCGGACCGCAGTTGACGACCCATCAGCAGGGCGGGTCGCTGTTCGCGCACGGGGTGCTCGGGCTGCGTCTGGTCCGCTGGCGGGCCGCCGCGAACGGCGGCTGGGGCGCCCCGGAGGACCTCGGCGGCGGCCCGCTGGCCCCCGTGCTCGGGCAGGCCGTGCTCAAGGACGGCGGCCAGCTGCTGTTCGCCCTGCGCTACGCGGCGCTCGGCGGGCACGGCGGCCCGAACCACCGCGAGATCGTCCAGTACGACGGCCGGGCCTGGACCAGTCTGGGCGCTCCCGAGAAGCGCCCCGACCGCACCCGGCGCCTCGGCGTCCCGGTCGCGGTCACCGCGGGCGACGGCCGCGTCCACCTCTTCGTGCGCAACGCGGCCAAGAGCGTCAGCACCCGGGTGCGGGACACCAGCGGCACCTGGGGCCCGTGGCGCGACCTGGACGGCCCGGACGGCGACAGCGCGAGCCTGCCGCGCACCAACAAGCGCGGCCTCTCCCCCATCGACGGCATCGGCCCCGGCAACGGCGACGGCATCCAGGACGGCCTGTCCGCGATCACCGACGCCACGGGCCTGGTCCACCTCTTCGCCGCCGCCCGCACCCACGTCCGGCACTGGGCGCAGACCGCCCCCGGCGCCCCCGTCGCCCTGGTGCCGGAGAACCGCACGCCCGCGCCGGGCTCGCTGCCGCGCGCCCTCGCCCACCCGGACGGCTCGCTGGGCGTGCTCTACCGAGGCCCGGTCAAGGCCGCGCTCACCTCGGTCCGCCCCGACGGCACACCGCTGCACGGGCCGTCCTTCCCCGGGTACGGGCCGGTGTCCGCGCTGCCGGACCCGGCGGGCCCGGTGCTGCTCGGCCGCGACGAGCAGGGCGTCCTGCGGCTGCGCTCCGCGAAGGGCAGGTCGAGCGCACGGTCCGGCGGCACCTGTGTGGGCACGCCGGCCCTGCTGCGCACGGCCGCGGGCGCCCCGACCGTGGTCGGCCTGGGCGCGGACGCGACGCCCTGGTCCTGGCGGCCGTAGGGTCCGGCCGCACCCGGCCAGGAAGAACGAGAAGGGCCCCGGCACCCACCGCTCGCGCGGCGGGGCCGGGGCCCTTCCCTGGGAACTTGGAGCTCGGTTCAGCGAGCTACCAGGTCAAACCACCAGGAAATTACTTGGTGATCTTGGTGACCTGGCCGGCGCCGACGGTCCGGCCACCCTCACGGATGGCGAACTTGAGGCCCTCCTCCATGGCGACCGGCTGGATCAGCGCGACCGACATGACGGTGTTGTCGCCCGGCATGACCATCTCGGTGCCCTCGGGCAGCGTGACGACACCGGTGACGTCCGTGGTGCGGAAGTAGAACTGCGGGCGGTAGTTGTTGAAGAACGGGGTGTGACGGCCACCCTCGTCCTTCGACAGGATGTACGCCTGCGCCTCGAACTCCGTGTGCGGGGTGACCGAGCCCGGCTTGATGATGACCTGGCCGCGCTCGACGTCCTCGCGCTTGATGCCACGGAGGAGCAGACCGACGTTCTCACCGGCCTGGCCCTCGTCGAGCAGCTTGCGGAACATCTCGATGCCGGTGACCGTGGTGGTGGTCTTCTCTTCCTTGATACCGACGATGTCGACGGTCTCGTTGACCTTGAGGACACCACGCTCGATACGGCCGGTGACGACGGTGCCACGACCGGTGATCGTGAAGACGTCCTCGATCGGCATCAGGAACGGCTTGTCGACGTCGCGCTCGGGCTGCGGGATCGACTCGTCGACGGCGGACATCAGGTTCAGGACCGACTGGCCCCACTCCTTGTCGCCCTCGAGCGCCTTGAGCGCCGAGACCTTGACGACCGGCAGGTCGTCGCCCGGGAACTCGTACTCGGAGAGGAGCTCACGGACCTCGAGCTCGACGAGCTCCAGGATCTCCTCGTCGTCCACCATGTCGGCCTTGTTCAGCGCGACGACGATGTAGGGAACGCCGACCTGGCGGGCCAGGAGGACGTGCTCCTTCGTCTGCGGCATCGGGCCGTCGGTGGCCGCGACCACGAGGATGGCGCCGTCCATCTGCGCGGCACCCGTGATCATGTTCTTGATGTAGTCCGCGTGACCCGGGCAGTCGACGTGCGCGTAGTGACGCGACTCCGTCTGGTACTCGACGTGCGCGATGGAGATGGTGATACCACGCTGGCGCTCTTCCGGCGCCTTGTCGATCTGGTCGAAGGCCGAGGCCTCGTTCAGGTCCGGGTACGCGTCGTGCAGCACCTTGGTAATGGCGGCCGTGAGGGTCGTCTTACCGTGGTCAATGTGACCGATGGTGCCGATGTTGACGTGCGGCTTAGTCCGCTCGAACTTTGCCTTCGCCACTGGGTCCTCCTGCGGAGTGGTTCTGTACGCCTTGCTTCATCGGCGCCAGGTGATCTTTGCTGGGATGCCGGCGCCCGGGGCATTCAACACGGATTGCGCTGAATGCCCCAGTGGCTCCGGTGATAAGCCTAAAGCGTGTGCTCGTGCGGGTCGCAGCCCGCACTCGCGATGAGCAACTCGGGGAGCCGCTCGGTTGAGTGACTCGGGGAGTTACTCGCCCTTGGCCTTCGCGATGATCTCCTCGGCGACGTTCCGCGGAACCTCGGCGTAGGAGTCGAACTGCATCGAGTAGCTTGCGCGACCCGAGGTCTTGCTGCGGAGGTCTCCGACGTAGCCGAACATCTCCGAGAGGGGCACGAGGCCCTTCACGACGCGAGCACCGCTGCGCTCCTCCATGGCCTGGATCTGGCCACGGCGGGAGTTCAGGTCGCCGATCACATCGCCCATGTAGTCCTCGGGCGTGGTGACCTCGACGGCCATCATCGGCTCAAGGAGCACGGGAGAGGCCTTGCGGGCACCCTCCTTGAAGGCCTGCGAACCGGCGATCTTGAAGGCGAGCTCCGAGGAGTCGACCTCGTGGTAACCACCGTCGAGAAGGATGACGCGGACGCCGACCATCTCGTAACCGGCCAGGATGCCGAACTGCATGGCTTCCTGGGCACCCGCGTCCACCGACGGGATGTACTCCCGGGGGATGCGGCCACCGGTGACCTTGTTGACGAACTCGTACGACGCGTCGCCACCCTCGATGGGCTCAAGGGCGATCTGCACCTTCGCGAACTGGCCGGTACCACCAGTCTGCTTCTTGTGCGTGTAGTCGATGCGCTCGACGGTCTTGCGGATCGTCTCGCGGTACGCGACCTGGGGCTTGCCGACGTTCGCCTCGACGCGGAACTCGCGCTTCATGCGGTCGACGAGCACCTCGAGGTGGAGCTCACCCATACCACCGATGATGGTCTGGCCGGTCTCCTCGTCCGAGTGCACCTGGAAGGAGGGGTCCTCCTCCGAGAGACGCTGGATGGCGACACCCAGCTTCTCCTGGTCGCCCTTGGACTTGGGCTCGATGGCGACCTGAATGACCGGGGCCGGGAAGTCCATGGACTCCAGGATCACCGGGTTCTTCTCGTCGCACAGCGTCTCACCGGTGGTGGTCTGCTTGAGACCCATCACGGCGATGATGTCGCCGGCGCCCACCGACTCGATCTCCTCACGCTTGTTCGCGTGCATGCGGTAGATCTTGCCGATGCGCTCCTTCTTGCCCTTGACGGAGTTCAGCACCGAGGTGCCGGACACCAGGCGGCCCGAGTAGACCCGGACGAAGGTGAGCTTGCCGAGGTGCGGGTCGCTCATGATCTTGAACGCGAGGCCCGAGAAGGGCTCCTCGTCCGAGGGCTTGCGGGCGACGACCTTCTCCGGGTCCTTCACGTCGTGGCCCTCGATGGCCTCGACGTCCAGGGGGGAGGGGAGGTAGCGCACAACGGCGTCGAGCAGGGGCTGGACGCCCTTGTTCTTGAACGCCGTACCGCAGAACACGGGGCTGACGGTCACCGAACCGGCGCCGCCCTTCGACGCGAGGGTGATGCGGCGGATGGCCGCCATCAGCTGCTCCTCGGTGGGCTCCTGGCCCTCCAGGTACAGCTCCATCATCTCTTCGTCGTGCTCGGCGACGGTCTCCAGGAGCTTCCCGCGCCACTCGTCGGCGGCCTCGGTGTGCGTGTCCGGGATGTCGACCGTGTCGTACATCTCGCCCTTGGCGGCCTCGGCGGACCACACGAGCGCCTTCATCGACACGAGGTCGACGACGCCCTTGAAGTCGGCCTCGGCGCCGATCGGGAGCTGCATGACGAGCGGGACCGCACCGAGGCGGTCGACGATCATGTCGACGCAGCGGTGGAACTCGGCACCCGTACGGTCGAGCTTGTTGACGAAGCAGATGCGCGGCACGCCGTAGCGGTCCGCCTGACGCCAAACGGTCTCGGACTGGGGCTCGACACCGGCGACACCGTCGAACACGGTGACAGCGCCGTCGAGGACGCGGAGCGAACGCTCCACCTCGACGGTGAAGTCGACGTGACCCGGGGTGTCGATGATGTTGATCGTGTGATCGACATCGTTGAGCGGCCAGTGACAGGTCGTCGCGGCAGACGTGATCGTGATGCCGCGCTCCTGCTCCTGCTCCATCCAGTCCATCGTGGCAGCGCCGTCGTGGACTTCACCGATCTTGTAAGACACACCGGTGTAGAAGAGGATGCGCTCGGTGGTGGTCGTCTTGCCCGCGTCGATGTGGGCCATGATCCCGATGTTGCGGACCTTGGCCAGGTCAAGCGAAGTGGTGGCCATATGGCTCAGTCTTCTCTCGGTCTCGATGTGGGTAGCGACTACCAGCGGTAGTGCGCGAAGGCCTTGTTGGACTCGGCCATCTTGTGGGTGTCCTCACGCTTCTTGACGGCAGCGCCAAGACCGTTCGAGGCGTCGAGCAGCTCGTTCATGAGGCGCTCGGTCATGGTCTTCTCGCGGCGGGCGCGGGAGTAACCCACGATCCAGCGGAGCGAGAGGGTGGCGGCGCGACCGGGCTTGACCTCGATCGGCACCTGGTAGGTGGCGCCACCGACACGGCGGGACTTGACCTCAAGCGAGGGCTTGACGTTCTCAAGCGCGCGCTTCAGCGTGATGACCGGGTCAGCGCCGGTCTTCTCGCGGAGGCCCTCCATGGCGCCGTACACGATCCGCTCGGCGGTGGAACGCTTGCCGTCGAGCAGGATCTTGTTGATCAGCGACGTGACAAGAGGAGACTGGTAAACCGGGTCAATGATGACCGGGCGCTTCGGGGCGGGGCCCTTACGAGGCATTCTTACTTCTCCTTCTTGGCGCCGTAGCGGCTGCGAGCCTGCTTACGGTTCTTGACGCCCTGCGTGTCGAGGGAACCGCGGATGATCTTGTAGCGAACACCCGGCAGGTCCTTCACACGACCGCCACGCACGAGCACGATCGAGTGCTCCTGCAGGTTGTGGCCCTCACCCGGGATGTAGGCCGTGACCTCGATGCCCGAGGTCAGGCGCACACGCGCGACCTTACGGAGCGCCGAGTTCGGCTTCTTCGGGGTGGTCGTGAACACACGCGTGCAGACGCCGCGACGCTGGGGCGAACCCTCAAGTGCGGGCGTCTTGTTCTTCTCGACCTTGTCCTGCCGGCCCTTCCGGACCAGCTGCTGGATCGTAGGCACTACTTCTCCGGTTTCTGTGTGCCGATCACTGTGAAACTAACCTGGAACGTCCCCGACCCACGCGGTCGGGTGTGTCGGATCCGGCACGCTTCCGCGGAACGGAAGGATGACGCGGAACGCGGTGGCCCACATAAAGACGGACTCGCTCTGCGGCTGTAAACACGCACACGAGCCCAGGCACACCCCAGGCACAAGGTCTGAGCGTACCTACCTCATTGGCGTGGGTCAAAACAAATGCTGTCCACCAACGGCGCAGCGGGCACGCACCCCCGGCAGAACCGGCCCCGCACCGGGTACCGGCCCGATTCCGTCCCGCCACCTGCCCCTCTGCGACTAACGTGATGCGGGTCATACGCACGCTCGGTCGGCACACGAACGCAGGGGGCGACGGCCATGGCCAGGCCAACCGGCACCGCGGACGACGACGAGGGGCTCGGCGACCGGGTCCCGTTCCTGGCCAGGCTGGAGCCCGAGGACCGCCAGGCGCTGCTGGCCCTGGGCCGTCCGCTGCGCTACGCCCCGCGCAGCACCGTACTGCGCCAGCACGAGCCCTCCTCGTACATCCTCCTGCTGCTGCGCGGCTGGACGAAGGTGACGGCCGCCGCGGTCAACGGGTACGAGGCGCTGCTCGCCCTGCGCGGGCCGGGGGACATCGTCGGCGAGGCCGCCGCCCTCAGCGGCCGGCCCCGTTCGGCCACGGTGACCTCCCTGGAGACGGTGGAGGCGGTGGCCGTCGACGAGCAGCGGTTCAGCGCGTTCCTCGCCGCGTCCCCCCAGGTCACCCTGAGCCTGCTCGGCCTCACCACCGACCGGATGTACAAGGGCAACCAGCGGCGGCTGGAGAACGCGGCACTCACCGTGCGCGAGCGCCTCGCGGTGCTCCTCCTCGACCTCGCCCGCACCCACGGCAGCCGCACCGACCACGGCATCGAGCTGTGCGTACCGCTGAGCAAGCAGGAACTGGCGGGCGCGATCGGGGCCTCGCGGGAGATGGTGCAGCGCCTCCTCAGGGAGCTGCGCGAGCGCGAGGCCGTGCTCACCGGGCGCCGCACCCTGGTGATCCTGCGGCCCGACATACTGCGACGGATCGGCCACGAGGGCTGATCCCGCCCCCGCTCAGTGCACACGGTCACACTTCGAGTGCGTCGTCCGCCCTCACCGGGGCGCGGGCCGCCGGGCCACTCTGCCGTGCATGACACCCAAGGGCAGGACCCCGAAGAAGTTTCAAGCTCCCCGCCTCCAGGACCCGGTCAACCGGACCATCCTGCTGCTCGACATCGAGCGCTACAGCCACCGCGACGACGTCGAACAGGCCTTTCTCCGCCGGATGATGTACGACGTCGCCGACCGCACCCTGCACGCGGCGGGCATCGAGGTCACCCGCCGGCTGCGGGCCGACCAGGGCGACTGCGTGATCGAGCTGATCGACGCGAACGCCTCCCTGCCCGCCCTGCTGCGCGCCCTCCTGAACGAGACCCCGGCCCAGCTGCGGGCCACCAACCGCACGGCGTCCGCGAGTGCGCAGATCCGGCTGCGCGCGGTGCTCGCCACGGGGTACGTGGCGATCGACGAGAACGGCTGGGTGGGCGCCGACCTCAACTTCGCCTTCCGGCTGCTCGACGCACAGCAGCTGCGCGACGCCCTCGTACGGAGCGGGGACGACTTCGCCCTGTGCGTCTCGGACCCCGTCCACCGGGGCATCGTGCGGCACAACCACCCGGGGATCCCGGCGGAGAAGTTCCATCCGGTGGTGCTGGAGGGGAAGAACGGGCCGATGGAGGCGTGGCTGTACGGGTCCCCGCCGGCCGCCGGTGAGAGCCCCACCCCGCCGCCGGACGAGGCACGGCGCGCCAAGGAGCCTGCCGATGAGCCCGTCGCGGAAGCCGTGGAAGAGACCGCCGAAGAGGTCCCTGAAGAGCCTCCGGCCGCGGAATCCCCCGCCGCCCCGACCTACCAGGGCAGCGACATCAAGGGCGACCAGACCGGAATCGCGGGCGGCACCTTCCACGCGCCGGTCAACTTCGGCGGCATCAACCGGGACGGACCCCGGTGAGCGGCCCCCAGTCCTCCCCCGACCCCGCCGCCGCAGCCGCCCCCGGCAAGGCCGCCCGGGGCGGCCGGCCCCGGAGCGGGCAGGGCCGGGGCAAGGACCCCGTGCGCCCGGACGACCCGCGCGAGGGCAGGGACGAGAGAGACCGGCAGGACGGCCAGGAGCAGCAGGCGCCGGCCGAGCCCGCCGAGGCGCAGAACGCGCGCGCCGCCCGCCGCGAACTCGTCGACCACATGCCCGAGTTCATCGCGGGCACCGCCCCCGCCTTCGGCGGCTCCCGCATCCGGGGCGACCAGCACGGCATCGCCGGGGGCGCCTTTCACGGCAAGGTCCACCTGGGCGACGTCGTCCATCACCACAGCGCCCCGGCAGGCCCCGCGTACGCCTCCGGCACCCTCTCCGCCGAGGCCCTGGACCGGATCGCCGGGGCCTTCGCGGAGGGACCGGTCTTCGCGGACGCCCTGGAGCGGCTGCGCGAGGAGAGGGTGCTCGTGCTGTCCGGCCCGCACTCCTCCGGCCGGAAGGCCGCCGCGAGCGTGCTGCTGCACCGGCTGGGCCACCCGACGGTGCGGTTCCTGGACTCCGGAGCCTCCCCCGCGGCGCTGCGCGGACGGCTCACCGAGGGGGCCGGCCATCTGGTGTGCGACCTCTCGACCAGCCGGACCCGCCCCTTCGCCCACGTACACCTGCTCGCTCTCCAGGAGGAGTTGAAGGAGCACGGCGGCCATCTGGTCATCACGACGGGTCCGGCGGCCAGCCTGGCCGACGTGGTGCCGACCGCCTGGGAGCCGCCGTCGGCCGCCGAGGCGCTGTGCGCGCAGCTGACGCCGCTGGTCGGCGAGGAGGACGCCGCGCGGCTGTCCCGCGACGAGTCCGCGGCGGGGTTCCTGGAGGGCGGGCACCGGATCGGCGAGACAAGCGCGTTCGCGGACCTGCTGGCGCGGCACCTGCGGGGCGAGGCGTCCCGGTCAGCACTGGCCGGATTCGGCCGGTCCGCAGTGGAGAAGCAGATCCGCACCTGGTTCGGCGACCCCGAACTCCCGCTGCGGGAGAAGGGCTTCCTGCTGTCGCTGGCCGTGTTCGACCGGGCTCCCTACCCGCTGGCGGCCGAGTTCGCCGATCCGCTCTTCATACGGCTGAAGAGGATCGCGGGCCCGGACGAACCGCCCGACCTGCAGGTCTTCGGCCCGTCCCCCGAGGACCGGCTGCGGCAGGTGAGGGCGCAGGCCTACGAGGGCGAGGAGTCCACGGCGTGGGGTCCGGTGCCCCAGACGATGGCGCGGTACGAGAACGCGCTGACCGCGCGCACCCTGCTCACGGAGGCGTGGGTGCGCCAGCCCTCCACCCGGCCCGCGCTCACCGACTGGGTCCGCGGCCTCGCCGACGACGAGCGGCCCCTGGTCCGCACCCGGTCCGCGGCGGCGACCGCCGCGCTCGCCCACGCGGACCTGTCGTCGGCGATGGCGCTGCTGGTCGGGCCGTGGGCCGCGTCCGACGCGTACGGGTCCCGGCTGGTGGCCGCCAACTCCCTGGTCATGGCTGAGCTGTTGGGTGTGAGCGCCGTGCGGCACATCATGAACCAGTGGTGCGCGGACGACCGGCGCGACGGGCTGCGCTGGACCGGCATCCGGGCCTGGGCACTGCTCGCCGGACTGCGCCCGGAGCTGGGCCCCGAGGCGCTGTCCGCACTGGTCAGGCGGGCCCGTCAGGAGGGGTGCGGGGAGCAGGAGCAGGAGCACCTGGCCGCTTCGGCGGCACTGCTGCTGACCTCGGGCGACACCGCCGCGATGGTGCGCGAACTGGCCGTACTGCTCAGGGCCAGGGAGCCGGCGGTACGGCATCTGGCGCGAGACGCGTTCCTGTACGCCTGCAAGGAACTGGGCGCCGCCGACACGGAGGCCGGCGTCCTGGACTGGTACACCGACGCCCACGCCCAGTGGCAGGCGGCCTCGCCCTCCTCCGCCGGACCGGCCGTTCTCCCCGACATGGCCGCGCTCTGGAACGACGTACTGAGCGACCGCGACCGCACCGGGGACGCCCTGAACGCCCTGTGCCAGTGGGTGCGCGAGGCGGACCGCAACCCGGCCGCGGAGGCGGCCCTCGCCTCGCTGCTGCCCGCACTGGCCGGGGATCCCCTCGGCCGGCACCGGATCGACCACCTGCTGCGGACCATGTCCGACGAGGACGGCGGCCCACCTCCCCCGGTGGCCGGCCGGCTCCGCCGGACGCCCGGGTTCCACGCCCCGCCCGCCTCCGTACCCGCCCCCCTGCGCCACGGAAGGAGCACCCGATGACCACCACCGCCTTCACCGAGCCCGACCCGATGGAGCCGCCCGGCCCCTTCCCGCACCGCCCGGCCGACCGCCAGGACCGGCTGAACGACGCGGTGCTGAGCGTCCGCAGCCTCGGACGCTACGAGTACGCCGCCCGGCGGCTGCCCGCCGGGGCCGACCACGCCCTGGTCCTCACCACCACCGCGAACCTCTACCGCGCCTACCTCCCGCCGCGCCGGCCGAGCAGGTCGGACATCGCGAGCGGCAGGTTCACCGCGATGTACGAGGTGGACACCGGCGTGCAGCGGTTCGGCCGGAGGCTGGAACTGCCCAGTGACGACCGGTCCTTCGCCTTCGACGCACGCGCCGACTTCGAGTGGCAGGTGCGCGACCCGGTCGCGTACGTGGTCTCCGGGGAGCGGAACGTCCCGGACCTGCTGGTGGGCGCCCTGCGCCGGGCGGTGCATCCGGTCACCGCCACGCACTGGGTACGGCACGCCGAGGAGGCCGAGGCAGCGGCGCGGGCCGCCCTGGAGGAGGCCGGTCCCTTCGGGGCCGAGCAGGGGCTGCGGGTCCGGTGCGACCTGTGGCTGTCGGTGGACGCCCAGACCAGGGCGCACGCGACGGCCCGCCGCGACCAGTACGACGCGTACGAGCGCGCGGAGATCGACGAACAGCAGGAGGCGGTCCTGCGTACGTACCTGGACAAGAAGGTCGCCTACTACCAGCAGTATCTGAACCGGGGCGAGGTCACCGCCTGGGCCCTGCACCTCGCCGAACACCCCACGGACACACAGCTCGCCTTCGAAAGCCTGTCCGAGCAGCAGATCGAGCTGATCAGGAGCCAGTACGAGGTCGTCAAGGAGCTCCTGCGCAGCGACAAGCTGGAGGCGTACGAGCTGGAGACCCCGAAGCAGTTGCTGTTCCGGTTCATCGAGGGCGCCTTCTCCCAGTCCCTGCCGCCCGGCCTGGCCCCGCTGCCCGCGCTGGACGTCACCGACGCCTCCGCGGACCGGCCCGGCACGGAGTCCGCCGAGGCCCCGCGCCGCGACGCCGACGGCTTCTTCCCGGACGACCGGCCGGAGCCGGACCGCCCGGACACGTACCGCGACTGACACCCCGTCTCCCGCTCGCACACTCCCTGCCAGGAGTCACCCATGAACAGGAAAACACCGCCCGAGCCCCCTCCCGACCCCGACAACCGCCCGCGGCCCCCGGCCTCCCGGGACCTGCCCGATCTCGCGAAGGTCCGGGACACCGTCCCGCAGCCGGCCTCGCGCCCGCCGAGGAAGGACCGGAGCTCACCGGCCGAGCGGCGCGGGGCCCGGCGCACCCCGGCCCCGCGCGACAGCCGTAGCAAACGGGACCGCCCGGCCCCGGGCCCCCGCCGCACCCATCCGTCCCCCGCCAAGCCCCCGAAGCCCGCGCGGCGCGAGGAGCGGCCCGTCGAACACGCGGACGAGCTGCCCTACCCCGAGCCCCCGGAGGGCTTCCACCCGTGGGAATTCACCTCGCTGTCCCCGAGCGAGCCCGGCCCCGACGGCCTTCCGCCCCTGCCCGGCGAGCCCGCGCCCCCTTCCGCCCGGCCCGGCCCCGCCGAACTCCGCGCCGACCCCGCCCAGCACCGTCTGCGCCTCACCACCCGCCGCCGGCGCCTCGACGCCACCGCCCTGGGACAGCTCCTGCTGCACCTCCCCTGGCTGCTGTGCTCGGCACTGCTGATCGGCAAGGTGTCGTTCCTGTTCCTGGGGCCGCTCGGCTGGCTGCCGCTGCTGGCCTGGCTGTCGACCGGCGTCCTCGTCTTCCACCGGCCCACCGAGGACCTGCTGTGCCGGTATCTGCTGCGGCTGCGCCGCCCGTCCCTGTACGACCGGGCCAAGCTCGACCCGGCCTGGCAGGAGGTCACCGCCCTGGCCGGCGTCGACGGCGACAGGTACGGGCTCTGGGTGGAGGAGAGCGGGGAGCTCAACGCCCTGGCCGCCGGGGGCCACGTCGTCGCCGTGACCCGTCGGGCGCTGGACGTGCTGAATCCCCGCCAGCTGGCCGCGGTCCTCGCACACGAGCTGAGCCACCAGCAGGAGGGGCACACCTGGGCGTATCTGCTGGGCCGCTGGTACGGGCTGCCCGCCCGCAAGCTCTGGGACCTGCTGCGGCTGCTGCTGGTGACGCTGTGGCACAGCGCCAGGTCCTGGCGGCGCGACGACGACCTGGACCACGGCACGTACGACCGGTACGAGCGGTACGAACGGTACGACCGCCAGCGCGGGCCGGGCCACCGACCGCACCGGCGCGACCGCTACGACGAGGGGTACCGGTACCGCCGCGGCTCCCGTCCCGGCACCGCCGCGGCCGTCGCCCTGGCCGGCCTCGCCCTGTGCGCCTGGTTCTTCACCACCGCGACGTACGGCCTGCCGCTCGCCATGCTCGCGGCACCCTTCCTGATCGGCGCCGCCGCCCGCCGGGCCGAGTTCCGGGCCGACCGGTACGCCGCCCGCCTGGGCTACGGGCGCCCTCTCGCCGACGTACTCGAAGCGGCCCTGGGCGACGAACGCGAACGCCCCCGGGAGCCCGCCCCGCTGGTCACCCGGCTGCTGGCGGAGCACCCGGACACCACCGACCGCCTGCACCGCCTGCGCGCACACCTGACCGCCCCCTGACCCGCCCCGCACACGCCGAAGGGCGCCCACCCCGCACGAAGCGGAGTGGGCGCCCTTCAGTGACGTACGTACGCCTTACTGGTTGTACGGACCGTAGTCGTAGTCCTCCAGCGGAACGGCCTGGCCGGAGCCCGTGCCGAACGGCGAGTAGTCGATGTCGTCGTAGCCGACGGCCGAGTACATCGCGGCCTTGGCCTCCTCGGTCGGCTCGACCCGGATGTTGCGGTAGCGGGAGAGGCCCGTACCGGCCGGGATGAGCTTACCGATGATGACGTTCTCCTTGAGGCCGATCAGGGAGTCGGACTTGGCGTTGATCGCCGCGTCCGTCAGGACCCTGGTCGTCTCCTGGAAGGAAGCCGCGGACAGCCACGACTCCGTCGCCAGCGAGGCCTTGGTGATACCCATCAGCTGCGGACGGCCGGAGGCCGGGTGGCCGCCTTCCGTGACCACACGACGGTTCTCGGTCTCGAACTTCGAGCGCTCGACGAGCTCGCCCGGCAGCAGCTCCGCGTCGCCGGACTCGATGATCGTCACGCGGCGGAGCATCTGCCGGATGATGATCTCGATGTGCTTGTCGTGGATCGACACGCCCTGGCTGTTGTAGACCTTCTGGACTTCGCCGACCAGGTGGACCTGGACCGCGCGCTGACCGAGGATCCGGAGCACGTCGTGCGGGTTGGTCGCACCGACGGTGAGCTTCTGGCCCACCTCGACCGGGTCGCCCTCGCCGACCAGCAGACGGGCGCGCTTGGAGATCGGGAACGCCGTCTCCTCGCTGCCGTCGTCCGGGGTGACGACGATCTTCTTGGTCTTCTCGGTCTCCTCGATCCGCACGCGGCCCTTGGCCTCGGAGATCGGGGCGACACCCTTGGGCGTACGAGCCTCGAAGAGCTCGACGACACGGGGCAGACCCTGGGTGATGTCGTCACCGGCCACACCACCGGTGTGGAAGGTACGCATGGTGAGCTGCGTACCCGGCTCACCGATGGACTGGGCGGCGATGATGCCGACCGCCTCACCGATGTCGACGAGCTTGCCGGTGGCCAGCGAGCGGCCGTAGCAGAAGGCACAGGTGCCGACCGCGGACTCGCAGGTCAGGACCGAGCGGGTCTTGACCTCCTCCACGCCGTGCATGACCAGCTGGTCGATGAGCACGTCACCGAGGTCGACGTTGGCGGGCGCGATGACCTTGCCGTCGACGACGACGTCCTCGGCGAGCATGCGTGCGTACACGCTCGTCTCGACGTCCTCGGTCTTGCGGAGGATGCCGTCGGCACCCTTCTCCGCGATCTTCAGCTTGAGGCCGCGGTCGGTGCCGCAGTCCTCCTCGCGGATGATCACGTCCTGCGAGACGTCCACCAGACGACGGGTCAGGTAACCCGAGTCGGCGGTACGCAGGGCGGTGTCGGCGAGACCCTTACGGGCACCGTGGGTGGAGATGA
Organism: Streptomyces sp. NPDC004111; assembly: GCF_042874215.1. Classification (NCBI taxonomy): domain Bacteria; kingdom Bacillati; phylum Actinomycetota; class Actinomycetes; order Kitasatosporales; family Streptomycetaceae; genus Streptomyces; species Streptomyces sp. NPDC004111. Next base: position 219,445 of record NZ_JBIAMU010000016.1, read on the forward strand.
AGTACTCCAGCACGGACAGGCCCTCGCGGAACGACGCCTTGATGGGACGCGGGATCGTCTCGTTCTTGGCGTTGGACACCAGACCACGCATACCGGCGATCTGACGCATCTGCATCATGTTTCCTCGGGCACCCGAGTCAACCATCATGAAGATGGGGTTCGTCTTGGGGAAGTTCGCGTTCATCGCCTCGGCGACCTCGGCGGTTGCCTTGGTCCAGATCGCGATGAGTTCCTGCGTGCGCTCTTCCTTGGTGATGAGACCGCGCTCGTACTGCTTCTGGACCTTCTCGTCCTGGGCCTCGTAGCCCTGGACGATGGCCTTCTTCGCCTCGGGCACGACGACGTCGGAGATGGCCACGGTGACGCCCGAACGGGTCGCCCAGTGGAAGCCGGCCGCCTTCAGGTTGTCGAGCGTCGCCGCCACGATCACCTTGGGGTAGCGCTCCGCCAGGTCGTTGACGATCTCGGAGAGCTGCTTCTTGCCCACCGAGTAGTCGACGAACGGGTAGTCCTCGGGCAGCAGCTCGTTGAAGAGCGCACGGCCCAGCGTCGTACGGAGACGGAAGGAGTCACCGGTCTGCCACTCGGGCTCGCCCTCCTCCGCCACCGGCGGGGTCCAGCCGCGCGGCGGGACGGTGCCGATCGGGAAGCGGATGTCGACCTTCGCCTGGAGCGACAGCTCCCGGGCGTCGAACGCCATGATCGCCTCGGCGGTGGAGCCGAAGGACCGGCCGTCGCCGACGACCTTGCGCTCCTCCTCGTCCGTGGTGAGGAAGAACAGGCCCAGCACCATGTCCTGGGTCGGCATGGTGACGGGACGACCGTCGGCCGGCTTCAGGATGTTGTTCGAGGACAGCATCAGGATGCGGGCCTCGGCCTGCGCCTCCGCGGAGAGCGGCAGGTGCACGGCCATCTGGTCACCGTCGAAGTCCGCGTTGAACGCGGTGCAGACGAGCGGGTGGATCTGGATGGCCTTGCCCTCGACCAGCTGCGGCTCGAAGGCCTGGATGCCGAGGCGGTGCAGCGTGGGCGCACGGTTCAGCAGAACCGGGTGCTCCGCGATGACCTCTTCCAGAACGTCGTAGACGACGGTCCGGCCGCGCTCGACCATGCGCTTGGCCGACTTGATGTTCTGCGCGTGGTTCAGGTCGACCAGGCGCTTCATCACGAACGGCTTGAAGAGCTCCAGCGCCATCGCCTTCGGCAGACCGCACTGGTGCAGCTTGAGCTGCGGACCGACGACGATCACGGAACGCGCGGAGTAGTCCACACGCTTGCCGAGGAGGTTCTGACGGAAGCGGCCCTGCTTGCCCTTGAGCATGTCGGACAGCGACTTCAGCGGACGGTTGCCGGGGCCCGTGACCGGGCGACCACGACGGCCGTTGTCGAAGAGCGCGTCGACGGCCTCCTGGAGCATGCGCTTCTCGTTGTTCACGATGATCTCGGGGGCACCGAGGTCGAGAAGGCGCTTCAGGCGGTTGTTGCGGTTGATGACGCGGCGGTACAGGTCGTTCAGGTCGGAGGTCGCGAAGCGGCCACCGTCCAGCTGCACCATCGGACGCAGGTCCGGCGGGATGACCGGGACGCAGTCCAGAACCATGCCCTTGGGGCTGTTGCTGGTCTGCAGGAACGCGGAGACGACCTTGAGGCGCTTGAGCGCACGGGTCTTCTTCTGGCCCTTGCCGGTACGGATGATCTCGCGGAGGCGCTCGGCCTCCTCCTCCAGGTCGAAGGACTCCAGGCGCTTCTGCAGAGCAGCCGCACCCATGGAACCGTCGAAGTACGTGCCGAAGCGGTCACGCAGCTCGCGGTAGAGGAGCTCGTCGCCCTCCAGGTCCTGGACCTTGAGGTTCTTGAAGCGGTTCCACACCTCGTCGAGGCGGTCGATCTCGCGCTGGGCGCGGTCGCGGAGCTGCTTCATCTCCCGCTCGGCACCTTCGCGCACCTTGCGGCGCACGTCGGCCTTGGCACCCTCGGCCTCAAGCTCGGCCAGGTCGGTCTCGAGCTTCTTGGCGCGGGCCTCCAGGTCGGAGTCACGACGGTTCTCGACCTGCTGACGCTCGACGGAGACGTGCGCCTCCAGCGAGGGCAGGTCGCGCGTCCGGCGCTCCTCGTCCACGAAGGTGATCATGTACGCGGCGAAGTAGATGACCTTTTCGAGGTCCTTCGGCGCGAGGTCGAGCAGGTAGCCCAGGCGCGAGGGAACGCCCTTGAAGTACCAGATGTGCGTGACGGGCGCGGCCAGCTCGATGTGGCCCATCCGCTCACGACGCACCTTGGCGCGAGTGACCTCGACGCCGCAGCGCTCACAGATGATGCCCTTGAAGCGGACACGCTTGTACTTGCCGCAGTAGCACTCCCAGTCCCGGGTCGGACCGAAGATCTTCTCGCAGAAGAGTCCGTCCTTTTCGGGCTTGAGCGTGCGGTAGTTGATGGTCTCCGGCTTCTTCACTTCGCCGTGGGACCAGGTACGAATGTCGTCCGCGGTGGCGAGGCCAATCCGCAGCTCGTCGAAGAAGTTGACGTCGAGCACTTGTCGTCAATCCCTCTTTCGGGGGTTCGAGCCCCTCGCTTGCGCGAGATTCATGGGCACTTCAAATGGTCTGAACGGGTCCGGGGAGGGCCGGGGGGGGGGGGGGGGGGGGGGGGGCCCCCCCCCCCCCCCCCCCCCGCCCCCCCCCCCCCCCCGGGCGCCCCCGCGCCCCCCCCCCGGGGGGGGGGGGGGGGGGGTTGCAGCCCGCCGCCCGGGGGCGG
>NZ_JBIAMU010000016.1:222208-269413 GCF_042874215.1 Streptomyces sp. NPDC004111
GCGGGACCTATTTACAGCCCCAAAAAACTTGCCCCCGCGGGGCCGGGGGGGGGGGGGGGGCCCGGGGCCCCCCCCCCCCCCGGCCGGCCCGTCAGACCTCTTCGACGCTGCTCGGCTCGCGCCGGGACAGGTCGATACCGAGTTCCTCCGCTGCGCGGAAGACGTCCTCGTCCGTGTCGCGCATCTCGATGGACATGCCGTCCGAGGACAGCACCTCCACGTTGAGGCAGAGCGACTGCATTTCCTTGATGAGCACCTTGAAGGACTCGGGAATGCCGGGCTCCGGGATGTTCTCGCCCTTGACGATGGCCTCGTAGACCTTCACGCGGCCGGTCACGTCGTCGGACTTGATCGTCAGCAGCTCCTGGAGGGCGTACGCGGCGCCGTATGCCTCCAGCGCCCACACCTCCATCTCACCGAAGCGCTGACCACCGAACTGCGCCTTACCACCCAGCGGCTGCTGGGTGATCATCGAGTACGGGCCGGTCGAACGCGCGTGGAGCTTGTCGTCGACCAGGTGGTGGAGCTTGAGGATGTACATGTACCCGACCGAGATCGGGTCCGGGAACGGCTCGCCGGAGCGGCCGTCGAACAGGTGGGCCTTGCCGGAGGGCAGGACCAGCCGGTCGCCGTCGCGGTTGGGGATCGTGGCCTCGAAGAGACCGGTGATCTCGTCCTCGCGGGCACCGTCGAACACCGGGGTGGCGACGTTGGTGCCGGGCTCGACGCGGTCGGCGCCGATGACCTGGAGGCGCTGCGCCCACTCGTCACCCAGACCGGAGACGTCCCAGCCGCGGCTGGCGAGCCAGCCGAGGTGGATCTCCAGGACCTGTCCCGGGTTCATTCGGGACGGCACACCCAGGGGGTTCAGGATGATGTCGACCGGGGTGCCGTCCTCCAGGAACGGCATGTCCTCGATCGGCAGGATCTTGGAGATGACGCCCTTGTTGCCGTGACGGCCGGCGAGCTTGTCACCGTCGGTGATCTTGCGCTTCTGGGCCACGTAGACGCGGACCAGCTGGTTCACGCCCGGCGGAAGCTCGTCGCCCTCTTCGCGGTCGAAGACGCGGACGCCGATGACCTTGCCGATCTCACCGTGCGGCACCTTCAGCGAGGTGTCGCGCACCTCGCGCGCCTTCTCACCGAAGATCGCGCGGAGCAGGCGCTCCTCCGGCGTCAGCTCGGTCTCGCCCTTGGGCGTGACCTTGCCGACGAGGATGTCGCCGGCGACGACCTCGGCACCGATACGGATGATGCCGCGCTCGTCGAGGTCGGCGAGGACCTCCTCGGAGACGTTCGGGATGTCCCGGGTGATCTCCTCCGGGCCGAGCTTGGTGTCACGGGCGTCGACCTCGTGCTCCTCGATGTGGATCGAGGAGAGGACGTCGTCCTGCACCAGCCGCTGGCTGAGGATGATCGCGTCTTCGTAGTTGTGGCCCTCCCACGGCATGAACGCCACGAGGAGGTTCTTGCCGAGCGCCATCTCACCCTGCTGGGTGGCGGGACCGTCGGCGAGGACCTGGCCCTCGATGACCCGGGCGCCCTCGTTGACGACAACCTTCTGGTTGACCGAGGTGCCCTGGTTGGAGCGGGAGAACTTGGCGATCCGGTACGTGGTGTACGTGCCGTCGTCGTTGGCGACGGTGACGTAGTCCGCGGAGACCTCCTGGACCACACCCGCCTTCTCCGCCTTGATGACGTCACCGGCGTCGACCGCGCAGCGGTACTCCATGCCGGTGCCGACGAGCGGCGCCTCGGACGTGATCAGCGGCACGGCCTGACGCATCATGTTCGCGCCCATGAGCGCGCGGTTGGCGTCGTCGTGCTCCAGGAAGGGGATCATCGCGGTCGCGACCGACACCATCTGGCGCGGCGAGACGTCCATGTAGTCGACGTCGTCGCCCGGGATGTAGTCGATCTCGCCGCCACGGCGGCGGACCAGGACGCGCGACTCGGTGAAGCGCATGTCCTCACCGAGGGTCGCGTTCGCCTGGGCGATCACGAAGCGGTCTTCCTCGTCGGCCGTCAGGTAGTCGACGTCGTCGGTGACGACACCGTCGGTGACCTTGCGGTACGGCGTCTCGACGAAGCCGAACGCGTTGACGCGACCGTACGAGGCGAGCGAGCCGATCAGACCGATGTTCGGGCCTTCGGGCGTCTCGATCGGGCACATGCGGCCGTAGTGGGACGGGTGCACGTCACGGACCTCGAAGCCGGCCCGCTCACGGGACAGACCACCGGGACCCAGTGCCGAGAGACGACGCTTGTGCGTCAGACCCGACAGCGGGTTGTTCTGGTCCATGAACTGCGACAGCTGCGAGGTGCCGAAGAATTCCTTGATCGACGCCACGACCGGGCGGATGTTGATCAGGGTCTGCGGCGTGATCGCCTCGACGTCCTGGGTCGTCATGCGCTCGCGGACGACGCGCTCCATACGAGCCAGACCCGTGCGGACCTGGTTCTGGATGAGCTCGCCGACGTTGCGCAGACGACGGTTGCCGAAGTGGTCGATGTCGTCGGTCTCGACGACGATGTTCCGGCCCGACTCGCCGACCGTCTCGGTCTCGCCCGCGTGGAGCTTCACCAGGTACTTGATGGTGGCGATGATGTCGTCGGTGGTGAGCACGCCGGCGTTCAGCGGCTCGTCCGCGCCGAGCTTCTTGTTCACCTTGTAGCGGCCGACCTTGGCGAGGTCGTAGCGCTTCGGGTTGAAGTAGAGGTTCTCCAGCAGCGTCTGAGCGGCCTCACGGGTCGGCGGCTCGCCCGGACGCAGCTTGCGGTAGATGTCGAGCAGCGCGTCGTCCTGGCCCTGGGTGTGGTCCTTCTCCAGGGTGGCGCGCATGGACTCGTACTCGCCGAACTCCTCCAGGATCTGCTCGGTCGTCCAACCGAGGGCCTTGAGGAGAACGGTGACGGACTGCTTGCGCTTGCGGTCGATGCGGACACCGACCATGTCGCGCTTGTCGATCTCCATCTCCAGCCAGGCACCCCGGGACGGGATGATCTTGGCGGAGAAGATGTCCTTGTCGGACGTCTTGTCGATGGAGGAGTCGAAGTAGACACCCGGCGAGCGGACCAGCTGCGACACCACGACACGCTCGGTGCCGTTGATGACGAAGGTGCCCTTGTTCGTCATGAGCGGGAAGTCGCCCATGAAGACCGTCTGGGACTTGATCTCGCCGGTCTCGTTGTTGGTGAACTCGGCGGTGACGAAGAGCGGGGCGGCGAACGTGAAGTCGCGCTCCTTGCACTCGTCGATGGAGTTCTTCGGCGGCTCGAAACGGTGGTCGCGGAACGTCAGCGACATCGACCCGGAGAAGTCCTCGATCGGGGAGATCTCTTCGAAGATCTCTTCCAGACCGGACTTGGTGGGGACGTCCTGTCCACTCTCGAGAGCGGCCTCGACGCGACCCTTCCAAGCGGCGTTGCCGAGCAGCCAGTCAAAGCTCTCGGTCTGCAGCGCGAGGAGGTTCGGAACCTCGAGGGGCTCCTTGATCTTTGCAAAGGAGATGCGCAGCGGGGCGGTGCTTGCGCCGTTGTTCGTATTGGAGGTCGAGGCGTTGCGCGAGGCGGCCAAGAGGGGGTCCTTCCGAGGGCTCGGACTCACTACGCGCGTACCGGTCCCACGTTGGACACAGAGACAGAAAAGCCCTGATCAGGGCGGATCATTCCTCGGTGCTCAAGCATGGGCATGCCCCTGGTGACGGGCAGGAGGCAGCTAACAGGCAGCGCAAAGGGTCAGTGTAGCCACTTGGCCCACTGATGTCCAGAGCGGGTTTTTTGGGACCCTCATCGGCCTCTTTGTTCTTCTCAACGCCACTGCCAAGACTGCTGCTGCATCAACGTCACGGGCGAGCCCTCCGCGCCCTGCGAGCGCACCTCGATACTGCCCTCTTCGTCATCGATCCATGCCTCGGATGCGGATCGATGTGACGACGCGTCCTGAGAATTGCGCGCTGCGTGCCGTTCGTCAAGGCCCCCCGCCCCCTCAGAGGTTTGTCACCTGCCCGGACCGCCTCAGCGGCGTACAACGGGCGCGCAGCGGACCTCCGGGGCGCACAACGAAGATCACCATACTCGCCGGGGAGCGATGCGCCCAGTCGCCCCGGAGAACGCCGAAGGGCGACCACCCCATTGGGTGATCGCCCTTGGCGGTGCCGGCGTTACGCCTCACGGCGTTTCTCCGGCAAAAGAGTCCGGGGACTCAGGAGGTCACTTGACCTCGACGGCCGCACCGGCAGCCTTGAGGGACTCGGCGGCCTTCTCAGCGGCCTCCTTGTTGACCTTCTCGAGGACCGGCTTCGGGGTGCCGTCGACGAGGTCCTTGGCCTCCTTCAGACCCAGCGAGGTCAGCTCACGCACGACCTTGATGACCTGGATCTTCTTGTCGCCGGCGCCGGTGAGGATGACGTCGAACTCGTCCTTCTCCTCGACGGCCTCAGCGGCGGCACCCGGGCCGGCCGGGCCGGCGACGGCGACGGCCGCGGCGGCGGTGACGTCGAACTTCTCCTCGAAGGCCTTCACGAACTCGGAGAGCTCGATGAGGGTCATCTCTTCGAACTGCGCGAGCAGGTCGTCCTGGGACAGCTTCGCCATGATGGCGTCCTTCCACTAATTCGGCAGGTGCCGGATGTAAATGTCGGCGGGCGTACGATCGGCCCGCTGCGGCCGTCTCCCTAGTGGGCTACGACCATTGCGCGAGCCGAGTTACTCGGCACCGCCCTGCTCGTCACGCTTGACGCGAAGAGCCTCCGCAGTGCGGACGAACTTCGACGGCAGCGCCTGGAAGAGCTGAGCAGCCTGAGACTGCTTGCCCTTGAAGGCACCGGCCAGCTTGCTGAGCAGAACCTCGCGGGACTCGAGGTCCGCGAGCTGCTTGATCTCATCGGCGGACAGCGCCTTGCCGTCAAGGACACCGCCCTTGATGATGAGGTTCGGGTTCTCCTTGGCGAAGTCACGAAGACCCTTCGCCGACTCCACCGGGTCACCGGTGATGAAGGCAACCGCCGTCGGACCATTGAACTGGTCGTCCAGCGAAGTGATCCCGGCCTCGTTGGCCGCGATCTTGGTCAGCGTGTTCTTCACCACGGCGTACTGGGCGTTCTCACCGAGCGAACGACGCAGCGTCTTGAGCTGCGCGACGGTGAGACCCCGGTACTCGGTCAGCACGGCGGCGTTCGAGCTGCGGAACTGGTCCGCGAGCTCGGCTACCGCGGCAGCCTTGTCGGGCCTTGCCATAGAGCGTCGGCCTCCTTCCGGGTGATGAGGACCGCTCAGAAGGGGCTCGACAATGCAAAACGCCCCGGCGCAAGCGCACGGGGCTGAGCTCAACCAGAATGAACCGGGAACTTTCCACGAACACCTGCGCAGGTCGTCCGCGGTTATCAAGCGGATCCTTCGGCCACCACGTCCTCTTACGAACACGCAGCAACGACCAGCGGTCTTTGGCTTCCTCGGAAGAGTACGCGAATGGACGAGCGTCAGGCAAATCGGGTCACCGGGCCCGCGGGGAGCCCGCCCGGACGCGGGGAGGGGCCGCTCCGGAACGGTCCCGGGCGGCCCCTCCCCCGGAGGCTCAGACGCCCTCGGGGGCGCCCCCGGCCCCCTTGCCGAGCTCTTCGAGCACCTTCATGAAGTCGACGGTGTCCTTGGCCGGCGGGACCGCGGGAGAGACCTTGGTCCCGTAGTCCGAGTAGTTCATGGTGATGTTCATCCGGCCCTGGGCCGAGTCCATCCCGATGGCCATCTTGGCCGGGTAGCCCTTGTCGTCGACCCAGACGTCGGTGTCGTAGCCCTTGATGCCCGCCTTGTTCATGTTGGCGAGCAGTTCCTCGCGCTCCTTGCCGGAGAGCTGGCGGTCGACGTCCTTGTTGGTCTTGAGCATCTCGGCGACCGACAGGGTGCCCTTGTAGTGCTGCGTCGCCACGCCCTCGACGTTCTCGGCGCCGACGTGCTTGAGGTTCGGCGACTCCAGCAGCATGGCGATCTGCTGGGAGGGGTCCTGGTTGGCGTTGTCCATGCCACCGGTCAGCTGCTTGGCGGCGGCCCCGCCGCCGGCCTTGGCGATCTCGGCCAGGTCGATCTTCATCCAGCGCTTGCCGTCCGCCTTGGCGGCCATCGCCGATCCCGCGTCCATGTACATGACGTTGTCGCGCATGATCATGCGGATCTGCTCGGGGGCCTGGCCCCCGCCCTGCTGCTTGAGGGCGCCGGTGGGCTTCATCGTCATGTCCAGGACGCTGGGGTCCCAGCCGACGGTGCCGGACATCTCCATCTCGCCGCCCTGCGCGGCGGCGGGCATGCTCATCGTCATCCGCACCTTGGCCGACTTGGCGTCGACGGTGTTCTGGTACGCGGCCTTGAGCATCCGGGCCGCCCCGGCGCGGTCCTGCGTCTTGAGCTTGGGCGCCGCTTCGCCCCCGGCCTTCTTGCCGGCCTGTCCGTCGTCCTGACAGCCCGCGAGGCCGACCACGGCCGCCAGCGCGACCGCGGATATCCCTGCCCTCTTCCAACCCGCTGTGCTCATGCGTCCACCTCTTGTGAGTCTCCTGTGAATTCTGTGACGGTAACTCAGCCCTCTGACAGGAAGCGATCACAGAACGCGGACCAGAAGCACACCCGAACGTTTCCGGACACCGGCAACCAACCCTGCGACCGGGCGGGCCGGGACGGAAGGGAAGCGCGGGAAGGACGGGAAGGACGGGAAGGAACGACGAAGCCGCCCCCGCACCTCGTGATGAGGTGCGGGGGCGGCTTCGGTGCGCGGAACCCGCGGCTGCTGCCGAGTCAGGAGACTCAGACGGCGGCCGGGTCCTCCTCGACGAGGAGGTTGCGGGTGCGGTTGGCGTCCAGCGGGATGCCGGGGCCCATCGTGGTGGCCAGGGTGGCCTTCTTGATGTAGCGGCCCTTGGCGGCGGACGGCTTCAGACGGAGGACTTCCTCCAGCGCCGCGGCGTAGTTCTCGACCAGCTTCGTCTCGTCGAAGGAGACCTTGCCGATGATGAAGTGCAGGTTCGAGTGCTTGTCGACGCGGAACTCGATCTTGCCGCCCTTGATGTCCGTGACAGCCTTCGCCACGTCCGGGGTGACCGTGCCGGTCTTCGGGTTGGGCATCAGACCACGCGGGCCGAGGACGCGGCCGAGGCGGCCGACCTTGCCCATGAGGTCCGGGGTGGCGACGACGGCGTCGAAGTCCAGACGCCCCTTCGCGACCTCGTCGATCAGTTCGTCGGAGCCGACGATGTCGGCGCCAGCGGCTTCCGCGGCCGCAGCACGGTCACCGGTCGCGAAGACCAGGACCCGGGCGGTCTTGCCGGTGCCGTGCGGAAGGTTCACGGTGCCGCGGACCATCTGGTCGGCCTTGCGCGGGTCGACGCCCAGACGCATGGCGACCTCGACGGTGCCGTCGAACTTGACCGAGCTGGTGTCCTTGGCGAGACGGACGGCCTCGAGGGGGGCGTACAGACGCTCCCGGTCGATCTTGGCGTCCGCAGCGCGGAGAGACTTGCTGCGCTTCACTACTGCTCCTGTGGTGTGTCAGGTGTGGAGTCGTGGTGCGGGCCAGCGCCTGGCCCTACCACTGAAGGTCTACGGGGGGGTGATCAGCCCTCGACGGTGATGCCCATGGAACGGGCGGTACCGGCGATGATCTTGTCCGCGGCCTCAAGGTCGTTGGCGTTGAGGTCGGGGAGCTTGACCGTCGCGATCTCGCGCACCTGAGCGGCGGTGAGCTTCGCGACCTTGGTCTTGTGGGGCTCGCCCGATCCCTTGTCCACACCGGCGGCCTTGAGGATCAGCTTCGCGGCCGGCGGGGTCTTCGTCACGAAGGTGAAGGAGCGGTCCTCGTAGACCGTGATCTCCACCGGCACGACCATGCCACGCTGCGACTCGGTCGCGGCGTTGTAGGCCTTGCAGAACTCCATGATGTTGACGCCGTGCTGACCGAGCGCCGGGCCGACCGGCGGGGCCGGGTTGGCGGCGCCCGCGTTGATCTGGAGCTTGATAAGCCCCGTGACCTTCTTCTTCTTGGGAGGCATTGCTCTCTCCGGGTCCTAGTGAGAGTTTCGGCCATCCATCCGATCATCCGGATGGAGGCATACCGCACAACGATAACGGGTATAGCAGCGCGGCTAAAAACCGAGCAGGTCAGACCGGCTCTGGAAGCCCGATCTGACCTGTTCGGAAGCTCTTGTCAGAAGTGCCCGACCGGAGGTCAGTTCTTCTGGATCTGGTCGAAGCTGAGCTCGACCGGGGTCTCGCGGCCGAAGATCTCGACGAGGCCCTTGACCTTCTTGGAGTCCGGGTTGATCTCGTTGATCGTGGCCTGGAGGGTCGCGAACGGGCCGTCCGTGACGGTGACCGCGTCGCCGACCTCGAAGTCCAGAACCTGGACCTCCATCTTGCGCTGCGGCGCCGGCTTGCCCTCGGCCTCGGCCGCCTCGCGGGCCGCCTTCTCCTCGGCCTCCGGGGCGAGCATCTTGACGATCTCGTCCAGGGTCAGCGGGTACGGGTCGTAGGCGTTGCCCACGAAGCCGGTGACGCCGGGGGTGTTGCGGACGACGCCCCAGGACTCGTTCGTCAGGTCCATGCGCACGAGCACGTAGCCCGGGAGCTTGTTCTGACGGACGTTCTTGCGCTCGCCGTTCTTGATCTGAACGATTTCCTCTTCAGGCACCTCGGCCTGGTAGATGAACTCTTCGACGTTCAGGGAGACGGCGCGCTGCTCCAGGTTGGCCTTCACACGCTTCTCGTAACCGGCGTACGTGTGGATGACGTACCACTCGCCGGGCAGGGTGCGCAGCTCTTCGCGGAGGGCGGCGATCGGGTCGACCGGCTCGGCGGGCTCCGCGTCGGCCTCGGCCTGGGCGGCGTCCTCGTCGTCGGCGACGGCGTCGTCGATCTCGTCGGCCTCGGCGACGGCCGCGGCGGCAGCCTCGTCCTCGTCGGTCTCGGCGACGGCGACCGCGTCGTCCTCGATGTGCAGGGCAGCCTCTTCGGCCGGCTCGCCCGCGGCGGCGTCGGCGGCTTCGGCCTGGTCGGGCTCCACAGCGTCCGCCGCCTCGACGATGGCGGTCTGGTCCTCTACGGACTCGACCGACTCGATGGCGTCGTTCAGGTTCGGGTCAGACACGGTGGCTGCTTCTTCCTGGATACACAAATGGGTGGAACGCGCGAAAGGACGCCCATTCATGGAGGCGCCCTACGCGAGGTTTTTAGCCGAAGACGTACTTCACGGCGATGGAGAAGCCCTGGTCGATCACGGTCACGATGCCGATCATGATCACGACGAAGACGATGACGACCGTGGTGTACGTCGTCAGCTGGCTGCGAGTGGGCCAGACGACCTTGCGGAGCTCCGCGACGATCTGGCGGTAGAACTGCGCGAGGCGGCCGAACGGGCCCTTCTTGCCCCGCTTGCCGCCCTTGCGTGCCTTCTTCGGCGCTTCGTCCTGGGCATCAGGCATGTCGATGGAGCCCACGGCGTCCGTCACGCAACTCACCTGATTCCGGGTCGTGGCCGTGCCGCGCCCGGTGGAGCCGCACGACAATGCAGAGAAGTACGTACATGCGCACACATCCTGGCGAAGGAGTGTGTAGCAGGGCCGGAGGGACTTGAACCCCCAACCGCTGGTTTTGGAGACCAGTGCTCTACCAATTGAGCTACGACCCTTTGTGGTTCCCCCAACCTACCGCATCCGGCCGAGTGCACGGAGTGCGCACGGTGGAGCGGGCTGCTGTGGGCCAACGACAGGTGAGTGTACGTGCTCGCAGGCCCGACGTCGAACAGATACGGGCCGGGCACCCCGCCCGCCCCCTCCCGACCGCTCTGCGGAAGCCTTGTACCGGGGGCCCGTCCGGTCTGGGACGATGGGCCGTATGAGCGCTGCTACCCCTCCGACCGAGCGCAGGGTGTCCGCCCGCGTCGGTGCCATTTCCGAGTCCGCCACGCTTGCCGTGGACGCGAAGGCGAAGGCCCTCAAGGCCGCCGGCCGTCCGGTGATCGGCTTCGGTGCGGGCGAACCGGACTTCCCGACGCCCGACTACATCGTCCAGGCCGCGATCGAGGCCTGCTCGAACCCGAAGTACCACCGCTACACCCCGGCCGGCGGGCTCCCCGAGCTGAAGAACGCGATCGCGGCGAAGACGCTGCGCGACTCCGGCTACGAGGTCGACGCCTCGCAGATCCTGGTCACCAACGGCGGCAAGCAGGCCATCTACGAGGCCTTCGCCGCGATCCTCGACCCGGGCGACGAGGTCATCGTCCCGGCCCCGTACTGGACGACGTACCCCGAGTCGATCCGGCTCGCGGGCGGTGTCCCGGTCGAGGTGGTCGCCGACGAGACGACCGGTTACCGGGTGTCCGTGGAGCAGCTGGAGGCCGCCCGTACGGAGAAGACCAAGGTCGTCCTGTTCGTCTCGCCGTCGAACCCGACCGGTGCCGTCTACAGCGAGGCCGACGCCGAGGCGATCGGCCGCTGGGCACACGAGCACGGCCTGTGGGTGCTGACCGACGAGATCTACGAGCACCTGGTCTACGGGGACGCGCGGTTCACCTCGCTGCCGGCGATCGTGCCGGAGCTGAAGGACAAGTGCATCGTGGTCAACGGCGTCGCCAAGACGTACGCGATGACCGGCTGGCGGGTGGGCTGGATCATCGGCCCGAAGGACGTGGTCAAGGCCGCGACGAACCTGCAGTCGCACGCCACCTCCAACGTCTCCAACGTGGCCCAGGTCGCCGCGCTGGCCGCCGTCTCGGGTCCGCTGGACGCGGTCGCCGAGATGCGCACCGCCTTCGACCGCCGTCGGCAGACGATCGTGCGGATGCTGAGCGAGATCGACGGTGTGATCTGCCCGACACCCGAGGGCGCCTTCTACGCGTACCCGTCGGTGAAGGGGCTGCTCGGCAAGGAGATCCGCGGCAAGCGCCCGCAGACCTCCGTCGAGCTGGCCGCGCTGATCCTGGAGGAGGTGGAGGTCGCCGTGGTTCCCGGTGAGGCCTTCGGCACCCCGGGCTACCTGCGGCTTTCGTACGCGCTGGGCGACGAGGACCTCGTCGAGGGCGTGTCCCGCATCCAGAAGCTGCTGGCCGAGGCGCGCGACTAGTCCGGCAGCGGGACCCGTACTCGATGTCGAGTACGGGCGGCGGTCCTCCGGCGTGGAGCCGGAGGACCGTTTTTGCGTTCGGACACCCACCCGTTGGGAAAAAGGCACTTCCGGGCGCCACGTACGTACGGCAAGATCGGGCGATGGAACGTGTACGTGATCTGACCCTGCTCCCCAAGGCCCATCTGCACCTGCACTTCACCGGGTCGATGCGCCCCGCCACTCTGCTGGAACTGGCCGACAGACACGGTGTGCACCTTCCCGACGCGCTGACCAGCGGTGAGCCGCCGAAGCTGCGGGCGACCGACGAGCGGGGCTGGTTCCGGTTCCAGCGGCTGTACGACGCCGCCAGGTCCTGCCTGCGGACCCCCGAGGACATTCAGCGGCTGGTGCGGGAGGCCGCCGAGGAGGACGTCAGGGACGGCTCCGGGTGGCTGGAGATCCAGGTCGACCCCACGTCGTACGCCCCGCTGCTCGGCGGTCTGATCCCGGCGCTGGAGATCATCCTGGACGCGGTGGACAGCGCGTCCCGGGAGACCGGGCTCGGGATGCGGGTGCTGGTCGCGGCGAACCGGATGAAGCACCCGCTGGACGCGCGCACCCTGGCCCGCCTCGCGGTGCGTTACGCGGACCGCGGGATCGTGGGCTTCGGGCTCTCCAACGACGAGCGCCGGGGCATGGCCAGGGACTTCGACCGCGCCTTCGCCATCGCGCGCGAGGGCGGACTGCTGGCCGCGCCGCACGGCGGGGAGCTGACCGGGCCCGCCTCCGTGCGGGACTGCCTGGACGACCTGCACGCCTCGCGGATCGGGCACGGGGTGCGCGCCGCCGAGGACCCCCGGCTGCTGAAGCGGCTCGCGGACAAGGGCATCACCTGCGAGGTGTGCCCGGCGTCCAACGTGGCCCTGGGGGTCTACGAGAAGCCCGAGGACGTGCCGCTGCGAACGCTGTACGACGCCGGGGTGCCGATGGCGCTGGGGGCGGACGACCCGCTGCTGTTCGGGTCGCGGCTGGCCGCGCAGTACGAGCTGGCGCGGAACCACCACGGCTTCACCGACGCCGAACTGGCCGAGCTGGCACGGCAGTCGGTGCGTGGCTCGGCCGCGCCGCAGGACGTGCGGCAGAAGCTGCTGGCCGGGATCGACGGCTGGCTGGCCTCCTGAAGCGGGGGCGCCGGCGCCCGGCCGACGGCGCCCTCAGACGGCGATGCCCTTCAGGAGGGTGCGGGCCAGGCCCGCGGTGAAGTCGTCGATGTCCTGGGGCGGCTGCTTGCCGATCTCCCCTTCGAGGTCGTAGGCGAAGGTGCGCTGCGCGCAGGCGCCCAGCAGCAGCGAGGCGGCGGCGAAGGTGTCGGCGTCGGGTGAGATGCGGCCGGCGGCGCGTTCGGTGCGCAGATAGGCGTCCAGGCCCTCGATGGGCATGTGCGGGCCGGTGCCCATCTCCCGCATGACGGAGTCGTGGCGGGCCTTGAGCCTGCTCTCGGCGTACAGCGAGGCGCCGATCGGGAAGCTCTCCGCGTAGAAGAGGACGGCCTGGCGGGCGATCTCGGTGAGGTTCTCCTCGACGGTGCGCTCGCCGGGGTCGAGGGCGAGCCGGTGCAGCAGCGGGGTGAGCCTGGGCAGCCGCTCGCTGAGGACGGTGACGAAGAGGTCCTCCTTGCTGGCGAAGTGCTTGTAGAGGGCGGCCTCGGAGCAGCCGGCGGCGCGGGCGATCTCCTTGGTGGTGGCGCGGACCAGGCCCAGCGTGCGCATCAGCTCGTGCGCGGCGTCGACGATGCGTTCGCGGGTGGGCTTCTGCATGGGTGCTCCGGGGTTCGAGAACAGGGGTTGACGGGTGGGTGAGTGCTCACTCACCCTAAGGGTGAGTGAATGCTTACCCACTGGGAAGAGGTGCGTGCGATGAGGCTCACGGTATTCGGTGCCACCGGCGGTGTCGGACAGGAGATCGTCAAACAGGCCCTGGCCGCCGGGCACCACGTCACGGCGGTGGTGCGCGATCCGTCGGGGTACGCCCCGGCGCACGAGCGGCTGGAGGTGTTCAGGTCCGATCTCTCCGACCCCGAGCAGGTGCGCAAGGCGGTGGCGGGGCGGGACGCGGTCCTCTCCGGACTCGGCGCACGCAGGCTCAAGGACGCCGGGATCACCCACCGGCTGACCCGCACGGTGCTGGCGGCGATGGAGGCCGAGGGGGTGCGGCGGCTGGTGGTGGTCAGTGCCGGCCCCCTCTCCCCCGCCCTGCGGGGCCAGCCGCCGCTGGACCGGCTGATGCGGGCCGTCATCGGCACGGTGCTCAAGAAGATCTACGACGATCTGCGCGTCATGGAGTCCGACCTCGCCGCCTCGGGCACGGACTGGACGTCGGTACGGCCGCCCAGGCTGCTCGACAAGCCGCTGACCGGCACCTACCGCAAGGTCGTCGGCGGGATGCCGCGCAGCGGCCGGACGCTCGCGCGGGCCGACGTGGCCCACGCGATGCTCGGCGCGCTGGACGACCCGGCGACCGTGCGGCAGGGCGTCGGAGTGGCGTACTGACCGCCCGCGGGGGCCTCAGAGGGCGCAGTTGACCGTCACGGGCTCGTTGACGAGGGTCACGCCGAACGCGTCGTGGACGCCCGCGACGACCTCGCGGGCGAGGGCCAGCAGGTCCTCGGTGGTGGCGTGGCCCCGGTTGGTCAGGGCCAGGGTGTGCTTGGTGGAGATGCGGGCGGGCCCGTCGCCGTACCCCTTGGTGAAGCCCGCGCGGTCGATCAGCCAGGCGGCCGAGGTCTTGGTCAGCCCCTCCCCCGCCGGGAAGGCGGGCGGGGCGGTGTCGGGGCCGAGACGGTCGGCGACCCGGGCGCGGAACACCGCGAACCGTGCCTCGTCGAGGATCGGGTTGGTGAAGAAGGAGCCGGCCGACCAGGTGTCGTGGTCCGCCGGGTCGAGCACCATGCCCTTGCCCGCGCGCAGGGCGAGCACGCTCTCGCGGGCGGCGGCCACCGGCACCCGGTCGTTCGCCTCGACGCCCAGGGCGCGGGCGGTCTCCGGGTACTTGAGCGGCGCGGAGAGGCCCCCCGCGTCCTCCAGTTCGAAGCGGACCCGCAGCACGACGTAGCGCTCGGGGTCCTCCTTGAAGCGGCTGTGGCGGTAGGAGAACGCGCACTCGGCGTTGGTGAGGGTGACGCGCTCGCCGGTGCGGCGGTCGAAGGCGTCGACCTCGGTGAGGGTGCTGGAGACGTCCTGGCCGTACGCGCCGACGTTCTGGATCGGCGTCGCACCGGCGGAACCGGGGATTCCGGCGAGGCACTCGATGCCCGCGAGACCGGCTTCGACGACCCGGGCGACGGCGTCGGTCCACACCTCGCCGGCGGCCAGCTCCAGCTTCGTGCCGTCGAGGCGGAAGCCGCGGGTGGCGATGCGCAGGGCGGTGCCGTCGAAGCCCTTGTCGCCGACGATCAGGTTGCTGCCGCCGCCGACGATCAGCAGGGGGGTGCCGGTCGCGTCGGCCTCGCGGACCGCGGCGATCACCTCGTCGTCGGTCTCCGCGGTCACCAGGCGGTGCGCGGGGCCGCCGAGGCGGAAGGTGGTCAGGGGGGCGAGGGGGGCATCGTGGAGTTCCTGCACGGGGTCCAGCGTACGAGAGGTGGGGGTGGGGGTGGGGAGGGGTCCGCCGGGTCCGCCGGGGGCGGGGTGCGGGTGTGCGGCTCCGCCGGGGGCGTCCGGGGTACGGGGGTTCGGCTCCGCCGGGGGCCGCCCCCTTGCCCGCCCGTTCCGCCCCCGGGGGGCGGCCCCGCCGCCCAAGGGGGCGGGGGTGAGGCGGCCCCGCCGCCCAGAGGGGGCGGGGGTGAGGCGGCCCCGCCGCCCAGAGGGGGCGGGGGAGCGAGAAGGGCGGCCCCGCCGCCCAAGGGAGCGGCGGGGGCGGGGGTCAGGGGAGTTGGACGATGGCTCGGGACATGCCGAGGACCTTCTGGCCGGCGGCCATGGCGATCAGGTCCACCCGGACCCGGTTGTCGTCGAGCAGGGCCGCGACCTTGCCGGTCACCTCGATCAGGGCGCCCGTACCGTCGTTCGGCACCACGACGGGCTTGGTGAAGCGGACCCCGTACTCGACGACCGCGGCCGGGTCGACCGTCCAGTCGGTGACCACGCGGATCGCCTCGGCCATGGTGAACATGCCGTGCGCGATGACGTCCGGCAGGCCGACCTCCACCGCGAACTTCTCGTTCCAGTGGATCGGGTTGAAGTCGCCCGAGGCGCCCGCGTACTGCACGAGCGTGGCGCGGGTCACGGGGAACGACCGGGCGGGCAGCTCGGTGCCGACCTCGACGTCCGCGTACGCGATCTTGGCAGCCATCTCACGCCTCCTCGGCGGCGGCGCGCGCCACCAGCTTCGTCCAGGCGGTCACGACGTGCTCACCGCTCTCGTCGTGCACCTCACCACGGATGTCCAGGATGTCGTTGCCGGCCATCGACTTGATCGCCTCGATGGTGGAGGTGACCGAGAGCCGGTCGCCCGCCCGCACCGGGCGGGTGTAGGCGAACTTCTGGTCGCCGTGCACCACGCGGCTGTAGTCGAGCCCCAGCTGCGGGTCCTCGATCACCTGGCCCGCGGCCTTGAACGTGATCGCGAACACGAAGGTCGGCGGCGCGATCACATCGGGGTGTCCGAGCGCCTTGGCGGCCTCCTGATCGGTGTAGGCCGGATTGCTGTCGCCGACGGCCTCGGCGAACTCGCGGATCTTCTCCCGGCCGACCTCGTACGCCGAGGTGGGCGGATAGGTCCGCCCCACGAAGGACTGGTCGAGCGCCATGGACTCGTAACCTCCTGTGAAGTGACGTCAATTACGTGAACAAACGACACGAGGCCGCCCCCGGTAAAGGGGACGGCCTCGTGTACGAGCCTGTGCTTAGCGCGTTTCGCGGTGCGCCGTGTGCGAGTTGCAACGCGGGCAGTGCTTCTTCATCTCCATGCGGTCCGGGTTGTTACGCCGGTTCTTCTTGGTGATGTAGTTCCGCTCCTTGCACTCCACGCAGGCCAGCGTGATCTTCGGGCGGACGTCGGTGGCAGCCACGTGAGTGCTCCTTGGACGGACGGATGTACGGATGAACGCAAAAAAGAGTAGCCGATCGGAGGACCGACCCTACAATCGGCTACTGCGCGTAGCGGTGACCGGACTTGAACCGGTGACACAGCGATTATGAGCCGCTTGCTCTACCGACTGAGCTACACCGCTTTGATGTCTGGATCACCTCCCCCGAGGGGGAGGATCTCCGAACACCAGAGCCCCAATGCGGAATCGAACCGCAGACCTTCTCCTTACCATGGAGACGCTCTACCGACTGAGCTATTGGGGCGAGCGATGAAGACATTACACGGTTGCCTGCCGATCGCCCAAATCCATATCGGGGGCCCTGATCGCCCTCCTCAGGACGTACCTCCACCACCCGCCCCGTAGGCCACCTGAGGTCACTCCGGTACGACTATTCCGCTCCTCCTCGAAGCCCCGGAAAGGGGCCCCTAGGCTCGGTCGCACGCTGCGTGATCTTGGCTGCGGCGGCTCCCGCAGGGCGCCGCCGCTCCCCCGCCGCGCCCTTTCCGCCCGAGCCCCGCCAGGAGCGTGATGTCCGACAGTCAGCCGCAGCCGCCCCGTCGGCCGGGAAGCCCGGACGGCTCCGGCGGCTTCGAGGGGGCCGCCGGGGACGGTGCCACCGCCCTGCTGCTGAGCGGCGCCCGGCTCACCGACGGCCGCACGGTGGACGTGCGGCTCAGCGAGGGCCGCATCGAGGCGGTCGGCACGGCGGGCAGCCTGTCGGCGCACCGGGCGGCCCGGGTGGACCTCGGCGGGTTCCTTCTGCTGCCCGCGCCCGCCGAGCCGCACGCGCACAGCGAGAGCGCGCTGACCGCGGACGCCGCCGGTCCGGTCTCGTACGCCGTGCCCGACGTCCAGCGGCGCACCACGGACGCGGCCCTGCTCCAGCTCGGGCACGGGGCCACGGCGCAGCGCTCGCACGTACGGATCGGGGACGTGCCGGGGCTCGGTCCGATGGAGGCCGTGCTGCAGGCCAGGCGGGCGCTGCGCGGGCTGGTGGACCTGTCGGCGGTGGCGGTGCCGGGGCGGCTCACCGGGGTCGCCGGGGCGGACGGTCTGGCGATGCTGCGGGACGCGGTGAAGATGGGCGCCGCCGTGGTGGGCGGCAGCCCGGACCTGGACCCCGATCCGGCCGGGTACGTGGAGCGGGTCCTGGAGGTGGCGGCGGAGCACGGCTGTCCGGTGGACCTGCACACGGACGGTGACGATCCGGCGCGGCTCGCGCGGCTGGCGGCGATGGCCGGCGGGCTGCGGACCGGGGTGGCGATCGGCCCGTGCGGCGGGCTCTCGCGGCTGCCGCTGGAGGTGGCGAGCCGGGCGGCCGACCAGCTGGCCGCGGGCGGGGTGAGCGTGGTGTGCCAGCCGCAGGGCGGGTGCGGCGGGGTGGACCAGCGGGGTGTGGCGCCGGTACGGCTGCTGCGGGCGGCCGGGGTGCGGCTGGCGGCGGGCAGCGGGGCGCTCAGGGACACGGCGAACCCGGTGGGGCGCGGGGATCCGCTGGAGGCGGCGTATCTGCTGGCGTCGCAGAGCGGGATGCGGCCGCAGGACGCGTACGACGCGGTGGCGGGGGTGGCGAGGGCGGCGATGGGGCTGGCCGAGGTGCGGCTGGAGGCGGGGTTTCCGGCGGAGCTGGTGGCGGTGCGGGGGGAGCGGCTGGCGGGGGTGCTGTCGCTGGCTTACAGCCGGATCGTGGTGCATCGGGGGCGGGTGGTGGCGCGGACGAGTGCGGTGCGGGAGTACTGCGATTCGGTGGGGGCGGGGGATCTGGAGCTGCCGCGGCAGGGGAGGGCGGGGGCGTAGCGGGTACGGGGTGGGGCGGGGCGGTGGGGTTCGGCTCCGCCGGGGGCCGCCCCCTTGCCCGCCCGTTCCGCCCCCGGGGGCGGCCCCGCCGCCCAAGGGGGCGGGGGTGGGCGGGCCCGTCGCCCGAGGGCGGGAACGGGCGGCGGGGGGCGGTTTGGGGGCGTACGGTCGGTGATATGCGCATTGTCATCGCTGGTGGACACGGTCAGATCGCGTTGCGGCTGGAGCGCCTGCTCGCCGCGCGCGGGAACGAGGTCGCGGGCATCGTCCGCGATCCGAAACAGAGTGAGGATCTGCGGTCGGCGGGGGCCGAACCGGTCGTGCTCGACCTGGAGTCGGCGTCCGTGGAGGAGGTGGCCGAGGCCCTGCGGGGTGCCTCCGCCGCCGTCTTCGCCGCGGGTGCGGGGCCGGGCAGCGGGGCCGGGCGCAAGGACACCGTGGACCGGGACGCGGCGGTGCTGTTCGCCGACGCGGCGGAGCGCGCGGGGGTGCGCCGCTATCTCGTGGTGTCCTCGATGGGTGCCGATCCGCAGCACGCGGGCGACGAGATCTTCGACGTGTACCTGCGGGCCAAGGGCGCGGCCGACGCGGACGTACGGGCCAGGAAGGGCCTGGACTGGACGATTCTGCGGCCCGGTTCGCTGACCAACGACGCGGGCACGGGCCTGGTGTCGCTGGGCGCGTCGACCGGGCGCGGCCCGGTCACCCGGGACGACGTGGCGGCCGTACTGGCGGAGCTGCTGGAGACGCCGTCGACGGCGGGGCTGACGCTGGAGCTGATCGGCGGCAGCGTGCCCGTCTCGGTGGCCGTGAAGGACATCGCCGGAAACTGACGGGCAGTGGACGGAGCGGCGCAACGGCGCGGCGGGAAGGCCGAGTCGGGGCCCGCCCGCCGCGTCGGCCGTGCTCGGTCGACGACGGGTCGGACAGCGGAGCGAGGAGTCGTATGCACCACAGGACCGAGGACGGGCCGGTCGTCGAACCCGTCGTGGTGGAACGGGCGGAGCAGCCGTACGTGGCGTTCCGCGGGCGGGTGCGGACGGACGGGTTCGCCGCGCTCGCGGACCGTCTGCCCGAGTTGTTCGGATGGCTGGCGGCGCGGGGAACGGAGCCGCTCGGCGGGCCGTTCTTCCGGTACAACCTGATTGCCCCGGACGGGGAGTTCGAGGTCGAGGCGGGCGTCCCGGTCGCGCTGGCGCCGAAGCCGGAGGGTGACGTCAGGGCCGGTGTCCTGCCCGCCGGGAAGTACGCGACGGTGACCCATTTCGGCCACCCGGACCAGCTCTTCGCCGTCGCGTCGGCGCTGTACGCGTGGGGCCGCGCGCAGGGGCTCCCGTGGGACATGACGGAGGCGGCGGACGGCGAGCACTGGGTCTGCCGGCTGGAGACGTACCGGACGGATCCCCGGGTGCAGCCGGACCCCGCCAAGTGGGAGACCGAGCTGGCCTTCCGGCTGCTGGGCTGACGGACCGGCAGGGGGCGGGAAGCGGCGGGGACGGCCCGCCACCGCTCGGCTCCCCCGGGAAAACCCAAAGGCCCCTGCTCTGCGTTTCCGCAGTTCAGGGGCCTTCTTTTGTGGCGGCGCCAGGATTCGAACCTGGGTAGGCTAAGCCGACGGATTTACAGTCCGTTCCCATTGGCCACTCGGGCACACCGCCATGGGATGTCGCCCCGGATCTTCGCCTTGCGGCGCTTTTCCCTGGGGACGACGTAAACGATACCTGATGACCAGGGGTGCTTCGCCACTCGGTTGATCCGCGCCCGTCATCCGTGCGGGTGGCTAGGCTTTGCGACGTATCGCAGAGGCTTTACGCCGTCCCCCGTCACCCACATCAAGGAGCCACAGGACATGGCCGACTCCAGTTTCGACATCGTCTCGAAGGTCGAGCGGCAGGAGGTCGACAACGCCCTCAACCAGGCCGCGAAGGAGATCTCCCAGCGCTACGACTTCAAGAACGTCGGCGCCTCGATCTCCTGGTCCGGCGAGAAGATCCTGATGGAGGCGAACTCCGAGGAGCGCGTCAAGGCGATCCTCGACGTCTTCGAGACCAAGCTGGTCAAGCGCGGGATCTCGCTGAAGGTGCTGGACGCGGGCGAGCCGCAGCTGTCCGGCAAGGAGTACAAGATCTTCGCCTCCATCGAGGAGGGGATCTCGCAGGACAACGCCAAGAAGGTCGCCAAGATCATCCGCGACGAGGGCCCCAAGGGCGTCAAGGCGCAGGTGCAGGGCGACGAGCTGCGCGTCAGCTCGAAGAGCCGGGACGACCTCCAGGCCGTGCAGGCGCTGCTCAAGGGCAAGGACTTCGAGTTCGCGATCCAGTTCGTGAACTACCGCTGAGGTCCTGACCAGGGGCGGTGCGGGCGTGACCGCGCGGTAGCACGTCGAACGGGGGCGGTGGGCGGCTTCGGGCCGACGCCGCCCCTGTCGCGTGTCCCCGGTGTCCGGCCCGCCGGTGTCCGCACCCCCGGTGCCGTCGTGTCCGAATTCCGCCAGCCCGGCGGCGGGCGGGCGCGCAGACTCGGAGGTGCAGAGCGTGGCGGGTGCCGCGCGGAGAGGATGGGGTCATGACGGTCTACGCGACCCTGGACAGCCCGCTGGGCGAGTTGCTGCTGGTCGGCGAGGAGTCGGCGGCGGCCCCCGGCGGCGTCGCGCTGGTCTCGCTGTCGGTGCCGGAGCAGAAGGGCGGCGCCGTCGTGCAGGACGGCTGGCGGTGCGCGCCCGAGCTGTTCGGCGGGGTGGGTGAGCAGTTGAAAGCGTACTTCGCCGGGGAGCTGACGCACTTCGACGTGGCGTACGCGCGGGGTTCGGGTACGGAGTTCCAGCGGCGGGTGTGGAGTGCGGTCGACCGGATTCCGTACGGGCACACGACGTCGTACGGGCAGCTCGCCGAGTCGATCGGGGCCTCGCGGGCGGCGGTGCGGGCGGTCGGCACCGCGATCGGCCGCAATCCGCTGCTGGTGCTGCGCCCCTGCCACCGGATCGTGGCCTCGGACGGGTCGCTGGCCGGGTACGCGGGCGGGCTGGAGCGCAAGCGGCTCCTGCTGGACCTGGAGCGGGCCGACGGCGACGGCGGGGCGGACGGCGGCTCGCGGGCGTGAGCGGGCTGTTCCCGCTGCCGCGGGCGGAGGTGGCGCCGGGGGCGGTGCACGTGCCCGGGTGGCTTTCGCTGGAGGAGCAGCGGGAGTTGGTGGTGGCGTGCCGGCGGTGGGCGGTGGGGCCCGTGCCGTTGCGGCAGACCCGGCTGCCGGGCGGCGGGGTGATGTCGGTGCGGTCGGTCGGCGTGGGCTGGCACTGGGAGCCGTACCGCTATGTGCGTACGGCGGACGGGGTGCCGGTGGCCGCGTTCCCGGACTGGCTGGGCGATCTGGGGCGCCGTGCGCTGGTCGCGGCGTACGGCGGGCAGGGCGCCGGGGACGGGTACGCGCCGGACATGGCGCTCGTGAACTTCTACGACCACGCGGCGCGGATGGGGATGCACCAGGACCGGGAGGAGCGGTCCGCGGCGCCCGTGGTGTCGCTGAGCATCGGTGACAGCTGCGTCTTCCGGCTGGGCAACACCGAGAACCGCGGGCGGCCCTACACGGACGTGGAGCTGGGGTCGGGCGACCTGTTCGTCTTCGGCGGCCCGTCGCGCTTCGCGTACCACGGGGTGCCCAGGGTGCGGCCGGGGACGGGGGATCCGGCGACGGGGCTGGCGGGCGGCCGGCTGAACATCACGCTGCGGGAGACGGGGCTGGCCTGACCGGCTCGGCGGCCCACCGGGCCGCCGGGGCGCGCCGGGCCGCCGGGGTTCGCGGCGGTCCGGTCAGCGGCGCTCGCGGGAGTTGCCGAAGAGGATGCGGTACGCGATCAGCAGGACGAGCGAGCCGCCGATGGCCGCGAGCCAGGTCGGGCCGTCGTAGAACTGGTTGGCGATCTCGCGGTCGAAGAAGCGCGTGGAGATCCACCCGCCGGTGAACGCGCCCGCGATGCCGATCAGCGTGGTGCCGATCAGGCCGCCCGGGTCGCGGCCCGGCAGCAGGATCTTGGCTATGACTCCGGCGATGAGGCCGAGGATGATCCAGCCGAGGATGCTCATGTGGGACTCCCCCTGTGTGTGCTGTGCATCTACGTCGTGTCGTACGGGAGGACGCACCCGGGACGGCGAAGGTTGCGCAGCTCAACAGGGGGAGGGTCGGCTGAGCACCGGTCAGCGGGCGGCGAAGGGCTGGTCGGTGGGGACGATCTCCTTGCCGAGCGGCAGCAGGGACACCGGAATCATCTTGAAGTTCGCGATGCCGAACGGGATTCCAATGATGGTGACGCACAGCAGGACGCCGGTGACGATGTGGCCGAGCGCCAGCCACCAGCCCGCGAGGACCAGCCACAGGACGTTGCCGACGCAGGAGGGTGCTCCGGCGTCCCTGCGGTCCACGACGGTCTGACCGAACGGCCACAGGGCGTACAGGCCGATCCGGAAGGCGGCCAGGCCGAACGGGATGCCGATGATGGTGATGCAGAGCAGCAGGCCCGCACCGAGGTAGCCGAGGAACAGCCAGAATCCGCTGAGGACCAGCCATATGACGTTCAGAAGTGTCTTCACGGGCGGTGTCCTGCCATCTGTTCGAGTCGGGCGATGCGCTCCGCCATGGGCGGGTGGGTCGAGAACAGCTTCGCCGTGCCCTGTCCCGGGCGGAAGGGGTTCGCGATCATCATGTGGCTCGCGGTCTCGATCCGGGGCTCGGGCGGCAGCGGCAACTGCTTGGTACCGGCATCGAGTTTACGGAGTGCACTGGCGAGGGCGAGGGGGTCGCCGGTCAGCTGGGCTCCCGAGGCGTCGGCCTCGTACTCGCGGGAGCGGCTGACGGCGAGCTGGATGATCGAGGCCGCCATGGGGCCCAGGATCATGATCAGCAGCATGCCGAAGATGCCGGGGCCGTCGTTGTCGTTGGACCGGCCGACGGGGATCAGCCAGGCGAAGTTGACCAGGAACATCACGACGGAGGCGAGTGCTCCGGCGACCGAGGAGATGAGGATGTCGCGGTTGTAGACATGGCTCAGCTCGTGGCCGATGACGCCGCGCAGTTCGCGCTCGTCGAGGATCTGGAGGATGCCTTCGGTGCAGCAGACGGCCGCGTTGCGCGGGTTGCGACCGGTGGCGAAGGCGTTCGGTGCCTGGGTCGGCGAGATGTAGAGGCGGGGCATGGGCTGGCGGGCGGCCGTGGACAGCTCGCGGACCATGCGGTAGAGCGCGGGGGCCTCGAATTCGCTGACGGGGCGGGCGCGCATGGCCCGCAGGGCGAGCTTGTCGCTGTTCCAGTAGGCGTAGGCGTTGGTGCCCAGCGCTACGAGGAGCGCGACGATCAGTCCCGTACGTCCGAAGAAACTTCCGATCACGAGGATGAGAGCGGACAGTCCCCCGAGGAGTACGGCAGTCTTCAACCCGTTGTGCCGGCGGTGCACGGTGCGCCCTCCAAGTGGTGCGGCAGGGGAACTCCTGGCTCGGTGGTGCTTCCACGTTCAGTGGACCCTCCCTTACTGGTCAACGCCAGGCGGAGGGTGCTGGTTCCCTTGTGCACCGGGCAGGAGGATTAGCCCGTCCGGGGTGGTGCGCGCCGGTTACTGGAAGAGGTTGCCGGTGGCGAAGCGCAGGATCAGCTGCGGGACGCCGGAGAGGACGATTCCGGCGGCCAGGGTGAGGACGATCGCGGCTGCCACGGGTACGGGGACGGGGAGCCTGCGGGGGCGCGCGGGGCCGTCCGTGGCGGGCTGCGGGGCCGTGGCGGCCTCCTGGGCCGCTCCGGGGGTCTTGGCGGGCTCCTGGGCGGTGGCGGTCTCCGGGGCGCGGAACAGCAGGGCCGTCCACTGGAGGTAGTAGTAGAGCGCGATCACCACGTTCACGGCCATGACGGCGGCCAGCCAGCCCAGGCCCGCGTCGACGGCCGCCGAGAAGACGGTGACCTTCGCGAAGAGGCCGATGATGCCCGGGGGCAGGCCGGCCAGGCAGAGCAGGAAGAAGCCGAGGGCGAGTGCGGCCAGCGGGTCGGTCGCGTACAGGCCCCGGTAGTCGGCGATGCGGTGCAGCGGCTTGCGGCGGGCGACGAGGGCGGCCACGGCGAAGGCGCCGAGGTTCACGACGGCGTACATCAGGGCGTACGCGACGGTGGAGCCGATCTGGGTGTCGCTGGTGTACGCGGCGGCGGCGATCGGGACCAGCAGGTAGCCGGCCTGGCCGACGGACGACCAGGCGAGCAGTCGTACGGCGCTGTACGCGCGGGTGGCGGACTGGCGCAGGGCGGCCAGGTTGCCGACGGTCATGGTGAGGGCGGCGAGCACGGCGAGCGCCGGGCCCCAGATGTCGGCGTACGACGGGAAGGCGACGACGGTCACCAGGATGAGGCCGGAGAAGCCGACCGCCTTGCCGACGACCGAGAGGTACGCGGCGATCGGCAGCGGGGCGCCGACGTAGGTGTCCGGCACCCAGAAGTGGAAGGGCGCGGCGGCCGTCTTGAAGGCGAAGCCGACGAGGGTGAGGGCGACCCCGGCCTGGGCGAGGGTGTCCAGCTGGGCGGGGACGTCGTCGAGCCGGGCGGCGATCTCCGTGAGGTGCAGGGTGCCGGTGGTGGCGTACACGAAGCTGACGCCGAGGAGCATCACGGCGGTCGCGGTGACCGAGGAGAGGAAGAACTTCAGGGCCGCTTCCGAGGACCGCCGGTCGCCGCGGCGCAGGCCGACCAGGGCGAAGGCGGGCAGCGAGGCCACTTCGAGGGCGACGACGAGGGTGGCGAGGTCGCGGGCGGCGGGCAGCAGGGCCGCTCCGGCCGCGGAGGACAGCAGCAGGAACCAGTACTCGCCGGCCGGCAGCCGCTCGTCCTTGGTGGCGGTGATCGACAGGAGGGCGGTGAGGAGGGCGCCGCCGAGCACCAGGGCCTGGATGACCAGGGCGAAGTAGTCGGCGGTGTAGCTGCACACCGCGGGGTCGTCGAGCAGGCAGAAGGTCTTGCGGTCGCCCTTGCGCAGCGGGATCAGCGCGACCAGGGAGGCGGCGAGGCCCGCGACGGCGACGATGCCCAGCAGGTGCTTGCGGCCCTCCCGTACGAACAGGTCGGCGACCAGGATCAGCAGCGCGACGGCCGCCGCGACGACGGGCGGGGCGATGGCGAGCCAGTCGACGGACTGGACGAGCGACGGGGCGTCGGCGGCCTGGGTGACGGACACGGACTGGCCCAGTCCGCTCGCTGCGGTGTGGATCGAGGCGGCCACGGTCACGACTTGCCTCCTGCGAGGAGCTTCTGGACGGCCGGGTCGGTGAGGCCGAGGAGGACTGCGGGCCAGAGGCCGGCGAGGACGGTGAGGGCGACGAGCGGGGTCCAGGAGACGGCTTCGTAGGCCCGGACGTCGGCGACGGGCTCGGCGTTCTCGCGCCGCTCCCCCATGCAGACGCGGCGTACGACGATCAGCAGGTACGCGGCGGTGAGGAGCGTGCCGAGGCCGGCGATCGCCATGAAGGTGAGGAAGGCGGGGCGGCTGAGGCCGTCGGCGGGGTCGAACGCGCCGAACATGGTCAGCATCTCGCCCCAGAACCCGGCCAGTCCCGGCAGGCCGAGCGAGGCGACGGCGGCGAAGGCGAGCAGGGCGCCGAAGCGGGGGGCGCTGCCGTAGAGGGCGGCGCCGGTGGCTCCGGCGAGGGTGTCGAGGTCGGCGGTGCCGTAGCGGTCCTTGAGGGCGCCGACCAGGAAGAAGAGCAGGCCGGTGATGAGGCCGTGGGCGATGTTGGCGAAGAGGGCGCCGTTGATGCCGGTGGGGGTCATGGAGGCGATGCCGAGCAGCACGAAGCCCATGTGGCCCACGGAGGAGTACGCGATGAGCCGCTTGAGGTCGCCCTTGTTGCCCTTGCGCGCGAGGGAGAGGCAGGCGAGGGATCCGTAGATGATGCCGACGACGGCGAAGGCGGCGAGGTAGGGGGCGAAGGTCCGCATGCCCTCGGGGGCGATGGGCAGGGCGATGCGGACGAATCCGTAGGTGCCCATCTTCAGCAGGACGCCGGCGAGGAGCACAGAGCCGACGGTGGGGGCGGCGGTGTGGGCGTCCGGGAGCCAGCTGTGCAGGGGCCACATCGGGGTCTTCACCGCGAGGCCGAGCGCGATTGCCAGAACTGCCGTGACCTGCACGGATGTTGTCAGGCCGCGGCCGTTGTCAGTGGCGAGTGCCACCATGTCGAACGTACCGGACTTCAGGCCGATGAGGAGGAGGCCGAGCAGCATCACGACGGAGCCGAGCAGCGTGTAGAGGATGAACTTCCAGGCCGCCTGCGCCTTTTGGGCGCCGCCCCAGCGGGCGATCAGGAAGTACATCGGGATGAGGACCATCTCGAAGGCGAGGAAGAACAGGATCAGGTCGAGGACGGCGAAGGTGGCGAGGGTGCCGGACTCCAGGACGAGCAGGAGCGCGACGAATGCCTTCGGGGACGGGCCCGCGGGCATCTTGAAGTAGCTGTAGAGCGCGCAGAGGAAGGTCAGCAGCGCGGTCAGGAGCAGGAGGGGGAGCGAGATGCCGTCGATGCCGAGGTGGATGCGGATGTCGAGCGCCGGGATCCAGCTGAGGTCGGTCCTGGCCTGCATCTTCGCCGGGTGGTCGCGGTCGAAGCCGAGCCCGAGGACGATCGCGGCGACGAGGATCGCTCCGGTGACGACGACTCCGTGGCGGAGCACGGCCTGGTCCGGGGACTTCCCCTTCAGTCCGGGCGGGGCCGGCAGGAGGGCGGCGGCGGCGCCGACGAGCGGGCCGACGACGATCAACGCGAGAAGGAACTGCATCACGGATTCGCTGATATCGATCATGGCTCACGCTCCGGCGGCGGCGACGAGGACGGCGGCGATCGCCAGGACGACGGAACCGGCGAGCAGCGCGGCCAGATAGGTCTGGACGTTGCCGGTCTGGGTGAGGCGGACGGCGCTGCCCAGCCAGCGCGGGAGCGTTCCGGCGCCTCGGACGTACGTGTCGATGACCTCGCGGTCCAGGAAGCGGACCAGTTCGGCGCCCGCCCGGACGGGGCGGACGAAGAGGGTGCGGTAGAGGGCGTCCAGGTGGAAGCCGACGGCCGCGTGGCGGTGCAGGGGGCCGAGGAGGAGGCGGCCGGGGTCGCCGGGGTCGGGGGCCGAGGCGATGGAGCCGTACACCGCCTTGTGTGTGGCGATGGCTTCTTCCTCGGAGACCGCCGGGTCGGCTTCGGGGTGCGCGGCGACGGCTCCCAGGGGGATGTTGGTGCCTGCCCGGAAGCGCAGGGCGCGCCAGGCGGCGTACGTCATGATCCCGCCGACCGCGGCGACACCGGTGCCGAGGATGGCGGTGGTGACGGTCGGGGTCAGGGAGTGGACGTCGAACCAGCCCGCGAGCTGTCCGACGGCCAGGCCCAGGGCCAGCGAGGGGACGGCCAGCACCCAGAGGGTGACGGTCATGGCGGGCGGCTGTTTGCCGTGGTCGGCGGCGGCGGGGCCGCGGCCGCGGAAGGCGAGGAGCCAGAGGCGGGTGGCGTACGCGGCGGTGAGGAGGGCGGTCAGCAGACCGGAGACCAGGACGATCCAGCCGGCGCCCGAGGGGCTGGTGGCGGAGTCGCCGAGGGCGGTGTGCTCGGCGGCGACCAGGACGGCTTCCTTGGAGAAGAAGCCGGCGAACGGGGGGATGGCAGCGAGCGCGAGGAGCGCGATCGTCATCGTCCAGTAGGCGTCCGGGATGCGCTTGGCGAGGTCGCCGGTGCGGGACATGGCGGCCAGCGAGTTGGTGCCGGCGGCGTGGATGATCACGCCGGCGCCGAGGAAGAGGAGCGCCTTGAAGGCGCCGTGGGACAGGAGGTGGAAGACGGCGGCACCGGCGTCGCCGACGGCCAGGGCGCCGGTCATGTAGCCGAGCTGGCCGATGGTCGAGTAGGCGAGGACCCGCTTGATGTCGTCCTGGGCGAGGGCCGCCAGACCCGAGCCGACCATCGTGACGGCGGCCATCACGGCGAGGACGGTCATGGCCGCGGCGGAGGCCGCGAAGACGGGCAGGAGGCGGGCCACGAAGTAGATGCCGGCGGCGACCATCGTCGCGGCGTGGATCAGCGCGGAGACGGGGGTCGGGCCCGCCATCGCGTCGGGCAGCCAGGTGTGCAGCGGGAACTGGGCCGACTTGCCCGCCACGCCGACGACCAGCAGCAGGGCGATGAGGGTGGGGTGGTCGAGGCCGCCGGAGGCGACCTCCTTGAGGATGTCGGCGATGCGGAACGTGCCGGTGTCGGCGGCGAGCGCGAACAGGCCGAACAGGAAGGGGACGTCGCCGAGCTTGGTGACCAGGAAGGCCTTGAGGGAGGCGGCGCGGGCCTCGGGCGTCTCCCAGTAGTGGCCGACCAGGAAGTACGAGCAGATGCCCATGATCTCCCAGCCGACCAGGAGCACCATCAGGTCGCCGGAGTAGACGACGAGGAGCATGGCCGCGGTGAAGAGGGAGACGAGGGCGGCGTACGAGGCGTAGCGCGGGTCGTCGCGGAGGTAGGCGGTCGAGTAGGCCTGGACGCAGGTCGCCACGACCGTCACCAGCACGGCGACCAGGGCGGCGAAGCCGTCGATGTGCAGGGCCAGGTCGATGGGGACCGAGCCGGTCGGGGTGAGCCGGGTGGCGGCGTCGATGTCCGCGCCGCCGCCCTGGCGCACGGCGACGGTGATCGCCAGCGCGAGCGCCGCCACGGTGGGCAGCAGCGCCAGCGGGCGTACGAAGCCGGGGGCGGTGCGGCCGAGGAGGAGCCCGGCGACCGCGCCGAGGAACGGCAGGAGGGGGACGAGGACGGCGAGGGTCGTGGTGGTCACGCGGCGGCCTCTGCCTTCTGTGCCGGGTCGTCGCCGGCCGCGGGGGCCGGGGGCCCGTCGTCGGCGGCCGTCTCGGCGGTGTCACGGAGTTTGTCGATGTCCGAGGTGCCGCGGTTGCGGTAGACCATCAGGACGATCGCCAGGCCGATGCCGATCTCGGCGGCGGCGATGGCGATGGTGAAGAGGGTCAGCGCCTGGCCGGTGTGCAGGGTGTCGCGGAGCCAGACGTCGAAGGCGACCAGGTTGAGGTTGACGGCGTTGAGCATCAGCTCGACGGACATCAGGACCAGGATCGCGTTGCGGCGGGCGAGGACGCCGTAGAGGCCGACGCAGAAGAGGAGGGCGGCGAGCACGGCGGGATAGGCGAGGTGCATCAGCTCTGCTCCTTCGGCTCGCGCGGGGTGGCGGCCCGCTGCCCGCGCGCGGCGGTGGCCCTCGGTCCGCGCGGGGCGGTGGCCTTCGGCTTCGGCTTGTGCGCGGGGGCATCGCCGCCGTCCGCCGCCGCCTTCTTGCGGGAGAGGACGATCGCGCCGACGAGGGCGGCCAGGAGCAGCACCGAGAGCGCTTCGAAGGGCAGCACCCAGTGCTGGAAGAGGATCTCGCCGGTGACCTTGGTGGAGCCCTGGACCGGTCCGTCCAGGTCGATCCAGGTCGTACGGAACGCGTCCACGACCACCCAGACCAGGGCCGCCGCCGCGGCGACGGCGACCGCGAGGGCGGCCGGGCGGTTGCCCGAGTCGGCGTCCGGGGAGCGGCCGATGGGCGCCCTGGTGAGCATGAGCCCGAAGAGGAGGAGCACGACCACCGAGCCGACGTAGATCAGTACCTGGACCCAGGCGATGAACTCGGCGGTGAGCAGGAGGTACTCGACGGCCAGCCCGCCGAGGGCGACGACCAGCCAGAGGGCGGCGTGCACCAGCTGCTTGGTGGTGACGGTCACGACGGCGGCGCCCAGGGTGACGATGCCGACGAGCAGGAAGGCGATCTCGACGCCGGTCGGCGAGAGGAAGCCGTGGGAGGCGGCGGCGAGGGAGGCCGGATCCAGGGGGGTGGTCAGCGGGGTGGTCGTCATGCCTGGCCCTCCTGCTGTTCGGCCTGCGCCGCCTGCTGGGCCGCTTCGAGCTTCTCGGCGGCCTTGCGGGCCGCCGCGAGCTCCTTGGGCTCCTCCGCTCCCGGGTCGAGGGCGGGCGGCTCCGGCACCGTCCACATCCATTCACGGAGCTTGTCGCGCTCGTGGGTGAGTTCGTGGATGTCGGTCTCCGCGTACTCGAACTCCGGCGACCAGAAGAGGGCGTCGAAGGGGCACACCTCGATGCAGATCCCGCAGTACATGCAGAGCGAGAAGTCGATGGCGAAGCGGTCGAGGACGTTGCGGCTGCGCTCGCGGCCGCCGGGGGCGGCGGGCGGCACCGTCTCCTTGTGGGAGTCGATGTAGATGCACCAGTCGGGGCACTCGCGGGCGCACAGCATGCAGACCGTGCAGTTCTCCTCGAAGAGCCCGATCACGCCGCGGGTACGGGGCGGGAGTTCGGGCTGCTTCTCCGGGTACTGCTCGGTGACGGTCTTCTTCGTCATCGTGCGGAGGGTGACGGCGAGGCCCTTGGCGAGGCCGCTCCCTGGGATGGGTGCCATGACTACTGGATCGCCACCTTCACGATGCCGGTGAGCGCGATCTGCGCGAGTGCGAGCGGGATGAGTACGGTCCAGGACAGCTTCATCAGCTGGTCCTCGCGCAGCCGCGGATAGCTGACCCGGAGCCAGATCACGACGAAGGCGAGGACCGCGGTCTTCAGCAGGGTCCAGACCCAGCCGAGTCCGTCCGCGCCCCACGGGCCGTGCCAGCCGCCGAGGAACAGGACGGTGGTCAGTCCGCAGACGATGACGATGCCGGCGTACTCGGCGAGCAGGAACAGCGCGAAGCGCAGTCCCGTGTACTCGGTGTACGCGCCGAAGATGATCTCCGAGTCGGCGATCGGGGCGTCGAACGGCGGACGTTGCAGCTCCGCGAGGCCGGCCGTGAAGAACACGAAGGCGCCGATGATCTGCCAGGGCAGCCACCACCACTCCCACGCGTTCAGGATGCCGCCGAGCGAGACGGTGCCCGCGGCCATGGCCACCGAGGCGGCGGCCAGCAGCATGGGCAGCTCGTACGCGAGGAGCTGGGCGGCCGTGCGCAGACCGCCGAGCAGCGAGAACTTGTTGGCCGACGCCCAGCCGGCCATCAGCGAGCCGAGGACGCCGACGCCCATGACGGCGAGCACGTAGAAGATGCCCGCGTCGATGGCCTGCCCGACGGCCGTCTCGCTCGGTCCGATCGGGATGACGAGGAGGACCAGGAGGTACGGGAGGAGGGCGACGGCGGGCGCGAGCTGGAAGATCCGGCGGTCGGCGCCGCTCGGAACCACGTCCTCCTTCTGCGCGAACTTCACGCCGTCGGCGACGAGCTGCGCCCAGCCGTGGAACCCGCCCGCGTACATGGGGCCGAGGCGGCCCTGCATGTGCGCCATCACCTTGTGCTCGGTCTGACCGACCACGAGGGGCAGGACCAGGAAGAGAACGAAGACGAGGACCAGCCGGAGGGCGACGTCGAGTACGTCGTTCACGCGGTATCGCCTCCGGCGGGGGTCGGGTTGTCGGGGTCGTCGGTGGGGTTGGGTTTGGGGGGGTTGGGCTTGGTGGGGTTGGGCGCTGCGGAGTCGGGCTCGGCGGAGTGGGGCTCTGCGGAGTCGGGCTCGGCGGAGTCGGGGGTGGCGGGCTCGGGCTTCCCGGTGGGGGCCGGAGCGGAGGCCGCGGCGGGGCCGGGGGGCTCGGTCGGGGTCGCGCTTGGGGGCGCTTCCTCTGCCGGGGTCCCGCTCGGGGCCGGGGCGTTGGCCGGGGGCGTACTCGGGGCCTCGTCCTTGGCTCCTTGGTCCGGGCTCGGGGCCGGGGCCTCGGTCGGGGCCTCGTCCTGGGCCGGGCTCGCACTCAAAGTCGCGTCCTCGCCCTTGGCCGGGGCCGGGTCCCTGGCCGGGGTCGTGCCCGGAGACGGGGCCTTGGTCGGGCTCGTCGTCGGCGGCTCGTCCTCGGGCTTGGCCGGGGTCGGTGCGAAGGCCGGTTTCGGGTCGTGCCAGGGGGCGTCCGAGCTGCGGGCGGGGGGCGTCGGCCTTGCCGTGCCGGTCTCGCTCGCGTTCTCGCCCGCCGGGGTCGCCGGGGTCGCCGGGGCGGCCGGGGTCTCCGGGGCGGCCGGGGTCTCCGGGGTGGCCTTCGCTGTCTCGGTGCCTTGCGCCGGTCCGGTCTCCTGCACCGGTTCGGTCCCCGGGGACGCCGGGGTCGCCGTGGCTTCCGGAGATGCCGGTGCTGCCGGGGTGGGCGGAGTGGCCGGGGTGGCCGGGGTGGCCGACTGGCTGGCCGAGCCGTCCGCCGCGCTGCGGGAGCGGCGGGGCCTGGCGGGGGCGGCCGGTGCGGGTGCTTCCGCGGGCGCGGCCGGTGTGGCGGCTGCGGCTTCCGGGGGTGCGGGGGTGGCTGGGGTTTCCGGGGCAGGGCTTTGGGACGCCGAGCCCTCCGTCACGCTGCGGCTGCGGCGCGGCGGCCGGTCGGTCGTGCCCGCGGCACCCGCTCCTGCGCCTGCCGCCCGCGCTCCCCTGGCGGGACGGTCCGCACCGGCACCGGCCGCCCGCGCTCCCCTGGCCGGCCGGGCCGGGGCGGGCGGCAGCTGGCCCTTGAGCGGGCCCCACTCGTTCGGGTCCGGGACGCCGGGCGGCAGCACCTGACGGCGCTTCGGGCCGCCGTGCTCGGACTCCCCCGGCTCCTTGGCCCCGGGCCACGCCTTGGCCACCCGGGCCGCGAGCACGAAGTCCTTGCGCAGCGGGTGTCCCTCGAACGTGTCGGGCAGCAGGAGCGGCACGAGGTGCGGGTGGTCGGCGAAGTCGATGCCGAACATCTCGTACGTCTCGCGCTCGTGCCAGGCGGCACCCGCGTAGATCTCGACGGCCGTCGGCAGTACGGGGGCCGCGTGCGGAACCGTCGTACGGACCAGCAGGCGTCGCACCGTACGCCCTTCGAGGGAGACGACGTGGGCGGACACCCGGAATCCGGTGCCCGGCTCGTCGACCGCGCTCAGCCAGTCGAAGTACGTGCAGCCCAGCTTGTCGCGGGCGATTTCGAGCGCGGCGATCCACGAGCCGACGGGGACGTCGACCGTGAGCAGGTCGTACGTCCGCTCGGCGGTGGACTCCTCGCCGAAGATCTCGGTGACGTTGCCGGGCAGGGCGTCGTAGGCGTTCACCGGTCGGCTCCCGGGGCGGGCGGGGGCGTGACCAGGCCGCTCTGCAACGAGGAAACGGACGGGCGGGACCCGGAGTTCCCGTACCGCTCGCCCAGCGATTCGCGGGCGATCTTCTCCTGGAGCTTGAGGATGCCCTGGAGGAGCGCCTCGGGGCGGGGCGGGCAGCCGGGGACGTACACGTCGACGGGGATGATCTGGTCGACGCCCTTGGTGACGGAGTACGAGTCCCAGTACGGGCCGCCGCAGTTGGAGCAGGCGCCGAAGGAGATGACGTACTTGGGCTCCGGCATCTGCTCGTACAGCCGCTTGACCGCCGGGGCCATCTTGTCCGTGACCGTGCCGGAGACGACCATCAGGTCGGCCTGGCGCGGGCCGGGCGCGAAGGGGATCACGCCGAGCCGGATGAAGTCGTGGCGGGCCATCGATGCCGCGATGAACTCGATGGCGCAGCAGGCGAGGCCGAAGTT
Source organism: Streptomyces sp. NPDC004111 (assembly GCF_042874215.1). NCBI lineage: Bacteria > Bacillati > Actinomycetota > Actinomycetes > Kitasatosporales > Streptomycetaceae > Streptomyces > Streptomyces sp. NPDC004111. The sequence continues at coordinate 255,732 of NZ_JBIAMU010000016.1, forward strand.
GAACACCCAGAGGCTGTAGCGGCGGCCCCAGTTGAGGACCACCTTCATCGGCTCGGGCGCGAGGCGGGAGAGGACGCCGAGGCGCTGCGGGGCCGGGAGGTCCACGGGGGCACTCTGCGGAGTGGGGGTCACGTCCATTCGAGGACGCCCTTCTTGTATGCGTACAGCAGGCCCACGGCCAGGAAGCCGAGGAAGATGAACATTTCGATGAGCGTGGTGGCGCCGTAGCCGGCCGCCGCGAAGACCGTCGCCCACGGGAAGAGGAAGATCGAGTCGACGGCGAAGATCACGTAGAGGAACGCGTAGACGTAGTAGCGGACCTGGGTGTGTGCCCAGCCCTCGCCGACGGGGTCGACTCCGCACTCGTACGTCAGGAGCTTCTCCGGGGTGGGCACCACGGGGCGCAGCAGCCGTCCGGCGCCGAAGGCCACGGCGACGAAGAGCACGCCGATGACGGCGAGCAGGCCGACCACCGAGTAGCCCTGGAAGTAGTCCGCCGCCAACTGCGCTGGTGCCGCTTGCGCGGACGCCGGTTGCGCGGCGGCCCATTCGATCGGCACGGTCGGTTCCGGCACGTCCCGTCCCTCGCTCCCCGGCCTTTCGGCGCCCTGTGGTGTGTGTCGTCCGTACGACTGCGGTCGGTCGTCGATCGTCGATCTGTACGCACGGGAGTCTAGGGCCTGACCGGGGCCGCCCCTGTTCGAGCGCAGCCGGGAACCGCGGAGCGTGCGGCGGGCCGCGGGCTGCCGGGACGGCTGGGCGGGGTGGGTCCGGTGGTGGGGTTGTCCCCACCCCGGGTCGCTGGCCCACCCCATGGCGTCCGGTTGCGCCGCCGGGCAGGCTGGAGCACATGACCGCCAGCTCCGGTGCGCACAAGCCCGGCTCCGACCTGCCTCCGATCCGCAGCTTCGCCTTTGGCGCGCACACGTGGAAGGAGGTCGCACATCTGCTGCTGAACCTCCCGACGGCGCTGTTCGGTTTTCTGGCCACGGTGATCGTCGTCGTGCTGGGCAGCGGTCTGGCCGTGACGGTGATCGGGCTGCCGCTGCTGGCGGCGGGGCTCGGCGGGGCGCGGCTGATCGGTCGTTCGGAGCGGGCACGCGCGCGTGCCCTGCTCGGGGTGCGGGTGGAGGAGCCGAGTCCGCTGCGGGCCGCGCAGGCGCAGGACGGTTTCTTCCCCTGGCTGTGGACGGCGCTCAAGGACCCGGTGGGCTGGCGGTCGGTGCTGTACTCGGTGATCCGGCTGCCGTGGGGGGTGCTGACCTTCGGGTTGACGCTGGTGAGCCTGCTCCTGCTGTGGCCGGTGCTGGGTTACGTGACCCGGGGGCTGACCAATGTGGACCGGGCGATGGTGCGGGGGCTGCTGCCGCCGTCGGGCGAGCTGGAGCGGCGGATCGCGGAGCTGGAGTCGGACCGGGGTGTGGTCGTCGACACCGCCGCCGCCGACCTGCGGCGCATCGAGCGCGATCTGCACGACGGCGCGCAGGCCCGCCTGGTCGCCCTGGCGATGGGGCTCGGTCTGGCGAAGGAGAAGCTGCTGGACGACCCGGAGACCGCGGCGCAGATGGTCGGCGAGGCGCACGGCGAGGTGAAGCTCGCGCTGCAGGAGCTGCGCGATCTCGCCCGGGGCATCCATCCCGCGGTCCTCACCGACCGCGGCCTGGACGCGGCGCTCTCGGCGATCGCCTCGCGGTGCACGGTGCCGGTCACGGTGACGGCGGAACTGGGCGAGCGGCCGGCGGAGGCCATCGAGGGCATCGCGTACTTCACGGTCTCCGAGCTGCTGCAGAACGTCAGCAAGCACAGCGGTGCGCGGACGGCGTCGGTCGACGTGTGGCGCTCCGGGGACCGGCTGCTGATCCAGGTGCGGGACGACGGGCGCGGCGGCGCGAAGCTGGACGGCGGCACCGGGATGTCCGGTCTCGCGGAACGGCTGGGCGCGGTGGACGGGCTCTTCACGGTGGACTCGCCGGTGGGGGCGGGCACGACGGTGACGGCCGAGCTTCCCTGGCGCGAGCGGGTGCAGGGGGGCGGCGGGCGGCGCTGAGGAGCGCGCCGACTGCGGTGGAGCGCAGGTCCGGGGGTGGGGAAAACCCCAGGGGAAGACTGCGCTTTACCTCATGGTTCCGGGGGCCGCGAAGCCTCAGTCTTGAAGCACACCACGTCAGTGCCGGGCACCTTGCCCCGGTCCTGAAGCACCACATCTCAGTCCTGAGCACCTCACCAGACCCGTACGGAAGAAACGGACCGCATCATGGCCACGGATTACGTCTCTCGGCCCCGCTCCCACCGCGTGCCCGCGGTGCTGCGCGCGCCGTTCGAGCCCCGCGCCTGGCGCGAGTTCGGCTACGTACTGCTCAGCCTGCCGATCAGCATCGTGGTCTTCGTCTGCGCGATCTTCACGGTCTCGCTGGGCGCCGGCCTGCTGGTCACCTTCCTCGGGATACCGGTACTGGCGGCCGGTCTCGCCCTGGCGCGCGGCTTCGGCGCGATGGAGCGGGCACGGGCCCGTCTGCTGCTGGGGCTCGACGTTCCCTCGCCCCGGCCGCTGCGCGGTGCCAAGCCCAGTCTGATGGGCTGGGTCGGGGCGCTCCTCAAGAGCGGGGTGTCCTGGCGTCATCTGCTGTACGGGCTGCTGCACATGCCGTGGGCGATCTTCGCCTTCGCCGTCTCGTTGATGTTCTGGACGTACGGGCTGGCCGCCCTGACCTACCCGCTGTGCCACTGGGCGTTCAACTCCTCGAACGGCGGCGGCATCCAGTTCTACGGCGACGGCGAGCACCAGGTCTATCTCGACTCGCCCCCCGAGATAGCCCTGGTCAGCGCGATCGGCCTGCTCGTCGTGATCGTCTGCCCCTGGGTCACCCGGGCGCTGGTGTCGGTGGACCGGCTGATGGTGGCGGGTCTGCTGGGGCCGTCCGCCCTGGACAGCCGGGTCACCGAGCTGGAGTCGGACCGGGGCGTGGTCGTCGACACCGCCGCCGCCGACCTGCGGCGCATCGAGCGCGATCTGCACGACGGCGCGCAGGCCCGCCTGGTCGCCCTGGCCATGGACCTGGGGCTGGCGAAGGAGAAGCTGGCCGAGGACCCGGACGCGGCGGCCCGCATGGTGGACGAGGCGCACGGCGAGGTGAAGGTGGCGCTGCAGGAGCTGCGCGACCTGGCCCGGGGCATCCATCCCGCGGTGCTCACCGACCGCGGTCTGGACGCGGCGCTCTCGGCGGTCGCCTCCCGGTGCACGGTGCCGGTGGGTGTGGAGGTGGACCTGCCGTCCCGGCCGGCCCCGGCCATCGAGGGCATCGCCTACTTCACGGTCTCCGAGCTGCTGCAGAACGTCAGCAAGCACGCGCGGGCCACGCGGGCTTCGATCGACGTGTGGCGCACGGAGGACCGGCTGATGCTCCAGGTGAGCGACGACGGCCGGGGCGGTGCGAGCGTCGGTGGCGGTTCGGGGCTGGCGGGGCTGGCGGAGCGGCTGGACGCGGTGGACGGGGTCCTGGTCGTGCACTCCCCCGCCGGCGGTCCGACGACCATCACCGCAGAGCTCCCCTGGCGCGGCTGATTCGGGGCCGGGGCTCCGTCCCCCGGCCCCGCCCCCGGAGCCCCGTCCCCGGAGCTCCGGCCTGCGGACTCCGGACCTCCGGGCTCCGCGGGCACCCCCTTCCGCACCCCGGTTCCGGCGTCCGCCCCCGGCCGCCCCGGAGCCCCACCGCCCACTTCCCGCCATCCGTGCGCGACCCGGTCCGGATGCTGGGATGCTTGGTGGCAGTTGAATGCGGTACACACCGGAGCTGGGGGCAGGGAAGTCGTGGGAGACAGGGTGCGCGTGGTCATCGCCGAGGATTCGGTACTTCTTCGGGAGGGCCTGACCCGGCTGCTGACCGACCTCGGGCACGACGTGGTCGCAGGCGTCGGTGACGGGGATGCGCTGGTCAAGACGGTCGGTGACCTGGCCGCGCAGGGGGAGCTGCCGGACGTGGTGGTGGCGGACGTACGGATGCCGCCGACCCACACCGACGAGGGGGTGCGGGCCGCGGTGCGACTGCGGCGGGAGCATCCCGGAATCGGGGTACTCGTTCTGTCGCAGTACGTGGAGGAGCAGTACGCGACCGAGTTGCTGGCCGGGTCCAGCACCGGGGTCGGGTATCTGCTCAAGGACCGGGTGGCGGAGGTCCGGGAGTTCGTGGACGCCGTGGTTCGGGTGGCCCAGGGCGGTACCGCCCTGGACCCCGAGGTGGTGGCCCAGCTGCTCGGACGCAGCCGCAAGCAGGACGTGCTCGCCGGACTCACCCCTCGTGAGCGGGAGGTCCTGGGACTAATGGCGGAGGGGCGGACCAATTCGGCGATCGCCAAGCAGCTGGTGGTGAGCGACGGAGCGGTCGAGAAGCACGTCAGCAACATCTTCCTGAAGCTCGGGCTCTCGCCGAGCGTCGGGGACCACCGGCGGGTGCTGGCGGTGCTGACGTACCTGAATTCATGAACACCGTGTGAAGCCTGAAGGAGCCCGGGGGGTGCCGGCGGCGGCCGACGGAGTCGGTGGGGACGCCGGACGGTGCCGGTCCCGGCGGAAGGCCCGGCCGACGGCACTGGCCTTCTGACGCTCCGTCAGATAGCAAGGTCGGGAGGGTGCCGACAGGAGGCGTGGGACCAGAACCAAAGGATGAGGACGGAGCGTCTTCGACAACGTGCCGGGGGGCGAACGAATCATGACGAAACAGGGCACCGAGGTGTCTCATCAGCAGGTCCATCATGTGAGCGGGCCGAGGAAGGCCACCCTTACCGACGTAGGGTGGCCACGGAATGGCCGGGCGATCGGCCGATCCGGAGCAGCCGCCTCTGAGGGAGGTCCAGTTCAGTGACCAGCCAGGTCAGTAGCCCGGCCGAGCAGGCCGACGGCGCAAACGGCGCCGACGGAGCCCACGACTCCGTCGTCGGGGAGCAGCGCGGTCCCGCCGCGGGGGGTGCCCCGGGGGCCACGGAGAAAGAGGTCCGCCGCCTGGACCGGGTGATCATCCGGTTCGCGGGCGACTCCGGTGACGGTATGCAGCTCACCGGTGACCGCTTCACGTCGGAGACGGCGTCGTTCGGCAACGACTTGTCGACGCTGCCGAACTTCCCGGCCGAGATCCGCGCCCCTGCCGGAACCCTGCCGGGTGTCTCCAGCTTCCAGCTGCACTTCGCCGACCACGACATCCTCACGCCCGGGGACGCCCCGAACGTGCTGGTGGCGATGAACCCGGCCGCGCTCAAGGCGAACATCGCCGATGTGCCGCGCGGCGCGGAGATCATCATCAACACGGACGAGTTCACCAAGCGGCCGATGGCCAAGGTGGGGTACGAGACGTCCCCGCTGGAGGACGGTTCGCTGGACGCCTACAGCGTGCACCCGGTGCCGCTGACCACCCTGACGGTGGAGGCGCTCAAGGACTTCGGCCTGTCCCGCAAGGACGCCGGCCGGTCCAAGAACATGTTCGCGCTGGGCCTGCTCAGCTGGATGTACCACCGGCCCACCGAGGGCACGGAGGCGTTCCTGCGGCAGAAGTTCGCCAAGAAGCCGGAGATCGCCGAGGCGAACGTGGCGGCCTTCCGGGCGGGCTGGAACTTCGGCGAGACCACCGAGGACTTCGCGGTCAGCTACGAGGTGGCCCCGGCCACCACCGCGTTCCCCCCGGGCACGTACCGGAACATCTCCGGGAACCTGGCGCTCTCCTACGGGCTGGTCGCCGCCGGGCAGCAGGCCGACCTGCCGCTCTACCTCGGCTCGTACCCGATCACCCCGGCCTCCGACATCCTGCACGAGCTCTCCAAGCACAAGAACTTCGGTGTGCGGACCTTCCAGGCGGAGGACGAGATCGCGGCCATCGGCGCGGCGCTGGGTGCCGCGTTCGGCGGGCAGCTCGCGGTGACCACCACCTCGGGCCCCGGCGTGGCGCTCAAGTCGGAGACCATCGGCCTCGCGGTCTCGCTGGAGCTGCCGCTGCTGATCGTGGCGATCCAGCGCGGCGGCCCGTCCACCGGTCTGCCGACCAAGACCGAGCAGGCGGACCTGCTCCAGGCGATGTACGGCCGCAACGGCGAGGCGCCGGTGCCGGTCGTCGCCCCGCGCACGCCCGCCGACTGCTTCGACGCGGCGCTCGACGCGGCGCGCATCGCGCTGACGTACCGCACCCCGGTCTTCCTGCTCTCCGACGGCTACCTGGCCAACGGCAGCGAGCCGTGGCGGGTCCCGGAGGTCGACGAACTCCCGGACCTGCGCGTGCAGTTCGCGACCGGCCCCAACCACGAGCTGGCGGACGGCACCGAGGTCTTCTGGCCGTACAAGCGCGACCCGCAGACGCTGGCCCGCCCCTGGGCGGTGCCCGGCACCCCCGGTCTGGAGCACCGGATCGGCGGCATCGAGAAGCAGGACGGCACGGGCAACATCTCCTACGACCCGGCCAACCACGACTTCATGGTCCGCACCCGCCAGGCGAAGATCGACGGCATCGAGGTCCCGGACCTGGTCGTCGACGACCCCGACGGCGCACGGACCCTGGTGCTCGGCTGGGGCTCGACGTACGGGCCGATCACGGCGGCGGTGCGGCGGCTGCGCACCGACGGCGTTCCCATCGCCCAGGCCCACCTGCGCCACCTCAACCCCTTCCCGAGGAATCTCGAAGAGGTGCTGAGGCGTTACGACAAGGTGGTCGTCCCGGAGATGAACCTGGGTCAGCTCGCCACGCTGATCCGGGCCAAGTACCTCGTGGACGCGATTTCGTACAACCAGGTCAACGGAATGCCGTTCAAGGCCGAGCAGCTGGCCACGGCTCTCAAGGAGGCCATCGATGACTGAGACGACGACCGAGCCGAAGTCCGGGGAGGCCGGGCCGGCCGCTCCGGCCGGGAAGACGCTTCTGTCGCTGGTCCCCAAGGCCGAGGCGAAGCAGTCCATGAAGGACTTCAAGTCCGACCAGGAAGTGCGCTGGTGTCCGGGCTGCGGCGACTACGCGGTGCTCGCCGCCGTGCAGGGCTTCATGCCGGAGCTGGGGCTGGCGAAGGAGAACATCGTCTTCGTCTCCGGGATCGGCTGCTCCTCCCGCTTCCCGTACTACATGAACACCTACGGGATGCACTCCATCCACGGCCGCGCCCCGGCCATCGCGACCGGCCTCGCCTCCTCCCGGCGGGACCTGAGCGTGTGGGTGGTCACCGGTGACGGCGACGCGCTGTCCATCGGCGGCAACCACCTGATCCACGCGCTGCGCCGCAATGTGAACCTCAAGATCCTCCTGTTCAACAACCGGATCTACGGGCTCACCAAGGGCCAGTACAGCCCCACCTCGGAAGTCGGCAAGATCACCAAGTCGACGCCGATGGGTTCGCTGGACGCGCCCTTCAACCCGGTCTCGCTCGCGATCGGCGCGGAGGCGTCCTTCGTCGCCCGCACCGTCGACTCCGACCGCAAGCACCTCACCGAGGTGCTGCGCCAGGCCGCCGACCACCCGGGCACCGCGCTGGTGGAGATCTACCAGAACTGCAACATCTTCAACGACGGCGCCTTCGAGGTCCTCAAGGACAAGGACCAGGCGGAGGAGGCGGTCATCCGGCTCACCCACGGCGAGCCGATCCGCTTCGGTGCCGACGGGTCGAAGGGTGTCGTACGGGACCCGCAGACCGGCGATCTGAAGGTGGTCGCGGTCACCGAGGAGAACCAGTCGCAGATCCTCGTCCACGACGCGCACAACGCCTCGCCGACCACGGCCTTCGCGCTGTCCCGGCTGGCCGACCCGGACACCCTGCACCACACCCCGATCGGAGTGTTCCGCTCCGTCGACCGCCCGGTGTACGACACGCTGATGGCCGACCAGCTGGACTCCGCGATCGAGCGGGACGGCAAGGGCGACCTCGGTGCGCTGCTCGCGGGCAAGGACACCTGGACCGTCGTCGGCTAGCCCGACCACGCCCGGTACGAAAGGGGCGCCCGGCCTGCACAGGCCGGGCGCCCCTTCGCGCTTCCTGGCTCCCCCCGGATGTCATGACCGTATTGCGGAACGGACATGACATGCGGAGCCGGCGGGGCTTACCGTCGTGCGCGACAGGTGTGTGCAGCGTGCATGTTCCAGGGCGGGAGGCCAGAACCGGTGGAGACGAAGAAGGAGCAGCGGGCGGGGCTGCTGTACGGCATCGGGGCCTACGGCATGTGGGGTGCGGTCCCGCTGTTCTGGCCCCTGCTGAAGCCCGCGGGCGCGATCGAGATCCTGGCCCACCGGATGGTGTGGTCGCTGGTCGTGGTGGTGGTCGCGCTGCTGGTGGTGCGCCGCTGGGGCTGGATACGGGAACTGCTCGGGCAGCCGCGCAAGCTGGGCCTGATAGCCCTGGCCGCCACCGTCATCAGCGTCAACTGGGCGCTCTACATCTGGTCGGTCAACACCGGTCACGTGGTGGAGGCCTCACTCGGCTACTTCATCAACCCGCTGGTCACCATCGCCATGGGCGTGCTGCTGCTCGGCGAGCGGATGCGTCCCGTGCAGTGGGCGGCGGTCGGCGTCGGAGCGGCGGCGGTCGTGGTGCTGGCGGTGGGGTACGGGCAGCCGCCGTGGATCTCGCTGGTGCTGGCGTTCTCGTTCGCCACGTACGGCCTGCTGAAGAAGAAGGTCAACCTGGGCGGGCTGGAGTCGCTGGCGGCCGAGACGGCGATCCAGTTCCTGCCCGCGCTCGGGTACCTGGTGTGGCTGGGGGCGGCGGGTTCGTCGGCCTTCGGGGCGCACGGGACGGGGCACGCGGCGCTGCTCGCCGCGACCGGGCTGGTGACCGCGGTGCCGCTGGTGTGCTTCGGCGCGGCGGCGATCCGGGTGCCGCTGTCCACGCTGGGGCTGCTCCAGTACCTGGCGCCGGTCTTCCAGTTCCTGCTGGGGATCGTGTACTTCCACGAGGCGATGCCGCCGGAGCGGTGGGCCGGGTTCGGCCTGGTGTGGCTCGCGCTGTCCCTGCTGACCTGGGACGCGCTGCGCACCGCCCGGAAGGGCAGGCGGGCCGCGCTGCTGGCCGCGGCGGCGTTGCCCCCGGAGGCGGCGGACGTGGCGGCGGGCGCGGCAGAGGCACAGGTCGCGGAGAAGGGTGCGGGTGCTGCTGCCGGTACGGCGGAGGCTGCTGGTGCCGGTACGGCGAAGGCTTCGGATCCGGCGGGAGCGTAGGCCGCGGGTACCGGCACCGGACCCGGCGCGTAAAACCGGAGGACGGTCGGGGTGGGCTCGGGTTAGGCTCGATGTATGGCCAGGCACTACTACTTTCTGTGATTCCTCGCGCGGACGCGGCGTGAGTGCGAGCGGCTGAGCCCTCGCCCCGCCGGTGACGTCCGCGCGCCCTCAGGCCCGCCTGCCGATCCCATCCCCTGAGGAATCACCGTGCGCCCTCGCGCCCAGATCCAGAGCCGTACCCACACCCCTGCCCACGCCCAGACCCCGGCCCCGGTCTCGTCCCAGCTCTCGCTGCGGAACGTCTCCCTCGCCTTCGGTGACCGTGCCGTACTCGACGGAGTCACGCTGTCCGTCCGCCCCGGAGAGAAGGCCGGGGTAGTCGGGGAGAACGGGTCCGGAAAGTCCACCCTGCTGCGGCTGATGGCCCAAACCCTGCTGCCCGACGAGGGCGGGGTCACCGTCGCCTTCCCCGGTGGCGTCGGCCATCTCGCGCAGACCCTCGGTCTCGCCCCGCACCTCACCGTCCAGCACGCCGTCGACGCCGCACTCGCCGACCTCCGCACGCTGGAGGCCGCGATCCGGGACGCCGAGGCCGGACTCGGCGACCATCCCACCGAGGCCGCGCTCGACGCGTACGGCGAGCTGCTCACCGCGTACCAGGACCGGGGCGGGTACGAGGCCGACGCCCGCGTGGACAGCGCGCTGCACGTGCTCGGGCTGGCCCGCATCACCCGGGAGCGGACCCTCGGTTCGCTCTCCGGCGGGGAGCAGTCGCGGCTGGCGCTCGCCTGCGTGCTGGCCGCCGCCCCCGAACTCCTGCTGCTCGACGAGCCCACGAACCATCTCGACCAGCAGGCCACCGGCTGGCTGGAGGAGCAGTTGCGCGCCCACCGCGGCACCGTCGTCGCCGTCACCCACGACCGGATGTTCCTGGAGCGGATCGCCGACACGATCCTGGAGGTCGACCGCGATCTGCGGACGGTACGCAGGTACGGCGACGGCTGGGGCGGATACCTGGCCGCGAGGGCCTCGGCCCGTGCCAGGTGGGCGCAGGAGCACCAGGAGTGGGTCGACGACCTGGCCCGTACCGAGGCACTGGTCGAGGCGGCCGGGCAGCGGCTCGCCGCCACCGGCAAGGACCCCCGTCAGGGCTTCGGCAAGCACCGCAGGTCCAGCGAGGCCAAGCTGTCGGGGCGGGTGCGGGCGGCCAAGCAGCGGCTGGAACTGCTGCGCGCGTCGCCCGTCCCGGCGCCACCGGTTCCGCTTCGGTTTCACGTGAAACTCGACACAGCGACGCTGGAGGAGCGCCAACAGGACGGCCCACTGGCCGAGTTGAAGGACGTCTCGGTCGGTGACCGGTTGTCCGTGGCCGAGCTGCGGATCGCGGCCGGGGAGCGGCTGCTCGTCTCGGGGCCGAACGGGGCCGGGAAGTCCACACTGCTGCGGGTCCTGGCGGGCGATCTGGAGCCGGACGCCGGGAGTGTCGTACGGCCGCGGCACCTCGGCTATCTGCCGCAGGAGCTGGCGCCCACGAACGACGGGCGTTCCCTGCTCGCGGGGTACGCGGCGGGGCGGGCCGGGTTCCCGGAGGAGTACGCGGACGAGCTGCTCGCGCTGGGGCTGTTCCGGGAGGAGGACCTCGGGGTGCCGGTGGCCGCGCTGTCGGTCGGGCAGCGCAGGCGGCTGGAGCTGGCGCGGCTGGTGTCCCGGCCGGCGGACCTGCTCGTGCTGGACGAGCCGACGAACCATGTGTCGCTGGGGCTGGTGGAGGAGGTCGAGGAGGCGTTGGCGGGGTACCCCGGGGCGGTGGTGGTGGTTTCGCACGACCGGCGATTTCGGAGTGGGTTCGGGGGTGGGGAGCGGAGTCGGCGGCGGCGGTTGGAGTTGGTGGCGGGGGGTGTGGTGGGGCGGGGGTAGCGGGGCGGGGGTACGGGGTCGGGGGTACGGGGGCGGGGCCGGGCGGGGGTGGGTTGTTCGGCTCCGCCGGGGGCCGCCCCCGTACCCGCCCGTTCCGCCCCCGGGGGCGGCCCCGCCGCCCAAGGGGGCGGGGGGTGTGGGGCGGGGGTGTGCGGGCGCGGCGTCCGAGGGGGCGGGGGTGGCGGGGGGATTTGGGGGTGGTTCGGTATGCGAACAAGGGTGACCGGATTCGGCTCTTGACGTCGAGTCAAACTCTCGCTGAACATCAGGCACGCACAGCGCTCATGGCTCAGTGCCCAACCGCCTTACCAGCAAGGCCAGTTCCCGCACTTCCGTCCCGTCCCCGTTCGGAATCCGGAGCCCCCACATGACGCTCGTCCCTGCCCGCATATCGTCCCGCAGAGTGGCCGCGGTGGCCGCGCTCGCCGTCGCGGGGCTGCTCGCCCCGGTCGCCGCGAACACCGCGACCGCCGCACCCGCGCAGGCACCCACCGCCGCCCAGGCGCCCTCCGTCGCCGCCGCGCCCGACATCCCCCTCGCCAACGTCAAGGCGCACCTCACCCAGTTCTCCAACATCGCCGCCGCCAACGGGGGCAACCGCGCCCACGGCCGCGCCGGCTACAAGGCGTCCATCGACTACGTGAAGGCCAAGCTGGACGCGGCCGGGTTCACCACCTCGCTCCAGACCTTCACCGCGAGCGGCGCCACCGGCTACAACCTGATCGCGGACTGGCCCGGTGGCGACGCGAACAAGGTGATCATGGCCGGCTCGCACCTCGACTCGGTGACCTCGGGTGCCGGGATCAACGACAACGGCTCGGGCTCGGCCGCCGTCCTGGAGACCGCACTGGCGGTCTCCCGCGCCCAGTTCAAGCCCGACAAGCACCTGCGGTTCGCCTGGTGGGGCGCCGAGGAGCTGGGCCTGCTCGGCTCGAAGGCGTACGTCAACAGCCTCCCGTCCACCGAGCGCGCGAAGATCGCGGGCTATCTGAACTTCGACATGATCGGCTCGCCGAACGCCGGCTACTTCGTCTACGACGACGACCCGACCATCGAGAAGACCTTCAAGGACTACTACGCGGGCCTCGGCATCCCCACCGAGATCGAGACCGAGGGCGACGGCCGCTCCGACCACGCCCCGTTCAAGAACGTCGGCGTCCCGGTCGGCGGCCTGTTCTCCGGCGCCGACTACCGCAAGACGGCCGCCCAGGCGCAGAAGTGGGGCGGCACCTCCGGCGTCGCCTTCGACCGCTGCTACCACTCGTCCTGCGACAACACCTCGAACATCAACGACACCGCCCTGGACCGCAACAGCGACGCCGTCGCACACGCGATCTGGACGCTGTCCGCGGGCAGTACGACCCCGCCGACCGGCACCGACTACGAGAACACCACGCCGCTCGCGATCCCCGACGCGGGCGCCGCGGTGACCTCGCCGATCACGGTCTCCGGGCGCACGGGCAACGCGCCCGCCGCGCTCAAGGTGTCGGTGAACGTGAAGCACACCTGGCGCGGTGACGTGGTCATCGACCTCCTCGCCCCGGACGGGACCGCGTACCGGCTGAAGAACTCCAGCAGCGGCGACTCGGCCGACAACGTCGTGGAGACGTACACGGTGAACGCGTCGAGCGAGGTCGCCAACGGTGTGTGGAAGCTGCGCGTCCAGGACGTGGCGAGCCAGGACACCGGCACGCTGAACAGCTGGAAGCTCACCTTCTAGCAGGCCCCGGCCCACCGGCCGAACCTTCGGGCCCCCAGAACCTGCCGCCCCCGACGCGCGTCAACTCCCGCGTCAGGGGCGGCAGTCCAATGTCCGCAGCACATGGTCGACCAGCTCCGCGATCCGCTCCGGGGTGTGCGGCGGCTTGCGCAGCGCGTACCGGTAGTAGAGCGGCCCGTACAGCAGCTCCACGGCCAGTTCCAGATCGGCGTCCAGCGGCAGCCGGCCCTGGCGCTGCGCGCTCTTGAGCCGGTCCAGCGCGGCCGTGAAGCGCGGCGTGATGATCTGTGTGTGGACGGCCCGGGTCAGTTCCTCGTCGTGGTGCAGTTCGGAGAGGATGCCGATGTACGCGGGCCCGAACGGCGGGGTGGTGAGGAACCGCACCACCCCGGTCATCTGCGTGTACAGGTCGGCGGCCAGGTGCCCGGTGTCCGGAAACGGTGCCCTGCTGTCGGTCTGCTGGCCGATCGCTTCGAGGAGCACGGCGCCCTTCGAGGACCACCAGCGGTAGATCGTCTTCTTGCTGACGCCCGCTCTGGCCGCGATGGCCTCCATCGTGACGCCGCCGTAGCCCTTCTCGGTGCACAGGGCGATGGAAGCCGCGAGGATCGCCTGCCGGGACCTCTCGCTGCGTCGCTGCGGGTTCGGCGTCGCGCTCACGGGCGGAGTCTAACCGGGCGACGATACGTAGCGTATTGACAGCGGAACAACAGCCTCCAACAATAGCCATCTCAGGGGGAACGATCCGTGTCGTGGGGGGGCGCCCCGGGGGGGGGCGCGCCAAGAAGCCCGGATCAAATTGGCGCGGCCCCCCCCCGAGGTTGGGGGGGGGGGGGAGGAGACCCAGCTTGACGACTGGATAGCTCGCA
>NZ_JBIAMU010000017.1:0-263477 GCF_042874215.1 Streptomyces sp. NPDC004111
GTCGCCTGCGGCGGGCGTGAAGTGGTCGGGCTTGGGGGTGGGTTGGGGGTTGGGGGTGGGGTCTGCGGGTGGCATGGGGCAAGTTTCCCTTGGGCGGGGGCGGGGCGGGGGGGGGCTGGTGGCGAGGGGGGGGTGCTGGTGGCGGGCTGGGCCGGAGGTGGGGGTGGGCCGGGGCCGGGCGGGGCCGTAGGGGTTCGGCTCCGCCGGGGGCCGCCCCCTTGCCCGCCCGTTCCGCCCCCGGGGGGCGGCCCCGCCGCCCAAGGGGGCGGGGGGTGAGGCGGGCGGCCCCGCCGCCCAAGGGGACGGGGCGGGGCGGGGGCGAGGAGCGGGGGTGGGTCGCGGGGCGGGGGCGCCGTGTGAGGGGGTTTGGGTGGGGTGGGGGGAGAGACTGGTGGGGTTGGTTGGGTTGGGTGGGGAGAGGGTGTTGGGGTTGTTGGTGACGGTTACGGGTGGGGCCGGGGCGGGGAAGAGCACGCTGGCCCAGGTGCTTGGCGAGGTGGGGCCCGCGGGGCCGGTGCCCGTTCTGCACGGGGACGACTACTACTTCCAGGATCGCGACCATGGGGTGTGGACCCCCGACGAGGCGGGGGTCCCGCGGTTGGACGTCGGGGATCCGCGGTCCGTGGACCTGGCGCGGCTCGGCCGGGACGCCGAGGCCGCGCTCGGGCGTGCGGGGGCGGTCGTCGTAGAGGGGCTCTTCGCCCGGCAGGTCGCCGTACCGGCTTCCGTCCCGCGCTTCGACGTGTTCGTCGACCTCGCCGCCGATCTGCGGCTGGCCCGGAAGATCCGCCGCAAGTGTCTGCGCGACGGCTTCCCCCTCGACGTACTGCTGCGGAACTACCTGCTGTACCGGCGCGACGCGCACGACAAGCACGTGGAGCCGGTGCGGCACGACTGCGATTTGGTCGTGTCGGGCGACGGCGACCCGCACGAGGTGGCCCGGCAGGTCTGGGCGGCAGCACTGGGGCGGTGATCCCGGCGGTGGGGGTGTGGGGTCAGCGTTCTGTGCGGGATCTGTGGACGAGGTCGGTGGCTGCCTCGCGCCAGTGCGGGTGTTCGAAGGCGAAGCCCTCGTCGAGGAGGCGGCCGGGGACGACCCGGCGGCTCTTGAGGAGGAGTTCGGTGTCCGTGCGCAGGACGAACGCGCCCACCGACGCCATCCACCTCGTCGCCGGCAGCCCCACCGGCATTCCCACCGCACCGCGCAGTTCCCGCATGAAGGCCCGGTGCGGCAGCGGCTGCGGGGCGGCCAGGTTGACCGGGCCCGCGATGTCGTCGCGGGAGATCAGGAACTCCACGGCGCGTACGACGTCCCGGTCGTGGATCCAGGAGAGGTACTGCGCGCCGCCCGCGACCGGTCCGCCCAGCCCCAGGCGGGTCATGCGCCGCAGCACGTCGAAGACGCCGCCGCGGTCGGGACTCATCACCATGGCGGCCCGCAGGGCGACCTTGCGGGTGTGCGGGGTGGTGGCGGCTTCCTGCGCGCGCTCCCAGTTCCTGGCGATGCGGACGCTGTACTCCCAGTAGTCCGGGACGTCGGGTTCGGTCCCGCCGATGATGCCGGTGGCCTCGTCGTGGGGTGCGTCGTAGCGGTGCGCGTAGATGGTGGCGGTGCTCATCTGGAGCCAGAGCGCGGGCGGTTTCGCGGCGGCGGCGACCGCCTCGCCGACGATCTCGGCGGAGTGCACGCGGGAGTCCATCATGGCCCGCAGGTTGGCGTCGGTGTAGCGGCAGCTGACACTGCGGCCCGCCAGGTTGATGACGACGTCGCTGCCGTCGACCGCATCCGTCCACGGGCCCGCCGTCCTCCCGTCCCACCGGATCTCGCCGGGGCGCGAGGGGTTGCGGGTGAGGACGACGACCTCGTGGCCGGCCTTGGTGAACGCGCGGTTCAGAATCGCGCCGACCTGCCCGGTCCCGCCGGGAATCACTATCCTCATCGCTCTCCCCCCTCCGAGGTGCCCCCTCGGATTCCTGGCCCGAGACTAAACCGCCGCTGGTCAGGGGCGGTGCGCCGGGGTGGGGGTCGCGCCCCGGCGCACCGCGCGGCGGGTCACCGTACGGGCGTGAAGACCACCGGTAGCGATCGGGGGCCCCGGGTGAAGACCCCGTGTTCCGTCACCGTCGCGCCCTCGGCCAGCCGTACGTCGGGCATCGCGTCCAGCAGTTGGTTCACCCCGATGCGTACCTCGGCCCTGGCGAGCAGCGCGCCGACGCAGAAGTGCCTGCCGAGGGCGAAGGCGAGGTGGTCGGCGGCGGCGGAGAAGGCGTGGGTGGTGGCGAGGTCGTCGCGGAAGAGGTTGAAGGTGTCCGGGTCGGCGTAACGCGCGCCGTCGCGGTTGGCGGAGCCGATCAGGCAGGTGACGGTGGCGCCCGCCGGTATGGTGCCGCCGCTGACCGTGACGTCGACGGCCGCCTGCCGCATGATCATGTGGACGGGCGGGGTGAGCCGCAGGGTCTCGGCGAAGGCCCGGTCGATGAGCGTCCGGTCCTCGCGGACCGCTGCCAGCTGCTCGGGGTGCGCCAGGAGGTTGGCGAAGAGGGCGGCGACGGCCTTGTCCGTCGTCTCGCCGCCGGCGGCGAGCAGCAGGCTGCAGAACGCCTTGATGTCCTCGTCGCTCATCCGCACGCCGTCGACCTCGGCCGCGCACAGGGTGGAGAGCAGGTCGTCGCCGGGGGCGTTCCGGCGTTCCCGGATGACCGGGATCATGTACTCGGCGAACTCGGTGCGGGTGCGCTCGCCGGCCGCCGCGACGTCCGGGTCGCCCGCCAGGTTGCCGAGGAAGGCGATGACGCTGGTGTACCAGCCGTGGAACCTGGCGTGGTCGGCCTTGTCGAGGCCGAGCATGTCGGCGATGACGTTGACCGGGAAGCGGGTCGCGAAGGCGTCGACGAGGTCGGCCTCGCCCTTGTCGCGGAAGGCGTCGATGAGCTCGCGGGCGTTGCGTTCGATGACCGGGACGAAGGTCTCCTCCAGTTCCCTGCCGCGGAAGGCGGGGGCCACCAGGGCCCGGCGCACGGCGTGCTCGCGTCCGCCGAGCTGGAGGATGGTCCGGCCGTGGACGGGTTCGATCTGCCAGTCGTAGTTCTCGGTGGTGAATTCGGACGCCTTGTCCTTGAAGACGCGCTCGACGTCCTCGTACCGGGAGACGATCCAGCTGCGGGTGGGCTCGTGGTGGACGAGGGGTGCGTGTGCGCGCATCAGCCGGTAGGCGGTGTACGGGTCGGCTGCGAACTCGGGCGAGAGGATGTCGGGGACCTGGGGCGACGTGGTCATGGTGACGCTCCTTCGGCTTCGTCGATGGGGTGGGGGGATCTCCCGGCGGTCCGAGGGTGGGGGAACTGTCGGTAAAGCCGGGGTTATTGATCATCCAACAGTCGGTACGAAGTGGGCCCGCCGCCCCCTCCGGGCTCTCCTGCCCCTTCCCTGCCAGGGCACTTCTTGGAACACTCCACGTGCTTCCGTCCCCCCACGACAAGGGTCCCCACACTCATGCCTGATCTCAATCGCCGTCGTTTCCTTCAGATATCGGGCGCGACGGCAGGTTTCGCCGCGCTGTCGGGCAGCATCGGCCGGGCGGCGGCGATTCCCGCCGACCGGCGCACCGGCAGCTTGCAGGACATCGACCACATCGTGGTGCTGATGCAGGAGAACCGGTCGTTCGACCACTATTTCGGCACGATGAAGGGTGTACGGGGCTTCGGCGACCCTCGTCCGGTGGTGCCCTACGGGCTGAAGTCGGTGTTCCACCAGCGGGACGGCGCCAAGGAGGTGCTGCCGTACCACCCGGACGCCGCCGACCTGGGCATGCAGTTCATCGCGGGTCTCAACCACGACTGGGCGGGCGGTCACCGGGCGGTCAACGAGGGGAAGTACGACCAGTGGATCCCCGCGAAGTCGGCGGGGACGATGGCGCACCTGACGCGTGGGGACATCCCGTTCCACTACGCGCTGGCCGACGCGTTCACCGTGTGCGACGCGTACCACTGCTCGCTCATCGGGGCCACCGATCCCAACCGCTACTACATGTTCAGCGGTCACACGGGCAACGACGGCAAGGGCGGCGGCCCGGTCCTCGGCAACGAGGAGGCGGGGTACGGCTGGACGACGTACCCGGAACGGCTGGAGAAGGCCGGGGTGTCGTGGAAGGTGTACCAGGACATCGGCGACGGTCTCGACGCGAACGGCAAGTGGGGGTGGATCGAGGACGCCTACCGGGGGAACTACGGCGACAACTCGCTGCTCTACTTCAACGCGTACCGCAACGCGAAGCCCGGCGATCCGCTGTACGAGAAGGCGCGCACCGGCACCAACGCCAAGAAGGGCGACGGGTTCTTCGACATCCTCACCGCCGATGTGAAGGCGGGGAAGCTGCCGCAGGTGTCCTGGATCGCCGCCCCCGAGGCGTTCAGCGAGCACCCCAACTGGCCGGCGAACTACGGCGCCTGGTACGTGTCCAAGGTGCTGGACGCGCTGACGTCGAACCCCGCGGTATGGGCGCGGACGGCGCTGTTCATCACGTACGACGAGAACGACGGCTACTTCGACCACGTCGTGCCGCCCCGTCCGCCGGCCTCCGCCGCGCAGGGGAAGTCCACCGTGGACTCCTCCCTGGACCACTTCGGCGGCAACGCCACGTACGGGGCCGGTGCGTACGGGCTCGGCCAGCGGGTGCCGATGCTGGTGGTCTCCCCGTGGAGCACGGGCGGTTACGTCTGCTCCGAGACCCTGGACCACACTTCGATCATCCGGTTCATGGAGGCCAGGTTCGGGGTGGCCGAGCCGAACATCTCGCCCTGGCGGCGGGCCGTCTGCGGTGATCTCACCTCCGCGTTCGACTTCTCGCTCGCGGTTCCGGGGCCGGCGAAGCTGCCGGACACCGGTGCGTACGCGCCGCCGGACAAGGAGCGGCACGACAGTTACGTTCCGAAGCCGCCCGCGGCGGGTGCGCTGCCCAAGCAGGAGCGCGGGTCCAGGCCGTCGCGTCCGCTGCGGTACGCCCCGTACGCGGACGGCGCGGCGACCCCGTCGACGGGGAGGTTCACGCTCACCCTCAGCGGCGGCAGGGCGGCGGGGGCGGGCTTCCACGTGACCTCGGCGAACCGCACCGACGGCCCGTGGACGTACACCGCCGAGGCGGGCAAGGAGGTTGCGGACACCTGGAACTCCGCCTATTCGAAGGGGAGTTACGACCTGTCGGTGTTCGGTCCGAACGGCTTCCTGTGTACGTTCCGCGGGACGGCGGCGACCGTCGGGCCCGAGGTGACGGTCCGGCACGACACCGGCAACGGAGGCCAGTTGGTGCTGACGGCGACGAACGCGGCGAGCGCCGCGTGCCGGCTCACGGTCGTCGACGCGTACGGCGGGCGGCCCGTCTCGTTCACCGTTCCGGCGGGCGGCAAGGTGGTGCGGCAGGTGGACGTCCGGGGCGGGAAGCACTGGTACGACCTGACGGTGACGTCCGCGACGGACGCGGCGTTCCTGCGCAGGTTCGCGGGGCACGTGGAGACCGGGAAGGCGGGGGTGAGCGACCCGGCGATCGTCACCGGCTGACCGGCCGGCTGCGGACGGGCGGGGCGGACCGAGCGCTCCCGCCCCGGGCCGGACTCCGCTCGCCCGACGGAGGGCGGCATATGGGACACGCCCTGTCCCACATGCCGCCTAACGTCCGGAGGGCCAGTCCGGAGCACCCCGAGGAGCAGCATGAACGCCACGCCCGCCGAGATCCGCCCCTTCCGCATCGACGTTCCGCAGGCCGACCTGGACGATCTCCGCGACCGCCTCGCCCGCACCCGCTGGGCTCCACAGCTGCCCGGCGAGGGCTGGGAGCGCGGTGTTCCGGTGGACTACCTCCAGGGCATGGCGGCGTACTGGAGGGACGGTTACGACTGGCGCGGCCACGAGGCGCGGCTGAACGGGTTCCCGCAGTTCATGACGGAGATCGACGGCCAGGACATCCACTTCCTGCACGTCCGCTCCGCCGAGCCGGACGCGCTGCCGCTGCTGCTGGCCCACGGCTGGCCGAACTCCTTCGTGGAGTTCACCGAGCTGATCGGGCCGCTCACCGACCCGGTGGCGCACGGGGGTTCGGCGGCGCAGGCCTTCCACGTGGTGATTCCCTCGGTGCCCGGTTTCGGGTTCTCCTCGGCGCCGGTCGGCACCGGGTGGAACGTCCGCCGGGTGGCCGGGCTCTTCGCCCGGCTGATGGAGCGTCTCGGGTACGAGCGGTACGGCACCCAGGGCGGTGACCTCGGTGCCTATCTCGCGCCGGCCGTGGCCGCCGTGGATCCCGGGCACGTGGTCGGTGTCTACGTGGAGGGCGGGCTCGGTTTCCCCAACCCGGAGGACCTGCCGTCGCTGACGCCGTCGGAGCGCGAGGCGTTCGCGGCGATGCAGCAGTGGATGGGCGGCGGGGTCGACCACCACGCGCTGCTGCGGGCGGCGCCGCAGACCTTCAGCCATGGGTGGAACGACTCCCCCGTGGGCCAGCTCGGCTGGCTGCTGCAGAAGTTCAAGGAGTTCTGCTACACCGCCGAGCGGCCCGACGAGGTGATCGACCGGGAGCTGCTGCTGACGAACGCGACGCTGTACTGGCTGACGCAGACCTCGGGCAGCTCGTCGTGGTTCATGTACGAGAGCAGCGAGTTCCGCTGGCCGGACGGGCAGACGGCGGTGCCGAGCGGGGTCTACGGCGGGTACTCGCCGCTGCGGAGCCTGGCCGAGCGGACCAACAGGATCGTGCACTGGCCCGAGGACAACCCGCAGGGCAGTCACTTCCTCGCGATGGGACTGCCCGGTGCGCTGGCGGCGGACGTGCGGACCTTCTTCGGCAAGCTCCGCTGAGCGGGGCCGGCCGGGCGGGGCCCGCCGGGCCACGGTCCGCCGTGCGCCGCCACCCCGTACGGCAACCGGCCTGCTAGGGCTGGTAGTTGTACGGGGTGGTGGTGCTGAGGCGGGCGAAGCCGAGGCGTTCCAGGATCGGCCGGCTGGTGTCCATGGCGTCCACCTGGAGGTAGGGGTAGCCGCGTTCGGCGGCGAGGCGGGCGCGGTGGGCGACCAGTGCGCGGTAGATGCCCTTGCCGCGCCATTCGGCGCTGGTGCCGCCGCCCCACAGGCCGGCGAACCGGGCGCCGGGCGGGAACTCGACGCGGGCTCCGCTGACCGGTTCGTCGCCCGCCATGGCCACGACCGCGCCGAGCCTGTCGGGGGCTTCCTCCAACTGGGCCAGGAGCCGGGCCCCGAGGCGCTTTCCGTCCTCGCCGAAGGCGCTCTCGTGGGCGCGTACCAGGAGGTCGATGCCCGCGGCGTCGGTGACGGGGAGCAGGCGGATGCCGTCGGGCAGTGCGGGTCCGGCCGGGAGTTCCGCGACCTCGGCGACCATGAGGGCTTCCGGTTCCTCGGGCACGAGGCCCGCGGCGCGGAGCCGTTCGCCGAGGTCGTGGGGCTCGTCGTGGGAGTAGAGCTTCCACTCGAAGGACAGTCCGCGGGCGCCGTAGTGGCGTATCTGCTCGGCGATCACCGCGTCCGCGTTCTCCTCGGTGAGCCCGGACCACAGGATGCCGTTCCAGTCGTCGGCGTCGCCGGTCTGCCGGACCACGCCTCCCGCGCGTTCCAGCTCCACTCCGGGGCGGTCCTTGGGTGCCTCGCGGCGCATGTCGGTGTCGAAGTACTCACGTACCAGTGCCAGATCCATCCGGTCACTGCACCATGCGGCCCGACCGTGCGCCACCGGGTTTTTCCCTGCACCGGGGTATTCATGCACGGGCCATGTATGCGTTGCCCAGTGCGCCCCGGCGGCTGGGTCCTGACGTCTAACGTCGCCGCTGTTCGACCGGACGACAGACTAGGGAAACCGATGAGATTCGCCCCGCTCGTGATCGCCGCCGCCTCCGCGGCGCTGCTGGCCCCCACCGCGGCCCCCGCGCCCGCCGCCCCCTCCCCCGCCGCCGCGGAGGCGCCGGCGCCGCCGTCCGTGAGCAGGCCCGGCGGCCGGTACGAGCGGAGCGTGTCGATCGCCCTGCGGGCGGAGCGCGGCGCGGTCGTGCGGTACACCCTGGACGGCACGACGCCCACCCGTACGAGCAGGCTGTACATACCCGGGCTGCCGCTGCGCCTCACCAAGGACACCAACGTCACGGCCGTGGCCTTCCGGGGGCGGCGGGCCAGCATCCCCGTCTCGTACGGCTATCTGGTCAAGAGCGGCGAGAAGCCGCTGGCCCGGCTGGTGGTGATGTCCGACGTGCACATCGGCAACCACAAGGACAACGACAAGAAGTACGAGAGCTTCTTCGACACCATCGGGTCGATCTTCCCCGAGCCGGACGCGATCCTGTCCAACGGCGACATGATCAACGACAACGGGGACGGCAAGGGTCCCGACCACCGCATCGTCTCGGAGATCTTCGGCGCGAACCTGAAGCGCAAGCGGATGACCGGGACCCAGGTGCTGATCTCCAACGGCAACCACGACGCCTCCCTGGCCGACATCCGCGCGAACTACCCGCGCGCCTGGTTCCCCGACTCCGGCGGCGGCTACTACGAGTCGCAGGTGAAGGGCCTGCACGTCTTCACGCTCAACACGGAGACGTACAACTCCGACGCGGGGCAGCAGGCCTGGCTGAAGCGGCGGCTCGCGGCGCTGACCGCGGCGGCCCCGAACACGCCCGTCCTGGTGCAGGGCCACCGGCCGGCCACCGACACGGTGATGGACGGCCAGCAGACCTCCAACCCCCGGCTCACCGCGGACCTGAGCGCCTTCCCGCAGGCGGTGTTCTTCTCCGGCCACTCGCACCTCAACCTCAACGACGACCGGTCGGTCCACCAGCGGGACTTCACCGCGGTGAACGACGGTTCCATGTCGTACGTGGAGATGGACCACGGCTACCAGGCGATCACCGAGAACGGTCTGGCGAACCGCTTCGAGTCGCCGACGGCGCAGGCCCTGTTCGTCGAGGTGTACCAGGACCGCACCGAGATCGCCCGGGTGAACATGGCCGCCGACAAGCACGACATCTACACCGGCGGGAAGTGGTCGGCCGCCTGGCAGCCGCCGTACGCGAGCGCCGGCACGCTCAGCGGCCGGACCTGGACCGTGCGGCTGAAGGGCCGGACCCCGCAGGAGATCAAGGACGGCTTCACGTACACGTCGGCCCACCGCAACAAGGTCGCGCCGGTCTTCACCGACCGCCGCCCGCTGTCGGCCGTGCGGGACGCGAAGGGCGCCCTCGCGCTGCGGATCGCGCAGGGCCGGGACGACCAGATGGTGCACCACTACCGCGTCGAGGTCGCGGACGCGGCGACCGGGGCCAAGGCGGTCTCCTCGAAGGTGCTCTCCGAGTACTACTTCGCGCCACGGCCCGATGTCCTGGACGTCCCGGTTCCTGACGCTCCCCGGGGCACCCGGTACGTGGCGAAGGTGACCGCCGTGGACGCCTACGGCAACGCGTCACCGGAAGTTTCGCTGAAGTTCCGCCGCTAGCAGGCGGGTTGGGCGGGGGCGGCCGGTCTTCCAGGGGCGGCCCCCGCTTTCGAACGCGGTGTACCCACAAGGTAGTTATGGTGGCTGATCCCTTGCGTTCCGCGGCCGCTCCGGCGGGCCGCCCGTGACGCGCCTCCGAGCGGCGCGCCCCGACGCATCCGACGTACCCGTAGACGAATCCGTAGGCGAAGGACCCCTGTGAAGACCTCTGTGCGGCTGCCCCGTTCCCCCTCCGGCTGGACCATGGCGGTCTTCGGACTGCTCGCCACGTCGCTCGGGGTGGTGGGGCTGGTGGCGCCGGACGCCCAGCTCGCACTGATGGGGCTGGCTCCCGCGCCGGGCACCGTACGGGCCGGGAACGACCAGACCCTGACGTTCCTGACCGCGTCCTCGATGGCGGCGGTGAACATGGGCGTGTACTACGTGCTGGCGTCGCTGGCCGACTGGAAGGCGTTCTTCCGCTGGACCGTGCCGTTCCGGCTGCTCACCTTCACCGTTTTCACACTCGCCGTCGTCACCGGCCGTGCTCCCGCCGGGTTCCTCGGGGTAGGCATATGGGAGGGGATCGGCGCGGTGGCCACCGCTGTCGCCCTGCGGGTGGAAGCGCGCCGGGAGCGCTGAGCGGGCCGGCGCCGATGCGGAACGCGGCGAACCACATGGGGAGAAGTACTGCAGCGGGGTGAGAAGGTGGGGCAAAGCGAATGCCCGACCGATTTCACGGAAGAACGCAGCATGCCGAGTGAGCCCACCGCACCGCCTGCCGACCGGGGCGGCCCTCCCCGCGCTCCCGGCGCCCTCCGGCGTTTCCGCACGGCGCTGCGCCGCACCCCCGTCTCGGTGTGGAACGACGACGTCTCCGACTGGGCGGCGGCGCTCACCTACTACGCCATCCTGGCCCTGGTGCCCGCCCTGCTGGTCACGGTCACGCTGATCGGGCTGGCGAACCCGGACGCCACCCAGTCCCTCATCCAGGACATCTCCTCGATCGCCCCCGCCGAGTCGGGGGCGGCCCTGCGGGAGACCCTGGAGCACGCGGTGCAGGGCACCTCGGCGCTGTGGATCCTGCTGGTGACCGGCACCGTCAGCTCCCTGTGGTCGGCATCCAGCTACCTGGCGGTGTTCCGGCGGGCGATGCACGCCATGCACCACGTCAAGGACTCCCGGCCCGCGCTGCGCAAGGCGCACATCAACGTGGTGACCGCGATCTGTCTGCTGCTCCTGCTGCTGACGAGCGCGGTGGCGCTGGTGCTCACCGGGCCGATGGCCCGGGGGCTCGCCGACTGGCTGGGCATGGGCTCGGTGGGCGAGGCGCTGTGGGCGGCGCTGAAGTGGCCGCTGCTGCTGTGCCTGGTGACCATGCTGATCATGATCCTGTTCCACACCGGGCCGGCCTCCGCACGAGGGGTGCGGCGGTCGATGCCCGGCGGGGCGCTGGCCGCTTTCCTGTGGCTGACCGCGTCTGCGGGCTTCGCCTTCTACGCCACGAACATCGCCAGCTACAGCAGGCTGTACGGCTCGCTGGCCGGGGTCGTCGTCTTCCTCGTCTGGGTGTGGTTCGCGAACCTGTCGCTGCTGACGGGGGCCCAGTTCAACGTGGAGCTGCGCAGGCTGGAGGGCCGCGGCCCGGCCCAGCGGCACCCCAGGGTGGCGCGACGGTCGCTGCCGGACTGAGGCGGCCCCCTCGGCGGGCGCCCTAGACCTGGATCTCCGTCCCCTGCGGCACGCTCAGGGCCGAGGCGACGGAGGGCGGCAGCGGGGCGAGGCCGAGCAGCCCGAGGGTGACGGACGTGGTCAGCGTGTGCCAGGTGCGGGCCCGGCGCAGCATGGCGTGGTCGCCGCCGTCGACGGTGACGACACAGGCGCGGGCCCCGGCCGTGCGGGCGCGGGCCGCCAGTTCGCGGGTGCGGCGCGGGCTGGTCGTACGGTCGCGGTCGCCGTGCAGGAGTACCAGGTCCCGGCCGTCGAGCTGGGCGACGGGCTCGCCGGGCGGGCACCAGGGGGCCAGTGCGACGACGGCGCGCACCTGGGGGTGTCCGGCGATCCGCAGGGCGGTGCGGCCTCCCATCGAGTGGCCGACCAGCACCACCGGTACGGGGCCGAGGTCGGCGGTCAGCCGCTCCAGGGCGGGCAGCGCGTCGTGGACCGGGTCGGCGCGCTCGCCGTTCCAGCCGCGGTGGCGGTAGGTGACGGTGCGCACCGCGAGGCGGTCGCGCCCGGCGGCCCGGGTGAGTGCGCGGCCGAAGGGGATCATGCGGCGGCCGGGCAGGTTCAGCGCCGTGGGCGCCTCCAGGCCGTGCTCGCGTCCGCCGTGCAGCAGCAGAACAGCGGCCTGGGGTGTGCTGGTGGGTCGGGGTGTCATCCTGCCTCCGGGTCCGTCGACTGCCGAGTCTGCCCTGTCCTGCCCATTGCCCGCGCGGAGGATTCGGAGCGGGTGGCCGGGCGGATGGGCGCGGAACCGATCCGGCTGCCGTCCCGTTCGCTGAGCGGACTGCCCCGTTCCCTGAGCCGCCCCGGCGTGGCATCGTGCATTGGTCCGGACCACTTTCCGCCCACCGCCGGGCGGGACGTCGGCCACCCCGCCGAGTGCGCGAAGTGAAGGAGTGCGGTCGCGATGGAGACCGTGGAGAGAGCCGTGCCGCTGCACCGGCTCCAGGTACCGGCCCCCCAGCAGTTCCCCTTCGCGATGGGGTCCTTCGACGCGGTCGGCCCGCTGTCGCGGGCCTCGTTCCCGCACCGGCACACCTTCTACGAGATCGTCTTCGTGACGAGCGGGCGCGGCGGCCACGTCATCGACCTCTCCCGCTGGGAGCTGCGTCCGCCGCACCTGTGCTTCGTGGTCCCCGGGCAGGTGCACTACTGGGAGAACGCCACCGAGCTGCACGGCCGGGTCATCCTCTTCACCGACGACTTCCTGATCGACCACCCCGGCGACCGCGAGCTGCTGCGGGGGCTCGGCGAGCGCCCGTGGTTCAGTCCGGTCGGCGACGACGCCACCGCCTTCGCGCGGCTGATCGCCGACATGGAGCGCGAGTACCGCGCGGGCCAGGCCGGTTTCGCCTCCGTGCTGCGGGCCTATCTGCACGTCCTGGTGGTACGGGCGTCCCGGCTCGCGGAGCCGGCGCCCCGGCCGGCCGATCCGGCGGGGCGCCCCGCGCTGGTCACCCAGGAGTTCGTCCGGCTGCTGGCGCTGCCGGGGCCCGAGGTCTGGTCGGTACGGTCCTGCGCGGCGGGCATCGGGGTGAGCGTGGGGTACCTCAACGAGGCGGTCAAGCAGACCACCGGCCGCACCCCGGGGCAGCTGGTGCGCCAGGTCCGGGTCCACGAGGCCAAGCGGCTGCTGGCCCGCACGGACCTGACGGTACGACAGGTGGCGGCCGGGGTCGGCTTCGCGGACGCCGCGTACTTCTGCCGGTTCTTCCGCCGGGAGACCGGGCTCAGTCCGGGGGCCTTCCGGCGCGGCAGCGGTGCAATGCACCACGACTACCGCGTCCCGTCCCTCGAACACGGGGAGCCGTCGGCCTAGGTTCTGGGGGAAGCGGGCGTACTCCCCAGCACGCCCGTCACCGCTCAACTCCCCAGTTCCTGAACCGACTTGGAGTCGTCCCCACCATGGACAAGTTCGACCCCACGGAACCCGTACCCACCTCCCCCACACGGTCCGGCCCGACCCGCAAGACCGTGCTGAGAGCCGCGGTCGCGGCGGGTGTCGCGATCCCGGCCGCCATGATCGGCGTCCCCGCGCTGGCCAGGACCTCACGCGACAGCGGCATGGCGCCCGCACTGACGCCCGAGTGCGACGACGGCGACGACCCGACGCCCGCGCAGACCGAGGGCCCGTACTTCAAGCCGAACTCGCCGCTGCGCACCTCGCTCCTCGACGGCAATCCGCCGGGAACCCGGCTGACGGTCACCGGGTACGTCTTCGGGCGGGCCTGCCGGCCGATCCCCAACGCGCTGCTGGACTTCTGGCAGGCGGACGTCAACGGCGCGTACGACAACACCGGCTTCCGCTTCCGCGGCCACCAGTTCACCAACGCGCAGGGCGCGTTCACCCTGACCACGATCGTGCCGGGCCTCTACCCGGGCCGCACCCGGCACATCCATGTGAAGGTGCAGGCGCCGAACCGGCCGGTGCTGACCACCCAGCTGTACTTCCCGAACGAGCCGCGCAACAACACCGACACCATCTTCGACGCGCGTCTGCTGATGACGATGCGCGACAACGGGCCTACCCGGGAGGGGAGTTACGACTTCGTCCTGAACGTCCCGCAGGACCCCGGGCCCACCGTCCCGCCGACCACCCCGCCGCCGTCCGGCACCTGGAAGGCGGGCACCACCTACAAGGCGGGCGACCGGGTGACGTACGGCGGGCTCTCCTACACCTGTCTGCAGGCGCACACCGCGGGCGCGGGCTGGGAACCGCCGAACGTGCCCGCGCTCTGGCGCGCGGTGTAGCGGGGCGGCGGCCTTCTCCCGCTCACTTCGCGTCGGGCCTCGGCGGCGGTGCCGGGGCTCCGGCGGGCGGGGCGATGCGGGCGTACGTGACGGACCCGGTGGACGCGGCGGCGTCCGCCGGGTCCGCGGTCGTCACCCGCGCGTGCACCCCGAGCGCGGCGTCCCGCTTGGCACCCGGGTCCCAGCCGGTCTCCACGACCCGCTTCTGCATCAGGATGGCGCCGCCCAGCACGACCGCGCCGACCAGCAGCATCAGGACGATCGCCCCGGTGCCGCCGACCTTGGCGACATTGCCGATGACGGAGCCGAACCAGCCGAAGTCGGCGTCGCCGAAGGTGGTGTTCTCCTCGCCGAAGGCGCCGAGCACCTTGAGCAGCAGGGCGGGCAGGAAGGTGATCAGCACGCCGTTGAGGAAGGCGCCGACGACGGCTCCGCGCCGGCCGCCGGTGGCGTTGCCGTAGACGCCCGCCGCGCCGCCGGTGAAGAAGTGCGGGACCAGTCCGGGCAGGACCAGGGCGAGCCCGAAGGCCGGGTTGAAGATCCAGGTGAGCAGGCCGAGGCTGATCAGGCCGCCGACGAAGCTGGAGATGAAGCCGATGAGCACGGCGTTCTGGGCGTACGGGAAGACGATCGGCGCGTCCAGCGAGGGTACGGCGCCGGGGACGAGCTTGCCCGCGATGCCCTGGAAGGCGGGGACCAGTTCGCCGAGGATGGTGCGGACGCCGAAGAGGATGACGGCGACGGCGATGCCGAACTGGAGGCCCTGCATCACGGACTTCATCAGGTAGTTGCCGACGTCGCTGGCGGCTGCCGCGTCGACGCCGAACGCCTTGAACGCGGTCTCCTGGCCGACCTTGGCGAGGAAGACGACGGACATGATGAGGTAGATGAGGACCATGGACAGGGCGGTGGCGACCATCGAGTCGCGCAGGAAGCGCAGCCCCTCGGGGAGGTTCATCTCCTCGGTGCTGCGGCTGCGCTTGCCGACGAGCTGACCGGCGGCGCCGGCCGTGATGTATCCGGCGGTGCCGAAGTGGCCGATGGCGACGCTGTTGTTGCCGGTGACGCGTTTGGTCCAGGGGTGGGCGAAGGCGGGCAGGGCGACCAGCAGGATGCCCAGGAGGATGCCGCCCACGACGACGACGGCCACCGAGCCCTGTCCAGCGGTGGCCAGCACCATGGTCAGCAGGGTGGCCATGAAGAGCATGTGGTGGCCGGTCAGGAAGACGTACCGCAGGGGGGTGAAGCGGGCCAGCAGGAGGCTGACCGCGAAACCGACGATCATCAGCCAGGCCACCCGGGCGCCGTACTGGGCCTGGGCGATGCCGACGATGGCCTCGTTGGTCGGGATGACCCCGTGCGCGCCGGTCGAGCCCTGGATCATCTCGCCGAGCGGGGCGAGCGAGCCGACGACCAGCGAGGCGCCGGCCCCGATCAGCAGGAAGCCCAGCGTCGCCTTGATGGCGCCGCCGACGACCTGGCCCGCGGACTTGCGCAGGGCGATCAGTCCGACGGCGGTGATGATGCCGATGAGGTAGGCGGGTTGGCTGAGGACCTCGTTGACGAGGAACTTCGCGAACGATACGAGCCAGTCCATGTGCGTGCGGCCTCCGTGCGGTGGGTCCGTGGTCTCAGACGTCGTAGGTGTCCCTGAGGACGCCGTCGACCTCCGCGGTGCTGGTGAAGTCCTCCACCACCTTCACCGGCACTCCCACGTCGCCCAGTGTCCTGGCGATCTCGCGGGAGGTGAGGATGGCGACCGCCTCGGACGCCTTGCCCTTGGCGGAGATGGTGTCGGTCGCCTCGACGTTCACGTACTTCGACCAGTTCCAGCGGTCCAGGACCTGTTCCAGGGTGTTCTTGAGGAAGAGGCTGGTGCCGACTCCGTTGCCGCAGACGGTGAGGATCTTGTGGACGGCGGGCCCGGCGGATGCCCCGGGTGCGGCCCGCCCGGGAGTACGCACCTCCTGCTGTCCGGCGAGTACGGCGTGCAGTGCCTCTGGCGTAGGTGCTTCGTGCAGGGCGCGCGAGGTTTCCGGGTCGCCGAGCAGCCGGGCCAGGGAGGCCATCGCGGCGGTGTGCTCGGCGGCGTCCCGCGCGGCGAGGGCCACCACCAGGTCCACCGGGTCGTTGGTCTCGTGCCCGAAGTCCACCGGCCGTGCGAGGCGCAGCCAGGACATTCCGGTTCTGAGCACGGCGGGCGACGGACGGGCATGTGCGAAGGCGAAACCGGGTGCGACGACGATGTACGGACCGTTCTCCTCCACGTTCCGGATCATCTCGGCGGTGTAGTCCGCGGTGGTGACCCCGGTCGCGACGAGGACCTCGCCCGCGTCCCGGACCGCTTCCTTCCAGTCCGCCACGAGGACGTCGAGTCGTACCGCTTCCGACGGAAGTAGATCACTCAGTGCCGACATGAAACCGATATTTGCACAGTCGTGAACATGCGGCGCGGCCAGAACACCTGGGTAGAGAAAGAGGGCACTCGCACCGCCACCGCCGAATTCGCCCCGTATCCATCTGTCGAGAAGGGCTACCGCATGCGAAGTGTGGGAGTGGAAGAGGAGCTTCTGCTGGTCGACGGCACCGGGCAGCCGCGGGCCGTTTCGGGGGTCGTCCTGGCCGCGCTGCCGGACGGCTCGACGCTGGAGAAGGAACTGCACCGGGAGCAGCTGGAGATAGCGACCCGCCCCCGGCACACCATCGAGGGGCTGGCCGCCGAGGTGCGCAGGTGGCGGGGCGAGGCGTCCGCCGGGGCGCGCCGGGCGGGCGCCGAACTGGCGGCCCTGGCGACCTCCCCGCTCCCGGTGGACCCCTCGATCAATTCGGGCGACCGCTACCGGAGGCTGGAGGAGGAGTTCGGACTGACCGCCCTGGAGCAGCTGACCTGCGGCTGCCATGTGCACGTCTCGGTGGAGTCCGACGAGGAGGGAGTGGCGGTGCTCGACCGGATACAGCCGTGGCTGCCGCCGCTGGTGGCGCTGAGCGCCAATTCCCCGTTCTGGCAGGGCAGGGACACCCGGTACAGCAGCTACCGGAGCCGGGTGTGGGGGCGGTGGCCCTCGACCGGGGCGACCGAGCACTTCGGCACCGCCCAGAACTACCACCGCCAGGTGCAGGGCATGCTCGCCACCGGCACGCTGCTCGACGAGGGGATGATCTACTTCGACGCCCGGCTGTCGCGCCACTACCCCACCGTCGAGGTGCGGGTGCCGGACGTGTGCCTGGAGGCGGACGACACGGTGCTGATCGCCGCGCTGGTCCGGGCCCTGGTCGAGACGGCGGCGCGCGAGTGGGCCGAGGGCGGGCCGCCGGACAACACCGGGGTGGGGCTGCTGCGCCTGGCCTCCTGGCGGGCGGCCCGCTCGGGGCTGTGCGGCGAGCTCGTCGACCCGCGCACCCTGACGCCCGCCCCCGCCGAAACCGTCGTACGGGCCCTGCTCAGCCATGTCTCGGAGGCCCTGCGCGACAGCGGCGACACCGACCTGGTCAAGCAGCACCTGGACGCGCTGCTGGCCCGAGGCAACGGCGCACACGTGCAGCGGGCCCTGCTGCGCCGGACGGGAGACCTGCGCGCGGTGGTCGAGGAGTGCGCGCGCAGGACGACGGCATGAGGGGCGCGGGGCGCGGAGCGGGCGGGGCGAGAACCGCGGCGGGGCCGCGGGGTCCTTCCCCGCGACGCCGGTCCGCGGGGTCCTGGTCCTCGCGCCGCCGGTTCGCCGGCTTCCCCGGCCCGCGGCGCTAGTCCGCGGGTTCCTCCACGGACGTGTCGTCGGGGCTCGCGTCCTCCAGCCCCGGCCCCTCCGCATCGCGCTCCCCGTCGTTCGCCGGGGAGTACTGCTGGTCGGGCAGATCGCGGGGGATCCCGGGAGGCTGCTCCTCGGGTCCGTCCTGGCGGCGGTCGGTCATCACGGTCTCCTTCGGTCGATCGGGAGGGCGGGTGAGCGCCAGGTACCCGACCCGTGGGGGGACATGCACCGGCCCGCCCGACCTGGCGTTATGCGCTCCTCGTCGGCCTCGTAGAGTTCAGGGATGCCCAGCCCCCACTCCCGTCCCGCCCCCACCGACGGCGCTCCGCGCCCCGCGAGCGGTCCGCTCGCCGAGGACGCCGTCGCCGGCCGCCGGTGGCCGGTCCTCGGCCGCCTCGCCCGTACCCCGTGGACCCTGGTGGTCGTCTGGGTGCTGACCCGGCTGTGGCTGGTGCCCGCCGCGCTCAAGCTGCCCCCGCTGGACGGCGACGGCACGCTCGACCCGTCGGTGGACCGGGTGTACCGGGGCTGGTTCGAGGTGCTGTCCTCGGGGACCTTCCCCGCGCACGACGTGAGCTGGCAGTACCCGCCGGGCGCGGCCCTGCCGATCCTCGCGCCGGGGCTGCTGCCGTCGCTGGACTACGGGACCGCGTTCATCGTGACCGCCGCGCTCGCCGACGCGCTGGTGGTGGCGGGGCTGCTGTGGCTGGCGGTGCGGCGCGGGCGTTCGATGGCCGGGGCGTGGCTGTGGACGGTGGCGACGGCCGTGCTCTCGACGATGCCGTGGAACCGGTTCGACCTCCAGGTGACGGCGGTGGCGATGGCCGCCCTGGTGGTGGCGGGCTCCTCGCGCCGCTGGGCGGACAAGGCGTTCGGGGCGCTGGTCGCGCTCGGTGCGCTGGTCAAGGTGTGGCCCGCGCTGCTGCTGGTGGGCACCGAGCGGGGTCGCCGCACCCGGGTGTCCTGGCTGTCGGCGCTGGTCTCCGGGGCCGTGCTGCTGGCCGTGTTCGCGCTGGCGATGCCGCACGCGCTGTCCTTCCTCACCGCCCAGAAGTCGCGCGGCATCCAGATCGAGTCGGTGGGGGCGCTGCCGTTCCACGTGGCCCGGCACTTCGGGTGGAGCGGGACCTGGAAGGCGAAGGACGGCTCGCACGAGTTCGTCGGCCCGTACGTGGAGAGCGTGTCACTGGTGATGCAGTGCCTGACGGTGCTCGCCCTCGGCTGGCTGCTGTACTGGCGGCTGCGCTCGACCCGCCGCGCGCCGTGGCTGCTGCCGGACGCGGCACTGACCGCCGTACTGCTGTTCGTGGTGACCAGCCGGGTGATCAGTCCGCAGTATCTGGTGTGGCTGGTCGGTCTGGCCGCCGTGTGTCTGCTGCGGCGGGAGAGCTCGCAGCGGCCGGTGGCCTGGCTGATCCTGGCGGCCTGTCTCTTCACCACACTCGGATTCCCTTTGCTGTACCGGGAGTTGAGGGACGACGCCGACTGGCTGGCGATCGCGAACCTCTTCGTGCGGAACCTGCTGCTCCTCGCGGCGGCGGGCCTGTCCGCCGTACGGCTGTGGCGTGCGGGGCGCGAGGGGCAGAAGGTGCGTTAGCCCCCGACGGCCTTTGGCATATGCCAGCTGCACCACCGGATCGAGTGTTGCCAAACGCCTTACGGGCCCCTGCCCCCTGTGCCAGAGTCTTAACGGTCGACTTCCTCCCGCCCGCGCTCGCGTCCGCACGAAGAACGAAGACCCGACAGCCCGCCCCGGCCGCGCCTGCCCTCGGAGTACGCCATGCCGTCCCCACTGTTCGCGGACCGTTCCGCGCCGCAGCCTCCCGAGCGGGGCATGGTCGACGCACTGATCACGCAGACCCGCCGGCTGCGCGGCGACATGGACGCGGTCCGCCGGGACGCCCCGGTGGACGAGGACGACGCCGAAATGCGCTGGCAGCGCGCCCTGTGCGACCTCGCGGTCCACCAACTCGACGACCTGGGCGCCCACTTGGGCCAGCTGAAGGACGGCCTGCCCGCCGTCCCCGCCGAGTCGCCGGTCACCGTCCCGCTCCCCGCGCCCGCACCGGCCTCGCTGCTCACCCGGGTCGGCAGCGCCGAGTGGAACCTCCTCACCGACCAGGTCAGCTGGTCCGACGAGCTGTACGAGATCTTCGGCCGCGCCCCCGCCGGCGGCCCGCTCTCGCTGGACGAGCTGCCGTCGATGCTGCTGCCCGAGGACCAGTGCCTGCTGACCGGAATGGTCACCGACTGCCTGGTCGACGGGAAACCGCTGGACGGGGAGTTCCGGATCGTCCGGGCCGACGACGGCGAGATCCGCACCCTGCACATGATGGGCGAGCCGGTCCTCGACGCCGACGGCGGTACGGCCTCGATGTGGGCGGTGCTGCGCGACGTCAGCACCCTGCGCCTGGCCCAGCGCGCCGTCCGGGAGAACCAGGACTCCTTCCAGCAGGCCCGCAGGCTCGCCCAGGCCGAGCGGAAGGTGGCCGTCCAGCTCCAGGAGGCGGTCCTGCCGCCCTGGCGCGGGGCCGCGCCCCTCCCGGCGGGCGGGGCGCTCGACCTCGCCGCCTACTACCTCCCCTCGGCCAGCGGCGATCTGGTCGGCGGCGACTGGTACGACGCGATGGAACTGTCCGACGGCTCCTCCCTGCTGACGGTCGGCGGACTCACCGGGCACGGCGTGACCGCCACCTCCTCCATGGCCATGCTGCTGGGCGCACTGCGCGGCATGGCCCTGGCGGGCGTGCGTCCGGGCGCGCTGATGGGACACCTCAACCAGTTGCTCGAATCCTCCTCCGTCCACCCTTCGCTGGGCAGCGCCGTGTGCTGTCAGTACGAGCCGGAGAGCAGGCTGCTCACCTGGGCGCAGGCCGGACACCCCGCCCCGCTGCTGTTCCGCGACGGCGAGGGCCGCCCGCTGAACCCGCCGCGCGGCATGCTGCTCGGTGCGACGCCGGGAGCGGCGTACGAGCAGGCCGAAGTGACCCTGCGCCGGGGCGACCTGCTGCTCCTGCACACCGACGGACTGTCGCGGCGCAGCAGCACGGACGACGAGAGCCGGAACAGGCTGCTGTCCCTCGCCCCACGGCTGGCCGAAGCCCACGGCGCACGCGACTGCGTACGGCTGGTGCTGGAGGAGTTCGGCGAGACGGAGCGCGAAGAAGACGCCTGCGTGCTGATCGCCAGGATCGGCGAGTAGGTCAGACCGCCTTCGCCCCCCTGGCCTGCCCGGCCGCCTTGCGCGGGATCACCCGCTCCAGTTCCCGGCGCAGGTCGTCGATCATCGGGTAGTCCGCGTACTGCGCGGTGAGCCGGTACATGCTGCGCAGCCGGTCCCACGTGCGGTGCGAGGAGGTCTCCCCCATGGAACTCAGGGCGAGCCGGGCGTACCGGTCGGCCTGGTCGGGGTCGTTGCCGATGAAGCAGGCCGAGGCCATCGAGATGTGGTCGAAGAGCTTGGAGCGCTGACGGCCGTCGGGACGCAGCTCCAGGGCGAGCCTGGCGTGCCGCTGGGCGGTGACCGCGGCCGACGGCTCGTGCTCGGCGAGCGTACGGAACGCGAGGGCCTGCATGCCGTGCAGGTCCGCCTCGTCGAACATCTGCATCCAGCTGGGCGGGTCCACGTCGCCCTTGTCGGAGACGAACAGCTCCTCGGCCTCGCCGAGGGTGCGCCGCATCGCCTGCCCCTGCCCCATCGACGCCTGCGCCCAGGCCTCGATGGTGTGCAGCATCGCCCGGGTGCGCGGCAGGGTCTGTTCGCCGGAGCCGGACTGGGCGAGCTTCATCAGGTCCAGTGCGTCGTCGGGCTTGCCGAGGTGCACCATCTGACGTGCCGCCCGGGACAGTGCCTCGCCGGCCCGCGGCCGGTCGCCGCCCTCGCGCGCCGCGTGCGCGGCGATGACGAAGTACTTCTGGGCGGTGGGTTCCAGGCCGACGTCGTGCGACATCCAGCCCGCCAGGACCGCCAGGTTGGCGGCGACGCCCCACAACCGGCGCTGAAGGTGGGCGGGTTGGCGGTAGGCGAGCATGCCGCCCACCTCGTTGAGCTGGCCGACGACGGCCTTGCGCTGGAGTCCGCCGCCGCGTGAGGCGTCCCAGGCGCGGAAGACGTCGACCGAACGCTCCAGGGCGTCGATCTCCTGCGACCCGACGGGGGCCGCTTCGTACAGGTCGTACCCGGCGCGTTCCACGTGCAGGGGGTCGTTGATCCGCGGCGCGTCGGCCGCGAGCGTGGGGTCGGAGTGCAGCCAGTCGTGCATGGCGCTGGTCAGTGCGGAGCCGGCGGCGAGCGCGGCGCCCGCGCCCACCAGGCCGCGTCGGTTGAGCATGAGGTCCATTCCCGTGAATTCGGAGAGGATCTCGGCCAGTTGCTCGGACGTCCACGGCATTCCGTCGGGGTTCTCGGGCTTGCCCGTGATTCGGCGGCGTCCCGTGCGGCCAGTGCGAGTGAACCCGAGGTCCTCGATGGTCACGACACGGCCGAGCCGCTCGGTGAACAGAGCTTCCAGCACCCTTGGCACCGGATCGCGGGGGGACTCCCCCATGTCGATCCAGCGTCGTACCCGCGAAGTGTCGGTGGCCAGTTGCGGATGGCCCATGGCCGCCGCCTTCCGGTTCACCATTCTGGCGAGTTCGCCCTTGGACCAGCCGGTAAGACCGAACAGGTCGTTCAGGCGGGTGTTGGGTTCTCCGGTCACGTCAAGCCCCCAGGTTCTCGGCTGACTTGACATTAACGCGCCGCGATATGCGTGGCGACTATTCGCCAGGGTTCGCCAGGGTGCGCCACATGGTGTACCACCCGCGGCCGGTGGTCAGGTAGGAATGCGCCACCCCGACCCGGCAACCGGCTCGTACTCCCCAGGGTGCGGACCGTGTGCCGGGGCGGGGAGCGCAACGCAATTCGTCGGCGCACGAAGGGACCTGTACCGCTCATGTACACAGCATCGTCCTCCGTGACCGCCCCGCCCCGGCCGCACCGTCCCCTGGTGGCGGGCAGCGGCCCGTATCTCGATCCCAACCATGCCGCGGCTGCGGTGGGCACCGGTCGGGGGCGGCGTACGGCGGGCCCCGGATCCCAACCGCTCAGCGGGAGAATCGACTTGTCCGGCCCCCAGGGCGCGCAACTTCGGACGGCGCTCCAGTCGGTACACCGGATCTGCCCGGAGTTCCAGCCGGTACAGGTACTGCGACGCAGCGGACGCTCCGTACTGCTCGTCGGGCAGACCGGACGCACGACCGCGGTCGCGAAGTGTTTACTCGACCGCTCCGAACAGTGGACCGAGCGGTTCAGGCACGAGATAGCTGCGTACCGCGCCTTCGTGCGGCACCGCCCGCCGGTACGGGTGCCGCGGCTGATCGCCGCGGACCCCGACAACTGCACGCTGGTGATCGAGCGGATGCCGGGCCGGGCCGCGGCCCTGACGCGGCACCCGGCCGAGGCTCCCCCGCGGGCCGACGTACGGGCCGCCCTCGGCGCGATCGGCAAGCTGAACCACTGGCGTCCGCCGGGCGAGATGTTCGGCCAGCCCCTCAACTACGGAAAACGGCTCACGGACTTCCACGCCCTGGGCCTGCTCACCGACCGGGACCTGGGTGACCTGCAGAAGCTGCTGCACGGCATCGGCCGGTCCTCGCTCCCCTGGCAGTTCTGCCACGGCGATGCCCTGCTCCCCAACATTCTCCTGTCGCCGGCCGGTCCAGTGCTGGTCGACTGGGAACACGCGGGCTGGTATCTGCCGGGGTACGACCTGGCGACCCTCTGGATGGTCCTCGGTGACGCCTCCCCGGTCGCCCGCCGTCAGATCAGCCAGCTGGCGCAGGCCGCCGGCACCGCGGCCAGGGACGCCTTCCTGGTAAACCTGATGCTCGTCACGACCCGCGAGGTCCGGTCGTACGAGGCGAAGGTGCAGCGCACCATGCGCGAAGCACCGCCGGTGTCCGCGCTGACCCCGGCGGGCATCTCCCCCGGCGAGGAGCAGCGGCTCCTGCTGCGGCGGCTGCACGACGACTGCGCGCTGGCCCGCAGGGCGGTGCGCGCGGCGGTGGGCACCCGCTGACCGGAATGTCCCTCCGCGGGGCGCCGCCGGCGGGACGGGACGGGGGAAGTACGGAGGGCAGTGCCTGGGCGCGGGTACTGCCCTCCGTGCTGCCCGGGGAGGACCGGCCTGCGGTGCCGGGAGGACCGGTCGGCGACACCCGGAGTACGGGCCGGGCCCGCGGGCCGGGACCAAGGGCCCGTACGGGCCGGGACCTTCGTCCCCGCTTGACCCGGTCGGCTCACTTTTCCCCCGGGGCACGGTTTCGACGGCGTGTTCGGGGAAAGCCGGAGAGAGCCCCGGCCACCGCCGGGGTGCTTTTCGCACGGAGGTTGAAACAGTGGGCATCATCGCTTGGATCCTGATCGGACTGCTGGCCGGAGCCATCGCGAAGGCTCTGATGCCGGGCAAGGACCCGGGTGGGTGTCTGATCACCATGCTGATCGGCATCGTGGGCGGTCTGCTGGGCGGGTGGCTCGGCAAGGTGATCTTCGGGGTCCAGTCCATCAACGGCTTCTTCTCGCTGTCGACGTGGATCGCCGCGATCGTGGGTTCGATCATCGTGCTGACCCTCTACCGGCTGGTCAGCGGGCGCAGGGGCTGAGCGCACCGGAAGGGCCCGGTTCCGCACCCCTCGAAGGGGTGCGGAACCGGGCCCTTCGCCATGCGGGCACAGCTGCCGGGGGTGCGGAGCTGTCACCCGTTCAGGTGGCGCGGCACGGTGTTCCGTACGCCCAGGCGGGCCGTCAACTCTCCCTCTTATCGGATCACTTGGCGTGGCCCGGCGGGTTTCCGCGCCGCCGCCACGCGTGCGGGCCGCGCCCCGCCTGCACGGTGCGGAGCGGTCGGATGGGCATGATGTGCGATTCCGGTTGCCCGACCGTCCGGGAGGACGCCTTGCACCTTTCCGCCACCAGGACGGGGGGCGTCGCGGCGTCCGCCGCCCTCCTGCTGCTCCTCGCCCCGCTCTCGTACGCCACTGCCGCGCAGGAACCGCCGCCGGAGGGTGCGCCCCAGAGCGGTCTGCAGAAGGAGTTCGCCGCTGCCGCCGCCGAGTACCGGGTGCCGCCGAGCGTGCTGCTGGGGGTGTCCTACCTCCAGTCGCGCTGGGACACGCACGCCGGTGTGCCGAGCGTGAGCGGCGGGTACGGACCGATGCACCTGACCGACGCGCGCACCAGGTCCCCCCGGCTCGCCCCGGGCGACGGGCTGGTCGGACAGGCGGCCACACTGACCGGGCTTTCGGTCGAACGGCTGCGCACCGACCCGGCGGCCAATGTGCGCGGCGGGGCGGCGCTGCTGGCCGCCGCCCAGCGGAAGCTGGGCCGGGAGCCGAGCGCGGACCCGGCCGACTGGTACGGGGCGGTCGCCGGGTTCTCCGACACCGACGACCCGGCGGCGGCCAAGGCGTACGCGGACGAGGTGTACTCGGTGATCCGCACGGGCGAGCGGCGCACCACCGACAGCGGCGACGCCCTCGTCCTGCCCGCCGCCCCTTCGGTCGTCCCGCCCGCGGCCGGTCCGCCCGCCGCCCCCGGCGCCCAGGCCGCGCCGGCCGCCGCCCGCACCGCGCCGCCCGGGACGAAGGACCCGGAGAACCCGGTCCCGCGTCCGGCCGAGTGTCCCCTCTCGCTGTCCTGCTCCTGGGTTCCGGCCCCGTACCAGAAGATCGCGGGCAGCAAGGACGACGACTACGGCAACCACGACCTCGCGAACCGCCCCGACGACTCGGACATCGACTACATCGTGGTGCACGACACCGAGGGGTACTGGGATCCCGCGCTGGACGCGGTGCAGGACCCCACGGGCGTGTCCTGGCACTACACGCTGCGCCCGTCGGACGGGGCGGTCGCCCAGCACGTACCGCTGAAGGACGTCGCCTGGCACGCCGGGAACTGGTACACCAACGCGAAGTCGATCGGCCTGGAGCACCAGGGCTTCCTGACCGCGCCGGACGCCTGGTACACGGAGGCGGTGTACCGGTCCTCGGCCCGGCTGGTGCGGTATCTCGCCGCGAAGTACGACATCCCGCTGGACCGGCAGCACATCATCGGCCACGACAACGTGCCCGGCGCGATCCCCGACGCGGTGCGCGGCATGCACACCGACCCCGGCCCGTACTGGGACTGGGCGCACTACTTCGAACTGCTGGGCCGCCCCTTCACCGCGACGGCGGGCCCCGACGCCACGGCGGTCACCATCCGCCCGGACTACCCGGAGCACCGGCCGGCGTACACCGGCTGCAAGAAGAAGCCCGCGACCGACCCGTGCCCCGAGCACGGTTCCGGTGCGGTCCGGCTGCACACCGCGCCGGATCCGGCCGCACCGCTGGTCAAGGACATCGGTCTGCGTCCCGGCGGCCAGGACTCGACGACCGGGGTGAACGACCTGGGTGCGCGGGCCTCGACCGGCCAGAGCTTCGCGGTGGCGCAGCGGCGGGGCGACTGGACGGCGATCTGGTACCTCGGGCAGCAGGCCTGGTTCCACGACCCGGCGGACCGGCACACGGCCGTCGGCACCCAGGCCGCGCTGGCCACTCCGCGCGAGGGGCTCGGCGACATCCCGGTGTACGGCAGGGCGTACCCGGAGGCGTCCGCGTACCCGGCGGGCGTGCCCGTCCAGCCGGTGGTGCCGCTGAAGTACCGGATCCCGGCCGGGCAGTCGTACGTCGTCGGGGAGCGCACGCCCGGTGAGTACTTCTACGCGGCGGAGTACGGGAAGCCGGGACGGGTGGTGCGCGGCAAGGAGATCTACTACGAGATCCAGTACGGGCACCGCATCGGCTATGTGAAGGCGTCCGACGTGCGGGTGTCCGGGGGGCCGGTGGACTGACCGGCGCCCCGGCGGACCGGCCGGTACGGGGACCGGCCGGTGGGGGTGGCGGGGCCTAGCCCTGGAACATCTCCGCGGGCAGCGGCTTCAGGAGCGCGTACAGGTCGTCGGTGATCGGCCGGTCCCAACTGGCGATGGTCACCAGGACGTTGTCGCTGCGGTCGAACTGCACGCAGGAGATCCGGCTCTCGGAGAGCTTGAGGCGGCGCACGATCAGCAGGTTGTCGCCCTGCATGACGGGCACGTCCTCGGTGGAGACGACCTCGACCTCCTCCTCGTTCTCCAGTGCCAGGAGGAGCTGGGCGACCTCGAAGGGGACCTGGCCGTCGGCGAGGTCGCGGGCCGGGGATCCCTCGGGCAGGTTCCCGATGATCATCGCGGGGCCGCGCCCGCCGAACAGGTCGTACCGGAGGAACACGCCCTGGCAGCTGCCGTCGGGGGCGGGCAGCAGACCGGCCCCGAGGTTGCCCGGCCAGTCGCCCGGGTCCATGGCGAGGACGTCGAATTCCGGGCCCGCAGGCGTGGCGGAGGGGCGGCGGCGGAGGAAGGACATGCCGACATGGTACGTGGCCGGGGCGGGCCGCGGAAAAGCGGAGGGCCCTTCCCGCCCGCCCCTCCCACGCCTCAGGTGCGCGTGGGTCCCGGGGTGATCCGATGCCCCTCCCCCGCGGCGGCGCGGACGAGGAGGACGGCGAGCTCGTCGGGGCCGGAGAGCATCGGGTAGTGGCCGCTCGCGAGCTCGAAGAAGGCGGTGTCCGGGTCGGCCAGTTCCTGGAAGCGGGGGTCGCCGGAGGCGACGAGGGCCTCGATCGCGGCGATCGACACGCGGCCCTGCCGGGTGCAGAGGATGCCGGTGAGCGGCGGTAGGGCGGGGGGCGTGGTGGGGTCGCCGGTGTCCCCCGCGGTCCAGTGCGCGGGCTGGGCGAGGGTGGCGAGCGGCTGGGGGGCGGCGAACTGTTCCAGGCGCTTGAGGGCTTCGTCGCCGACGCCGTCGAACGAGCCCCAGAGCAGGGTGTCGGTGAGGTCGGGCACCGGAAGCCGCCAGCCGTCGTGGTCGGCGGCCCGCCGCAGGATGCGTTCGCGCCAGGCGGGGTCCGGGATCTGGTCGAGCACGGATTCGCCCTCCGTGGGCACGGGGGCGTCCAGGAGGACGAGCCGGGAGACGCGGCCGGGGCGGCGGAGGGCGGCACCGAAGGCGGGGTGGGCGCCGTAGCTGTGGCCGACGAGGACGCAGTCGGGGCTGTCCAGGTGGTCGATGACCTGGACGACGTCCTCGGTGTGGGTGCTCAGGTTCGTTGCCGGGGTGGCGAGGTGGCGGCGGTCGCCGAGGCCGGTGAGGGTGAGGGCGTCGGCGTCGTGGCCGTGGCGGCGGAGGGCGCGGAGGGTGTCGCGCCAGATCCAGCTGCCGGTGTAGCCGCCGTGGACGAGGAGGAAGTGGGTCATCGGGGCTCCTTTGGGCGGGAGTCGGGGGGGGAGGCGGGGGGGTGGGCGCGGCGGGGGTACGGGGTGGGGGCGTCCGGGGTGGGGTGGGCGGGTCCGCCGGGGTGGGCGGGGGTGGGGGTTCGGCTCCGCCGGGGGCCGCCCCCTTGCCCGCCCGTTCCGCCCCCGGGGGGCGGCACCGCCGCCCAAGGGGGCGGGGGCGAGAGGGGCGGGGCCGGCGCCCGAGGGGGTGGCGGGGGCTGGCGTTCGAGGGGGTTGGGAGGGGTCAGGGGGTGAGGGAGGTGGGGAGGCCGGTGGGGCCGGTGCCGAGTTTTCGGTAGACGGAGGACAGCAGGCGGGTCACCTCGTTCTCGTCGGTGCCGAGGGCCGCGGCGACGGCCGCCGTCGCCTCGCCGCGTACCGTCAGCTCGGCCGCCGTGCGCTCCCGCCCGGTCAGCGTCTCGCTGTCCGCGTCGGCGTCTCTGAGCCGTCGCGGTCGCAGTCCCGCCGCCGCGAGTTCCTCCCGCGCCTGGGCCGCCAGGCCGTCGGCCCCGCACTGGAGCGCTCCTTCCAGGCCCCGGTACAGCAGGGCGGCGGCCTCCTTGGCCCGGTCGGTGCGCCGCAGTTCCCGCCCCAGCGCCACCCACGACACGGCCAGTTCGTGGGCGGCCGGTGACGCCTCCAGGCAGGTCACCGACTCCTCCAGCAGCTTCACCCGCTCGGCCGTCCCCGGCGTGACCTCGGCCGCCACCCGCAGCGCCTGGCCGATCGCGGCGGGGGTGCCCGTCCGGCGGGCCCTGGCGACGGCCTCGTACGCCGTCGCCACGGCCGTTGCGGGTGCGTCGTGGTGCTGGGCGCGCGCGAGGTGCAGCTGCCAGGGGCACCACCACGGGTTGCGGATGCCCTTGGCCTCCATCCGGCTTCCCACAGCGGTGAGTTCGGCCCTGGCCTCGCGGTGCCGGCCCTGGGCGAGGAGCAGCTCCCCGTACACGGTCTGCGAGTCGGGGAAGGTGACGGCGGCGGGGAAGGGCTCGTGGAAGCCGTAGTCCCGGACGACGTCCGCGGCCTCGTCGACGCGTCCGCGCGCCAGCAGCACTTCCACCAGGGCACCGGCGCCGTACCACTGGACGGGGGTGCGTTCCCCAGTGCGTTCGGCGAGCCGTACTCCGGCGCGGACGAAGTCCTCGGCCTCGGCGAGTCTGCCGCGCCGCAGTCTGATGCAGCCGAGGAGGGTGTACGCGAA
Source organism: Streptomyces sp. NPDC004111 (assembly GCF_042874215.1). Lineage (NCBI taxonomy): Bacteria > Bacillati > Actinomycetota > Actinomycetes > Kitasatosporales > Streptomycetaceae > Streptomyces > Streptomyces sp. NPDC004111. Next base: position 29,216 of record NZ_JBIAMU010000017.1, read on the forward strand.
GGAGAGGTGCGCGCCGCGCCAGCCCTGCCGCTCGAACTCGGCGATGCCGGGGGCGAAGAGTTCCTCGGCGCGGCCGGGCCGGTCGGCGTACAGGAAGACGAGTGCGGACAGGACCGGCACTTCGAAGCCGCGGGTGTCGTCGGCCCAGCTCAGGCCGCCCGCGAGGGCGCGTTCGGCGTGCCGGACCGCGACCTCGGCGTCCTCGCCGCGCAGGGTGGCGTCCCAGGCGCGCAGCCCGATGACGTACCGCTCGGTGACGTCGCGGCCGGTGAGGCGGTCCGCGAGGCGGGCGAGCCGGCGGGAGCGGGCGGGCGGGTCGGGCTCGTCGACCCGGAAGGCGTCCCACATGAACTTCTCCGCGCGCATCCGCAGCCGGGTCCGGGCGTCGGTGGCGGTGCGTGCCTCGTGGGCGAGGGTGTCGCAGGCCTCGGCGAGGCGGTCGCTGTGGGCGAGTACCTGGGAGAGGCGGTAGACGATGCCCTGGCGGAGCTCGGGGTCGGCGATGGGCTCCGCGAGGGCGGCCCGCAGGTGGTTCACGGTGGTGGCGGGTTCGGTGAGGAGCGAGGCGCAGCCCAACTCGTAGAGCACGGCGGCCCGTTCGTCCGGCGGCGGGGGTTCGCGCAGGGCGCGGGCGAGGGAGCGCCGGGCGGCCTCGGGGGCTCCGGCGCGCAGGGTCTCCCGGGCGGCGGCGCGCAGCTGGCGGACGGTCCACGGGTCGGCGTCGGGGTGGGTCTCCTCAAGGTGGCGGGCGGCGGCCACCGGGCCGAGTCCGGCGTTGACCACGCACCAGGCGGCCTGCCCGTGCAGGGCGACGCGGAAGGCGTCGGGGATGGCCCGGTAGACGGCGGTGGCGATGAGCGGGTGGACGAACTCCAGTGTTCCGCCGGGGACTTCGGGTCCGGTGAGGATGCGGGCCTCGCGGAGCCGGTCGGTCGCGTCGGCGGCGGCCTCGGTGCCGAGTCCCGCGAGGTCGGCGGCGAGTTCGGGGACTATCTCGGTACCGAGGACGGCACAGGCCCAGGCGTGGCGGACGGTAGCGGCGCCGAGCCGCTCCAGCCGGGCGACGAGACCGCTGCCCTTGACGGCGGCGGCGATGTCGCGGACCAGGTGGACACCGTCGGCGGTGGGCCGCAGTCCGCGCTCCCGGCACTTCGCGGCCAGCTCGACCGTCTCGAAGGGGTTGCCGCCGGTGACGGACCAGCAGGCGCGGCAGAACGCGTCGTCGGCATTGGGGCCGAGCCATTCGCGGACGACGCGTGCGGTGGCGGCCGGGGTGAGGGGTTCGAGCCCGAGGGGCCGGTGCCCGGCACGTCCGGGCAGGGACCTCAACTGGGCCGCCTGTTCGGGGAGTTCCTCGGGCCGGTAGGCGACCACGAGGAGCATCGGGAGGTCCTCGACGCGCGGGGCGAACGCGGCGAGCCAGCTCAGCGACTCGGGGTCGGCCCAGTGGGCGTCGTCGACGACGACCACGAGCGGGGCGCGCCGCAGGGCGAGGTGGGTGAGCACCCAGTCGAGTCCGTCGCGCAGCCCCTGCGGGTCGGGGGGCGCGCCGGGGGCGGAGGTGCACAGGCCGAGGGCGGGGCCCACGATGTCGTACCAACTGCCGAGCCGGGTGCGGAGTTCGGTGGCGGACTCGCGGGCCAGCCGGGGCTGGAGGAGCTGGCGGGCGACGTGGAAGGCGACGGCCCGCTCCTGGTTTCCGCCGCGCCCCGACAGTACGGTGCAGCCCTGCGCGGCGGCCCGTCGGCGGACCTCCGCGAGGAGTGTCGTCTTGCCGAGTCCGGCGTGTCCGGCCACGGCGAGGAGTCCGCCGCGCGGTGGTCCGTCCGGTGCCCCGCCGGTTTTGGTGAGTGCGGTCAACGCGGCTTCGACCGTGGCGAGTTGGTCCTCGCGCTCGAACATCCGGCGTCCGGTCGTACCGGATCTGCGCGCCATGGTGCCACCCCCTGGCTCCGGGTGATGAGCCCGGCGCGAGGTGCGTCGGCACGGTCACGACCGGAGGCGTTCCAGCATATGCCCGGGGGTCGCGGGGCGGAACGCGAACGCTCCCCGGGGGGTCGGGTTACGGCCGTTCAGCCGTCGGCGCGCAGCAGCCCTCGTACGTAGGCGGCCTGACCGGCGTGCTGGAGGTCGTCGGACAGGACGCTGACCAGTCGCACGCCCAGGGTCACCGGCGGGTTCCAGCCCTTGTCCACGACCCGGTCGAGGTCGTCGTCGCCGACCGTGGCCACGAAGGCGAGGGTGCGCTCCCGCACGGCGTCGTGGTAGCCGATCAGTTCGGCCGCGCCCGGTACCCGTACGGACGCCATCTGTGCGGCGGTGTGCCCGTAGCCGGTGTCGGCGGTCTCCAGTGGCAGGCCGAAGCGGTCGGCCCAGCCGTCCTCGGTCCACGCCTGTTCGCGTCCGGCGACCTCGCTGACGTGGTCGTCCTGGACGCGGGTGAGGTGCCAGACCAGCCAGCCGACGGTGTTGGCCCCGGTCCGGGACTGCCACGACAGGTCTTCGGCGGTCAGCCCGTCGACGGTTTCGCGGACCACCTCCCCGATCCGCCCGAAGCCCTCGGTGAGCAGGTCGTGGGTACGCATCGCAGCCTCCGTCGGTCCGGTGGGGACGGCCGGGGCCGGCCGCCCTCACCCCTCAGGTTAGATCGAAGGCACCATTGCGGGCATTGAGGACGAATGCCCGCCACTCGGCCGGGTTGAAGATCAGGGAGGGCCCGCCGGGGCTTCCCGCGTGGCGCATCGCGATGAACCCCTCCACGAAGGCGACCTGCGCACCGCCGGTCCCCCGGCCGCTGGACTGCCAGTCCGCGTTGCTGAGATCGAGTTCCGGCTTGGCCCAGCCGACCGGCCCGTGCTGCGTGCTCGTCGCCACGTCGCGCTCCTCCCGTTGCGTCGTCGTTCCCGAGCCACAGTAGCGAGCGCGCCCGGTGACCGACAGGCCGCGGCGGGGGTCGCCGGCGGCCGGGGCGGCCCGGTGGCGGGGCGCCCCGCGGCGTAGGGTGACGCGGGGCTCCGTCGTCGGGGCCCGCCGGGGAGCGGGGGCACGTGATGGGCATGGACGCGGCGGCGAGGGCCGGTTGGTGGGACGGTCTGCCCGCCGGCATTCGCGAGCAGATCGACGGCTACGTCCTCCAGGACTCCTTCATGGTCGCGGTGAAGGCCGTCCTGGACATCGGCCGCGTTCCGCACGGCATCGGGATCGACACCGCCCAGCTGATCGTCAACGACCGGTTCGAGCGGCACGCGGACCGGATCGCCCGCAGCCCGCGGAGCCCGCTCGACCTGGCGTCACTGGCCCGTCGCGCGGCGGGGGCCGCGGGCCGTGTGGTGGCGGTCGAGGCGGTCTGGGACGGTGACACCGTGCACGACTGGTTCGTGGAACTGCTGGCCGTCACCGCCGGCCCGGACGGCCGGACGCACCTGGCGACGGTCCACCACGCGACGGCCCGCGCGTTCCTCGGCGCCGACGCCCGCGACACGGCCCGACGGCCCTCGGCGGTGGCCGCCGAACGGGCCGGACGCGCGCTGGCCGCCCACCTCGCGGTGCCCTTCCACTTCGCGAGCCCGGACGTCCCGGACGACAACGCCCCGCGCCGGCGCCCCTGACCGGAGCGCCGCGGCGGGCACCGCGCGCGTCCGCCTCAGCGCGTCGGCTGCTGCGAGCCCACCACCCACATCGCGAAGAACTGGGAGCCGCCGCCGTAGGCGTGGCCCAGGGCCGTGCGGGCTCCGGGCACCTGGTGCTCGCCCGCGCGCCCGCGGACCTGGAGGGCGGCCTCGGCGAAGCGGATCATGCCGGAGGCGCCGATGGGGTTGGTGGAGAGCACGCCTCCCGAGGGGTTGACGGGGAGGTCGCCGTCGAGTTCGGTGACGCCCGCCTCGGTGAGCTTCCAGCCCTCGCCCTCGCCCGCGAAGCCGAGGTTCTCCAGCCACATCGGCTCGTACCAGGAGAACGGGACGTACATCTCGACCGCGTCGACCTGCCGTCGCGGGTCGGTGATGCCGGCCTGGCGGTAGACGTCGGCGGCGCAGTCCTTGCCGGCCTGTGGGGAGACGGAGTCCTTGCCCGCGAAGAGGGTGGGTTCGCTGCGCATGGCGCCGCCGTGCACCCAGGCCGGCGGGTGCGGGGAGCGGGCCGCGCCGGCCCGGTCGGTGAGGACCATGGCGCAGGCGCCGTCCGAGGAGGGGCAGGTCTCGGAGTAGCGGATGGGGTCCCAGAGCATGGGGGCCGACTGGACCTTCTCCAGGGTGAGGGTGGGGTCCTGGAGGTGGGCGTAGGGGTTCTTCAGCGCGTTGCGGCGGTCCTTGTACGCGACGAGGGAACCGATGGTGTCGGGGGCTCCGGTGCGGCGCATGTACGCGCGGACGTGCGGGGCGAAGAAGCCGCCCGCCCCGGCGAGCAGCGGCTGCTGGAAGGGGACCGGCAGCGAGAGGCCCCACATGGCGTTGGACTCGGACTGCTTCTCGAAGGCGAGGGTGAGCACGGTGCCGTGGACGCGGGCCGCGACGAGGTTCGCGGCGACCAGGGCGGTGGAGCCGCCGACGGATCCGGCGGTGTGGACGCGCAGCATGGGTTTGCCGACGGCGCCGAGCGCGTCGGCGAGGTAGAGCTCCGGCATCATGACGCCCTCGAAGAAGTCGGGGGCCTTGCCGATCACGACCGCGTCGATGTCCGCCCAGGTCAGTTCGGCGTCCGCGAGGGCGCGGGCGGCGGCCTCGCGGACCAGTCCCGCGATGGACACGTCGTGGCGGGCGGCGACGTGCTTGGTCTGGCCGATGCCGACGACCGCGACCGGTTCCTTGCCGCTCCCCCGGCCGATCCCGGCACCGCTCGGCTGCTCACTCATCGCGCTCTCCCTCCAGGACGGCTACGAGGTTCTGCTGAAGGCACGGGCCGGACGTCGCGTGTGCCAGGGCCCGGTGGGACTCGCCGCGGTGGATGCGGGCGGCGGCCTCGCCGATCCGGATCAGCCCGGCGGCCATGACGGGGTTGGCGGCGAGCGCGCCCCCGGACGGGTTGACCCGCACGTCCGCGCCGAGGTGCAGGGCCTTGCGCAGCACGACCTCCTGCGAGCTGAACGGGGCGTGCAGTTCGGCGGTGTCGACGGGGCTCTCGAAGGCTCCCGCCCGCTCCGCGGCCAGCCTCGTGGACGGCGAGTCGGTGAGGTCGCGCACGCCGAGGCTGTGCGCCTCGATGCGGTGGTCCATGCCGCGGATCCAGGCGGGCCGCTCGCACAGTTCGCGGGCCCGGTCCCCGGCGGCGAGGATCACGGCCGCGGCGCCGTCGCCGATCGGCGGGCAGTCGCCGGTGCGCAGGGGGCGGACCAGGTAGTCACCGGAGGGCACGTCGCCGCGCAGCTGGGCGTGCGGGTTCCCGGCGGCGTCGGTGCGGCTGCGGGCCGCGACCCCGGCGAGCGCGGGTTCGTCCGTGTCGCCCGCGTCGATGAGCGCCTGGGCCTGGAGCGCGGCCAGCGACACGGAGTCCGGCCAGAGCGGGGCGAGGTAGTACGGGTCGAGCTGGCGGGTCAGGACGTCGCGGACCTCGCCGGGCGAGGACTTGCCGTACGCGTAGACGAGCGCGGTGTCCGCCTCCCCGGTGAGGATCTTCACCCAGGCCTCGTACAGCGCCCAGGCGCCGTCCGTCTCCACGTGGGACTCGGAGATCGGCGGCCAGGCGCCGACCCCGTCCAGGGCCATGGTGAAGGAGAAGGCACGGCCCGCGAGGTAGTCGCTGGAGCCGGAGCAGGTGAAGCCGATGTCGCTGGTGCGCAGGCCGGTGTCGGCGAGGACCTTGTGCAGGACGGGCATCAGCATCTCGACCTCGGAGAGGTCGTCGCTGCGGCGGCGGTGGTCGGTCTGGGCGAACGCGACGACGGCCACGTCGCGTGCCGGGCGCAGGGGGCGCGCGCCGGACGCCGGGGCCGCTTCGGGCTGCTGTCCCATCTCAGATCAGCTCCTTGTACGCGTCGTAGTCGGCGTCCGGTTCGCCGGTGGGGCGGTAGTGGTCGGGGTAGCGGCCGTCCCCGGCCCAGACGGGTGTCACGCGCAGTCCCATCCGGACCTGGTCGTAGGGGATGCCGGCGATGCGTCCGTGCAGGGCGAGGTCGGCGCCGTCCAGGGCGATGTGCGCGTAGACGTACGGCACTTCGATGTCGAGGTTGCGGGCCTTGATGTTGACGATGCAGAAGGTGGTGACGGTGCCGTGCGGGCCGACCTCGACCTGTTCGTCGGTGGCGACGCCGCAGGTGGGGCAGGCGCCGCGCGGCGGGACGTAGACCTTGCGGCAGGAGGGGCAGCGTTCGCCGACGGTGCGGTGGTCGGCCAGTGCGGTGAGGTAGTCGGTGGGGGCGCGGCCGGGGCTGTAGGTGTAGTCGAGGCGGGCGGGGACGGTGAGGAGGGTGACCATGTCCGCGAACCGGCCGGGGTGGGGGGCGGGCACGTGGTCCTGGGCGCTCCCGTCGCCGTCGGGGTCCTCGTACGGCTCGAAGCAGGCGATGTCGGTGATCGCTCCGGTGCGTTCCTCGGCCCACCGGATCCGGACCCGCATACCGGTCCTGACCTGTTCGGGGCCGTCCGCGTCGAGTGCGTGCAGCAGCGCGGTGCCGGCCCCGTCGAGCTTGACGAGCACCCAGGCGAAGGGGGTGTCCAGGGGCTGGAAGCGGCGGGGGGCGGGGTTCCACGCCCAGGTGGTGACCGTGCCGGTGGGGGCGACTTCGACGAGGTCGCGGACCTCCTCGGCGGTGCGGGGGTCGTACTCGGTGGGCGGCACCAGCACCTGTCCGTCGGCCGCGCGTACGCCGAGGACGGTGCGGTGGCGCAGTCCGGTGAGGAAGGCGGACTGGACGGGGCCCAGCGAGCGGGTGAAGGGGAATTCGACGGTGAGGGGGGCCCGCAGGGGTGCGGAGGGGGCGGTGGCCATGGGCGGAACTCCGATTCCGGGTGGCGGGGGCGGGATGGGGTGAGGAGGTGCGGCCGGGGGCCGTCCGTGGTCGGGCGGGCCGTCAGCGGCGGCGGTAGACCGGGTCCCGTTTCTCCGCGAACGCCTTCGCCCCCTCCTTGGCGTCGTCCGTGTCGAAGACGGGCCAGCCCCGCTTCAGCTCGGCGGCCAGGCCCTCCGTCTCGCCGGTCTCCGCCGCCTCGTAGACCGAAGCCTTGACCGCCTCGACGGCCAACGGGCCGCAGGCGTTGATGAGTTCGGCGATTTCGAGGGCCTTGTCCAGGGCCGTTCCGTCCGGGACCACATGGCCGATCAGTCCGATCCGGGCCGCCTCCCGCGCGTCGTACGGGCGTCCCGTCAGCAGCATCTCCAGTGCGTGCGTCCGGGCGATCTGGCGGGGCAGGCGGACCGTGGAGCCGCCGATGGGGAACAGGCCCCGGCGCACCTCGAAGAGGCCGAAGGTCGCCGACTCGCCCGCGACGCGGATGTCCGTGCCCTGGAGGATCTCGGTGCCGCCCGCCACGCAGTGGCCCTCGACCGCCGCGATCACCGGTTTCCTGGGCCGGTGGTGCCGCAGCATGGCCTTCCAGTGCAGGTCGGGGTCGGCCTTGAGCCGTGCGCGGTACGTGTCGTCGTCGCCCATGGTCCGGCTGCCGGCCAGTGCCTTGAGGTCCATCCCGGCACAGAAACTGCCGCCCGCCCCGGTGAGCACGATCGACCGGACGGAGTCGTCCTCGTCCGCCGCCACCCAGCCGTCGTACAGCCCGACCAGCATCGGCAGCGAGAGAGCGTTCTTCGCCTCCGGCCTGTTCAGGGTGAGCACCAGTGTGGCGCCCTCGCGCCGCACGCCGAGATGTTCCGTACCAGCGGACATGACCGTCCTCCCGTCGTGGGACCTGCCGTCGGACCTGGAACAGGTTGCAGGAGAGCCGTCACCACTTCAAGAGTTTTCTGACAGTCAGTCAGATTTCTTCGGCGCACACCCTTCCCACTTGAAGCCGCCTTTGCTGTGATGTCCGGCACGCCCGCGGCACAGCAACCGGGCGGCAGCCAACCGGGGTTCAGGAGGAACGGTGGAGTACAACCTTGCCGACCTGTTCGAGTCGGTCGTCGACGTGGTCCCGGACCGCGAGGCACTCGTGTACATCGACCACCCCGGCACCGGCGCGGAGCGGCGCCTCACCTACGCCGAACTCGACGCCGCCGCGAACCGGATCGCCCACCACCTCGCCGACGCGGGCATCCGGCCCGGCGAGCACCTGGGCCTGCACCTCTACAACGGCATCGAGTACCTGCAGACCGTGCTCGGCTGCCTCAAGGCACGCGTCGTCCCGGTGAACGTCAACTACCGCTATGTCGAAGAGGAGTTGGTGTACCTCTACCGAGACGCGGACCTGGCCGCGCTGATCTTCGACGCCGAGTTCACCGAGCGGGTCGCGGCGGCCGTGCCGCAGACGGAGAAGCTGCGGCACCTGGTCCGGGTCGGCACCCCGCCGGCCGGCGCGCCGCCGCTGGAGTGCGTCGCCTTCACGGACGCCGAGGCCGCGGCGTCGCCGGAGCGGGGCTTCGCGCCCCGCTCGCCCGACGACCTGTTCATCATCTACACGGGCGGCACCACCGGGATGCCCAAGGGGGTGATGTGGCGTCAGGAGGACCTGTTCTTCGCCGGGCTGTTCGGCGGCGAGCCGACCGGCGAACCGGTGAAGCGTCCCGAGGAACTGGCCGAGCGGGTCGCCGCGGGCGGTGCGGGGCTGACCTTCTTCCCCACTCCCCCGCTGATGCACGGCACCTCCACGCTCACCTCGTTCATCGCCTTCAACTACGGGCAGCGCGTGGTGATCCACCGCAAGTACGTGCCCGAGGAGGTGCTCCGCACGATCGAGAAGGAGAAGGTCTCCAGCGTCTCCCTGGTGGGCGACGCGATGCTGCGCCCGCTGGTCGACGCGCTGCACGGACCGCTGCGGGGCACCGACCTCTCGTCGCTGTTCAGCGTCTCCTCGTCCGGCGCGATCATGTCGGACACGGTCCGGGCGCAGTTCCAGGAACTGGTGCCCAACGTCATGCTGCTGAACAACTTCGGCTCCTCGGAGTCGGGTTCCAACGGAAAGGCCACCGACGACTCCGGCCCGGAGAAGGGCTTCCGGCTGGAGGTCAACGAGCGGACCCTGGTGGTCGACCCGGCCACCCACGAGCAGGTCCCGGTCGGCGAGGTGGGGCGGCTCGCCCAGCGCGGCCACGTGCCGCTCGGCTACTACAACGACCCGCGGAAGACCGCCGAGACCTTCTTCACCCGCGACGGCCAGCGCTGGGTGCTGCTGGGCGACATGGCGACCGTGGACGCCGACGGGATCGTGACCGTCCTCGGCCGCGGTTCGCAGTGCATCAACACCGGGGGCGAGAAGGTCTACCCCGAAGAGGTCGAGCAGGCGCTGAAATCGCACCCCGACGTGTACGACGCGCTGGTCGCCGGGGTCCCGGACGCCAGATGGGGCAACCGGGTGGCCGCCGTGGTGCAGCTGCGCGACGGGGCGGGCGAACCAGACCTGACGGCCATTCAGGAGCACTGCCGCACCCGGCTCGCCGGGTACAAGATCCCCCGGAAGCTGGTGATCACGGACCGGATACGGCGCTCCCCGAGCGGCAAGGCGGACTACCGCTGGGCGAAGGCCGCCGCCGCGCAGGGCGAGCAGCAGGGCGAATAGCGGCCGGCCGGGCGCGCGGCGGCCGTCCGTGGCACGGGGCGGGACGGGACGTGCCACGGGGACGGGGCGCGCCACGGGGGCTGGGCGCGCCACGGAAATCACCCCCGCAGCAGCACCCGCATCGCCCTGCCGAACACCACCCGCCCCGCCCTCGCCAGCAGCGGGTCGCACGCCCGGGGCAGCCCCCGCACCCGCAGGTCCTCCGTCCACACCACCCGCGCCCCGCTCCCGCCGTCCGGCTCCTCCCGCACGTCGATCTCCGCCCAGCCCGTCACCACCCCGCCGTGCTTCTCCAGCCGGCAGTGGTACGGGGGCTCCCAGACGACCACCTCCATCGGGTCGTCGAAGCCGAGCCGCCCGATGCCGGTGCGGGCCACGAAGCGGGTGCCCCGGTGGGTCGGGGGCTCGGTGGTGACGGTGATACGGGTGAAGGGCACCTGGGCGGCGTGCCGTTCCCAGGCGGTGAGCCTGCGCCAGGCTTCGGCGGGGGCGAGGTGCGTACGGGCTGCGATACGGAAGAGGGCCACGGGACGACTGTACGAAGACGTCGGCGGGTCCGGGCGCGGGAAATGCCGGGCCGGGGCGGACGGCTGCGCAGGCCCCGCCGGATTCCCGTGCAGGAAATGCCGCACCGGGGCAGGCGTTGCAGGATGGAACGCATGCTCCTTGAGACCCTCGCCCGCGTCTCGCGGGACGTCGCCGCCACCTCCGCGCGCTCGAAGAAGACGGCGCTGCTCGCGGAGCTGTTCCGGGCCGCCGCGCCCGAGGACGTCCCGGTCGTCGTCCCCTATCTCTCCGGCAGGCTCCCGCAGGGCCGGATCGGTATCGGCTGGAACCTGCTGCGCGATGCGGTGCCGCCGGCCGGGACCGCGACGCTCACCGTTGCCGGGGTCGACGAGGCACTCACCCGGTTCGCGGCCGTCTCCGGGCCCGGCTCCCGGGCCGAGCGGGCCCGGCTGGTGCGGGAGCTGATGGCGGCGGCGACCGAGGAGGAGCAGCACTTCCTGGTGGGCCTGCTCACCGGCGAGGTCCGCCAGGGGGCGCTGGACGCGCTGGCCGCGGAGGGGCTCGCCGCGGCGGCGGGAGCGGCTCCCGCGGACGTGCGGCGGGCGGTGATGCTCGGCGGTTCGCTGACCGCGGTGGGCCGGGCGCTGCTGGCCGAGGGGCCCGGCGCGCTCGACGGGTTCGCGCTGCGGGTGGGGCGGGCGGTGCCGCCGATGCTGGCGAGTCCGGGCAGGACCCTCGACGAGGCGCTGGCGAAGCTGGGGCCGTGCGCGGTGGAGGAGAAGCTGGACGGCATCCGGGTGCAGGTGCACCGGGACGGCCCCGAGGTGCGGGTGTTCACCCGGACCCTGGAGGAGGTCACCGACCGCATCCCCGAACTGGTCGAGCTGGCAAGGGAGTTGCCCGGTGACGGGTTCGTGCTGGACGGCGAGGTGATCGCCTTCGGGGCGGACGGCCGGCCGCTCCCCTTCCAGGACGTGGCGGGCCGGGTGGGTTCCCGGGTGGACGTCGCGGCGGCCCGGGAGGCGCTGCCGCTGTCCCCGGTGTTCTTCGACGTGCTGGCCGTCGGCGGCGCGTCCGTGCTGGACCTTCCCTACCGGGAGCGGCGGCTGCGACTGGAGGAGCTGGTCCCGCGGACGCTGCGCGTGCGGCGCGCCGGTGAGGGGGCGACGGCGGCGCGCGACTTCCTGGCGCGGACCCTGGAGCGGGGACACGAGGGAGTGGTGCTGAAGGCGCTGGACGCCCCGTACCAGGCGGGCCGGCGCGGCGCCTCGTGGCTGAAGGTGAAGCCGGTGCACACCCTGGACCTGGTGGTGCTGGCAGCCGAGTGGGGGCACGGGCGGCGGACCGGGAAGCTGTCCAACCTGCATCTGGGGGCGCTGCGGCCGGACGGCTCGTTCGCCATGCTCGGCAAGACGTTCAAGGGGCTGACCGACGCGATGCTGGAGTGGCAGACCGAACGGCTGCGGGAGCTGGCGGTGTCCGAGGACGGTTACACGGTGCACGTGCGGCCGGAACTGGTGGTGGAGATCGCCTTCGACGGGATCCAGCGCTCGACCCGTTACCCGGAGGGCGTGACGCTGCGGTTCGCGCGGGTGGTGCGTCACCGGGAGGACAAGCGCGCCGCGGACGCCAACACGGTCGCCGACGTACTCGCGTCCGGGCCGTTGCGGGCGGACGATTGATCCCATGCACACGCACCAGCGTCTCTCCGCAGCGGCAGCCCTCGGCGCCGCGCTCCTGCTCGCCTCCTCGACCGCCGCCCTCGCCCACACCCCGTCCCCCCGGGCAGGGGCCCCGCTGCCGCGCTGCGCGGAGCGCGACCTGTCCGTGCACGTGGCCGCCGCGCCCACCCCGGACGTGCTGAAAATCCGGTTCACCAACAACGGTCCGCGCGCCTGCACGGTGGACCGCATCCCCACCGTCACGTTCGGCGACCTGGACGGGGCGGCCCGCCCGGAGCCCCCGGTCGGCAGCGCCCCGTACACGGTGAGGTCGGGGGCCTCGGCGTACGCCACGGTCCGTACGGTGCTCGCGCCGCCCACCCCCGCCGACGTGCGGACCGTGCGCGACATCGTGGTGGCGGCGGACCCCGCGCACCACGGAAAGCGGGTCACCGCGGCTCAGCTGGGACTGCCGAAGGGGGTCAGGGTCTACGACCCGGTGACCTCGCTGTGGGGGCCGGCGGCACCCAGCGCGCGCTGACCCGGGGGGTCCGGGCGCCCGCCGGGCGCCGCCGGTGGCCGACGCCGGGTCAGCGCCCGGCGTCCCGCCCCACCTTGGCCGCCCACAGCACCAGGGGCACCTGGAGCGGGATGCGCGCATAGGCGCCCGCTTTCAGGGCTGTGGGCCTGTCGCGCCAGTCGTGCGCCATCTTGAAGTGCGCGGGGAGGATGCCCGCGAAGTACCCGGCCGTCGCCAGCGCGCCCACCCTCCTGGTCTGCGGGACGGCCACGGCGGCGGCCAGCAGCATTTCGGCGACGCCGCTGGCGTGCGTCCAGGTGCGCTGCCGGCCCGGCAGGAACTCCGGGACCATCCGGTCGAACAGCCGGGGCGCCACCACGTGGGCGGCGCCCGCTCCGGCGAGCAGGCCGGCGAGCAGGCGGGCGGGTCGGTCGTTGGCGGTCAACGCGGGCCTCCGGTGGGACGGGTGGTGGTCACGGCGCAGCAGGATCACTGCTGGACAAGTTGTCAGCAAGCGGTGTCAGTAAATACCGAAGGCCTTGAGTTCCGCCAGGAATCCTTCGGGATCGCCGCGGTGGATGAGGTGTCCCACCGGGATCGTCACCGCGCGGGCGCCCGGGATCAGCTCCGCCGTCCGCCGCACGTCGGCCTCGGCCAGGAAGCTCTCGGGGCCGCCGGAGAGCACCAGGGTCGGTGCGGTGATCCTCGCCAGGTCCGCGGCCCAGGCGGGGTCGGGGTGGTTGGCACCCTCGTCGGTGTCCGGGATCAGCTCCCAGTCGAAGGCGAGCGCCCGGATCTCCTCGGGCGCCGGCCGCGGCTCCGGCGGGCGCGGCGGGTCCACCGGGAACGGCGGCAGCGGGTCCTCCAGCACCATCCGGCCCACCCGCCCCGGCAGCGTCTGGGCCACCTGGTAGGCGACGGCGGCGCCCATCGAGTGGCCGACCAGGTCCACCCGGTCGAGGCCGAGCACGTCGAGCAGGGTGCGCACCTCCTCGGCGAGTTCCCCGTAGGTGTAGCCGCCTGGCCGGTCGCTGAGGCCGTGTCCCCTGAGGTCCGGCGCGTACACCCGGCGGGTGGCGGCCAGCGCTTCGGCGACGTCCGTCCAGTCGGCGCCCGTCATGGTCCGTCCGTGCAGCAGGAGAACGGGCGGCGCCGCGGGGTCCCCCCAGGTGCGGCAGGCGAGCCGGTACCCGGCGGGCATCCGCACATTGCGCACAGCGGGGTCGAGGAAGGCGGCGACGGTACGGACGAAGCCGCCCGGGTCGTCGAGCCAGGGGACGTGCCCGGCGCCCGGCAGGACGGCCGTCTCGCCGCGGGGGAAGAGCGCGGCGATCCGCGCGGCCGTCGCCGGGTCCGGCGCCTCGTCGAGTTCTCCGGCCAGGACGAGCACCGGGACGTCCGGACCGGCCGCCGCCGGCCGGTCCCCCGCTCCGGCGACGACGCCCGCCTCCTGGGCGCGAGGGGCGATCAGGGCGAGCCCGCGGACGCGCCGCGGGTGGGCGGCGGCGTGGCGGAGGGCGAGGCCGGCGCCCGCCGAGTGGGCGAGGACGTCGACGGCGTCGAGCCCGAGGTGCTCGCGCAGCGCCTCCACGTCCGCGACCTGCTCGCCGCGGCGGTCCGTGGCGGGGTCGGCCGGGACCTCCGGGTCGCCGGTGCCCCGCGGGTCCAGCAGGACGAGCTGCCGGTGGGCGCCGAGCCCGCCCAGTTCGCCGAGGTGGTCCGAGGCGCGCAGGGCGCCGCCCGGCAGACAGATCAGCGGCTCCCCCTCGCCGACCAGGCGGTAGGCGAGGCGGGTTCCGTCGGGGGCGGTGAAGATCGGCATGCGGTCATCCAAACAGGTGAACGACCCGCGCGGCCACCCCGTTCACGCCGCTACATCTCCTCGCCGCTCTCGTTGGCCGCCTCCACCGCGGCCACTCCCTCCTGCGTCCAGCTGCCGTCCGGGGCGATGTAGCCGTGGCTCAGCCACCGGTCGAACTGCTGGAGCGTGGTGACCGGGTCGTCCGAGTACTCGATCTTGTTCGGGTTCCACCAGCCGGTCCTCTTCAGCCGGGCGAGCTCCTTGGTCGCGGCGGCGTCGTCGCCGGTCAGTTCGACGGTGGGCCGGCCGGTGGCGCGCTGCTGGGCCTGCGGAGTGCCGGTGCCCGAGGGCGGCGGGGAGCTGGGGCCGACCGGGGGCGGCGTGGCCGGGTCGGGCGCCGGTACGACCGGGGGCGCGGTCACGGTGACGGTCGGGCCGGGGGCGGTCACGGTCGTGGTGACGGCGGGGGCGGCCCGGTGGTCACCGCCGCACGCGGACAGCACCACGGATCCGGCCGCGGTCAGCACCACGGCCCCTGCGATCCTGCGGATTCGACGCTGCATCTCTGACGTCCTCGCCTTCGATCCGGAACATCCTTGATCAACCGATACCCCATGGTTCGCGGTAGTTCGCCCCGGCAGGGGTGTACGGACACCCGAAAGGAGTCCGCCCCACCCCGTACAACCCCTTGTCAGAAGCCCCGCGCCCTGAATTACTGACCCCTGGCGGACCTCTACCGAATGATCGGTAGTCCGCTTTGGGCTGCACGGGTGTGCGGTCCGACGGGTGCGAGGAACGGGACGGTGAACCATGAAGGCTCTGCTCGACGCGGCTGAGCGGCTCAGCCGCGAGGAGCTCCGGACGCTGCAACTGGAGCGGTTGCAGAGCAGCCTGCGGCACGCCTACGCGAACGTGCCGCACTACCGGGCGGCCTTCGACGGGGCGGGCCTGAAGCCCGAGGACTGCCGCTCGCTGGCCGATCTCGCCCGGTTCCCGTTCACCACCAAGGCCGACCTGCGGGAGAACTACCCGTTCGGCATGTTCGCCGTGCCGCAGGACGAGATCCGCCGTGTGCACGCCTCCAGCGGCACCACCGGACGCCCGACCGTCGTCGGGTACACCGAGAACGACCTGTCGATGTGGGCCGACGTGGTGGCCCGCTCCATTCGCGCGGCGGGCGGCCGTCCCGGCCACAAGATCCATGTGGCGTACGGGTACGGGCTGTTCACCGGCGGGCTCGGCGCGCACTACGGTGCCGAGCGGCTCGGCTGCACGGTCGTCCCGGCGTCCGGCGGGATGACCGTGCGCCAGGTCCAGCTGATCCAGGACTTCCGGCCCGAGATCATCATGGTGACGCCCACGTACATGCTGACCCTGCTCGACGAGTTCGAGCGCCGCGGCATCGACCCGCGCTCCACCTCGCTCAAGGTGGGCATCTTCGGGGCGGAGCCGTGGACGCAGGAGATGCGCGCGGAGATCGAGGAGCGGTTCGCGATCGACGCCGTGGACATATACGGGCTGTCGGAGGTGATCGGCCCCGGGGTGGCGCAGGAGTGCGTGGAGACCAAGGACGGGCTGCACATCTGGGAGGACCACTTCTACCCGGAGGTCGTGGACCCGTTGACCGGTGAGGTGCTGCCGGACGGCGAGGAGGGCGAGCTGGTCTTCACCTCGCTCACCAAGGAGGCCATGCCGGTGGTCCGCTACCGCACCCGGGACCTGACCCGGCTGCTGCCCGGCACGGCGCGCAACTTCCGCCGGATGGAGCGCGTCACCGGGCGCAGCGACGACCTGATCATCCTGCGCGGGGTGAACCTGTTCCCCACCCAGATCGAGGAGATCGTGCTGCGTACGCCCGCGCTGTCGCCGCACTTCCAGCTGCTGCTGACCCGCGAGGGGCGGATGGACCGGCTGACGGTGCGCGTGGAGGCGCGTGCCGGGGCGGACGCCGGACAGCGGGAGGCCGCCGCCGCGGCGGTCGCCGCGGGTGTCAAGGACGGTGTCGGGGTGACGGTGGACGTGGCGGTGGTGGACCCGGAGACGCTGGAGCGGTCGGTGGGCAAGTTCAAGCGCATCCTGGACCGGCGCGACGGCTGAGCGTTACGCGCCGGGCGGCTCCGCCTCTCCGGCCGGCCGCTCCGCCGCCGCGGCCGTCTCCGTCCCGAAGCGGTCCCGCAGTTCCCGCTTGAGGATCTTCCCGCTGGCGTTGCGCGGCAGTGCGGCCACGAACAGGATCCGCTTGGGCGCCTGGAAGTTCGCGAGCCTCTCGCGCGCGTGCGCCATCAGCTCCGCCTCGGTGACCTCCCCCGCGCGGGGTACGACGACCGCAGTGACCGCCTCGATCCAGCGCGGGTCGGGGAGTCCGACGACGGCCGCCTCCGCGACCCCCGGGTGGGTGTAGAGGGCGTCCTCGACCTTGCGGGAGGCGACCAGGACTCCCCCGGAGTTGATGACGTCCTTCACCCGGTCGACGACGGTGAAGTACCCCTCGCCGTCGCGCACCGCCATGTCGCCGGAGCGGAACCAGCCGTCCCGGAAGCCCTCCTCCGGGTCCTTGCCCCAGTAGCCCTCGCACAGCTGCGGCGACCGGTAGACGATCTCGCCCGCGGTGCCGTCCGGGACGTCGTGCCCGTCCTCGTCGACGACCCGCGCCTCGACGTGCCGCACCGGTCTGCCGCACGAGTCCATCCGCCC
The DNA here is from genome assembly GCF_042874215.1 of Streptomyces sp. NPDC004111. Lineage (NCBI taxonomy): Bacteria > Bacillati > Actinomycetota > Actinomycetes > Kitasatosporales > Streptomycetaceae > Streptomyces > Streptomyces sp. NPDC004111. The sequence continues at coordinate 46,040 of NZ_JBIAMU010000017.1, forward strand.
CTCGTGCTCCTCGGGGCGCAGCACGGTGGCGAGCGGCCCGATCTCGCTCTGGCCGAAGCAGTTGTAGAAGGCCAGTTCCGGCAGGTGGGCGCGGAGCCGCCGCAGTACGGGCACGGGCATGATCGAGGCGCCGTAGTACGCCTTGCGCAGCCCGCCCAGGGCGCGCTTCTCGAACCCGGGGTGGTTGGCGAGCGCGATCCACACGGTCGGCGGGGCGAAGAAGCCGTCCGCGCGGCCCTCCTCCACCAGGTCGAGGACGGTTCCGGGGTCGGGTGCGTCGAGCAGGGTGTTGGGCGCGCCGACGGCGAGGTAGGGCAGCAGGAAGACGTGCATCTGCGCGGAGTGGTAGAGCGGCAGCGCGTGCACGGGCCGGTCGCTCTCGGCGAGGTCCAGGGCCTCCACGGCGCTGGCGTACTCGTGCACCAGGGCGCGGTGCGTCATGATCGCGCCCTTGGGATCGGCGGTGGTGCCGGAGGTGTACAGGAGCTGGACGGGCTCGCGGGGGTCGCGGGCGCCGCCCTCGTACGGCACGGGATCGGCCAGGGCCTCCAGCAGGGAGCCGGGTGCGTCGCGCAGGGCGAGGGTCGTCAGGTCCGCCGGGACGCGGTCGGCGAGGTCGGGGTCGGTCAGCACCAGGGACGCGCCGCACTCGCCGAGGATGTACGCCAGGTCGCCGCCGGTGAGGTTCTGGTTGACCGGGACGTGGATCAGTCCGGCGCGGGCACAGGCGAGGTAGGCGATCAGGTAGGCGTCGGAGTTGTGGCCGAAGGCGGCGACCCGGTCGCCTTCGGCCAGGCCCCGGCCGCCGCGCAGCAGGGCGGCGGCGGTGTCGACCGCGGCGTCCAGTTCCGCGTAGGTCCAGGTGCGGTCGCGGTAGTGCAGGGCGGTGCGGTCCGGCACCCTGCGGGCGGTGCGGCGCAGGAGTCCGTCGACCGTGCTGTCGAGGGCCACGGCGCGCGCCGCCGCGGTGGGCGGGGTCGCGTCCCGTCCCGCCGCGTCCGCTTCCGTGGCCGCCGGTGTCCCTGCTGTCCCTGGTGTGGTCATGGCGCGATCCTGCGCGGGGTGACGAATCAGGTCAAGAGTGGTGCGGGGGAATCGCATACCGCGCGGCATGTTGACAGGTACCGGTCGGTAATGACTGAGTGGCACGCGACACCACCCGGACCCTTCACAACTGCTGTGTTGTGACGCCCTGTTGGGAGGCACGTTGTCCCTCCGGACCCGTACGAGATCCTTCGCCGTCGCCGGACTCGCCCTGCTCACCGCGGCGGGCACGCTCGCTCCCACCGCCGCCGCGGACCCCCGCGGGCAGGAGAAACGCCCTTCGCACGGCGGCCTGTCGGCCGTCGTCAGGTACACCGAGTACGGCATCCCGCACATCCTCGCCAAGGACTACGCCAATCTGGGCTTCGGCAACGGCTGGGCCCAGACGGGCGATCAGGTGTGCACGCTGGCCGAGGGCTTCGCGACCGTGCGCGGCGAGCGGTCGCGGTACTTCGGGGCGGACGGCAGGCCGGACGGTTCGCTGTCCTCCGCCTCGACCAATCTGGCGAGCGACCTCTACTTCCGGGGCGTGCGCGACAGCGGCACCGTCGCCCGGCTGGTCGCCAGACCGGCCCCGGCAGGCCCGAGCCGTCAGGTCCAGGAGCTGATGCGGGGGTTCGTCGCCGGGTACAACGCCTGGCTGAAGCAGAACCGGGTGAGCGACCCGGCCTGCAAGGGCGCGCCGTGGGTGCGCCCCGCCGCGGTGGAGGACATCCACGCCCTGAGCTACGCGTTCGCGGTGCTCGGCGGACAGGGACGCGGGGTGGACGGCATCACCGCCGCCCGGCCGCCCGGTTCGCCGACGGTGCGCGGCGCGGCGCCGCGCGCGGCGGACGGCGGCGTCGGGCCGGGCGAGGCGGCCCGGAGGTTCTTCGACACCTCGGACGCCGCGATGGGCTCGAACGCCGTCGCCTTCAACGGCGCGACGACCGGGAACGGGCGCGGTCTGCTGCTGGGCAACCCGCACTACCCGTGGTCGGGCGGGCGCCGCTTCTGGCAGTCGCAGCAGACCATTCCCGGCGAGCTGAACGTGACGGGCGGCTCGCTGCTGGGCGCCGCGACCGTGTCCATCGGACACACCGCGCGGGTCGCCTGGTCCCACACGGTCGCCACCGGTGTGCCGATGAACCTGCACCAGCTCACCCTCGACGCGGCCGATCCGACGGTGTACGTGGTGGACGGCAGGCCGGAGCGGATGACGCGGCGGACGGTGACCGTCCCCGTGAAGGACGGCGCCCCGGTGACCCGGACCCAGTGGTGGACCCGGTACGGGCCGGTGGTCACCGGGCTCGGCGCCCAGCTGCCGCTGCCCTGGACGACCACGACCGCGTACGCGCTGAACGACCCGAACGCGACGAACCTGCGGGCCGGTGACACCGCGCTCGGCTTCAGCAGGGCGCGGGACGTGGCGGGGATCCAGCGGGCGCTGCGCACCCAGGGCCTGCCGTGGGTGAACACCATCGCCGCGGACTCCCGGGGCGGTTCGCTCTTCACCCAGTCGCAGGTGCTGCCGCGCCTCACGGACGAGCTGGTGGGACGCTGCTCGACCCCGATGGGCAAGGTCACCTATCCGGCGGCGGGGATGGCCGTGCTGGACGGCGCGCGCGGCGACTGCGCGCTCGGCCGGGACGCGGACGCGGTGGAGCCCGGCATCTTCGGCCCGTCGCGGATGCCCGCGCTGCGGGACGCCCCCTATGCCGAGAACTCCAACGACAGCGCCTGGCTGGCCAACGCCGACCGCCCGCTGACCGGGTACGAGCGGGTCTTCGGCACCCTCGGCACGCCCCGCACGATGCGCACCCGCGGTGCCGTCGAGGACGTGGCGGCGATGGCCGGCAAGGGCCGGCTGACGGTCGGCGACCTCCAGAAGCAGCAGTTCGCGAACCGGGTCCCGGCCGCCGATCTGGCGCTGCCGGAGCTGCTGAAGTCCTGCACCACCGGTGAACTCGCCGAGGCCTGCGCCGTGTTGGCGAAGTGGGACCGCAGGACGGACACCGGGAGCCGGGGCGCCCTGCTCTTCGACCGGTTCTGGCGCAGGCTGAGCGCCGCGGTGCCGGCCGAGCGGCTGTGGAAGGTGCCGTTCAGCGCGGCCGACCCGGTGCGCACCCCGAACACCCTCAACACGGCGGAGCCCGGGGTCGCTTCGGCACTGGCCGCCGCGGTGGCCGAGCTGCGGGCTGCGGGCATCGCGCTCGACGCGCCGCTCGGCGCGCACCAGTTCGTGGTGCGAAACGGGAAGCGGCTGCCGGTGCCCGGCGGCACCGAGTCGCTCGGCGTCTGGAACAAGGTGGAGCCCGTGTGGAACCCGGCGGGCGGCGGCTACACCGAGGTGACGACCGGCTCCAGCTACATCCAGGCGGTCGGCTGGGACGGCGGGCCCTGCCCGGTGGCCAGGACCCTGCTGACGTACGGCCAGTCCTCGAACCCCGACTCGCCGCACTACCGCGACCAGACCGAGCTGTTCTCCGGCGAGAAGTGGGTGACCTCGCGGTTCTGCGAGCGGGACATCCTCACCTCGCCGAAGCTGAGGGTGGTGTGGGCGCGGGAGCGCTGAGCGGCCCCCGGTCCGGGCCGACTCCGTCCACCGGGGACGGCCTGACCCACGCACAAGATCGTTAACCGGCTCCGGGCGTGAATTCACCACTTCGGTGATGATCGTCCGGGGCCGGAGCCGTGTCCGGGGACCGCCGCCTAGCGTGAGGACGATTCCGGCGCGGATCCCCGTCGCGGGTCCGTGCCGCCGAGGCTGTCGAGCAGGGAAGGCGAATTCCGCAACCATGCCCCAACCGTTCACGCTGCCCGAGTTCTACATGCCGTACCCGGCCCGGCTCAGTCCGCATCTGGAGCATGCGCGGGAGCACTCCAAGGCGTGGGCGCGCGAGATGGTCATGATCGAGGGCTCGGAGATCTGGGACGAGCACGACTTCGACAGCCACGACTACGCGCTGCTGTGCGCCTACACCCATCCGGACTGCACGGCCGAGCAGTTGGCGCTGGTCACCGACTGGTACGTGTGGGTGTTCTTCTTCGACGACCACTTCCTGGAACAGTTCAAGCGCAGCCCCGACCTGAAGGGCGCCAAGGCGTACCTGGACCGGCTGCCCGCGTTCATGCCGGTGGAGGCGGGGGCGCTGCCTCCGGAGCCGACGAACGCGGTGGAGGCGGGGCTCGCCGACCTGTGGGCGCGCACCTGCCCGTCGATGTCCGAGGCGTGGCGGCGGCGGTTCGCGGTGGCGACCGAGCACCTGCTGGAGGAGTCGATGTGGGAGCTGATGAACATCAGCGAGGGGCGCATCGCCAACCCCGTCGAGTACATCGAGATGCGCCGCAAGGTGGGCGGCGCCCCCTGGTCGGCAGGTCTCGTGGAGTACGCGGCGGGGGCCGAGGTCCCGGCGGCCATCGCCGCCTCGCGCCCGATGCGCGTGCTGCGTGACACCTTCTCCGACGGGGTGCACCTGCGCAACGACCTGTTCAGCTACGAGCGCGAGATCCTCGACGAGGGCGAACTCTCCAACGGCGTCCTGGTGATGGAGCACTTCCTGGACTGCTCCACGCAGCAGGCGGCGGAGACCGTCAACGACCTGCTCACCTCGCGGCTCCAGCAGTTCGAGACCACCGTGTTCACCGAACTGGACCCGCTGTTCACCGAGTTCGCGATCGGACCGCAGGAGCGGCTCGACGTGCTGGCCTATGTGAAGGGGCTCCAGGACTGGCAGTCCGGCGGGCACGAGTGGCACATGCGCTCCAGCCGGTACATGAACGGGGCGGGCGAAGGCGCGCACGACCCCGCCCCGTCCGCGCTCGGCGGCCCCACCGGCATGGGCACCTTCGCCTCGCAGCTGCTGTCCTCCCTGGCCGTCGGCGTCCCGGCCCGGGAGCGGAACGTGGCGGTGCACCGCTTCGCGAAGGTCGGGCACCTCGAAGTCCCCGACCTGGAACTGCCCTTCACCACCACGCCGAGCCCGCACCTGGAGGCCGCCCGGGAGAACGTGGTCCGCTGGGCGCACGCGATGGGGTTCCTGGAGGGCGTCCCCGGACTCCCCGGCTCGGACGTCTGGGACGAGGGGAAGCTGCGGGACTACGACCTGCCGCTGTGCGCGGCCGGCATCCACCCGGACGCCAGGCTGCCGGAGCTGGACGTCAGTACGGGCTGGCTGACCTGGGGAACGTACGGCGACGACCTCTTCCCCGCGCTCTACGGGCGCACGCTCGACCTGGCCGGGGCGAAGGCGGCCAACGACCGGCTGTCGCTGTTCATGCCGGTGGAGGACGAGCCGATGCCGCCGGCCATGACCCCGCTGGAGCGGGGGCTCGCCGATCTGTGGGTGCGGACCGCGGTGCCGATGACGGTGGAGGCGCGGCGGACGTTCCGCGGGTCGGTCGAGGACATGACGGCGAGCTGGCTGTGGGAGCTGGCGAACCAGGCCCAGAACAGGGTGCCCGACCCGGTCGACTACATCGAGATGCGGCGGCACACCTTCGGGTCCGACATGACGGCCGCGCTGTCGCGGCTCGCGCACGGCGACACCCTGTCACCGGAGATCCTCGGCAGCCGCCCGTTCCTGTCGATGGTGCGCTCCGCGATGGACTACGGGGCGCTGATGAACGACCTGTACTCGTACCAGAAGGAGGTCGAGTTCGAGGGCGAGGTGCACAACGGGGTGCTGGTGGTGCAGCACTTCCTGGGGTGCACCGTGGAGCAGGCGCGGGACGTGGTGGTCGACCTGATGCGGGCGCGGCTGGCCGAGTTCCAGCACGTGGTGCAGAGCGAACTGCCCGATCTGTGCGCGGAGTTCGGCCTGGACGCGGAGGCCAGGGAGGCGGTGGCGGAGTACGCGCGGGGGCTGCGGAACTGGCTGGCGGGCGTCCACGACTGGCACCGGGGCTGCGTGCGGTACCAGGAGTCGGCGCTGCTGCGGCACCACGGCACCCCGTCGTCGGAGCCGGAGCCGCCGGCCCCCGCGCCGTCGGTGCCGGACGGCCCGCGGGTGCCGGCGTACGGGCCCACCGGGCTCGGTACCTCGGCGGCGCGGGTCGCGGAGCTGTGGTCGTCCCCCGGACCGGGGGCGACGGCTCTCGTGGGGTAGGGCGGGAGCCGTCGCGGGGCTTTCGGCGGCAGGAGTTTTCCGGGGCGGGGGTTTTCGCTCCGAGTGCGGGGGCAGGCGATCTTCTGTCAAGGAAACGCCTCAACAGGCAAGGGAGTGCGAAACCCATGACCGCGCAGAAGAAGACGAAGGCCAAGTCGGACCAGGCGGTGGGTGCCGCCAAGGAGACCGTGGGCCGCATGGTGGGCAACGAGCGGCTGACCGCGGAGGGCCGCGCCCAGCGCGCCAAGGGTGACGGCCGGCAGTCCGTGGAGAAGGCCAAGGACGCCTTCAGGCGCTGACACAGCAGCATCACGGAAGCCGCGCAAGGCGCAGCGCGGCGGCACGGCACCGCGGCCCGGTGGGTTGGACCCCTTCCCCCACCGGGCCGCGGTGCTGTTCCGTGCCACCCCGGGTGGTGCCGTGCGGCGGACTTCGCCGGTTCACCCGGTTCACAGGGGTCTGTCGTGGCCCTCCCAGTACGGCTCGCGCAGCCGTCGCTTGTAGAGCTTGCCGTTGGGGTCGCGGGGCATCGCGGCGATGAAGTCGAGGGTCCTGGGCCGTTTGTAGCCCGCCAGCCGGTGCTCGCAGTGGGCGAGGATGTCGGCGGCCAGGGACTCCGAGGGCGCCCGGCCCTCCACCGGTTCCACGACGGCCTTGACCTCCTCGCCCCGGTCGGCGTGCGGAATCCCGAAGGCCGCCGCGTCGGCGACGTCCGGGTGGGTGAGCAGGGCGGCCTCGATCTCGGCCGGGTAGATGTTCACGCCACCGGAAATGATCATGTCGATCTTGCGGTCGCGGAGGAAGAGGTAGCCGTCCTCGTCGAGGATGCCCAGGTCGCCGACGGTGAAGAAGTCGCCGATGCGGTTCTTCCGGGTCTTGGCCTCGTCCTTGTGGTAGCTGAATCCGCCGGTGTTCATCTTCAGGTAGACGGTGCCGAGTTCGCCGGGCGGCAGCCGGTTGCCGTCGTCGTCGAAGACGGCGAGTTCACTGATCGGCCAGGCCTTGCCGACGGTGCCGGGCTTCTTGAGCCAGTCCTCGGCGGTGGCGAAGGCGCCGCCGCCCTCGCTCGCCGCATAGTACTCCTCGACGCAGTTCCCCCACCAGTCGATCATGGCCCGTTTGACGTGCTCGGGGCAGGGCGCGGCCCCGTGGATCGCGTGCCGCATGGACGTCACGTCGTAGCTCCGCCGGGTCTCCTCGGGCAGGGCGAGGAGGCGGTGGAACTGGGTGGGGACCATGTGCGTGTGGGTGCAGCGGTGGGTGTCGATGAGCCGGAGCATCTCCTCGGGTGTCCACTTGTCCATCAGGACGAGCGGGTGCCCGATGTGCAGGGCGGCTCCCGCGAACTGGAGCACGGCGGTGTGGTAGAGCGGTGAGCAGACCAGGTGGACGTTGTCGTCGAAGGGCCTGATGCCGAAGATGCCGAGGAAGCCGCCGAGGTGGGACTCCTCGGGGAGTCTGCCGGAGAGCGGGCGCCTGATGCCGCGGGGGCGTCCGGTCGTGCCGGAGGTGTAGTTCATGACCCAGCCGAGTGCGCGGTCGTCGGGGGCCGAATCCGGCTGTCCGTCGAGGAGTTGGGTGTACGGGGCGAAGCCGGGCACGGTACCGACGGCGTGCCGGTGGGAGGCGGGCAGGCCCGCTTCGTCGGCGGCGGCGGTGGCCGCTGCGGCGAAGCGTTCGTGTGCGATCAGGACCTTGGCGGCGGAGTCGGAGACGATCCAGGCGATCTCCGGCCCGGTGAGGTGGTGGTTGACGGGGACGAGGTAGAGGCCGGCCTGGACGGCGGCGAGGTAGGCGGTGAAGAACTCGACGCCGTTGGGCAGGACCACGGCGAAGGAGTCGCCCTGCTCCAGCCCGGCGGCCCGCAGTCCGTGCACCAGCCGGTTGGCCGCCGCGTGGAGCCGGCCCGCGGACCACTGCTCACCGTCCGGTGCGACCAGGACGGTGCGGTCGGGGTCGGCGGCTGCCTGGGCCCAGAATCCGTTGGGGGGCGTCTCGCTCGTGGGGTGTCCGCTCATGGGGTGTGTCCCTGGTCCCTTCCCGCGATGCGGTTGATGCGGCTCACGGCGCGCTCGAAGTCGCGGGTGAGGTCGTCGAAGACTGCCTGGACGCTGCGCCGGGAGTTCATCCGGCCGACGATCTGGCCGACCGGGGTGCCCAGCAGGGGTTCCACTTCGTACTTCTGGATACGGGAGTTGGCCTCGGCGACCAGCAGTCCCTGGAGGGGCATCGGGAGGGTGCCGGGGCCGCTGGGGTCGTCCCAGGCGTCGGTCCACTCGGTGCGCAGCTGGCGGGCCGGTTTGCCGGTGAGGGCGCGGGAGCGGACGGTGTCGCCGGAGCCCGCGGCGAGGAGTTTGGCGGTGAGGGCGGCGGAGTGGAGTTCGGCCTCCTCGGTGGTGAGCCAGAGGGAGCCGAGCCAGGCGCCCTGCGCGCCGAGGGCGAACGCGGCGGCGACCTGCTCGCCGCCGCCGATGCCGCCGGCGGCCAGCACCGGCAGTTCCCCCACCGCGTCCACCACCTCGGGCACCAGGACCATCGAGGCGATCTCCCCGGTGTGGCCGCCCGCCTCGTACCCCTGGGCGACGACGATGTCGATGCCCGCCTCGGCGTGCCGGCGGGCGTGCTTGGCGCTGCCGGCGAGGGCGGCCACCAGCACGCCGTGGTCGTGGGCGCGGGCGACGACGTCGGCCGGTGGTGAGCCGAGCGCGTTGGCCAGCAGCTTGATCGGGTAGTCGAAGGCGACGTCGAGCTGACTGCGGGCGACCTGTTCCATCCAGCCGGTGATGCGCCAGCCGGACGCCTCGCCCTCGGCGAGTTCGGGCACGTGGTGCTTGGCGAGGATCTCCCGGACGTACTCGCGGTGGCCGGCCGGGATCATGGCCTCCACCTCGGCCTCGGTCACGCCCTCGACCTTCTTGGCGGGCATGACGACGTCCAGGCCGTACGGTTTCCCCCCGGTGTGCTCCTGCATCCAGTCGAGGTCGCGGGCGAGGGCGTCGGGGGCGTTGTAGCGGACCGCCCCGAGGACGCCGAACCCGCCCGCCCTGGTGAGTGCGGCGGCCACCGCGGGGAACGGCGTGAAGCCGAAGATGGCGTGCTCGATCCCCAGTTTCTGGCTCAGCTCCGTCTTCATGGGCGGCAGGATGCCGCAGGGCGGCTGCGAGGGGAAGAGCATTTCTGATGCTGCGTCAGATTCTTTGCCGCCCGCGCCCCCGTGGCGGCCGGTACCGCCGTGGCCGTCGGGGCTGTTGACACCGGGGGTTCGCTTTGGCCTGCTGGTGCCCATGACTGAGGATGGTGCGCACAGAGAACACAGTGACCGGGCCCTGCCCGGCCGGGACGTCAGCCGAAGGCAGTTCGCGGGCGGGGCCTTGGCGCTGGGAGGTGCGTTGATGCTGGGACCGATCCCCGCCGCCGGGGCCACGCAGCCGCGGGAGGCGGAAGGCGGCGGCGCCGGTGGTCCGGGCGGCCGGCCGACGCTCCGGTACGGTTCCGCCGCGCGGGCCGGGCTGCTCCCCGCCCACCTGGACCAGTTGGTCGCGGACGCGGAGAAGTTCCTCGGCCCCTCCCCCAAGTACCCGTGGTACGCGGGCGCGGTGCTGCTCGCCGGGCGCGGTGGCACGGTCGCGCTGCACGAGCCGATCGGGATGGCCGTGCGCTACTCGGCGTACGACGAGAAGACAGACACGGCGGTGGAGTTCCCGCCGGAGCAGCGCATCGCCACCGCCCGGGACACGGTCTTCGACCTGGCGTCGGTGTCGAAGCTGTTCACCTCGATGCTGGCGGTGCAGCAGATCGAGCGGGGCGCGCTGGAGCTGGAGGCGAAGGTCGCCTCGTACCTCCCGGAGTTCGGGGCCGCGGGCAAGGCGGACATCACGGTGCGTCAGCTGCTGACGCACACCTCGGGCTTCCGGGCCTGGATTCCGCTGTACTCGCAGCCGACCCGGGAGGGGAAGCTGAAGATGCTGTGGAACGAGGCACCGGCCAGCCCGCCCGGCTCGGTGTACCTGTACTCGGACCTGAATCTGATCTCGCTGCAACTCGTCCTGGAGAAGATCACCGCTCGCCCGCTGGATGCACTGCTCCGGGACGAGATCACCGCTCCGCTCGGGATGCACCGCACCCGCTTCAACCCGCCCGCCTCCTGGAAGCCGAAGATCGCCGCCACCGAGGACGCCCGCAAGCCCTGGTCGGGGATCGACCGCGGGCTGGTCTGGGGCGAGGTGCACGACGAGAACGCGTACGGCTTCGGCGGGGTCGCCGGGCACGCGGGCGTCTTCTCCACCGCGTGGGACCTCGCGATCCTGGCCCGCACCCTGCTCAACGGCGGGGTGTACGGCCGGGCCAGGATCCTGCGCCCGGAGTCGGTGGAGCTGATGTTCACCGACTTCAACACCGCGTTCCCGGGCGACGAGCACGGGCTCGGCTTCGAGCTCTACCAGCACTGGTACATGGGCGCGATGGCCACCCCGCGCACCGCGGGCCACACCGGCTTCACCGGTACCAGTCTGGTCATCGACCCGAGCACCGACTCCTTCCTGATCGTGCTGGGCAACTCCGTGCACCCGGTGCGCAACTGGCGCTCCGGTTCGGCGCCACGGGTGGCGACGGCCAACGACATGGCCCGCGCGGTCGCGGTGCGGCCCGCGCACGGCCGCACCGCCTGGTACGCGGGGATGGCCTCCGCCGCGACGGCCACGCTCGCGCTGCCCGCGCTGCCGGTCGGCTCGGACCGTACGGTCCTCCACTGCGACCTGTGGTGGGACATCGAGCCGAACGCCGACACCCTGACGCTGGAGGCGTCCACCGACGCGGGCGCGACCTGGGCACCGGTGCCGTTCACGACGGCACGCAGAGCCGGCGGCGGGAGTGGCGGCGGCGACCCGCAGCCGCATCCCGGCGGTGCGGTGAGCGGGTGGTCCGGGCGCGTCTGGCACCGGGCGGGCGCGGATCTCGCCCCGTACCGCGGCAAGGACGTCGTCCTGCGCTGGCGGTACACCACGGACGCGCGGTACGTCGGGCGCGGGGTGTACGTCGACGGGCTGCGGGTGACGGACCGGGGCCGGACCCTGTTCGACGAGTCCCGGCCCCGGGACGCGGCCCGTCTGCGGGCGACGGGCTGGACGGCCTCCGCCGACTGAACCGCCGTGCGGCGGGGGCGGGGCGGCGCCTCAGCGGTGGCGGCGCAGGAGCAGTACGACCGCTCCCGCCGCCACCGCCGTCGCCGCGCAGGCCCCCGCCCCGGCCGGTCCCGAGCCGCCGACCGCCTTGATGCCGCGGCTGGACCTGAGGGAGAAGGTGGACCACTGGGACTGGACGGACATGAAGGAGCCCGTGCTCATCCAGGAGGCGAACGAGAAGCGCGACAGCGCCGAACCGATCGACCCGACCGACAGCGCGCTGCCCACCGAGCCCACGGACAGGACGGACCCGACGGAGCCGATGGACAGCACGGAGCCCACGGAGCCGATCGAGAGGATCGAGTCCTGCGAGTACAGCGAGAAGGGCGAGTTGACGGGCCGTGTGACCGACTGCGCCGTGGAGCACTTCCGGGATTTCGACATGCGGCCCATCCTGCCCCGGAACCGCCGCGTCCGTCCGGTCGCCGCCGCCGTCCCGCCCGGCCCGCCGTCCCGCCCGCCCCTCCCCGCTAGCGTCCCAGCACCGCCATGGCCGCGTTGTGTCCGGGAACACCGCTGACCCCGCCGCCCCGGACGGCCCCGGCCCCGCACAGCAGGACATTGGGCCTGGCGGTGGCCACACCCCACCGCACGGCGGCCGTCGAGGCCTGCCCCGCCGGACCGCCGCTCCCGTCGGCGCCCTCCGCCGGGCCGTCCTCCGCCAGGTGGGGGAAGGACAGGTCGCCGTGGAAGATGTGCCCGCCGGGCAGCCGCAGTTCGCGCTCCAGGTCCAGCGGGGTCTTGGCCTCGATGCAGGGGCGGCCCTCGGCGTCGAGGGCCAGACAGTCGGCGAGCGGTTCGGCGAGCCGGGCGTCGAGCTGTTCGAGGGTGGTGCGCAGCAGTTCGGCGCGGGCGGCCTCGTTGTCGGCGGCGAAGAGCCGGGCGGGGGTGTGCAGCCCGAACAGCGTGAGGGTCTGGTAGCCCTGCTCCACCAGGTCCGGCCCGAGGATGGTGGGGTCGGTCAGCGAGTGGCAGTAGATCTCCGAGGGCGGCGCCCCGGGCAGCCGGCCGACCGCCGCGTCCCGGTGGGCGGCGGCGAGTTCGGCGTACCCCTCCGCCACGTGGAAGGTCCCGGCGAACGCGTCGCGCGGATCGACGGAGCGGTCGCGCAGCCTCGGCAGGCGGCGCAGCAGCATGTTGACCTTGAGCTGGGCTCCCTCGGGGGCGGGCGCGGGCGGCTCGTCGCCGAGCAGCCCGGCCAGGTGGTGGGGCGAGGCGTTGACCAGGACGTGGCCGCCGGCGACGACGGCCTCGCGGGCCCGGGTGCGGTACGAGACCTCGGCGCGCGCTCCGTCGGTCTCGATGCGGGTGGCCTCGCAGCCGGTGACGATCTCGGCGCCCGCCGCGCGGGCGGCGGCGGCGAGGGCGTCGGTGAGGGCGCCCATGCCGCCGACGGGGACGTCCCAGTCGCCTGTTCCGCCGCCGATGACGTGGTAGAGGAAGCACCGGTTCTGCGGCAGTGACGGGTCGTGGGCGTCGGCGAAGGTGCCGATCAGGGCGTCCGTGAGGACCACGCCGCGCACCAGGTCGTGGTCGAAGGTCTCCTCGATCGCGACCCCGATCGGCTCCTCGAAGAGCATCCGCCAGGCGGTGTCGTCGTCGATGCGGCGGCGCAGCTCCCGGCGGGCGGGCAGGGGTTCGGTGAGCGTCGGGAAGACGCGTGCGGCGACCTGTCGCAGCCGCCCGTAGAACTCCTCCCAGGCCCGGTACTCCTTGTCCCCTCCGGTGAGCGCCGCGAAGGAATCCCGCGTTCCGGAACCACCGACCAGCAGACCGCCGTCCCCCTTAGGGGTGTACGAGGAAATTGTCCGCTTCCGTACGGCGAAGGAGAGTCCGAGGTCCCGCACAATAGTGCGGGGGAGCAGTGACACGAGATACGAGTAGCGCGAGAGCCTGGCGTCGGTGCCGGCGAAGGGGCGGGTGGACACCGCCGCTCCCCCGGTGCCGTCGAGCCGCTCCAGCAGGAGCACCGAGCGGCCGGCCCTGGCGAGGTAGGCGGCGGCGACCAGTCCGTTGTGGCCACCGCCGACGATGACGACGTCGTACGAGGAACGCTTCGGCACGGCCGAGGCAGCAGGTGCGGGCATGGCGGGACCCTACGCGCTGCACCGCGGGTCCGACAGGGGGGAAGACGGGGCATGGCGACCGAGTGGAGAAGCGCGGGCCGGCAGCGGGGGGACGAGGGCGGGGAGCACCCCCGGCAGGGGGGTCGCTTTGTGCCCTCTCGTCCGCATAGGGAAAATCAGGAGGTGACCTACCCGGAGCCTTCCACCCGCCCGGCCCCCGCCGAAGGGCCGCCCGACCCTCCGCGTGCCGCGCCGTGGCACCCGGAGGGCCCGCACACCGCACCGCCGCACGGCGACCGGCCGTACCCCGCGCAGCCGTACGCCGACCGGCCCTCCCCCGCGCGGCCCCGCTCCGACGGGCCGCCCCCCGCGCAGCCGTACGCGGACGTGCCGACCACGCAGCTCGGGCCGCTCCCGGTCGGCCCGCCCACTGCCGGCCCGCCCCCGGCCGGACCGCACGCGTTCGGTCCGCAGCCGGAGCAGGAACCTTCCGCCGCCGGCCCGGAGGACGGCTGGCGGGGGCGCGCCAGGTCCTACACCACTCCGGCGGCGGCCGTGGCCGTGCTGGTCGTGGTCGCCCTGCTCGGCATGGGCATCGTCTCCCGCGACACGGGCGAGCTCGACATACCCGGGGCCGGGACCACCACGCTGCTGCGTTCGGTGTTCCTGGCCGCGCTCTTCCTGCACCTCGGCGAGGTCGTCGGACACCGCCTCGCCCGGACGGTGCCCGGTGCCCCCGAGGTCCGGCCACCCGTGTGGGGGATCGCGCTGTCGCTGGCCGGGGCGGCGGCCTCGTTCGGCCAGATCGTCCAGCTGGCCGAGCTGGGCAACATGACGTTCACCGAGACCTATGCGACGGACCCCGGGGGCATGCTGCTCCTCCAGGCCAACGCGTTCCTCGCGGCCGCGGCCTGCACCTGGCTGAAGCGGCCGTCGTGGGCGGTGCTGCCGCTCGCGGTGGTGATCTTCTCGGAGGCGGTGCGGGCGCATCCGGAGCTGGACACCCCGGAGATCGGCATCGTGCTGACGACGATTCACCTGACCGCGTCGGCGCTGTGGACGGGCGGTCTGGTGTACGCGCTGCGGGCGATGCACCTGTGGCGGGGCCGGGAGGTCCCGGACCCGTCCGCCGGTGCCGCACCGGGGCGGACGCTGCTCGCCAGGTACGCGCGGATGGCCGCGTTCCTGTACGTGGCGCTGGCCGTCACGGGGACCTTCAGCACGCTGCGCAGGCTGCCGCTGGACGACATCCTCACCACCGCGTACGGCCGGACGCTGCTGGTGAAGCTGGCGCTGTTCGCGGTGGTGAGCGTGCTGGCGCTGGTGGCGCGGGCACGGCTGCGGCGGTCGATGCGCAAGCAGTCGGGGCGCGGCCGGACCAACCCGGACGGAGCCGCGCGGGCCGCCAGGGCGGAGGTCGTGATGCTGGTGGGCGTGGTCGCGGTGTCGGCCCTGCTGACGGTCGTACCGACCCCCAGCTGGTAGCGGCCCCTCCGGTGGAGGCCGTCGGCCCGGCGGCCTCCCCACCGCAGGGCCGGGGAACGCCGGGCCGGGGAACGCCGGGCCGTGGGACCTGGCGCCCCGGAACACCCGGCCGTGCGACCGGCCCCCGTCCCGCCGCGCTAGCCCCGTCGTCCGCGCCGCAGCGCCGCCACCCGGCGGTAGATCTCCGCCGCCTCGCCGCCCCTGCCGAGCTGTTCCAGGCACTGTGCCTCGTCGTTGCGGCTGGCCAGGGCGTCCGGGTGGTCGACCCCGAGCACCCGCTCCCGCTCCTGCGCCACCTGCCGGTACACGGCCAGCGCGTCCGCCCAGCGGCCGAGCCAGCCCAGGCCCACCGCCACCTCGCGGCGGGAGACCAGGGTGTCGGGGTGGCCGGGGCCCAGCACCCGTTCGCGGATCGCGCACACGTCGCGGGCCTCCGCCAGGGCCTCCTCCCAACGGGCCATCCGGCCCAGGTTGACGCCGAGTCCGTGCCGCGCCCTGAGCGTCTCCGCGTCGGCCGGGCCGCCGGTGCGCGTGCGGTCCTCGACCAGGTCGCGGTACAGCTCCAGCGCCTCCGCGCTACGCCCCAGCCGCCCCAGGCAGATGCCCACCTCGTAGCGCGCGGACAGGGTGTCGGGGTGGTCGGCCCCCAATGACCTGGCGCGGGATCTGGCGACCTCCCGGTACGTCTGGAGCGCCTCGTTCCACCGGCCCAGCTGGCCGAGCGCGTACGCCACCTCGTACTGGGTGACCAGGGTGTCCGGGTGTCCGGCGCCCAGCACTCTGGACCGGGCCGCCGCGACGTCCCTGGCCATCCGGTAGGAGTCCTCCAGCCGGCCCAGCCTGCTCAGGTTGAAGGCGAGGTTGTGGCGGCAGCGCAGGGTGTCCACGTGCTCGGCGCCCATCGTCCGCTCGCGGGCGGCGAGCACCGTCGAGTACACCTGGTGCGCCTCGAAGTGCCGCCCCAGCTGACCCAGTACGTACGCCGTCTCCTGCCGGGCAGCGAGGGTCTCGGGGTGCTCGGCGCCCATGGTGCGCGCCCGGCCCTCGGCGACCCGGGTGAACTCGCGCAGCGCGTCGGCCGCCCGGCCCGTACGGCTGAGGGTGAAGCCGACCTCGTAGTGGCTGGCGAGGGTGTCGGGGTGGTCGGGGCCCAGCGCGTGCTCGCGTTCGGCGGCGACCGCGCGGTGCACCTCGCCGGCCTCCTCCCAGCGGCCGAGCCTGCCCAGGCTGAGGCCCGCGTTGTGCCGGCTGTCGAGGACGTCGAGGACCTCGGGCGGGGGCGTCGGCCGCTCCTTGCGCGCCGGGACCGGGCCGCCCGGCGGACGCAGCCCGGCGCCGCTGGTCCACTCGCCGGTCAGCCCGGCGGCCGGGTCGCCCTGTGCGGAGTCGAGCGTTCCGGTGCCGCCCGCCTTGTGGCCCGTGGTCATGCCGCGCGTCCAGGACGGCAGCCGGGGCACCCGGGTCGGCGGCTGCACGGGCCGGCCGGTGAGCGGCAGCGGCCCGGGGGCGACGGCCAGCACGGTCGCGGGATGTCCCGGCACGCCCGGCAGCAGCCTGCCGGACGCGGGGGTGAGGCGTCCGTCGGTGAGCCGGCGTCCGAGGTCCTTGGCGTCGGTGGGCCGCCCGTCGGGGGTCTTGGCCAGCAGGTCGAGCACTATCCGGTCGAAGAACTCGGGGAGTTCGGCCCGGTGGCTGCGCGGCGGCTGGGGGGCGGTGTCGCGGTGCCCGACGAGGACCGCCCAGGCGTCCTCCAGGTCGAACGGCGGCACGCCGGTGGCGATCTCGTACAGCACGCAGCCCAGCGAGTAGAGGTCGCTGCGGTGGTCGACGTTGACGCCGCTGATCTGCTCGGGCGACATGTAGTGCGGGGTGCCCATGGCGATGCCGGTGCCGGTGAGGCGGGAGGTGAAGCCGATGTCGTGGCCCAGCCGTGCGATGCCGAAGTCGCAGATCTTCACCGTGCCGTCGGTGAGCCGCATGATGTTGGCGGGCTTCAGGTCGCGGTGGACGATGCCCTGTTCGTGAGTGTAGGCGAGGGCCCAGGCGACCTGTTCGGCGATGTCGACGACGTCGTGGACGGGCAGCGGGTGCTGTTTGTTGTCCTCCAGGAGCTGGCTGAGGTTGCGGCCCTCCAGGAGTTCCATCACCAGGTAGAGCACGCCCTCGTACTCGCCGAAGTCGTGCACGACGGTGACGCCCCGGTGCTGGAGCGCCGCGGCCACCCGTGCCTCGCGGCGGAAGCGCTCGCGCAGCACTCCCGAGATCGACTGGTCGTGCTGCGTCCCCATCGGCTTGAGGCACTTCACGGCGACCTGCCTGCCGAGCGACTCGTCACGGGCCCGCCACACCTCGCCCATGCCGCCGCGCCCGATCAGGTCGAGCAGCCGGTACCGGCCTTGGATCAGCCTGGTGTCCGCCATCTCGTACGATCGCCCCCGTCGCTCCGCTGCGCCCTCCCCGGCCCGTCCAGTATGGCCGCCCCCCGGTCGAGTTTGTACGGTGCCGGGCGGCTGCCGGGGCCGAGCCGGGCAACCGCCTTCAAGATGTGACCCGGTGGCAGCTGCCAGCGGAGCCGGGAGGGAATGCAGCGCAGCGTGGTGCCGGTGGCGGCGAGCCTGCGGTCCACGGTCCGGCGGGCGGGCGCGGGCCTGCCGTAGAGATCGTGGGCGTAGGACGGCAGCGAGGCGTAGGCGAGGTGCGCCACCCGCCGCCACACGATCTCGCGCGCCGGTACGAGTGCGGGTGCCACCGGTGGCCTGCGCAGGAAGGCGTCCACGGTCCGGGCGTCCTCCCCGGCCGCCAGCTCGGGGCGCACCGCCGCGAAGTACTCCGCCAGCTCCCGGGTGCCGGCCGGCACCCGGGCGGGGTCGAGGCCCACCAGGCGTGCGGCGACCCGGTTCTCGTCGACGTACCGGTCGGCCTGGGCGTCGCTCATCCGCAGTCCGGAGCGGCGGGCGACGCCCAGGTAGGAGTCGATCTCCGCGCAGTGCACCCACAGCAGCAGTTCCGGATCGTCGACCCGGAGCCTGCGGTGGATGCCGCGCACCCGGGCCCCGGCCCTCTCGGCGGCCTCGGTGGTGCCGTAGGTGAGGGTGCCGACGAAGTCGGCGGTACGCATCAGCCGGCCCCAGGCGTCCTCCAGGAAGGTGCTGTTGATCAGGACGCCGCGCACCGCGCGGGGGTGCAGCGCCTGGAGGTAGAGGGCGCGCACTCCCGCGATCCACATCATCGGGTCGCCGTGCACCTGCCAGGTGACGGAGGCCGGTCCGAAGAGGCCGGGGTCGGCGCCCGTGCGCGGGGGAACGGTCATGCTCCTCTTGGTACACCATCGCCGCGGCGGCCGACCATGCCCCAGGACGCCCGGCCGCCCCGCCGTCCCCGGGGCCGTCGGCCCGGGGTCATCGCGGAACGTCCGGCTCCGGGCGGCCGAGCGCCAGCCGGGCCACCCGCCGCCAGTCCACCCGCGGCGGCGGGTCGACCACCCCGGAACGGTCGCGCGGCACGAGCACCCGCAGCGCACCCGGGCGCAGGGTGCACACCACCGGGGTCGGCATCCGCAGCGCCTCCCCGTCGACCGCGACGGCGATCTCCGGGTCGGCGGCGGTCACCTCGACGCGGTGCGCGCTCAGCGCGGTCAGTGCCGGTGACTGGGTGCCCCGTACGGCGAGGTCGGCGGCCTGTGCCGCGTCCTCCACCCGGATTCCGAGCACGCCGAGTTCACCGTCGTCGAGGCGGGGCCTGCGTCCGCCGGCGATCAGCTCGTCCGGCGAGACGTACGGGTTGTTGCTGACCAGAAGGGCCTGCTGGGAAGCGAGTTTCGTGCCGTCGATGGACGCGTCGATCCGGCGCACCTGGTCGCCGAGCAGGTCCGGCATGAGGCTGAGCGCGGTGCCCGCCTTGGCGTCGCGGTACTCGGGCCGCTGCACCACGTCCGCGTACACCCCGAAGGACACGGTGTTGACGAAGGCGCGGCCGGACACGTCACCGAGGTCGATCCGGAGTTCCTCCCCGTCGCGCAGCGCGTCGAGGCAGCGCGACGGGTCGCCGCGGTCGAGCCCGAGGTCCATGGCGAAGTGGTTGCGGGTACCGGCGGCGATCACCAGGAACGGCAGGCGGTGCTCGGCGGCGACCGCCGCGACCAGCGCCTGGGTGCCGTCGCCGCCCGCGACTCCGAGCAGGTCGGCGCCCCGTGCCACGGCCTGCCGGGCCAGTTCGGCGACGTCGGCCGGGGCGGACGGATCGAGCAGGATCACCCGCGCCCCGAGCTCCTCGGCCTGCTCGACCAGGCGGAAGCGGCCGACCTTCCCGCCGCCGGACTTCGGGTTCATGATCAGGACGGGGTTCCGGGGCCGGGCCGCGGAGACCGCGCGCACGGGGCGCTCCGGGCGCGACCTGCGCAGCGCGGACCGTGCGCAGGCCAGGGTGACGGCCCAGCACAGGACCATCACGAGTGCCGTCAGCCAGAGCCCGTCGTACGCGAAGAACACCAGGACGCCGACGGGGGCCGCGACCGCGAGGACCCCTCCGAACAGCCGGAGCGCGCCGCGGTGCGCCACGAACCACCACACCCCCGCCGCGCAGAGCACGAGCCCCAGGAGCCCGGCCCCGACGATCACGAAGCCGCCCGCGCCCAGGGCCAGGACGAGCACCACCAGCGAACCCGCCGCGGCGAGCACGGCGAGCCGGGCGTAGAACCGCGCGGCCCCGCTGCCGCCCCGGCCCGCGGAGCTCCCGCCGGAGCCCGCCGCGACCTCGGTGGAGCCGCTCCCGCCGGGGCCCGCCGTGTTCTCTGTGGAGCGGTTCCCGCCGGGAGGCCCCTGCCCGCCCGCGCCGGGGCCCGTTCCGTTCTTCCCGCCCATGGCTTCCCTCTCCGTGCCTCTCGACCAGGAGCCCGGTCCGGCCGGATGCCCGGTCCGCGGGTCCAGCCTGCCCAATCGCACGCCGCAGGGCACCTGGGCGGGGCCACGAGGATGAGGGGGGCGGGTGCGTCAGCGGCGCACCCTGGGCATTCCGAGGCCGATCCAGGAGATGATCTCGCGCTGGATCTCGTTGTTGCCGCCGCCGAAGGTGAAGATGACGGCGGAGCGGTAGCCGCGTTCCAGTTCGCCGTGCAGCACGGCGCCCGCCGAGCCCTCCTTGAGGGGGCCCGCGGCGCCGACGACCTCCATCAGCCAGCCGTACGCGTCCCGGCGCGCCTCGGAGCCGTAGACCTTGACGGCGGAGGCGTCCTGCGGGGTGAGGGTGCCGTTCTGGACGGCGTTCACCATCTGCCAGTTGAGCAGCTTCATCGCGTCGAGCCGGGTGTGCGTGCGGGCGAGCCGGCCGCGCACCCAGCCCAGGTCGATCACCCGGCGCCCGTCGGCGAGCTTGGTGTCCATGGCCCAGCGCTGCACGTCGTGCAGGGCGCGCACCGCCATGGTGCCGTGGGCGGCGAGGGTGACGCGTTCGTGGTTGAGCTGGTTGGTGATGAGCCGCCAGCCCTTGTTCTCCTCGCCGACGCGGCGGGAGACGGGGACGCGGATGTTCTCGTAGTAGCTGGCGGTGGTGTCGTGCGAGGCGAGGGTGTTGATGAGGGTACAGGAGTAGCCGGGGTCGCTGGTGGGGACCAGGAGCATGGTGATGCCCTTGTGCGGCGGGGCGTCGGGGTCGGTGCGCACCGCGAGCCAGACCCAGTCGGCGGTGTCGCCGTTGGTGGTCCAGATCTTCTGGCCGTTGACGACGTACTCGTCCCCCTCGCGCACGGCGCGCGTCCGCAGGGCCGCGAGGTCGGTGCCCGCGTCGGGTTCGCTGTAGCCGATGGCGAAGTCGAGTTCGCCGGAGAGGATCCCCGGCAGGAAGTACGCCTTCTGCTCCTCGGTGCCGTACTGCATGATCGTCGGCCCGACGGTGTTGAGCGCCATCAGCGGCAGCGGCACGTTGGCCTGCGCCGCCTCGTCGAAGAAGACGTACTGCTCCATGGGCGTCAGTCCGCGCCCGCCGTACTCCTTCGGCCAGCCCACGCCGAGCCAGCCGTCGGCGCCCAGGCGGCGGATCGTCTCCCGGTAGAAGCGCTTCTGGGCGGCCGGTTCGGCGTACCTGGCGGAGGCGTCGTCGGGCACGAGGCCGGCGAAGTAGGCGCGCAGTTCGGTGCGCAACTGCTGCTGCTCGGGCGTGTATTCGAGGTGCACGGGCCCTCCAGGCATCTTCGGCTCGTCGCTGCGGCGGCGCACACAGTAGAACGTGTTGCAGGAATGAGGAAGGGGTGCGGGCGGGCGGAGACGTCCGGCCGGGTTCACACGCCGTCGCGGAGCAGCCGGTCCATGGTCCGCGCGGCACGCACCGAGGCGTCCGCGCAGCAGTTGTTGAACAGGACGTGGACCTGTGCGGACCGCTCGGCCAGCGCCCGGATGCGGGGCACCCACGGGCGCAGCTCGGCCTCCGTGTAGCGGTGCCGGTAGCTCTCCTCCTTGCCGCCGGTCCCCCACTGCGGGCTGCGCCCGTGGAGGCGTACGACCGCCAGGTCGGGCGAGGTGGACTCGGCGACCGGGGGCAGCGACGCGGGCAGTCCCTGCGGGGTGTCGACGGCGACCAGCGGGACCCGGAGGCCGCGCAGCAGGTCGAGGGTGGCCGGGAGGCGCTCGGGGGCCAGCCAGCCGGGGTGCCGGAACTCCACGCTGATCGGCACTTCGGCGCGTTCCCGGCACTCCGCGATGTAGTCCGCCGCCCGTGGCTCGGGCCGGAACCACGGCGAGAACTGGAACAGCACGCTGCCCAGCCGCCCGGTGTCGCGGAGCGGGGCGATGCCCTCGTGGAAGAGCCGCCACAGTTCGGCGACCATACCCGGCGACAGGTCGCGCTTGCGGGCCCGGCTCCTGCCCTCGGCCGCCGGGCGCAGCTGTGGCGGAAGCGCGGCGGTGCGGGCACTGTGGCCGGTGAGCAGGGCGAACGCCTTGACGTCGAAGACGAAGCCGTCCGGGGTGCGCTGGGCCCACAGCTTGGCGACGCGTTCGGAGGGCAGCGTGTAGAAGGTGCTGTCGGCCTCGACGAGGGAGAAGCGGCCCGAGTAGTGCCTCAGCCGTCCCTCGGCGCCCCGGGTGCCCGGCGGGTACCAGCCGCTGGAGACCAGGGCGGGGTCCGTCCAGGAGCAGGTGCCCACCCGGACCGCGGGGCGGGCGGAGTCCTCCGCCGGTGCGCCGGGGCGCTCCTCCCCCGGTGCGGTGCGGTCCTCCCCCGGTGCGGTGCGGTCCTCCCCCGGTGCGGTGCGCTCCTCGGGCGCTCCGGGGTGGTCCTCGCGGTCGCCGCGGGCGTGGGAGCGGGCGGAGTCGGCGGCGTCGTAGTGGTCGCTGATGGCGGCTTCCTCACGGTGGCGGGCCTGTGCGACGCGGGTACCTCGTGCCCGTGGGGGCGAAACTCCCCCCGGGGCGGGCGAGTCGGAACGGACCGCGTGTGCCCTGCTCCCGGTGCGCCCGTCGCGGGCGTGCGGGGCGGGGCCGCGGGTCCGCTCAGAGGTGCGGGGCGTCCTCGATGATGCGGAGTGCCGAGGCGAGGTCGCGCGGGCGGTGCACGCCCTCGCTCGGACCGGTGCGGTCCCAGCCGGGCCCGGCGGCCAGCACCACCGGCTGGGTGCGGGCGCCGCGGATGCCCCGGGCGGTGGCGCGGACCCGGCCGACGACGGAGCGGTCGGCCGTGGGCCGGGTCTGCGACCAGAGCACGACGGCACGCGGACCGGTGCGGCGGACCGCCTCGGACAGTGCGCCCAGCGGTACGGCGGCGCCGAACATCCTTGTGGGCAGGCCCCGTTCGGCCAGGGCGGCATCCAGCGCCTCCAGGGCGAGGGTGTGCAGCTCGCCGGGGAGGCAGGCCAGCAGTACCGGCTGGTCGTCGTCGACCTCCTTGGCGGGGGTGTTGCGCCGCAGGGCCGTCGAGACGTGCCAGGACAGCAGGTGCTCGGCCTCGACGTACCGTTCGCCCGCCGCGTCGCCCGAGTTGGCCCAGGTGCGGCCGATGGCGCGCAGCGCCGGGGACATGGCCTCCTGCCAGCAGTCGACCAGGCCGTGCGTGCGGACCGTGTCGTTGAGCAGCTCGTCGAGGGTCGGCGAGTCGAGCCGTACGGCGGCGTTGCGCAGGCCCCGTACCGTGCGGGCCGGCACTCCGACGTCCGGCAGGCGCGGAGCGGGGATCGACAGTTCCGCCAAAGCGCCTGTGGGGGACCATAACTGACGGTCCGTCGGCTTGGGCCGGACGATGTGCTCCCCGGCGTCGGGCCGGTCCGGTTCCGGCCGCCCCGACCGCGCCGGGTCGTCCGGCTTCTCCTGGCGGCCCAACCGGCCCCGGTGGTCGGCCTGTTCGGGTTCGTCCGTCCGAGCGGGCGGCTCCGTCCGTTCCTCCGGACCCGGTGCGGCGGAGGTGCGGGCCAGGCGCGCCGCCTCCGCAGGGGGAATGCCGCGTGCGGTCAGCGCGCACATCCGCTCCAGGAGTGCCACGTCGGCGGCGGTCCAGCGGCGGTGTCTGCCGTCGCCGCGGACGGCGGGGCCGATGCCGTAACGGCGGTCCCAGGACCGCAGGGTGGTCGGTGCGACGCCCAGCCGGCGGGCGACCGCCCCGGTGCTCAGCCCCACAGGGCCGACGGGACCGGCGATCCCGCCGGGGGCCGTGCGGGGGGTGGTGTCCGGCCGGTCGTCCTGCTCGTCCCGGCCGTCGGCCGTGCGGTCCGGTGCGCCTTTCGGCCGTCCGTGGTCCGCCGCGTGAACCCTCTCGTGGTCCTCCGCCTGCTCCGCCTCGCGGTCCGCCGCGTGTTCCGCTCCGCGGCCCGGCCCGCCGTCGGTTCCGTGCTCTTCGGTCGTACCCGTGCCCCGGAAGCTCTCCGGATTCCCGTTCATGGGGCGACGATACGACGCACTACCGACGCGGGTTGCCGGATTTGCCCAACTCCCCCGATCGTGGGCCGCGCAGGGAAGTGCGGCAGCGGTCGCGGGTGCAGGTCTCCTCCATGGTCGACGTGGAGGAGGTCGAACGGCGCGACAGGGAAACGGGCCGTCGCGTCGGCCCGCACCAGGCCGCACAGGCGTCACGGACGGATGATCGGCCGTCCGTGGCGCCGCGCGGAACCGGTCGTCCGGGCCACTCTTCGGCTCCTGTGGAACCGGCGGTCTCCGGACCCTTGCGGCCGGCCGCGCTCACCGCACTTCTGCTGCCCGCGCAGTGACAGCCCAGACCCTGCCGTCACTGGGCGAGCGGGGCGGAGTGAAAGGGTGGCGTCTCGGTTGCCGCCCCTTCGCCCGCCCCCCTCCCGCTCAGGTCCTTTCGTCCTTGCCGCCCGCGCCCGGCGCCGAACCCCGCCCTCCGTCCCGGCCCGCGTCGCGCCACACCTCCGCGGCGCGGGCCCGGTGTTCCCTCACCCGTACGACCCCGTGCGTTCGCCGCCGCGCCCGCCTGCGCCCAGCATGACGGTGGCCGCATCCGTCGATACCGGAGGACCCCCATGACCACCGTCCGTGACCTGATGACCCCCGAAGTCCGCTGCATCCCGGCGTCCGAGACCCTCGACCGGGCCGCCCAGCTGATGCGCGAGCACCACATCGGCGCGCTGCCGGTGAAGAGCAGCGACGACGAGCTGACCGGCATCGTCACCGACCGCGACATCGTCGTGAAGTGCGTCGCCGCCGGTCACGACCCGGCGAAGCGGACCGCCGGCGATCTGGCCGAGGGCAAGCCGGTGTCGGTCGACGTGTCCGCCGACGCCGACGAGGCGGTACGGGTGATGAGCGACGCCCGCATCCGCCGGCTGCTGGTGCTGGACAACGGGGTGCCGGTCGGCATGGTCACCG
Source organism: Streptomyces sp. NPDC004111 (assembly GCF_042874215.1). NCBI lineage: Bacteria > Bacillati > Actinomycetota > Actinomycetes > Kitasatosporales > Streptomycetaceae > Streptomyces > Streptomyces sp. NPDC004111. The sequence continues at coordinate 70,708 of NZ_JBIAMU010000017.1, forward strand.
AGGCGGACCTGGCGCGGGCGCTGCCCGCCGACCAGCTGGTGACGTTCGTCAGCGCGGTGTACGCGGGCCGCTGACCGCCGCGTACGTCCCGAACCCACAGGTGCCCCGCCCGGTCGTCGATCCGGGCGGGGCACCTGTGTTCCGCGGGCCGTCCCCCACGGGGGGGGCGTACGGATGCTCAGGGCAGCTCGGACTCGATGGCCGCGCGCCCTTCCTTCTCCAGCCGCCTGCGCGCCCATTCCAGGTTCTCCGGCGTCACGTCGCGGCCCGAGGCCAGTACCAGGTCCTCGGGGGTCGCCTCGTCGCTGCCTCCGCTGTGCAGTTCGCTGTCCGGGGTCACTGCGGACGGGTCCGGTCCCTGGTCGCTCATGCCGCCTCCTCGGTTCGTCCCGGTATTTCCGGCTCGTCTCGCATTCTTGTGCCGACCCGGGCGGACCGCACCTTTGCCCCGTGCCGGGTCCCGGGATGCGTACGCGGCCCGGATGCGGCAGCGTGTGGTCATGAGTGACACCTATGACGACGCCGGCGGGCCGCCCGAGGACGACGGGGTCCTGGACGCCGAGGACACCCTGGTCACGGACGATCTCAGCTACGACCCGCTGGACAACGGCATCGCCCCGCCGGACCACTGGTCGCCCGCCGAGTCCTTCGGCACCACCGCCGAGGAGGCCAGGCGCGGCGAGTCCCTGGACCAGCTGCTCGCCGAGGAGGAACCGGAGCGTCCGCAGCCCGCCGGGGACGAGACCGGCGAGGAGTTCGCGGACGAACTCGACCTGGACCCGACGGACGACCTCTGATCGCCGGCCGACGAGCGCCCTCCCCGCAGGGCCGCCCGGAGCCGCGGGCCGCCCGCAGCGGCCTCGCCCCGGGGCCGGTCGGGGCCGTTCGCGAGTTCAGGTGAAAGCATCCGGTGCCTGCTGAAATGTCCATGTCCCCGCTGTACCGTGCCGGGCATGAACGGGGTACGGGACGTACGGCCCGACGGCGAATCCGGCACATTCGGCTCAGAGTTGAGACGGCTGCGGTGCGAGCGCGGGATGTCGCTCACCGCGCTGGCCCGGTCGATCCACTACAGCAAGGGCTACCTCAGCAAGATCGAGAACGGCGGGAAGCCGCCCACTCCCGATGTGGCCGCGCGCTGCGACGAGGTCCTGGAGGCGGGCGGGGCGCTGCGCCGCCTGGTGCCGGAGGTGCCCGCCGCGCGCAGACCCGCCACCGCGGGTCCCGGCCACTCGCCGGCCGCCGGTGAGCAGGAGTGCCCGTACCGGGGGCTGGCGCCCTTCGGGCCTGCGGACGCCCGCTGGTTCTTCGGCCGGGAGCAGGCCACGAAGGAGTTGCTGCGCAGGCTCGCGGAACGCGCGGGCACCGGGCCACTGGTCGTGGTGGCCTCGTCGGGTGCCGGGAAGTCGTCCCTGCTCAGAGCCGGCCTGCTGCCCGCGCTGCGGGCGGGCGGGGACCCCTCGCCCGGCTCGCCGGAGTGGCCGGTGGCGCTGTGCACGCCGACGGCGCACCCGCTCGCCGAACTGCTGCGCCGGCTGACCGACACGCTGGGCAGGGATGCGGGGATCACCCCGGAGAACCTGCTGACGGCCCCTCAGTCGCTGGCTGCGGCGGTACGTCACCTGCTCGCCGAAACCCCCGCCACCCCGCCCCGGGACCCGGCCCGCGCCCACGCCCCCGCCCCGGGCCCGCCCCCGGCCCGGGAACCCACCGCCGAGCCCGGGACCGGGCCGGACCGGGGTCCACTTGCCGCGTCCGGGACCGGGCCGGACCCCAGTTCACTCGCCGCGCCCCGGCCCGAGCCCGGCCAAGGTCCCCTCAACCCACCCGGGACCAGGACGGACCAGACCCCACTCGCCGCGCCCGGAACCGGGCCGGATCACGGTTCACCCGCCACGCCCCGGCCCGAGCCCCACCGGGATCCCCTCACCGCGCCCGGGACCGGGCCGGACTCCGGTCCACTCGCCGCGCCCCGGCCCGAGCCCGGCCGGGATCGCCTCAGCCCGCCCGGGACCAAGACGGACCAGAGCCCACTCGCCGCACCCCGGCCCGAACCCGACCAAGGTCCCCTCACCGCGCCCGGGACCGGGCCGGACCCCGGTCCACTCGCCCCACCCCGGCCCGAGCCCCACCGGGATCCCCTCACCGCGACGGGGGCCGGGCCGGACCGCAGTTCACTCGCCGCGCCCCGGCCCGAGCCCGGCCGGGATCGCCTCACCCCACCCAAAACCGACCCGGGCCAAATGCCCCTCGCCCCGTCCGCGGCCGGGCCCGGCCGGGATCCTCTCAGCGCGCCCGGGGCCGAGCCGGACCGGAAGCTCCTCGCAGTACGCGCGGCCGGGCCCGGCGGGGCCGGGCCGGACACCCGTTCCGCCGTCGGGGTCGGAACGGGTCGCGGCTCCGGGCCCGGTGCCGGCCTGGGGCCCCGGCGGGTCGTCGTGGTGGTGGACCAGTTCGAGGAGTCGTTCACCCTCTGCGCGGACAGTGCCGAGCGGCGTGCCTACGTGGCCGCGCTGTGCGCGCTCGCCGCACCCGGCGGGCCGGGCGTCGTCGTCCTGGGGCTGCGGGCGGACTTCACCGGGCGGTGCCTCGAACTGCCGCCGCTGGCCGAGGTGTTCACCCACGGGCTGTTCGCGCTCGGGCCGATGACCGAGCCCGAGCTGCGCGAGGCGGTCACCCGGCCGGCGGACCGCTCGGGGCTGACCCTGGAGCCGGGCCTCACCGAACTCCTGCTGCGCGACCTCGGATCGGCCACCTCCGCCGACGACGCCCCCGGCACCCTGCCGCTCCTGGCGCACGCGCTGCGCGTCACCTGGCAGCAGCGCACCGGCCGCACCCTCACGGTCGCCGGGTACGAGCGGACCGGCGGCATCCACGGGGCGGTCGCCCGCACCGCCGAGGACGTCTTCACCCGGCTGCGGCCCGCCGAACGCGACATGGCCCGGCGGATACTGGTGCGCCTGGTCCACATCGGCGACGACAGCACCGAGTCCCGTCACCGGGCCGGCCGCGAGGAGATGCTCGGCCGGCTCGCGGACCGGGGCGCGGCGACCGCGGCGCTGGACGCGTTCGTCGCGGCCCGGCTGCTGACCGTGGACCGGGACGCGGTGGAGATCACCCACGAGGCGCTGCTGCGGGCCTGGCCCCGGCTGCGCGAGTGGATCGACGCCGACCGGGCCGGGCTGCTGGTGAGGCAGCGGCTCGCCGCGTCGGCCGCCGAGTGGGTGCGGGCGGACCGGGACCCGGCGCTGCTGCACCGGGGGTCCCGGCTGCACGCGGTGACGCGGTGGGCCGAGCAGCGGGACGGCCGGATCGAACTCGGCCCGGACGAGGCCGCGTTCCTGGCGGCGGCCCGCGCCGAGGAACAGGCCGGGGTGCGCGCCGAGCGGCGCCGGGTGCGCACCAGGCGCATCCTGCTGGCCACGCTCGCCGGGCTGCTGGTGCTCGCCGTCGGCGCGGGCACCCTCGCCTTCCAGCAGCGCTCCCGGGCGTACCAGGAGCGGCGCACGGCACAGTCGCAGGCGATGGCGGTGCGGGCGGGGGCCCTGGCGGCGGGCCGCCCGGAGGCCGCGATGCGGCTCGCGCTGCGGGCGTACCGCACGGCGCCCACCGTGGAGGCGCGCGGTGCGCTGCTCAGCACGCAGGCCCAGTACTACGCGGGGCGGCTCACCGGGCACACCGGCCCGGTGAACGCGGTGGCGTTCGCCCCGGGCGGGCACGTCCTGGCGTCGGCGGGCAACGACGGCACGGTGCGGCTGTGGGGCGGTGCGGGCCACCGGCGGGTCCTGGCCGCACTGTCGGGGCACGGCGGCCAGGTGCTCGGGCTCGCGTTCCGCCCGGACGGGCGGCTGCTCGCCTCGGCGGGCGCGGACGGCACCGTACGGCTGTGGGACGTCCGGGCCGGGCACGCGGCGGGGATGCTGCTGGGGCACGGCGGCGCGGTCAGGTCGGTGGCGTTCGCACCGGACGGGCGGAGCGTGGTGACGGGCGGCGCCGACCGCACGGTGCGGGTGTGGGACGTGGCGCGGCGGACACCGCGTACCACCCTGGAGGGGCACGGGGACGCGGTGATGGGTGTGGCGTACTCCCCCGACGGGCGGCGGGTGGTGTCCGCGGGGATGGACCGGACGGTCCGGCTGTGGGACCCGGCGGGGCGGGAGGCGCCGGTGGTGCTGCGCGGGCACGCCGACGGGGTGCTCGCGGTCGCCTGGTCGCCGGACGGCCGGCAGCTGGCGTCGGGCGGGATGGACCGTACGGTGCGGCTGTGGGACGCCCGGGAGCACCGGCAGCTGGCCGCGCTCGCCGGGCACAGCGACGACGTCAACGCGGTGGCCTACCTGCGGGACGGCACGACGGTGGTGAGCACCGGGGGCGACGGGACGGCCCGGCTGTGGGACGTGGCGAGCAGACGGACCGTCACCGTCCTCGCCGGGCACACGGACTACGTGCTCGGGGTCGCCGTCGGCGGCGGTCCGGACGGCGACGTGCTCGCGACGGCGGGCTTCGACCGGACGGTGGTGCGCTGGGACCTGGGGCGCTCGGCGCTCACGGCGCGTCCGTTCACCGAGTCGTGGCAGCCCGCCTTCTCGCCGGACGGGCGGTGGCTGGCGTCGGCGAGCACGGACCGCACGGTGCGGCTGTGGGACGCGCGGGCGCACCGGGCGGCAGGGGTGCTGCGCGGGCACCGCGGTGCGGTGTTCGCGGTCGTCTGGTCGCCGGACGGCCGGCGGCTGGCCTCGGCGGGCGCGGACCGCACGGTCCGGGTGTGGGACGCCGTGACGCACCGGCTCGTCAGGGAGCTGGTGGGGCACACCGGTTCGGTGCTGGGGCTGGCCTGGTCGCCGGACGGCGGACTGATCGCCTCGGCGAGCGCGGACCGTACGGTACGCCTCTGGGACACCCGCGACGGAAGCACCCGCGCCACGCTCTCCGGGCACCAGGACTTCGCCAACGCGGTCGCCTTCAGCCCGGACGGGACGACGGTCGCCTGCGGCGGCGACGATCTGACGGTACGTCTGTGGGCGGTACGGGACGGGCGGCAGCTGGGCGTGCTGCGCGGGCACCACGGGTCGGTGCGGGCGGTGGCCTTCACCGCCGACGGCCGGACCCTGGCGAGCGGCGGCAACGACGGGCTGGTCCGCCTCTGGAACCCGGCGGCCCTCTCCCCGGCGGGAACCCTGGTGGGCCACAGCGGCGCGGTCCGCGCGGTCGCCTTCGCCCCGGGCGGCGGGAACGTCCTGGCCAGCAGCGGCAGCGACGGGACGGTACGGCTGTGGGACGCGGCGGCCCGGCGGCCGACGGCCACCCTCGGCGGGCACGGCGGCGCGGTGTGGGGCATCGCCTTCGACCCCCGCACGGGGACGCTCGCCAGCAGCAGCAACGACGGCACGGTACGGCTGTGGGACACGGACGTGACCAGGCGCGAGAGGGCGGTGTGCGCGCTGGTCGGGTGCCCTGCGGACGGTTCCTGAGAGGTTGTCGGGCGAAGGCGTGCGGGGGCGGGTTTCCCGGGTGTTTCCCGTTTCCCGACACACCGGGAGACGGCGAAGTCCTCGACAGCCGCCGCAAGTCCGTCCACTGTCGATGGGGCCGGACGCACCTTGGGCGGACTCACGTCCGGCGGACCACCGCCGTCACGGGGACACGCACCTCCACCACGTACACGGCACCGCCACGCACGCACCACCACCCACGACTCTTCCTTCCGACCCACACGACCGAACGGGGACTCCTGCCATGCGCCACCGCATCCGCTTCCGCCTCGGCGGCACCACCGCCGCGCTCGCCACCGCCGGGATCCTGACCCTGTCCGCGGGGCCGCTGGCCCAGGCCACGGCAGCCACCGCTGCCGCTCCGGCCGCTCCCGCCGCCGAGGCCGCCTGCGACGTACTCGCCCCCGGCGCCTCCGAGGCCGCCGAGAAGGCGGTCCGTGCGGCCTGCACTCAGCTGGGCGTCTGGTACTCGTGGGGCGGCGGCCACGGCCCGCAGCCGGGGCCGACGTACGGCCAGGTCGACCCGACCGACCCGGACAGCAGCCAGGACCCCTACCGCAAGGGCTTCGACTGCTCGGGCTTCGTACGGTGGGCGTACGCGCAGGCCACCGGGGCGGACATCCTCAACGGCAACGCGCACAGCCAGTACAACTCCGGCCGGGTGAGCGAACGCTTCAGCGCGGCCCAGGGGCTCGACCCGCTGCGGCCGGGCGACCTCGTCGTCTACGGCAGCGCGCGCAAGGTCCACCACATCGCGATCTACCTGGGCGCCGGGAAGATGGTCGAGGCCCGGGAGTCCGGCACCAAGATCATGGTCAGCGACGTCCGGCTGGGCGGCGACTACTTCGGGGCGGTCCGCATCAACGCCGCGCCGGGGCAGGGCGGGAACCACAGCACCTGGGGCACCGACGTCTGGACGCACTCCGAGCCGTCGACGACGAGCGCCCGGGTGCACAAGTTCGCCGGACCGACCTCGGTGCGCATCGAGTGCCAGAAGCACGCCCAGGTGGTGACGGCCGAGGGCATCACCAACGACGCGTGGTCCTACCTGCCTGACCACAAGTCCTGGATCACCAACATCTACATCAAGGGCGCGGCCTGGCTGGAGGGGGTCCCGACCTGCAAGTAGCCGCCCGACGGCCCCGCCCCGCACGGCGGGGTCCGGGCACGGGGGCGCAGGTGCGGACCGCACACCGCACACGACCACTGCCCCGCCCCCACACCGTGGGCCGCCCCTCCTGCCGGGGGGCGGCCCACGGTTCGTTCCCCCGCCTGCGCGGACCGGGCGGGTGCGGCGCACCGGGCGGCGAGGGGGCCGAATGGGTTACCACGGTGGAGGGAAATGCGGGGGCGGGCCGTTGGGTCCCGGGCCGGACCGGGGCAGCTGTGCCCCATGCCCGCCGCCGCCCGTGCCCGCCCCGCAGGACTCAGCCGTGCCCTGGCCGTGCTCCTCGCGGTCTTCGCGGCGTTCGTGCTGATGTCGGCGGGCGCGCACGCGAGCGGCTCCGCAGGGCCGGAGTCACGTTCCGGCGCCCTGTCCGGCGAGGCCGAGGGCAGCGTCGACAGTGGTTCCACGGACACCGGGCCTCGGCTCCAGCCGGCCCCCGCGCGCCGCGCCACGGAACCGGCGCCGCGCCGCGCGAGCACTCCCGCGGCGCGGCCGGACCGCACCGGGCCCGTCGTCGTTCCCGCCCGCACCGCGCCCGCCCGGGGCCCCGCCCCGGACACGGTGCGCTGTGCGGTGCTGCGCTGCTGAGAGGCCCCGCACCGGTCGCCCGCCGGTGCCGCGCGCCCGTTCCCTGCCCGCCATGGTGCGCGCAGGGCCTCTCCGTACCGCAAAGGACGTCACAGCCATGCCCATCGACCCCTTCAGTGCCCTGAACGCGATGATCCGCGCCGAGGTCGCCCGCTCCGCCGAGCCGGGGACGGAGTCCACCGTCCGGCGCGAGGCGCCGGGCGGCGCGCGGCGGAACCCGGCGCCGGTCCACGGCCGCGGTGCCGACCGGGCCGCCGACCCCGGCCCGGCCCGCGAGCACGGCGGCGAGCACCGCCGCGATCTGGGCTGAGCCCGGCGGCGTGGCCCGGGGCGCCCCGATCCACGGGCGCCCCGGGCCCGCGGGCCACGCTCGACGGGCTCGACGGGCTCTGCGGGCCCGGACGACTCAGCGGGCCCGGCTCGCCCGGAGTGCTCGGCTCGCCCGGAGTGCCCAGCTCGCCCGGCGTGCTCAGAGCGGGCGGTGCATGACGTGCAGGCCCACGTATCCCTGTTCGGGGTGGTGGAAGCCCTCCGGGATCGTGCCGATGACGGTGAACCCGAGGCGCTCGTAGAGGCGCACGGCGTGCAGGTTGGACGCCGCGACCGCGTTGAACTGCATCGAGCGGAAGCCCTCCGCGCGCGCCCAGTCGAGGGTGTACTCGACGAGCGCGCGGCCCACGCCCCTGCCGCCGTGGGCGGGGTCGACCATGTAGCTGGCGCTGGCGACGTGGGCGCCGTTGCCGTTCTGGTTGTTGTTCATCTTGGCCGTGCCCAGGACGGTGCCGTCGTCGGCGACGGCGACCACGGTGCGGTTCGGGGCGGAGTACATCCACCAGTCGCGGCCGGTCTTCTCGTCGAGGTCGAGCGGGAAGGTGAAGGTGTCGCCCGCGGCGGTGATCCGGTGGAAGAAGGGCCAGATGGCGGCCCAGTCGTCCGCGGTGGCTTCTCTGATCAGCATCCGGACAGGGTGCGGCCTCGGCCCGCGCGGCCACCACCCCTTTTCGCTGACGACGAATTCCGTAGTGGGACATACGTCATCCGTGTGAGACACTGGTGTCTCAATTGAGTCGCACTAGTCTCGGAATGAGTCCCTCATGTCCTCCCCCGCCGCTACCCGGCCCGACGCCGGAACGGTTGCCCAGGCCCTCGACCCCCGGCGCTGGATCGTGCTGGCGATCCTGTCGGGCAGCCTGCTGCTGATCGCGATGGACACCACGATCCTGAACGTGGCGTTCCCCTCCCTGGTCTCCGACCTCCGGCCGGGCTCCGTCGAACAGCTGTGGATCATCGACATCTACGCGCTCGCCCTGTCCGGCCTGCTGGTCACGGCCGGTGCGCTGGGCGACCGGATCGGCCGCAAGCGGATGCTGCTGACCGGTTTCGCGGTGTTCGCGCTGGCCTCCCTGCTCGCGGTGCTCGCCACCGAGGCGTGGCACCTGATCGCGGCCCGCGCGCTGCTCGGCATCGGCGGTGCGGCGATCATGCCGTCCACGCTGTCGATCCTCCGGCACGTCTTCACCGACGCCCGGGAACGGGCCTTCGCGTACGCCGTGTGGGCCGCGGTGTTCGGCGCCGGCATGGCCCTCGGCCCGGTGATCGGCGGACTCCTGGTGGAGGACTTCGGCTGGCACTCGGCGTTCCTGCTGAACCTTCCGGTGGCCGCCCTGGTGATCGCGCTCGGCGCGTGGCTGCTGCCCGAGTCGTTCTCGCCGCGCAGTGGCCGCTGGGACTGGTGGGGCGTGGGTCAGTCGGTCGTCGGCATGCTCGCCCTCGCGGGCGGCATCAAGCAGCTCGGCAAGAGCGGCTTCGCCGACCCGCTGCCGTGGGCGCTGCTCGTACTGGCGGCGGTGGCGCTGACGGTGTTCGTACGCCGCCAGCTCAGGGTGGAGAGCCCGCTGCTCCAGGTCCGGCTGTTCGCCAACCGGTCCTTCTCCATCGCGGCCGTGTCGATCTTCCTCGGCATGGTGGGCATGGGTGCGGTGCTGTTCCTGGTGACCCAGTGGTTCCAGTACGGGCAGGGCTACAGCCCGCTGGAGGCGGGCGTGAAGCTGCTGCCGGCGTCGCTGGGTCTGGTCGTCACCTCGATGGTCACGCCGTCGCTGATGCAGCGCTTCCCGATCCGGCACGTCCTCGGGTTCGGTCTGGTGGTCATGACGGTGGGGCTGGCCCTGCCGTGGACCGTGCAGCAGTTCGCGGTGATCGGCTACCCGGCGGTCGCGGTCGCGCTGGCCGTACTCGGCATGGGCGTCGGCGTGGCGACCACGGTCGCTTCGGTGACGCTGATGGCGGCGACCCCGGCCCACGAGGTCGGCGGCGCGGCGGCCGTGGAGGAGACCTGCTACGAGCTGGGTGCGGCGCTGGGCGTCGCCATCCTGGGCAGCCTGGCGACCGCGCTGTACCGGGCGAACCTGCCCGCCCTCGACCTGGACGGAGCGGCGGTGGACACGGTGCGCAGCTCGGTCGGCGAGGCGGCCCACCTCGCCCAGGGCCTCGGCGGCGAGGCGGGCCTGGCCCTGCTGGACACGGTCTCGACGGCGTACACGACGGCCATCACCCCGGCCTTCCTGATCGGCGCGGTCCTGACCCTGGGCGCCGCCGCGGTGGCCTGGGCGTGGATCCCCCGCGACCTGCGCCCCACCGAGAACGCCCACTGACGCAGCCGCCCCTGGACACCACGGTCCCCGGCCCCGCGTCTCCCCCGATCCCCGTGTTGCCCGGACGTGCGTCCGGGCAACACGGGGATCCGCGCACGCGCTGCCGACGGCGAGAGGGGCGGCGGTGCGCGGGAAGTCGGCCCGCGGGCCGAAGGGGCCGAGGAAGCACATGTGGGGTGCGGCGGCGGTCCCGCGGCGAGGGGTGCGGGCCGCTCCGCCTACCCTGGCGATCATGTGGATCGACCGGGTCACCGACATCCTCCGCGAGGCCGCCGCCGAGGCGATCCTGCCGCGTCACCGTCGCCTCGCCCGTGGTGAGGTGGCCGAGAAGACCCCGGGCGAGCCGGTCACCGTCGCGGACCGGCACGCGGAGGCCCTGATCACCCGGCGGCGACGCGGCGTGCGCGACGTGCCCGTCGCCACCGAGGCGGGCTGCGCCGTAGGGCGGCCGGACCCGGACGGCACGCCCTGCCGGCCGTCCGACGACCGCAGCGGGCTCCTCGCCGCGGCCGGTCCGCACTGCCGGCCAACCGCGCGAGACCACCTCCTCCCCACCGCTTCGACCCCGCACACGAAGGGCTGACCATGCACCCCCAGCACGCCGACGACCCGGTACGGGTACGCACCGAGGGCCGCGCCGGACACCTCGTCCTCAACCGTCCCCGGGCCCTCAACTCCCTCACCCACCCCATGGTCCGCACCCTGGACGCCACGCTGGCCGCCTGGGAGTCCGATCCGTCCGTGGACACCGTGGTGCTCTTTGGGGCGGGCGAGCGCGGGCTGTGCGCGGGCGGCGACATCCGGGCCATCCACGACGACGCCCGCGACGGCGACGGGCGGGCGACGGAGGCGTTCTGGTGGGACGAGTACCGGCTGAACGCGAGGATCGCCCGCTACCCGAAGCCGTACGTCGCCCTGATGGACGGCATCGTGATGGGCGGCGGCGTCGGGGTGAGCGCGCACGGCGGCGTCCGGCTCGTCACCGAGCGCTCCCGGGTCGCCATGCCGGAGACGGGCATCGGGTTCGTACCGGACGTCGGCGGCACGCACCTGCTCGGCCGGGCACCCGGTGAGCTGGGCACCTACCTCGCGCTGACCGGTGTCGCGGTGGGCGCGGCGGACGCCCTGCTGTGCGGGCTGGCCGACCGCTTCGTCCCCTCGGACCGGCTGCCCGCGCTCGTCGCGGACCTCGCCGAACTGCCCGCCGGAGAGGCGGTACTGCGGTACGCGGCCGAACCGGACCGGGGCGAACTGACGGACGCGCGCGCCTGGATCGACCCGTGCTTCTCGGCGGACACGGCGGAGGAGATCGTCGACCGGCTGCTGGCCACCGGGGTGCCCGCGGCCAAGGAGGCCGCCGAGACGCTCCTCGCGAAGTCGCCGACCGCCGTGAAGGTGACCCTGGAGGCGGTGCGCCGGGCACGGGCGCTCGGGTCGCTGGAGCCGGTGCTGGTGCAGGAGTTCCGGGTGTCGTGCGCGGCGCTGCGCGGCCCCGACCTGGTGGAGGGCGTACGCGCGCAGATCGTCGACAAGGACCGTCGGCCGCGGTGGTCACCGGCGACGCTCGCCGAGGTGTCCGCCCCGGCCGTGGCCGGCTTCTTCGCGGCCCGCGACGGCGGCGACCTCTCCTTCGCCGACGGCGCCGACGCCGCGAGCGGCGCCCTGTGGCACGGCACCGGCGCCCCCGCCGGCGAGGGCGTGCAGGGGCGCCTTCCGTAGGACGTCGAGGAAGGCACGGGCGGCGGGGCCCGCGGGCCCCGCGGTCGGCCAGACCAGCGCGATCCGGCCCCGGGCGCGCGGCTCGGTGATCTCCAGGGCGCGCAGCCCGTACGCGTCCAGCAGGCTGTCCGGGACCTCCGGCAGCACGGCCGCGCCGAGGCCGCGCGCGGCCAGTTGGACGAGGAGCTGCGGGGCAGCCGCCTCGAACGCCACCCGGGGCCGGAACCCGGCCTCCGCGCAGATGCGTTCGAGGACACCCCGTACGCCGGTGCCGCGCGGCAGGCAGATCAGCGGCAGCTCACGCAGTTCGGCCAGGGCGACGGTGCTCCGGCCCGCGCCGTCGGGGGCCGCCGCCAGCGGGTGACCCCCGGTGACCACGGCGACCAGCGGTTCGTCGACCACCACCTGGACGGAGATCCCCGGCGGGTCGTCCTGCGCCAGACCCACCAGGGCGACGTCCAGTTCGCCCTGGCGCAGGGCGGCCAGCATCCGGTCGGAGCTGTCCTCGGTGAGGGCTATCTCGACCGCCGGGTGGGCGTCGTGGAAGTCGGCCAGGACGGACGCCACGTCGAACTCGTCCTGCGGCGCGCCGGAGACCGTGCCGAGCCTGACCCGGCCCCGGAGCAGCCCGGTGAACTCGTCCGCGGTGTGCCGGACCGCCTCGGCGGCGGCGAGCGCGGCCCTGGCGTAGGGCAGGACGGCCTCGCCCGCCTCGGTGGGGGTGACCCGGCGTCCCGTGCGGTCCAGCAGACGCTGGCCCAGTTCCCGTTCGAGCTGCCGGATCTGGGCGCTCACCCCGGGCTGCGCCAGGTGCAGCCGGGCCGCGGCCCGGGTGAAGTTGGCTTCTTCCACGACCGTGACGAAGTACTGAAGCTGCCGGAGTTCCATAACCGATCATGCTAGGGGCGAGAAGAACTGGCTCTTGGACTTGTGGTCCGGCGGCCAACACCCTGGTGACCATGGGGAACACGAGCGGTTCGACGGGTACGGGGACGGGTGCGGCGGGCGGTGCCGGGGCGGACACCGCCGCGGTCAGGGCCGCCGTCGCGGCGGAGCGGCGCGAGCTGGCCGATCTGCTGGACGCGCTGCCCGCCGAGCGGTGGGAGGAGCCGACGCTGTGCGCGGGCTGGCGGGTGCGGGAGGTGGCGGCGCACATGTCGTTCGGGTTCCGCTACCCGCTGCCCCGGATGCTGAAGGAGCTGGTGCGGGCGCGCGGCGGACTGGACCGGATGACCGACCGGGTCGCCCGCCGGGAGGCAGAGCTGCTGTCGCGGCGGGAGCTGGCCGATGCCCTGCGGGAGAACGCGCACCATCCGTGGAAGCCGCCGGTCGGCGGGTACCCGGCGGCACTCGGCCACGACGTGGTGCACGGACTGGACATCGCGATCCCGCTGGGCCTGGAGCGCCGGGTGCCCGAGGACCGGCTGCGCATCGTGCTGGGCACGGCGAGCCCCCGGGGCACCCGGTTCTTCGGGGCGCGGCTGGAGGGCGTGGAACTGCGGGCGGACGACCTGGACTGGTCGTACGGCTCGGGCAGCGTGGTCAGCGGCCCGGCACAGGACCTGGTGGTGCTGCTGTTCGGGCGGAAGGTGCCGCCGGGGCGGCTGAGCGGCGAGGCGGCCGGCCGGTTCGTACGGGACTGAGGAACGGCCTTCCCGGGACGTCCGCGCGGAGTGGCTTCGCGCCCTGCGGGTACCCGCGGGGCAGGCACCGTTCGACGACGCGCACGACAGTGGCGCAGGGGGACAGAGGCATGACGGTGGAGAAGCGGAGCGTACTCGTACTGGACTGCGCGGAGGCCGAGGAACTGGCGGACTTCTACGCCACGCTGTTCGCGGCGCAGGCGCACCGCGGCGAGGACCCGGACTTCGTGGAGATTGTCGGCCACCAGGGGGTTCATCTCGCGATCCGCCGCGATCACGGGTACGCCCCGCCGAGCTGGCCACGCCCCGACGACTCCCAGCAGGCCCATCTGCGGATCCTGGTCGCGCCGCAGGACATGGACGAGGCCGAACGCGAGGTGATCAGCCTCGGCGCCCGGCCGCTGGAGACCCAGAACAACTCCGTCGGCACCCGGGACGTCCGCCGCTACTCCGACCCGGCGGGCCATCCCTTCTCCCTGGTGGCCACCCCGGACCACGAGGACGGGAAGTCGCGCGACGAACTCCGGCTGACCTGAGTGCGGTTCGACGCCGCCCGTCGCCGGGCGCACGTCCCCGTGGGGCCGTGCGCGGCCCGCGCGCGGCTCCGCGAGGGGGGAACCGCTCAGTAGAAGAAGCCGACGACGCCCGCGCCCTCCTTGGCCGCCGCCCGCTCCAGCCAGTCCACGATCGACTCGACGGCCTCCAGCACCTCGGGGTCCAGCTCCGCCCGCTGCTCCGGGGTGCTCGCCCGCCACTGGGTGAGCGCGGTGGCGCACTGCTCGGCGCTCCACTCGCCGTAGTTGGGCACGAAGTCCGGCCGGGGCAGCGGCGAGGGCACCGACCCGTAGTTGAACTCGGTGATCTCCACTGCCGTGATGCCCAGCCGGGCGAGGCCCTTGTCGACCTCCTCCAGCCAGGCGCCGCGGAACGGCGAGAAGGAGTTGTTGTTGAGGTGGCGGCCGAAGAACCGGCAGACCATCTCGTACGCGTACCCGTACTGCCAGGCGTGCTCCTCCTCGAACGGGCCGCCCGCGATGACCGCGCACAGCGCGTCGTACCGCTTGGGCGCGCCCCGCTCGATCTCGGAGTCGAAGTAGTCGTCGTCGCGCGGGAATTCGGACTTGTAGGCGCCGCCCATCATCCGGCGCAGCTTGTCGTCGCCGGAACCGATGACCGCGCGGACCTTCGCCGGGTCGACCAGGTAGAGACTCAGTGAATAGCTCATGCCCCGAGGTTAGGCGGCAGCACTGACAACCCCGTCCGGATCCCGGCCCGCAGGTCCGGCGGCCGGCCCCCGGCGGTCCGCGCACCGTAGGTTACGCGCCAGTAGGGCATCCGGGTGAAGGGATCAAGGCAGGTCAGGAGAGGTTAAGGTCACAGCGTTTACCCCTGCTGCACCTTTGGCGCACTGCCCTAGCATCTGAGCATGACGGTCCTGCCTGACGACGGGCTCCCCCTGGCCGCCGAGTTCCCTGATGCGACCCATGAGCAGTGGCAGCGCCTGGTGGAAGGCGTGCTGCGCAAATCGGGTAAAGACGTCACGGGGGCTGCGGCCGAGGACGCCCTCTCCACTTCCCTCGACGACGGGCTGACGACGCGCCCGCTGTACACCGCCGACCACGCCGACTCCCCCTCCGGCACGTCCGGGCTGCCCGGTTTCGCCCCGTACACCCGGGGGTCGTCCCCGGCGGGTACGACGGCGGCGGGCGGCTGGGACGTGCGGCAGCGGCACGAGCGGCCCGATCCCGCGCTCGCCAACGAGGCAGTCCTGGCCGACCTGGAGAACGGCGTTTCCTCGCTGTGGCTGGCGGTCGGCGGCGCGGGCGTGCCCGTGTCCGGTCTGGAGCGGGCCCTGGACGGGGTCTATCTCGACCTGGCCCCGGTGGCGCTGGACGCGGGGGCCGACGTCGACGGGGCCGCCCGTGAACTGCTGCGGCTGTACGAGGCCCGGGGCGTGGCCCCCGAGGACGCCCGGGGCAACCTGGGCGCCGACCCGCTGGGACACGCGGCCCGGACCGGCACCCACGATCCCGCGCTCGACGCGTCCGCCGCCGCGCTCGCCGCACTGACCTCCCGTCAGTACCCGCACCTGCGCGCCCTGGTGGTGGACGCGCTGCCGTACCACGAGGCGGGCGGCTCGGCCGCGCAGGAGCTCGGCTGCTCGCTGGCGACGGGCGTCGCCTACCTCCGCGCCCTCACGGCTGCCGGCACCGGCCCGGGGGCGGACTCCGCTTCCGGCCCCGGCCTGGACATCGGGGCGGCGCTGCGGCAGCTCGAATTCCGCTACGCCGCCACCGCCGACCAGTTCCTCACCATCGCCAAGCTGCGCGCGGCCCGCAGGCTGTGGGCCAGGGTCGCCGAGGCGTGCGGTGCGGCCGGATCGGGGGCGCAGCGGCAGCACGCGGTGACGTCGTCGGTGATGATGACGCGCCGCGACCCGTGGGTGAACATGCTGCGCACGACCATCGCGTGCATGGCGGCCGGGGTGGGCGGCGCGGACGCGGTGACGGTGCTGCCGTTCGACGAGGCGATCGGCCTCCCCGACGCCTTCGCGCGACGTATCGCCCGCAACACCTCCACCATCCTGATCGAGGAGTCCCACCTGTCCCGGGTCGTCGACCCGGCGGGCGGCTCCTGGTACGTGGAGCGGCTGACCGACGAGCTGGCGGCGGCGGCCTGGGAGTGGTTCCAGGAGATCGAGAAGGCGGGCGGACAGGCGGACGCGCTGCGGTCCGGTCTGGTCGCCGAGCGGCTGGCCGCCACCTGGGAGCGCCGCCGCACGTCGCTGGCCAGGCGCCGCGAACCCATCACCGGTGTCAGTGAGTTCCCGCTGCTCGCCGAGCGCGCCGTGGACCGCGACCCGGCCCCGGCGCGGCCCGCCGGGGGGCTTCCCCGGGTGCGCCGCGACGAGGCGTACGAGGCGCTGCGCGCCCGCTCGGACGCGCACCTGGCGGCGACCGGCACCCGTCCGCGGGTGTTCCTGGCCGCGCTCGGCCCGGCCGCCGCGCACACCGGGCGCGTCACCTTCGCCGCGAACCTCTTCCAGGCGGGCGGCATCGAGCCGGTGCACGACCCGGTGACGGTGGACCCGGACACGGTGGCCGACGCGTTCCGTGCGAGCGGCGCCCCGGTCGCCTGCGTCTGCTCCAGCGACGCGCTCTACGCCGAGCAGGCGGCCGGGGTCGCCGCGGCGCTCAAGGAGGCGGGCGCGCGGACGGTGTTCCTGGCGGGCCGCCCCGGGGAAGCCGAAGAGACGTACCGCAGTGCCGGCGTGGACGAGTTCGTCTTCGCGGGCTCGGACGCGGTGGCCACCCTCACCTCCGTCCTCGACCGTATGGAAGTGAAGTAATGGGCAGCATTCCCGACTTCTCGCAGATCGAGCTGGGCACCCCGGCCGCGGACGGGTCCGAGGAGCAGTGGCGGGCGGCCGTCAAGGAGTCGACCGGCCGCGGCGTCGAGGACCTGGTCTGGGAGACCCCCGAGGGCATCGGGGTGAAGCCGCTGTACACCCGCCGGGACACCGAGGGCCTGGACTTCCTCGGCACGTACCCGGGCGTGGCCCCGTACCTGCGCGGCCCGTACCCGACGATGTACGTCAACCAGCCGTGGACGATCCGGCAGTACGCGGGCTTCTCGACGGCGGAGGAGTCCAACGCCTTCTACCGGCGCAACCTCGCGGCCGGCCAGAAGGGCCTCTCCGTCGCCTTCGACCTGCCCACCCACCGCGGGTACGACAGCGACCACCCGCGGGTGACCGGTGACGTCGGCATGGCGGGCGTGGCGATCGACTCGATCTACGACATGCGGCAGCTCTTCGACGGCATCCCGCTGGACCGGATGTCGGTGTCGATGACGATGAACGGCGCGGTGCTGCCCGTGCTGGCGCTGTACATCGTGGCGGCCGAGGAGCAGGGCGTGCCGCCGGAGAAGCTGGCGGGGACCATCCAGAACGACATCCTCAAGGAGTTCATGGTCCGCAACACCTACATCTATCCGCCGAAGCCCTCGATGCGGATCATCTCCGACATCTTCGCGTACACCTCGCAGAAGATGCCCCGCTACAACTCCATCTCGATCTCCGGGTACCACATCCAGGAGGCCGGTGCGACGGCCGACCTGGAGCTGGCGTACACCCTCGCGGACGGAGTCGAGTACCTGCGGGCGGGTCTGGAGGTCGGCCTGGACGTCGACGCGTTCGCCCCCCGGCTGTCCTTCTTCTGGGCGATCGGGATGAACTTCTTCATGGAGGTCGCCAAGCTGCGGGCGGCCCGGCTGCTGTGGGCGAAGCTGGTCAAGCAGTTCGACCCGAAGAACCCCAAGTCCCTCTCGCTGCGCACCCATTCGCAGACCTCGGGCTGGTCGCTGACCGCGCAGGACGTCTTCAACAACGTCTCGCGCACCTGCATCGAGGCGATGGCCGCGACCCAGGGCCACACCCAGTCGCTGCACACCAACGCCCTCGACGAGGCGCTCGCGCTGCCGACCGACTTCTCGGCGCGCATCGCCCGCAACACGCAGCTCCTCCTCCAGCAGGAGTCGGGCACCGGCCGGGTCATCGACCCGTGGGGCGGCTCGGCGTACGTCGAGAAGCTGACGTACGACCTGGCGCGCCGGGCGTGGCAGCACATCGAGGAGGTGGAGGCGGCCGGCGGCATGGCGAAGGCGATCGACGCGGGCATCCCCAAGCTCCGCATCGAGGAGGCCGCGGCCCGCACCCAGGCGCGGATCGACTCGGGGCGGCAGCCGGTGATCGGCGTCAACAAGTACCGGGTGGAGACAGACGAGGAGATCGACGTCCTCAAGGTCGACAACTCGTCGGTGCGCGCGCAGCAGATCGCCAAGCTGGAGCGGCTGCGGGCGGAGCGGGACGAGGCGGCCTGCCAGGACGCGCTGCGCGCCCTGACGGCCTCCGCCGAGCGCGGTTCCTCCACCGGCCTCGACGACAACCTCCTCGCGCTCGCGGTGAACGCGGCGCGCGCGAAGGCCACCGTCGGTGAGATCTCGGACGCGCTGGAGAAGGTGTACGGGCGGCACGCGGGCCAGATCCGTACGATCGCCGGTGTGTACCGCAACGAGGCAGGAGAGTCCCCTTCGGTGGAGCGCACCCGCGCGCTGGTCGACGCCTTCGAGGAGGCGGAGGGCCGCCGTCCGCGCATCCTGGTGGCCAAGATGGGCCAGGACGGCCACGACCGGGGCCAGAAGGTGATCGCGACCGCGTTCGCCGACCTGGGCTTCGACGTGGACGTCGGCCCGCTGTTCCAGACGCCGGCGGAGGTGGCGCGGCAGGCCGTCGAGGCGGACGTGCACATCGTCGGCGTGTCCTCCCTCGCGGCCGGGCACCTGACCCTCGTGCCCGCGCTCCGCGAGGAGCTGGCGGCGGAGGGCCGGGAGGACGTGATGATCGTCGTCGGCGGCGTGATCCCGCCGCAGGACGTGCCCGCGCTGCACGAGGCGGGCGCGACGGCGGTGTTCCCACCGGGAACGGTGATCCCGGACGCGGCGTTCGACCTGGTACGGCGACTGGCCGGGGAACTCGGCCACGAGCTGGCGGTCCCGGACGGCGCGTGAGACGTGGGGTGCTGGGGGCGCACGGCGCGTGGGGCGTACGGGGCGTGTGACACGTGCGGGGCGCCGGACGCGCGGCGCGTCGGACGTACGGGGCGTGACACGCACGGTGCGCCGCTCGTGCGAGGCGTCGCACGTGCAGGGCGTGACACACACGGGGCGCCGCACGCGCGGGGCATCGGACGTACGGTCCGTCGCACGCGCGAGGCGTCGCACGCACGGTGGCAGCGACCGCTGTTGCCACCCCGCACGGAAACCGCCCCACGGACGCCCGTCCCTGTGCGGGGACCCACCGGCACCGCCCGGGGCGCCCCGCACAGGGACCCGCCCGCAGGTGCCGCCCCCGCACGGAAACCGCCCCACGGATGCCCGTCCAGCGCAGGAACCCACCAGCACCGCCCGGGACGCCCCGCACGGAGACCCGCCCGCAGGTGCCGTCCCCACCCGGAGACGCACCCACGCGTGCCGTCCCCACCCGGAGACGCGCCCACGCGTGCCACCCTCGCCTGAGACCCACCCGCACGCCCCTGAAGCCGGACCCGGACGGAGACTGAGAACCGTATGCCCCCGAAGATCGACGTCGAGGCGTACGCCAAGGGCGTGCTCGACGGGAAGCGGGCCTTCGTGGCCCGCGCCATCACCCTCGTCGAGTCGTCCCGCCCCGACCACCGCGCACTCGCCCAGCGCCTGCTGACCGAGCTGCTGCCGCACTCGGGCTCGGCGCGCCGCATCGGCATCAGCGGGGTGCCGGGTGTCGGCAAGTCGACGTTCATCGACGCGTTCGGCACGATGCTGACCGGGCTCGGGCACCGGGTGGCCGTCCTCGCCGTGGACCCGTCCTCCAGCCGTACGGGCGGTTCCATCCTGGGCGACAAGACGCGGATGGAACGCCTGGCCGTCGACCCGGCCGCCTACGTCCGCCCCTCCCCCTCGGCGGGCACGCTGGGCGGGGTGGCGCGGGCGACCCGCGAGGCGATGGTGATCGTGGAGGCCGCCGGGTACGACGTGGTGCTGGTGGAGACGGTCGGGGTGGGCCAGTCGGAGACGGCGGTCGCCCAGATGGTCGACTCCTTCCTGCTGCTCACCCTCGCCCGTACCGGCGACCAGCTCCAGGGCATCAAGAAGGGCGTCCTGGAACTGGCGGACGTCGTCGTGGTCAACAAGGCGGACGGCCCGCACGAGCGCGACGCCCGCGCGGCGGCACGCGAACTGTCGGGCGCCCTGCGCCTGATGCACCCCGCCGACGCCAACTGGACTCCCCCGGTACTCAGTTGCAGCGCCCGGGAGTCGGCCGGACTGGACACGGTGTGGGACCGCCTGGAGCAGCACCGCACGCTCCTCGACTCGTCCGGCCGGCTGACGGCCAAGCGGGCCGGTCAGCAGGTGGACTGGGCGTGGTCGATGGTCCGGGACGAGCTGCTGGGCCGCCTGACCTCCCGCCCGGCGGTACGCGACGTGGCACCCGGCATCGAACAGGCCCTGCGGGACGGGGAGTTGACCGCGACCATGGCGGCGGAACGGATCCTGAAGGCGTTCGACTCATAGTCCTCCCCAGCCCCCTCCGCATTCGCGCGAGCGGGACTGCCCAAATGCGTTCCCGTACGCCTGGGTTGAGCAGCGGCGGCGCCCGGAGCGGGACGAGGGCGAGGGTGGCGATGTACGGCGGCGTGAGCCGTAGGCCCTGACCGGCGGGATCACCGGACCGGTGTCAACTCCTTCACTGGCAGGAGGAGTTGGCGGCGGGCTATGCCGGTCATCCAGATCAGGGTGAAGGGGATCACGGTGAGGTTCTTCACCGCCAGCAGGCAGGCGAAGTAGAGCTCGTGGCCCGTCGTCCCCTCGGCGGGAGCCAGCAGCCGCTCGGGCACGAAGTCGAAGACGAACATCGCCGCGAGCAGCAGCACACCCTGCCCGGCGAGGTACGGAAGGAAGGCCCGCCACTGCGACGAGTGACGCATCGGGGAGCCTCCCCCGCGCCCCCAGAGCACCTCCGGGTCCTTACGGAGGGCCAGTTGGACGACGTAGCAGACGAGTACCACGCGCGAGGCGAGGGTGAGGGCCTCCAGCGGGAGGGCGGGCAGGTCGTCGACGAGGCGAGAGAAGAAGCGCTCGGTTCCGGCGACGAGACCCAGCGCCGTGATCGGCAGGAGGTGGCGGCGGTGGAATCCCAGGGCCCAACGGGGTGTGGCGAGGACGGAGTCGAGGTAACCGGGCGAGGCGGACGCGGTGGTGTTTCCTGGTCGGCTCATATCTCTTAGCTTAGTAAGATACTTACCTCACTGAAGTATGAGGGACCCTGAGAAAACCCTGAATCATGGGGTGTCAGGCCGTCCGTCACCGACGAGGAGCACCCCGTGTCCGACTCACCGCCCACCCGCCCGGGTTCCGCCGAAGGGAACCTGCTCGGCGCCGAGTTGAGCACCGCCGTGGTGCTCTACCACGAGGCCGTCGGCCGACGGCTCGGGCTGAGCGCGGCCGATCAGCGCGCGCTGAGCCTGATCGGCCGGGAGGGGCCGCTCACGGCCGGGGCGCTCGCCCAGCGGATCGGTGTCACCTCCGGCGCGGCCACCGGTCTGATCGACCGCCTGGAGAAGGCGGGTCACGTCCGGCGCGACCCCGACCCGGCCGATCGCCGCCGCATCCTCGTCACCGCGCTGCCCGGCCGCCGCACCGCCTGGGCCGTGCGCGACCTGTCCCGAGCCATGGCGGAGGTCATGTCTCGTTACAGCGAACAGGAGTTGGCGGTGATCGAGGACTACGTCCGGCGGACCGTCGCCGTGCTGGAGGAGCAGACCCGGCGGCTCGGTCCGGAGGGGAACGCCGGCGGCGACACGCCCGGACCCGCGACACCTCGGGGCGGCGCGCCTGTGGCGTAGTGACCAACCGGGTCACGGCGGTTAACTTGGGGCCGCCGGGGCACCCCGGCGCGATTCTGCCGGAGGTAGCCATGAGGATGCTCATCAACGTCCCCGAGACCGTCGTCGCGGACGCGCTGCGCGGGATGGCCGCCGCGCATCCCGAGTTGACCGTCGACGTGGAGAACCGGCTCGTCGTACGGCGTGACGCACCCGTCGCGGGGAAGGTCGGGATCGTCTCGGGCGGTGGCAGCGGGCACGAGCCGCTGCACGCCGGATTCGTGGGGCCGGGGATGCTGTCCGCGGCCTGTCCCGGGGAGGTGTTCACCTCGCCGGTGCCCGATCAGATGGTGCGGGCCGCCGCGGCCGTCGACTCCGGCGAGGGCGTGCTGTTCGTCGTGAAGAACTACACGGGGGACGTGCTCAACTTCGACATGGCCGCCGAACTCGCCGAGGAGGAGGGGATCAGGATCGAGAAGGTCCTGGTCAACGACGACGTGGCGGTGACGGACAGTCTCTTCACGGCGGGCCGGCGGGGCACCGGGGCGACCCTGTTCGTGGAGAAGATCGCCGGGGCCGCGGCCGAGGCGGGCGTTCCGTTGGAGCGGGTGGCCGAGATCGCCCGGCAGGTGAACGGGGCCTCGCGCAGCTTCGGGGTGGCCCTGAGCGCCTGCTCGACCCCGGCGAAGGGCAGCCCCACCTTCGAACTCCCGCCGGGCGAACTGGAGTTGGGCATCGGCATCCACGGGGAGCCGGGGCGCGAGCGGCGGGCCATGATGACCTCGCGGGAGATCGCGGACTACGCCGTGGACGTCGTCCTGGAGGACCTGCGGCCCAGCGGTCCGGTGCTGGCTCTGGTGAACGGCATGGGCGCCACTCCCCTGCTGGAGCTGTACGGGTTCAACGCCGAGGTCCAGCGGGTCCTTTCCGAGCGCGGGGTGCCGGTGGCCCGTACCCTCGTCGGCAACTACGTCACGTCGCTCGACATGGCGGGCTGCTCGGTGACGCTGTGTCAGGTCGACGAGGAGCTGCTGCGGTGGTGGGACGCGCCGGTGGAGACCGCCGCATTGCGCCGCGGGCGCTGAGGTGACGGACGGAGCGGGCCCGCGGGAGGGCGACGGGGGCCACGGAAGTAGGACGGACGACCAGGGTACGGAGAGGGCATTGGCACTGGTGCTGGATTCCGCGTTCTTTCAGCGGTGGATGAGCGGTACGGCCGCCGCGGTGGACGCCGAGGCCGACCGGTTGACGGAGCTGGACTCCGCGATCGGGGACGCCGACCACGGGAGCAATCTGCGCCGCGGCTTCGCGGCGGTCGCCGAGGCGCTGGAGAAGGAGCCGCCGGGGACCCCGGCCGGTGTGCTCGCGCTGGCGGGGCGGAAGCTGATCTCGACCGTGGGCGGCGCCTCGGGGCCGCTGTACGGTTCCCTGCTGCGCGGTACGGGCAAGGCGCTCGGGGACGGGGCCGAGGTGACGGCGGCGCAGTTCGCGCAGGCGCTGTGGGCGGGGGTGGACTCCGTGGCGAAGCTGGGCGGGGCCGCCGCCGGCGACAAGACGATGCTGGACGCGCTGCTGCCCGCGGTGGACGCCCTGACGGACGCCCTGGGAGCCGAGGGCGGCGAGGTGGCGGCGGCCTTCGGCGCGGCGCGCGACGCCGCCGAGAGCGGTGCTCTCGCCACGGTGCCGATGCAGGCCCGCAAGGGGCGGGCCAGCTATCTCGGCGAACGCAGCATCGGGCACCAGGACCCCGGGGCCACGTCCGCCGCGCTGATCCTGCGCACGCTCGCCGAGGCGGCGGCATGAGCGCGGCGGGCCCCTTCGAGGAGAACTCCCGGGAGGACTCAGGGGAGTTCGCCCGGGAGGACTCCGGGGAGAAGCTCGTGGGGATCGTCCTCGTCTCGCACAGCGCGGCGGTGGCCTCCGCCGTGGTGGAACTTGCACGGGGGCTGGCGGGCGGCGGTCCGGCCGCGCCCGTAGCCGCCGCGGGCGGGGACGCGGACGGCGGCCTCGGCACCAGCGCCGAGCTGATCGTCCGGGCCGCCCGCGCGGTGGACCGGGGTGCGGGCGTGGCGGTGCTGGCCGACCTCGGCAGCGCCGTACTGACGGTGAAGGCGCTCCTGGAGGACGCCGAGGAGGCCGGCGACGGGGACGAGGACGTGCTGCCCCGCAATACCCGGCTGCTGGACGCCCCGTTCGTCGAGGGTGCGGTCGCGGCCGTCGTCACCGCGTCGGCGGCGGCCCCGCTCGACGCCGTGGAGGCGGCGGCGGCCGAGGCGTACACCTACCGCAAGGTCTGACGCGGGGCCGGCGGTACGCGCCTTCGCCGGGGCGCGGCACAGGTGCGTACCGTCGGCGCCCGGGGCCCGGGGCAGGTGCGTACCGCCGGCGCCCGGGGCGGACGCGTTCCGTCGGCGCCCCGGGGCCGGAGGGTCAGTGCCCGTCCGGGGTGACTCCCACGCCCGCCACGCCCGGCACGGAGTCCTCGGCGGGGGCGAACCAGGTCGGCTCGTCGGCGAGGGCCTGCTTGATCCGGAAGGTGGCGAACTCCCGCATCGGGGGCAGCGCGTCCACCGGGAACCAGGCCACCTCCAGGGACTCCTCGTCGTTCACCCGGGCCTCGCCGCCGGTCGCCCGGCAGGCGACGGTGACGTCCATGAACTGGCAGATGTCGCCGTTGTCGTACTGCACGGGGCGCAGCGTCTGCACCAGGACCACCCGCTCGACCTCGACCTCGACCGCCGTCTCCTCGAAGACCTCGCGCACCGCCGCCTGCGCGGGCTGCTCGCCGGGCTCGGGGATGCCGCCGATGACCGACCACTCGCCGTTGTCGGAGCGCCGGCCGAGCAGCACCCGGCCCTGGTCGTCGAAGACGACGGCCGTCACGCCGGGCAGGTAGAGCAGCTGGTGACCTGCGGTGGAGCGGAGGTTCTTGATGAAGTCGGGAGTAGCCATGACTCGACCCTAAAGGACGTCGGAGGTGCTCCCGGCGGCACGGCGGGCGCGGATGCCGCGGGCGGACGCCCAGCCGAGCGCGGCCACGCCGAGCAGTCCGAGCGCGATCTCCGGGGCGATGCCGGCCCGGGTCGCCGGGGTCAGCGAGGAGCGCAGCGGGACCTTCGCGACGAGGGCGGCGGGGACGAACATGCCGGTCTGCTGGACGACCGTGCCGTCCGGCCGGATGACGGCGCTGACCCCGCTGGTGACCGGCACCAGGACGGCCCGGCCGTGCTCGGCGGCCCGCACCCGGCTCATGGCGAGCTGCTGGTAGGTCATCTCGCTGCGGCCGAAGGTGGCGTTGTTGCTGGGTACGGCGATGACCTGGCCGCCGTGCACCACGGTGTCGCGCACCGCGTCGTCGAAGGCCGCCTCGTAGCAGGTGACCAGGCCGACCTTGGTGCCCGCCATGTCGAAGACGCCGACCTTCGTGCCGGGGCCGAAGTCGCGGCGCACGCGGTCGACGTCCTTGCTGAAGATCCGGGCGATGTCGCGCATCGGCATGTACTCGCCGAACGGCTGGATGTGCCGCTTGTCGTAGGTGTCGACCGGGCCGCGCTCGGGGTCCCACTGGATGAGGGTGTTGCGCAGCGGCCCCTTCTCCGGGGCGAGGACGGCGCCGATGGCGACGGGGACGCCGATCCTGCGGACCGCGTGGTCGATGACGTCCCTGGCGTCGTAGTTCTGGTAGGGGTCGAGGTCGGAGGAGTTCTCCGGCCAGATGACGAAGTCGGGCTTGGGCTCCTTGCCCGCCTTGACGTCGGCCGCGAGCTGTTCGGTGCGGTTGGCGTGGTTCTTCAGTACGGCGGCGCGCTGGGCGTTGAAGTCCAGGCCCAGGCGCGGCACGTTGCCCTGGATCAGGGCGGCGGTGGCGGTGCCGTCCTCGGCCGAGTCGTCCAGCAGCGGGCGGGCGGCCAGCGACGCGACCAGCGGGACGAGCACGGCGACGGCCGCCGCCGCGATACCCGCGCGGGGCACGGTCCCGGTGGCGCGGTACGAACGGACCTGGCGGACGGCCTCGTAGAGCCCGAACCCGCACAGGGCGACGGCGAAGCCGAGCGCGGGCGTCCCGCCGAGCGCGGCCAGCGGCAGGAACACGCCGTCCGCCTGGCCGAACGCGATCTTGCCCCAGGAGAAGCCCTCGAACGGGAAGCGGGCCCGCAGCCCCTCCCCCACGACCCACAGCCCGGCGGCCCACACCGGCCACAGCGGCAGCCGGGACACCGCGGCGACGCCCATGCCGACGAAGCCGAGGAACAGCGCCTCCAGCACGGTGAGCGCGAGCCACGGGACCGGGCCGACCTCCTCGCCCGTCCAGGACAGCAGCGGCAGCAGGAAGCCGAGTCCCGACAGCAGTCCGAGCCCGAATCCGGCGCGCAGCCGCCGCCCGTGCAGGCACCAGCCGAGCAGGGCGAATCCGGGCAGCACCAGCCACCACAGGGGCCGGGGCGGGAAGCTGGCGTACATCAGCAGTCCGGAGACGGCGGCAGCGGCGGGCCGCACCAGCCGCAGAAGCAGTCGCGGAAGCCTCTTGCGGGAGGGTTCCGGGGCTGATTCCGGCTGGTCTATGGGGGTGATGGTGGTGCTCACCCGGCGGAGTCTACGGTGGCCGGACCGCCGGGGGCAGAGCGGTACCGGCATGCGTCCCTGCCGCCCCGCCACGGCTCCGGGCCTGGTGCGCACAGCCCTTGCTGCGGTGCGGAAGCATCGTTCCTGCACGATCTTGTGCGATACGTCCACAAACAGCCTTCGCTGCCGTTACGGTGACGGCCAGTGCCTGCTCGGTGGCCAGATCCGGCCGCTGCGGGCGGGGCCCGTCAAAGTTCGGGGGGCGACGGGGAGTGGACACGGTGAGCGAGGGATCCGCGGCGGGGACCGGCGGTGCGCGGCACCCCGGTGTGCCGGACGCACCGGAGGCGCGGGAGCGCCGCGGGCTGACCGAGGTGGCCGGGGTGCTGGTGCTCGGCGGCTGCGCGGTGTGGTCGCTGGTGAGCGCGGCCGGGCGGGAGGCCAGACCCGAGGGCGTGCTGCTCGCGGTGCTCGCGGTCGCCGCCGGGTACGCCTGCGGCCGGATCTTCGGCACGCTGCTCCCGGTGCTGACCGCCACCGGCCTCTCGCTCGGTGCGCTGGGTCTGGCGCTGGTCTCCCGGGAGGACATGCCGGGGGCGATCGCGTTCCCGGCGCCGGGGCACACGGGGGCGGCGGCGGCGCTGCTGGTGCTGGCCGCGGGGGCGGCGTGCTGTGCGGCGGGGGCGGCCCGAACGCCGGTGGCCCGGGTGCTGCTGAGGCTGGTGGCGCCGGTCGTGGCGGGAGTGGCGCTCGCGCTGGACTCGGTGGCCGGGTGCGCGGCGGCGCTCGGGATCCTGCTGTGCTCGCTGGCGGCGGCCCGGATGCGGCGGCGGCTGCTCGCTCTGGTGGGGCTCGCCATGGCGACGGCCCTGGTGACCGGGGGGTCCTGGGCCGTCGCCGAGGACGTGCTGCCGGAGGGTCTGGCGGTGTCCCTGGAGGGCCAGCTCACCCAGAACCGGGTGGAGCTGTGGCAGGAGGCGCTCGGCATGGCGAAGGAGAACCCGGTGCTCGGGGTCGGGCCGGAACGATTCGGCACGGTCAGCGCGACCACCCGCCGGTCGGTCGGCTCGGACGGCAAACCACACTCGGCGCCCCTTCAGCAGGCGGCCGAACAGGGGGTGCCGGGGGTGCTGCTCCTCGCGGCGGCCTTCGGCTGGCTGCTGTACGGGCTGTGGCGCTCCCCCAGAGCCACCCCCGTCGTGCTCACCGCGGGTGCCACGCTCACCGCGCTGGCCGCGCTGGCGAGCGTCGGCAACGCGCTGAGCTTCACCCCGGTGACGGCCGGGGCCGCACTGCTCGCAGGCCTGGCGACGGCGCGGCTGCAGCCCGGTGAGGCGGTGCCGCGGGAGGCGGACGTACGGCCCTGGAAGCCGGGCCCGCCGCGGTAGCCGTCCCGAGCGCCGTGCGGCGGCCCGGTCCGGGGCCTGTACCCGGGCCGGGCTTCAGGCCGTCGGGAGGTGGAGCCGGTCGCGCACGGCCCGTACCGCGCCCGCGGCGTCGTCGACGGTCACCGTGAAGGTGCGGCCGTCGCCCAGGCGCAGCACCACGCCCTCACCGCGCCGGACCACCACGGCGGTGCCCTGCTCGGGCCGCCAGCGGTAGCCCCAGCCGCCCCACTGGCGCGGGGTGACGCGGGGCGCGAACTCCACCGCGGTCACGTGCGAGAGCGGGATGCGGCGGCGCGGCAGGCCCATGTGCCCGCAGCGCACCTCCAGCGCGTCGTCGTCGACCTTGACCGCGACGTGCACGAAGGCGAGCGTCCCGAAGATCACCATCATGCCGACGAGGACGCAGCCGACGACGGACATCAGGAGCGGGATGATGCCGGACACCCACGAGGAGTCCACGGCCAGCTCGATGCCGAGCGCCAGGAAGGCCGCACCGGCGGCGGAGAGCAGCCACTGCGCGCGGTTGGTCGCGCGACCGGTCCAGGTTGCGGGGGCGGGCTCGTTCGGCAGGCCGTCAGCCCGGGGGAAGTCCCTCATGCGTAGCAGCGTACTCACGATCCGCCCGTACGGCAGCCAGCAGACGGCCCTCGGCGTAGGCCAGGGCGGGCTCGGTGAGCGTGCGCGACTCCCGGCCGCTGAGGAGAACCGTGAGGCGGGAGGTGGGTTCGGCGGCGGGGGCGGGCCGGGCCCCGGCCCTGCGCAGCGCCTGTGCGGCGACCGCCTCCGCCGAGCCCAGCAGCACCAGGGGCTGCGGGGCGCCGGGCTGCTGGAGGGCGGCACGGATGCGCTCGGCGACGAGCTCGTAATGGGTGCAGCCCAGGACGACGGTCCTCACGTCGGGCGGGGTGAGGGCCGCCGCCGCGGCCACCGCCCGGTCGATGGCCGCCTCGTCGGCGACCTCCAGGGCGTCCGCGAGCCCCGGGCAGGGCACCTCGGTGACCTCGACGCCGGCCGCGAAGTCGCGGATCAGCCCGCGCTGGTAGGGGCTGCCGGTGGTGGCCGGGGTCGCCCAGATCGCGAAGGGGCCGCCGCCGGCCGCCGCGGGCTTGATCGCGGGGACGGTGCCGATGACGGGGATCCGCGGTTCCAGTTCGGCACGGATCGCGTCCAGGGCGTGCACCGTGGCGGTGTTGCAGCCGATGATCAGGGCGTCGGGCCCGTGTGCGGCGGCGGCTCGGGCGACGGCGAGCGCGTGCTCGCGGATGTCCTCGGGCGTCCGGGGTCCCCAGGGCATGCCGTCCGGGTCGGAGGCGACGACCAGGTCCGCGTCGGGCCGCAGCCGGTGCACCGCGGCCGCCGCCGCGAGCAGGCCGATTCCGGAGTCCATGAGCGCGATCTTCACCCGGTCACCTTAGTCGAATGGGTCGAACACTCCGGGCGCCGCCCGCCGCCTCCTCCCGCTCGGGCACTCTCCTGCGGCAGACTGCGACGGGTGAGCGTCGTCGCGTGGATCGCTGTGGGATCGCTGGCCGTCTGGCTGTGGCTGCTGCTCGGCCAGGGCTTCTTCTGGCGCACCGATCAGCGGCTGCCGCCGCGCACCGAGCCGGCCGAGGGGCAGTGGCCGTACGTGGTGGTGGTCGTGCCGGCCCGGGACGAGGCGGCCGTCCTGCCGCGCAGTCTGCCCTCGCTGCTGGCGCAGGACTATCCGGGCGGGGCCGAGGTGATCCTGGTGGACGACGGGAGCAGCGACGGCACCGGCAAGCTGGCGCGCGCGCTGTCCTACCAGTACGCGGGGCTGCCGCTGACGGTGGTCTCCCCCGGCGACCCGGGGCCCGGCTGGACGGGGAAGCTGTGGGCGGTGCGCCAGGGGATCGAGCTGGCGCGCGCCTGCGACCCCGAGTACCTGCTGCTGACGGACGCCGACATCGCCCACGAGCCGGACAGTCTGCGGGAGTTGGTGGCCGCGGCGCACGGCGGCGGCTTCGACCTGGTGTCGCTGATGGCGCGGCTGCGGGTGAGCAGCGAGTGGGAGCGGCTGCTGGTGCCGGCCTTCGTGTACTTCTTCGCGCAGCTGTACCCGTTCCGGTGGGTGAACCGGGCCGGTTCCCGGACGGCCGCCGCCGCGGGCGGCTGTGTGCTGCTGCGCACGGACGCGGCGGTGCGGGCGCGGGTGCCCGAGTCGATCCGGGGCGCGGTGATCGACGACGTGTCGCTGGCGAAGGCGGTACAACGCTCCGGGGGGCGGATCTGGCTGGGGCTCGCCGAGCGGGTGGACAGTGTGCGGCCCTACCCCCGGCTGGCGGATCTGTGGCGGATGGTGTCGCGCAGCGCGTACGCCCAGCTGCGGCACAGTCCGCTGCTGCTGCTCGGCACCGTGCTGGGGCTCGCGCTGGTGTATCTGGTGCCGCCGTACGCGGTGGGCACCGGGCTGCTGACCGGGGACGCGACGGCGGGCTGGACGGGGTTCGCCGCGTGGGCGGTGATGGCGGGCAGCTACGTGCCGATGCTGCGCTACTACCGGCAGACGGTGGCGCTGGCGCCGCTGCTGCCGCTCACCGCGCTGCTGTACACGCTGATGACGGTGGACTCCGCCGTGCAGCTCCACCGGGGCCGGGGCGCGGCCTGGAAGGGGCGTACCTACTCCCGTCCCGAGGCCGCGCCGGACCGCTGAGCCCGGCCGTCGTGCCGGGCGCGGCGGGGGCTACTTCCGCCCGGGGGTCCAGTTCATGCCCCAGCCGTAGGCCTGGTCGACGGTGCGCTGCGGGCTGACGCCGCGCTGCGGCACCAGGTACTGGGCCTCCCGGCGGACCGTCAGGTCGCCGTTCTCGTAGCTGATCATCGCGAGGGCGGCGACGGTGGAGGGCACGGTGCACTCGTCGAGGGAGAAGTCGATGGGGGCACCGTTCTGCGGGGTGAGGGTGACCGTGGCGTGCAGGTCGGCGAAGGAGCGGGCGCCCTCGTAGATCGTCACGAAGATGAGCACGCGGCGCAGTTGGGCCTTGTGGTCGAGGTTGACGGTGAGGTTCTCGCCGGTGGAGACCGCGCCGGTGCGGTCGTCGCCGTCGAGGAGGATGTACGGCGGCTGGTGGAGCGAGCCGAACGCGTTGCCCAGCGCCTGCACCACGCCCTTGCGGCCGTCGGTGAGTTCGTACAGGGCGCACAGGTCGAGGTCGAGGTCGGAGTGGACGGCCATGGCGCGGCCGAGCTTGCTGCCCCAGCCCTTGAACTGCTTGCGCGACTCCCAGTTGAGGTTGACGCGCATGGCACCGCCGGTGCCGCCCTGCTTGGCCAGGGAGACGGTCGGGGACGCCTTGGTGAGCGTGACCTTGCTCAGCCGTACGGGCGCCGGGGCGGCGGGGGCAGGTGCGGCGGGCGGCGGGGTGGCGTGCGACGGCACCGGGGCCGACGGCCAGACAGGAGCCGCCGGGGGCGGCTCGGTCGCGGAGCCGACGGGCGGGGCCGCCGGGGTGGGGGCCGGGGGCGGGGCGAGGGGCGCCGGGTAGGGCTGGGTGTCCTGCTGCGAGGGCGGCACGGGCTGCGGGGCCTGCGGCGGACGCGGCTGCTGCGGCTGCGGGGCCTGCGGCGGCGCGGCGGGCTGCGGCGCGTGCTGCGGTTCGTCGACCGTGATGCCGAAGTCGGTGGCGAGCCCTTCGAGTCCGCTGCTGTAGCCCTGGCCCACCGCCCGGAACTTCCAGGCGCCCTGGCGCCGGTAGAGCTCGCCGAGCACGAACGCGGTCTCGACGGTGGCGTCCCGGCTGTCGAAGCGGGCGATCTCCGCTCCGTTGGCGGTGTCCAGGACGCGTACGTACAGGCCGGGCACCTGGCCGAAGTTGCCGCCGTCGGCGGAGGCGGCGAGCACGACGGTCTCCACGGCGCTCTCCACGCGCGCGAGGTCGACGGCCAGGGTCTCGGTGACCACCCCGCCCGTGCCGGACTGCTTGCCCTCGTGGCGGACGGCGCCCGAGGCGTGGGCGGGCTGGTTGTAGAAGACGAAGTCGGCGTCGGAGCGCACCCGGCCGCCGGTCAGCAGCAGTGCGGAGGCGTCCACCTCCGGCACTCCGGGGCCGGACACGCGCCCGACCTCGACCCGTACGGACTGCGCCGGCACCGGCACATTGGTTCCTTTAAGCATGGACATGCTCGCCCCCAACACGAGTCGAAATGGACCGTTCCTTACACGATCCGAACGCTACAAGACGACCGATTTTCCCAAGTTCGCTCTGATTAGTGACCCAGGGCCACTCACACCACGCAAAACAACCCTCTTATCGGGCTCCCCTTCCAGAACATCTTGGGCTTAACTTATGTGCCATGACCTCCCCCCGCGCCACATATGGCGGCGGCTACTACTCCGCCACGTCCTTCCCGGACACCCCGATCTACGACTCCCTGGTCGCCGAGCGGGGCACGCCCCAGATCGCCCCGATCCGGGTGCCCGCCATGTACGACACCGGCAACAGCTACCTGCCGGCCCTCCCTTCGGCCCTTCCCGCGCTGCCCGCCGCACCGTCCCACCCGCAGCCCGGGTACGGCTACCCGCAGCCCGCCGCGCAACAGCCCGCGCCGATGCAGCAGTACCAGCAGGCGCCGCACCTCCAGCAGGCTCCCGTGCCGCAGCTCCAGCAGGCACCGGTGCCCTACATCCCGCAGCAGGGGACGCCGCCCCGCGGCTACCCGGCCGCCCAGCAGATGCAGCCGCAGCGCCCGCAGCCCCAGCGGCCGGTGGCCCCCACGGGCCAGCAGCCGCAGCGCCCGGTCGCCCCGGGCGGGTACGAGGCGATGCGCCCCGTGGCCCCGCGCCCCGCACAGGCCGGCGCGCCGTACGAGGATCCGTACAACCGCCAGTACCAACAGGGCGGCGGGGGCTACTGACACTCGACGGGCGGGACGCGCTACGACGCGCACAGGGGGCATGAGCGGGCTCGGGCAAATGTTCGGGCCCGCTGTCGGTCGTGCTGGCAAAATGGATCACATGGCCAACTCTGTTCACGCGTCGGTGCACGCGCTGCATGTCTATCCGGTCAAGGCGCTGGGGGGCTTCGCGCCGCCGGAGACCGCGATCGAGCCCTGGGGTCCCGCCGGGGACCGCCGCTGGCTGGTCACCGACGCGGAGGGCAGGGCGCTCACCCAACGCGAGCAGCCGCGGCTCGCGTTGGCCCGCGCACGGGCGCTGCCGGGCGGCGCGGTCCGGCTGTCCGCGCCCGGCCTGGACCCGCTGGACGTGGCCGTTCCGGAGCCGGTGGGCACGGATCCGGTCCACCTCTTCGGCAGCAAGTACGAGGCGGTGCCCGCGGGTCCGGCGGCGGACGCCTGGCTGAGCGGCTATCTGGGCACCGGGGCCCGGCTGCTGCACATGGACGACCCGGCGCACCGCCGCCCCGTCGACCCGGACTTCGCACACGCCGGTGAGACGGTCAGCTTCGCCGACGGGTTCCCGCTGCTGGTCACCACACTGGCCTCGCTGGACGCCCTCAACTCGCTGATCGCCCAGGGCGGTCCGCCGCAGGAGGGCCCTCTCCCGATGAACCGGTTCCGGCCGAATCTGGTGCTGGCCGGCACCGAGGCGTGGGCGGAGGACGACTGGCGGCGCATCGTCGTCGGCGAGGTGTCCTTCCGGGTGGCCAAACCGAGCGGGCGCTGCATCGTGACCACCACCGACCAGGCCACCGCGGAGCGCGGCAAGGAGCCGCTGCGCACGCTGGCCAGGCACCGCAGGTTCGGCAAGCGGCTGGTCTTCGGGCAGAACGTGGTGCCGGAGAACACCGGCGTGCTGCGGATCGGCGACCCGGTGACGGTGCACACCTCCTAGCTGCCCCGCGCCACGCCGCGCCCGCGTTCCGCCGGAGGTCCCCACGTCGCGTACCCGCCACCCGGCAGGTCCGTTCCCGGCCGGGCCGAATGAGTCCCGCTCCGGGTGGGAACTCGTCGTTGCGCGGGCCGCTCCTGGGGCGGCGGACGCGGAAGGGGCGCGGAGCTGTGCGAGGAGCGGAGAGGCCGGTACGGGACGGCAGGGGCCACGGGGCCGGGCGGGGCACGGCCTCGGGGGTCTGGCGCTGGCGCGGGAGTCCGCTGTGCCGCCCGACCGACCGGGCGGAGGCCTGGGTGGCGCTGGTCGCCGTGCTGGTGATCGTGCTCGTCGCCCCGCTCGCCGGACTGTTCGTCGGGCTGCGCGCGGACGCCCGGCTCCAGCACGAGGTGCGCGTCCAGCACCGGGAACGGCACGCGACGACCGGGGTGGTGCTGCGTGCCGTGCGCGAGCGGACCGCGGACGGCGGGGTCGCGGTGAGCACCGGGTACCCCGGCCCGGTGTCGGTGCTGGCCCGCTGGACGGGGCACGACGGCCGGGAGCACACCGGGCGGGCCACCACGCTGCGCAGGGCGGCCGAGGCGGGCGACACCGTACCGCTGTGGACCGACGACCGCGGCAGGCTGGTGAACCGACCCGTGGACAGCGGCACGGCCGCCGCCCAGGCCGCGCTGATCGGACTGGGCGCCGCCGTGGTTCCGGCCGCACTGGCGCACGGCGCCAGGCGGCTGGTCGTACGTCGGCTCGCCCGGCGGCGGTACGCGCGGCTGGACCGGGAGTGGGCGGAGGTCGGTCCCGAATGGGGGCGCACGGGCACCGGCGGCTGAGCGGGCGCGCGACGCCACGACCCCACCGGCCGCCGAGGCTGTGCGGACCGGTCAACTCCCGCTCCCCCCGCGCGCTACGGTGGTGCAGCGAGATCGAAGCGATTCGCGGGACGTACGAGGTGGGGGCACGGCAACGCCATGGCACAGGGCACGGTCCAGGTGACGCACGCGGGAACTTCCAGGTGGCGGCGCCGCACAGGTGAGTACGACTCCCTCGCCGCTGCCCTGGAGGCCGCGGGGGACGGCGACGTCCTCACGATCGCCCCCGGCACCTACCGGGAGAACCTCGTCGTCCGGCGCGCGGTGACGCTGCGCGCCCCGGAGGGCGCCCCCGGTTCGGTGCGGATCGCGCCGGCCGACGGCGTCGCGCTGACGGTGCGCGCCTCCGCCGTCGTCCAGGAACTGTGCCTGGAGGGGCAGGACTCGGCGGCGCCGGCGCTGCTCGTCGAGGACGGCACCCCCGAGCTGACCGGGCTGCGCATCGTGACCCGGTCCGCGGTGGGCATCGAGGTGCGGGGCGCGGCCAGACCGACGGTGCGGCGCTGCACCATCGACAACCCGGGCGGTGTCGGCATCGGCGTGCTGGAAGGCGCGGGCGGCCTCTTCGAGGAGTGCGAGGTGCTCGCCGCGGGGCAGGCCGGGGTGTCGGTCGGCGGCGGGGCGCACCCCCGGCTGGAGCGCTGCCGGATCCACCACACGTCGGGCTCCGGGCTCGCGGTGACCGGCGAGGGCAGCGCCGTCGAGGCGATCGGCTGCGAGGTGTACGAGATCAAGGGCACCGGCGTGCAGGTAACCGCGCGCGCCGCCGGGCACCTCACCGACTGCTCCGTGCACCGGACGTCCGCGGACGGGGTGACCCTGGACACGGACGCGGTGCTCACGCTGGCCGACTGCGACATCCACGACATTCCGGAGAACGCCCTCGATCTGCGCGGCCGTGCGGTGCTGACGCTGTCGCGCTCCACCGTGCGCCGCTTCGGCCGCAACGGGCTCTCGGTGTGGGACCCGGGGACCCGGGTGGACGCCAACGGGTGCGAGATCCACGACAGCACGGGCGACTACCCGGCGGTCTGGGTCAGCGACGGCGCCACCGTCGTCCTGGACTCCTGCCGGGTGCACGACGTACCGGACGCCATCTTCGTGCTGGACCGGGGCTCGCGCGCGGACGTGGTGGACAGCGATCTCACCCAGGTCCGCAACACGGCCGTCTCGGTGAGCGACGGGGCCGTCGCCCAGCTCGACGACTGCCGCATCAAGGATGCGTCCACCGGCGCCTGGTTCCGCGACCACGGCAGCGGCGGCACCCTGGCGGGCTGCGCCATCGACGACGTGCAGACGGGCGTCATCGTCACCAAGGGCGCCGACCCCCGGATAGAACGGTGCACCGTCACCTCCCCAGCCGAGTCCGGCTTCTACGTGTCCGCCGAGGGGCGCGGCACCTTCCACAACTGCCGGGTGACCGGCAGCAGCGGCTACGGCTTCCACGTCATGGACGGCTGCCGCACGACCCTGACCCGGTGCCGCACGGAGCGCTGCGCGCGCGGCGGTTACGAGTTCCCCGAGGACGGGCCCGTCGCCGAGGACTGCACCAGCGACGAGAGCGGGGTGCGGGCGGCGACGGCCGCCGCCGAGCCGCCGCCGGTGACCATGACCGCCACCCAGTCCCCCGGGCTGCTCTCCCGGATCCCCGTGCAGCCGCCCACCACCACGGCGACGGCGGCGCCGGTGGACGACGGCGGGCCCGCGCGCGAGTCGCAGGCCGTGCTCGGCGAACTCGACGCGCTGGTGGGCCTGGACAGCGTGAAGAAGGAGGTGCGCGCCCTCACCGACATGATCGAGGTCGGGCGCCGCCGCCAGGAGGCCGGCCTCAAGGCGGCCTCGGTCCGCCGCCACCTGGTCTTCACCGGCTCCCCCGGCACCGGCAAGACGACGGTGGCCCGGCTGTACGGCGAGATCCTGGCCTCCCTCGGGGTGCTGGAGCGCGGGCACCTGGTGGAGGTGTCCCGGGTCGACCTGGTCGGCGAGCACATCGGGTCCACCGCGATCCGCACCCAGGAGGCGTTCGAGAGGGCGCGCGGCGGGGTGCTGTTCATCGACGAGGCGTACGCGCTCTCGCCGGAGGACTCGGGGCGGGACTTCGGCAAGGAGGCCATCGACACGCTGGTGAAGCTGATGGAGGACCACCGCGACGCCGTCGTGGTGATCGTCGCGGGCTACACGGCGGAGATGGAGCGCTTCTTGACCGTCAACCCCGGTGTCGCGTCCCGTTTCTCACGGACCATCACCTTCTCCGACTACGAGCCGGACGAACTGCTGCGGATCGTGGAGCAGCAGGCCGACGACCACGAGTACCGGCTGGGCACGGGCACCCCGGAGGCGCTGCTGAAGTACTTCACGGCGCTGCCCAAGGGGCCCGCGTTCGGCAACGGGCGCACCGCCCGGCAGACCTTCGAGTCGATGGTGGAGCGGCACGCCGGCCGGGTCGCCCAGTTCACCGAGGTGTCCACGGACGACCTGACCCTGCTCTACCCGGACGACCTGCCCGAACTGCCCTGACGGGGCTCGCCGTCGGGCGCCGGACCGGTGTTCTGCCGGGGCAGATCCGGTTCCGGCAGCCGGGCCAGCAGCTTGTCCCGCTCGATGGCGAACTCGGGGTCGGCCTGGTACTCGGAGTGGCCGAGTATCGGGGCGGGCAGCGGCTGTTCACGGGTGCGGCCGTAGGCGAGCGGGTCGAGCAGCGGGGCGTGGTCGACCGGATGACAGCCCTCGTCGGGGACGACCTGCACGGGACCTCCGATCGGGTCGGTGTGCCGCCAGAGGTTGCGCCAGCAGTCGACCTCGTCGTGCAGGCCGCGCAGGCTGGAGGGGCCGAAGTAGGCGGGGAACCAGCGCCCGTACAGCCGCTCCAGCGGGGCTCCGTAGGTGAGCAGGGCGACCCGGTGGCGGGTGCGCGGCGGGAGCTGCCAGACGGCGGCGGCGGAGAGCACACTGCCCTGGGAGTGGCCGGAGATGACGAGCCGGCCGCCGGTGCGCTCGGTCCAGGTGGCCATCCGCCAGGTGAGGTCGGGGACGGCGCGTTCCGCGTAGCAGGGCGGGGCGAAGGGGTGCGCGGCGCGCGGCCAGAACGTGCCGACGTCCCACAGGATCCCTATGGTGCGGCGCGCCTTGGGGTCGCGGTAGGCGCGCCTGCCCCAGGTGACGAACAGCAGGAACCCGAAGCCGATCAGCCAGGAGCCGAGGGACTGCGAGGTGTGGGTGAGCGCCTCGACGGGGGCCGGCATGTCCCGGGCGGCCCGGCCGGGGACCTCGTCGTAGAGGTAGGCGCCGAGCAGGGCGACGGCGCCCAGCAGCAGCGCGGCGCCGGACAGGACGGCGATCATGCGCGGGGCGAAGTCGGTGAGCGCGGCGGCGGCGCGGGCCAGCGCGATGCGGCGGGTGCGCACCGGATCGGGGACCGCGTCCGGGTAGTCGGCCTCGACGACGGGGGCCAGCGCGTTGCGGGTGCGCCAGGTGCGGAAGCCGTAGCGGAGGGCCAGCAGGAGCAGCACCAGCAGGGTCGGCGGGATGACGGAGGCCTGCCAGGTCAGCAGGACCGGCGGACCCGTGACCGTGTCGGCGGGGCCGGTGGCCATGCCGGGGGTGCCCGGTCCGTCGAGCCAGTCGGCCACCCGCTGGGCGACGCCGCCCGACATCACGCCGCCGAGCGAGCAGGCCAGCATGGCGACGGCGGGCCCGCCGAGGCCGCGCACCGCGGTGCGGGCGACGGGGGCCTGGCGGTGCAGGAACAGCGCGACGGCGGCGAGGATCAGCACGAGGACCAGCTGGGCCAGCGCCAGGATCCCGAACCCCCTGGGCCCGCCCGCGAGTTGGCCGGAGGACTGCCAGTCGGGCCGGGACCAGCCCGCGTACAGCGCGGCCAGCACGAGCGCGCCGAGCGCCAGTGCGGGGAACAGGGTGGTCAGGGCCCGGTCCAGGGACAGGTCGAAGCGGCTCTCGCTGCGCCCGCGCCGGCAGATCGACCAGACGACGACGACCCCGCCGGCGGCGAGCACCACCTGGAGCGCCCAGCCGAAGGCGTCCAGCAGGGCGTTGCCGGCCGAGCGGTCGTATGCGGCGGTGCCCACGGTGAGCGCGGCGGCGACGGTGAGGAATCCGGCGGCGGTGTGCGCGCCGCGCAGCCGGGCGACCAGCCTGCGCCCGTACCAGAAGCCGGGGCGGCCGAGGGCGGGGCCGCCCGCGGACTCGGTGTCGTCGGCGCTGAAGGGCAGCGGCTGCTGGGACTCGTAGGCGCTCCAGGTGCGGTGCGAGAGGTACCAGAGCAGGCCGGTGAGGGCGGCGGGCACCACGGCGGCGAGGGCGATCCGGCGGCCGGGCTGGCTCCACCAGCCGCCGTGCGCTGCGGACAGGAAGCCCAGCCAGGACTTCTTGCCCGAGCAGGACGCGGAGCCGCCGCACTGCCAGGCGGTCAGGTCGAGGGCGACCTCGCAGGCGGCGCCGACCAGCAGGAAGGTGAGGCTGACGGCCACGAGGCGGACCAGTACGCCGTAGAGCCTTATGGTGCGCGGGTGCCCGTCGGTGGTGGGGCGCATCCAGTGGGCGAGGTTGACCACCATGAAGGGGAGCAGCAGGAGCCACAGGGCCCGGATGCCGTTGCCCGAGGTGAGGTTGGACCAGACGTACGCCTCGGGGATCGGCTTGTCGCGGTAGTCGGCGGGCCGGTTCTCGGCGTCCACGTCCTCGGTGCGGCGGAACAGGGCGGCGGTGCGGTCCCCGCTGACCTGGACGGTGCGGGGGTCGCCGAGCATCTCCTCGGGGGTGGCGCCGCCCACGCCGTGGACGAGCAGTTCGAGTGCGGGCGCGGGGCCGTCGGGGGCGGCCGGGGAGGGGGATGGGGACACTTCGGGCTCGCTTCTCGCGGACGTACGGCGGCGTGCGCGGCCGGACCCCCGCGGCGGGCCGCGGAGGGGCTTGCACGAGGGGACGGCGCCGGGCCGGTGCGACGGGGCGCGGCGGGCTTGCACGACACGGTTGCCATGGGGCTTGCACGACGGGGTTTCAGGATCCCGGACGCGGGCCCTCCTGCCCAGTCCGTCGTACATTCTTCGCAAGTCGCCTCCACCGCACACACACCGTCCGCCCCACCGGTGGCCGTCCGTACCACCCGTGGAGACACGCCGCGCCCCATGGGAGGATGAGCAGCCCTTGCCGCCTCTCACGACCAGAAGAAGGACCGGGCCCGCAGTGACCGAGAATCAGAACCTGCTCGCGGAACAACGGCGCGCCCTCATCCTCGACGAGGTGCGGCGGCGCGGCGGGGTGCGGGTCAACGAACTGACCCGGCGGCTGAACGTGTCCGACATGACGGTCCGCCGCGATCTCGACGCACTGGCCCGGCAGGGCGTGATCGAGAAGGTGCACGGCGGGGCGGTGCCGGTCACCGAGGCGAGCACCCACGAGCCGGGGTTCGAGGCGAAGTCGGCGCTGGAGCTGTCCGCCAAGGAGGACATCGCGCGGGCCGCCGCGGCGATGGCCGTGCCGGGCAGCGCGGTGGCGCTGTCGGGGGGCACCACGACGTACGCCCTGGCCCGGCATCTGCTGGAGGTGCCGGACCTGACGGTGGTGACCAACTCGGTGCGGGTGGCCGATGTGTTCCACACCGCGCGGCAGGCGGTCGGCGAGGGCGGCGGGGCGGCCACGGTGGTGCTCACCGGCGGGGTGCGGACGCCGTCGGACTCCCTGGTGGGCCCGGTCGCGGACCAGGCGATCGGCTCGCTCCACTTCGACGTGCTGTTCCTCGGGGTGCACGGGATATCGGTGGAGGCGGGTCTCTCCACGCCGAACCTCGCGGAGGCGGAGACCAACCGGCGCCTGGTGGGTTCGGCCCGCCGGGTGGTGGTGGTCGCGGACCACACCAAGTGGGGCACGGTGGGCCTGAGTTCGTTCGCGACGCTGGGCCAGGTGGACACGTTCGTGACGGACCAGGGGCTGCCGGCCGCGGCCCGCGAGGAGATGGCGGAGCATCTTCCGGGTCTGGTGGTGGCCGGGGAAACCGTCGATCCGGCGGACCGCAAGGACAACTGACAGCCAGTCAATTACCTTTGCGCGTACGCATGGTGCCGTGGGTGCCCGGCGCGGGCGCAGCAGGTGCCGGGCACCGGTGCACCGCGCGGCCGTCCGCCGATCCGGAGGTGCACCTCGCATGATCCGCCATCTGAAGGACGTCGGGCTCGACTTCGCCGAGTCCGCTCCCGTCCGCCTGGTCTTCGCCGGTGAGGTCTCCGCACCGCCGGAGGACGTGTACCGGGCGCTGGCCGAGGAGACCGGCGACTGGCCGTGCTGGTTCTCCGCGGTGACGTTCGCCCGGCCCACCGAGCAGGGGCGCGAGGTGCATCTGCGGGGCGGCACCAAGTTCATGGAGACGGTGCTGGCCGCCGAGCCCTCGAAGCGCTACGCGTACCGGATCGACATCTCCAGCGCGCCCGGCGTGCGGGCCATGCTGGAGGACTGGCGGATCTGGCCGACCGGTGCGGCGACGCGGGTGCAGTGGACGATGGCGATCGACGGGCCCGCACCGCTGCGCCTCCTGCTGCGGGCGGCGCGCCCCGGGGTGGGGCGCGCGTTCCGCGACGCGGTGCGGGCGCTGGACGCCCGGCTGGCCGACAGCAGGGGGAAGTAGCCGCGCCGTGGGCGGGGCCGCCCGGCCGGCCGACGGCACGGGCGGCCGGCCGCGGGGGCGGTCCCCAGCGGGGCGGGCTGCCGTACGGACTGCTCACCACCAGGCCGATCGGCGCCGAACGCAGCGGGGTCAGGGCCAGACGCCCGTCTCCAGGAACTGCTCGATGGCCGTCGCGTACGGGGCGATGTC
The DNA here is from genome assembly GCF_042874215.1 of Streptomyces sp. NPDC004111. Taxonomy (NCBI): domain Bacteria; kingdom Bacillati; phylum Actinomycetota; class Actinomycetes; order Kitasatosporales; family Streptomycetaceae; genus Streptomyces; species Streptomyces sp. NPDC004111. The sequence goes on from NZ_JBIAMU010000017.1 coordinate 111,841, forward strand.
GAGCCCCTGCTCGGCCAGCCACTCGTCCGAGTAGTACTTGTCGAGGTAACGGTCACCCGGGTCGCAGATCAGGGTGACCACACTGCCGGTGCGGCCCTGCTCGACCATCTCCGCGACGATCTTCAGCGCGCTCCACAGGCCGGTGCCGGTGGAGCCGCCCGCCTTGCGGCCGAGCGCCGCGTCCAGGGCCCGGACCGCCGCCACGCTCGCCGCGTCCGGGACCTTCATCATCCGGTCGACGGCGCCGGTCACGAACGACGGCTCCATGCGCGGCCGGCCGATGCCCTCGATGCGTGAGCCGCAGTCGCTGGTGGCGAGCGGGTCGTGGTGCGTCCAGCCGTCGAAGAAGCAGGAGTTCTCCGGGTCGGGGACGCAGATGAAGGTGTCGTACTGCATGTAGTGGACGTAGCGCGCGATGGTGGCGGAGGTGCCGCCGGTGCCCGCCGTCGCGACGATCCAGCTGGGCTCGGGATAGCGCTCCAGTTTCATCTGCTGGTAGATCGACTCGGCGATGTTGTTGTTGCCGCGCCAGTCGGTGGCCCGCTCGGCGTAGGTGAACTGGTCCATGTAGTGGCCGCCGGTCTCCGCCGCGAGGCTGGCCGACTCCTCGTACATCTTGCGCGAGTCGTCCACGAAGTGGCACCGGCCGCCGTGGAACTCGATGAGGCGGATCTTCTCGGCGCTCGTCGTGCGCGGCATCACCGCGATGAACGGCACCCCGATCAGCTTGGCGAAGTACGCCTCGGAGACCGCGGTGGAACCGCTGGACGCCTCGATCACGGGGCGACCCGGCCGGATCCAGCCGTTGCACAGCCCGTACAGGAACAACGAGCGGGCGAGCCGGTGCTTGAGACTGCCTGTCGGATGCGTGGACTCGTCCTTGAGGTACAGGTCGATGCCCCATGCCTCGGGCAAGGGGAAGCGCAGCAGATGGGTGTCGGCCGACCGGTTGGCATCGGCCTGCACCTTCCGGACGGCCTCTTTGAGCCAGGCGCGGTACGCCGGGTCGCTGCGGTCCACGTCGACGGTGGGTACGGCGGTGGGCGGGGCGGCCGTGACACCGCCGCCGTGTCCTGCCGGGTCGATGGTGTTCATCCGCGCCGCTCCTCGTGCTGTTCCGTGGGATTGCGTAGGTCCGTGTGCGGATGCTGTGCCGTTGGCATGAGCAAGCGGCACGGTGATCCCGCACAGGCCATTTTAAGCCTCCCACCTGCACAAACGTTCACTTTGGGTTGCTAAAGGGCTCCCTTGTGTCAACCCTTGGGTGCCTGCGGGGGCGCAACCGTCGACATGCGCCCACCGGTGCACCGTTCCCCCTGGTGCGTGCGCCTTCCCCCATGCACACTGCGCAGCAGAACGGGGTCGGACACGGGGACCGACACGGGGGGCAGGCAACAGCCGGGATCTCACAGGAAGGGGGCGAACAGGCAATGCCGGAGCCCGATTTCAGCGTGCTGGGCGTACGGATAGAAAGGTGGCCGCGCTCACTCACGAGGGCGGGGCAGGTCGTCGTCAGGGACGGCGTACTGGCCCTGCTGAGGAGCGACGGTCAGGTGATCGACAGTGCCCCGCTGGGGTCGGTCACCGCGGCACGGCCCTGGTTCTTCACGGGGGACGGGCGCATGGTCGCCCGGTTGAACGGCATCCGCTACCGGCTGACCATGCCGGAGGCCGACGGCCGCCGCCTCGCCTCGCTGCGCGGCGCACATGGCTGAAGCGACGCAAGTTGCGGAGCGGTACCCGCTGGGCCACCCTGGCGATATCTCACCCAGGGTGCGTGTGCGGTGACGCTGCGATCCAGCCCGCCGCCCGGTTCGTACCCGTCAGAACCGGATCGTCTTCGACAGCCTTCCGACCTCAATCGGGGAGTCGCAGCCGTGACCAGCCAGCCCAGCAGGCACTGCACGGTGGAGCTGCAAGCCCTGCCGTCGCGGATCGGCCAGGTCCGCAGGATCGTTTCGGCGCAATTGCGCTACTGGCATCTGGACGTCTTGATCGACCAGGCCGCGCTCGGTGTCACCGAGCTGCTGACCAACGTCCACCGGCACGCCGAGCCGGACAAGACGTGCACCGTGGAGATCGAGCTGCTCTTCGACCGGCTCACGGTGTCCGTCCACGACCACGACCCCCGGCTGCCCACCGTGCGTGCGGCGGAGCCGTTCGACACGGGCGGTCGCGGTCTGTCCCTCATCGAGGCGGTCAGCGAGAGCTGGGGCGTGCGCCCCAAGGGCGCGGACGGCAAGACCGTCTGGTTCGCCCTGCCCGCGCCCTGCCCCGCACCCGCGCCGGACCCGGTGTCGCACCCGGGGCACGAACGCAAGAAACGTCCGGCGCAGGTCCGGTCCGCCCCCGTGGGCTGACCGGGCCGCGCCGGACCCCGTTCCCTCAGGCCATGCCGTTCTTGCCCTTGAGCGGCCCCTGGGTGGTGCCGAACTGCTCGTCCAGCACGGAGAGCCTGCGCCAGTACTCGTCCTCGTCGATCTCGCCGGTCGCGAAACGCCGGCCGAGCACGGTGATGGGCGACTGCTCGCCATGACCGCGCTGGTGGCCGCCCTGCCACGGCGGTCCGCCCTGCCAGGGGCCACGGCCGCGGCCCCGTCCGCGCCACACGGTGCGGCGCAGCAGGGTGATCACGCCGATGACGGCTGCCGCCCAGAACAGCGGGAAGAGCAGGATCCAGGGGCCGGGCCCGCCCGCGATGGCCAGGGTGTTCATGTCGGTTCAGCTCCTCGGTAGCGGTGGGGTGGTGCTCTGCTGCTACCGAGAGTGGCGCGGGGAGGGTGCCCGGGGCGTCGTGCGGTCGGCTGCTGTCGGCGTACCTCCCGGGGAGTACGGGAGAGGGCGGCGGCTGCTCCGGGCCGCTCGGCGCGGTTGGCCGTACCGGTGCCACCGGGCCGCTCAGCGCGGTTCGCTGTACCAACGCCACTTGCCGCGGCGCTCGTGGCCGGGGAGTTCGCCGCGCCCGGTGGCCCACAGCAGGGTGGGCCACGGCGGGGTGTCCGCGGGGACGTCGGGGAAGAGGCGGTGCAGGACGCGCGCGCACAGGTCGGCGGGCGGCTGCCAGCTGTCTCCGATGCCAAGTCCGCTCGCCAGGTCGTCGGTGTGCACCAGGGTCTCCACCACTCCCATGGCGGCGAAGCCCTCGGGGTCCGCCACGCCGAAGGTGTGGTGCGCCCTGGCCTCGGGGGGCTTGACGGTGGTGACGGCGGTCAGCAGCCCGGCCGACGCCTCCAGGGCGAGCAGCAGCCCCGGCACGCCGGCCTCGCGCTCGGCGCGCACGGCGTTGTGGGGCGAGCCGGGGGTCTCCTGGGTGTAGCGGAACGGAACGTCGATGTCGGTGCGCTCCGAGGCCAGTTGGACCGCGTAGGAGAACAGGTCGTCGATCAGGTGCTCGGCGGTCTCCCAGCAGTCCCAGTCGAGCGGACCGGCCTTGACGCTCCAGTCCGCGTCCCGGGCCCGGTCGAGGGTGGCGATGGCGAGGTCGGCGGCGAGGCGCACATCGGCAGGGGTGATCTTCATGGGGCGGACGGTAGCAAGCAACTTCCCTTTGGCCCTCCGGATTTCAGACGCCGGCCCCCGCCGCGAGGCCGCGCAGCGGGTCGTCCAGCACCGGCTGCCAGGCCAGTTCGGCGGCTCCGACGAGGGAGTTGTGGTCGAGGGTGCAGGGCAGGATGGGCACTCCCCCGCTGCGCCCCCACAGGCTGCGGTCGGCGACCACCGCGCGCAGCCGGTCCGGTTCGGCGGCCAGGAGCGCCTGGTGCAGCCCGCCGAGGACGATCCGGTCCGGGTTGAGGATGTTGACCAGGCCCGCGAGGCCCAGGCCCAGCCGGTCGACGAGTGCCTCCGCCGCCGCCCGTACCGCGAGGTCGGCGTACTCCTCGCGGAGCAGGTCCTTGGACTGCTGGAGCAGTGAGACCTCGGGGCCCGGCGTCCGGCCGGCCGCCACCAGGAAGGCCAGCGGGTCGGTCTCCACGTCGAGGCAGCCGCGGCTGCCGCAGTGGCAGGCCCGGCCCTCCGGGTTCACATTGAGGTGGCCCACTTCCAGGGCGAGGCCCGAACTCCCGCTGTGCAGGCGGCCGTCGAGGACGAGTGCGCCGCCGACGCCGCGGTGTCCGGTGGCGACGCACAGCAGGTGCTTGGCGCCGCGGCCGGCCCCGTGGCGGTGCTCGGCCAGGGCGGCGAGGTTGACGTCGTTGCCGGTGAAGGCGGGGCCCTCGATGCCCGCGGCGGCGATGCGCCGGGCGAAGATCTCGCGGGCCGGGGCGCCGGGGGGCCAGGCGATGTGCAGGGGCTTGAGCGCCAGGCCCTCGGGTTCGGCGACGGCGGAGGGAACGGCGAGACCGGCTCCGACGCAGCGGCGCCCGCTCTCCCGCAGGAGCTGTGCGCCCGCGTCCACGACGGCGCCGATGACCTGGGCCGGGTCCTCGTCGATGACCGCGCAGCCGGGCGCGGTGGCCACGATCCGGCCGCCGATCCCGACCAGGGCGGCCCGGTAGCCGTCGGAGTGCACCTGGGCGGCGAGCACGACGGGGCCCGTGTCGTCCACGGTCAGCCGGTGCGAGGGGCGGCCCTGCGATCCGGCGGCGGCGGGGCGGGAGTCGACCCGGATCAGCCCGAGGGCCTCCAGCTCCGCGGCGACGGCGCCGGCGGTGGCACGGGTGACGCCGAGTTCGGCGGTGAGCACGGCACGGGTGGGCGCGCGGCCGGTGTGGACGAGTTCCAGCGCGGGACCGAGCGCCGCCCTGCCCCTTTCCAACTTCGTTCTCGTGCTGGCCACCGTGGTCCGCTCGCCGTTCATGAGGTGGAGTCTGCCACGACCCGCAACCGTCTTGCCCCGTTCGGAAGGATCACCCTATGCTGCGTTTGTGCCGAACCTAAACAAAGTCGGGACGGCCATACCGGGAGGACCGGACGCCGACCGCGCCGCACCCTCCCTCTCCCGTCTCCGTACCGTGCTGACCCTCTTCTTCGCCCTCGACGGGTTCGTCTTCGCCGGGTGGGTGGTCAGGATCCCGGCCATCAAGGCCCAGACCGAAGCCTCGGCCAGCGCCCTGGGCCTGGCCCTGCTCGGCGTGTCCGCGGGCGCGGTGGTCACCATGACGATGACCGGGCGGCTGTGCAACAGGCTGGGCAGCGCACGGGTCACCGTCTACTGCGGAGCACTGCTCTCGCTGAGCATCGCCCTGCCGCCCCTGACGCACTCGCCGCTCGCGCTCGGCCTCGTCCTGCTGGTCTTCGGCGCCCTGTACGGCGGCATGAGCGTCGCCCTCAACAGTGCGGCCGTCGACCTGGTGACCGCGCTGCGCCGCCCGATCATGCCGAGCTTCCACGCCGCGTTCAGCCTGGGCGGCATGCTCGGCGCGGGGCTCGGCGCACTGGTCGCGAGCAGCCTCTCGCCGCTCGTCCACCTGTCCCTGCTGACCGCGGTGGGCCTGCTGCTCACCGCGACGGCGGGCCCGTCCCTGCTGCGGGAGTCGCGCAAACTGCCGCGAACGGCACCGGACCCCGCGCCCGCACCGGACCCGGCGGACCTCGCGGCAGCCTCAGCCGCCCCCACCCGCACACCGCCGCGCACCTCCCCCGCCACCCGCCGGACCGTCGCCCTGTTCGGCGTCATCGCCCTGTGCACCGCCTACGGCGAGGGCGCGCTGGCCGACTGGGGACCGCTCCACCTCCAGCAGGACCTCGGCGCCCACCCTGGTGTGGCCGCCGCCGGATACTCCCTGTTCGCCCTGGCGATGACCATCGGCAGGCTGACCGGCACCACCCTGCTGGAGCGCCTGGGCCAGACCCGCACCCTGGTGGCGGGCGGTGCGACCGCCGCCGCCGGCATGGTCCTGGGCTCGCTCGCGCCCTCGCTCTGGCTCGCGCTGGCCGGGTTCGCGGTGACCGGTCTCGGGCTGGCGAACATCTTCCCCGTGGCGGTGTCCCGGGCGGGCGAGCTGGCGGGGCCGAACGGGGTCGCCACCGCTTCCACCCTCGGCTACGGCGGAATGCTCCTGGGACCGCCCGCCATCGGCTTCCTCACCGACTGGTTCACCCTGCCGATCGCTCTGACCACGGTGGTGGTGCTGGCCGCGGCGGCCTCCGTTCTCGGGCTGGTGGCCCGGGGCGCCCGGTCGGACGTGGCCGGATAACCCGCCGCCCGGCAGCGGCACCCGGGCGGAATCGGTGCCTCGGGTGGACCATGTCTCCCCAGGGGAAGAACCGCCGATCCGTCTGGGGGGACGAGATGAAGGCACACCTCACGCACGCCCTCGTACAGCGCACCTTCCGCAATCCCGCATCGCTGTGCTACCTGGCCCTGGTCGGCCTGGCCGCGCTGTTCGTCACCGTCGACATGCTCTTCGTGACGCGCGGCGGGGCCTCGCCGGCCGGGGTCTGGCTGTTCCTGCTCGCCGCGCCGGCCGTCTTCGTGTTCCTGATCGGCGGTGACCTGCTCGCGGGCACGGTCGCCGAGTCGGCCGCGTACCTCTACCCGGCGCTCGTGCTGTCCGTACTGATCCAGTCGTACGCGCTCGGATCGTTCAGCGTTCTTCTGCGCGGCGGGCGCTCCGCCGTGCGGGGCGTGTCACGATCGGCCGCATGAGGATCACCGCGCATCTCGACCGCCTCGCACGCGAGGGCGAATCGCTGGCCGCTGCCGCCGGGTCCGCGGGTACGGACGCGACCGTGCCCACCTGCCCCGGCTGGCAGGTCGCCGACCTGCTGCGGCACACGGGCAAGGTGCACCGATGGGCCGCCGACCACGTGGCGCACGGGCGCCGCGAGGCCCGGCCCGACGGCGGGGAGCCGGACCTCGACGGCGCGGAACTGATCTCCTGGTTCCGGGAGGGGCACGCGGACCTGGTGGCGGCGCTGCGCGGGGCGCCGCCGGACCTGGAGTGCTGGACCTTCCTGCCCGCGCCCTCGCCGCTGGCCTTCTGGGCGCGGCGGCAGGCGCACGAGACGGCCGTCCACCGGCTGGACGCGGAGTCCGCGGCGGGCGCCCTGCCGGAGGTCCGGCACCCACTGACCGGTCAACTCGGCTTCTTCACAAGGGAGTTCGCGCTCGACGGGATCGACGAGCTGCTGACCGCGTTCCACGGGCGCAAGCGCAGCCGGGTCAGGACCGCCGCGCCGGGGACGCTCCGGATCCGGGCCACGGACGGACCGGACCCGGACGCCGTGTGGACGGTGCACCTGTCGCCGGACGACGCGCCCCGCGCCGTACCGGACGGCGAAGGACCGGCGGACACCGAGCTGAGCGGACCGGCGGAGGTGCTGTACGCGACGCTGTGGAACCGGCTCCCGACGGCGGCGGTCGAGCTGACGGGCGACCCCGGACTCGCGGCGGCCTGGCGGGAGTTGTCGGGCATCACGTGGTCGTAAGCGCCCGCCGGGCCTGATCGTCCCGCAGTGCGCCGGGCCCGACCGCCGCGCCGCCCGCCGGGCCCGACCGACCCGGCGGACCCGGCCGCCCCGCTCCGCCCGTCAGACCTGATTGCCCGTCAGATCTGCTTGCCCGTCAGCATCCGCTCCAGCACGGCCCGTTGCTCCGGCAGCACCCGGGAGTGGAGGTCGCGGCCCTTCCGGGTCAGCACGACCCGTACGCCCCGCCGGTCCTTCTCGCACATGCCACGTGTCACCAGGCCGTCCCGCTCCAGGCGGCCCACCAGCCGGGACAGCGCGCTCTGACTCAGATGCACCCGGTCGGCGATCTCCTGGACCCGGAACGCGCACTCGCCGCCGTTTGCCGGGGAGCCCTGCCCGGCGGCATCGGCCGCCTCGCCGGCCAGCACGTCCAGCACCTCGAAGTCACTGGCACCCAGCCCGAAGGGATGCAACGCCCTGTCGAGCGCGCACACCGTGCGGGCGTGCAGCGCGAGGACCCCGCGCCACTCCTCCACGAGTTCGCGGTCCTGCATCCCCGGCTTCTTCACTGCCATGGCCGCACGTTAGCAGAGAGTACGCGGATTGTTGCACAAGAATTAAATGCACTTGCATCTCATGCACGTGCATGTACATTTGCTGCCCATGACCACTGCGCTCAACACCCCGGATTCCAAGACCAGTTGGAGTCCCCGCCTGTGGGGCACCCTGCTGGTGCTCTGCGCCGCGATGTTCCTGGATGCCCTCGACGTCTCGATGGTCGGCGTCTCGCTCCCGTCGATCGCCGCCGATCTGCACCTGTCCACCGCTTCCCTCCAGTGGATCGTGAGCGGCTACATCCTCGGCTACGGCGGACTGCTGATGCTGGGCGGCCGGGCGGCCGACCTGCTCGGCAGGCGCCGGGTCTTCCTGATCGCGCTGGCCGTCTTCGCGCTCGCCTCGCTGCTCGGCGGGCTCGTCGACTCCGGGCCGCTGCTCATCGCCAGCCGCTTCGTCAAGGGGCTGAGCGCCGCGTTCACCGCGCCCGCCGGCCTCTCCATCATCACCACGACGTTCCCGGAGGGCCCGCAGCGCAACCGGGCACTGTCCATCTACACGACGTGCGCCGCGACCGGTTTCTCGATGGGCCTGGTCCTGTCGGGGCTGCTCACCCAGTTCAGCTGGCGCTGGACGATGCTGATGCCCGCGCCGATCGCGCTGATCGCCCTGTTCGTCGGTCTGAGGCTGATCCCGAAGAGCGCCCGCGGCGACGCCGGGCACGGCTACGACCTGCCGGGCGCGATCACCGGCACCCTCACCATGCTGCTGCTCGTCTTCACCGTCGTGCAGGCCCCCGAGGCGGGCTGGGGCTCGGCCCGCACGCTGCTGTCCTTCCTGGCGGTCCTGGTCCTGTTCACCCTCTTCGTACGCATCGAGAAGCGCAGCAGCAGTCCGCTGATCAGGCTCGGCGTACTGCGCTCCGGCCCGCAGATCAGGGCCCAGCTCGGCGGCGCGGTGTTCTTCGGGTCGTACGTCGGCTTCCAGTTCATCGTCGTCCAGTACATGCAGTCGCTGCTCGGCTGGTCGGCGCTGCAGACCGCGCTGGCCTTCCTGCCCGCGGGCCTGCTGGTCGCCCTGTCCTCGACGAAGATCGGCGACGTGGTCGACCGCTTCGGCACCCCGCGGATCGTCGCCGCGGGCTTCCTCGCCCTGGTCGTCGGCTACGCGCTGTTCCTGCGGATCGGACTCGACCCGAACTACGCGGGCGTCGTCCTGCCGTCGATGCTGCTGCTCGGCGCGGCCTGCGCCCTGGCCATCCCGTCCCTCAACATCCAGGCGACGAACGGGGTCCACGACGACGAACAGGGCATGGTCTCCGGCCTGTTGAACACCTCCTTCCAGGTCGGCGGCGCGCTCTTCCTCGCCGTGGTCACCGCCGTCATCACGGCGGGCGACACGGCGGGTGCGGGCACCGCGTCCCCGCAGGAGATGCTGGACAGCTTCCGGCCCGGCCTGATCGTGGTCACCGGGATCGCCCTGGCGGGCCTGCTGATCACGGCCACCGGGCTGCGCACCCGACGCCCGTCGCAGTCACTGGTCCTGCTGGGCTCGTCCGCCGACACGGTGTCCGCGACGGCATCGGCCCCGGCCCCGGTGGGGAAGGAAGCCGCGGTCCCCGTCGCGGTACGGGAACGGGCCTGAGCGGACCGCGGCGCACCGCCGCACGGCAGCCACTGCCGCAGGGGGAACACGGCCGGTGGGCGAGCGATGCTTGCCCACCGGCCGTACCGCGAAGGACACTCGGTCCCATGACCGCCCGGACGCAGGCACAGCGCGACGCGATGACGATCGAGATCGGCTACGCCCTGGTGAGCGCCGCCGTGCTGGCGGGAGTGACATTCGCGGCGGTGGCCGCGCCGCCGTACCTGCTGGGCGCTCCGGCGGTCTGGACCCGGGTGGCGACGGTCGTGGGCTGCGTACTGGCCCCGCTGGTCTTCGTCGTACGGGTCGTCCATGTGCTGTGGCGGTACCGCGGCGCCCCGGGCACCCAGCCGAACGGACCGGGCCGGCACGACTGACCGATCCGGCTCGCGGAGGGCGCGCGGGAGCACGAGCCCCAGGGCTTCCGGGGCTTCCGGGGCTTCCGGGGCTTCCGGGGCTTCCGGGGCTTCCGGGGCTTCCGGGGCTAGCCCAGCCAGCCGGGCCGGACGAGGCCCGACTCGTATGCCATGACCACGAGTTGGGCACGGTCGCGGGCGCCGAGCTTGACCATGGTGCGGCTGACGTGGGTCTTCGCGGTGAGCGGGCTGACGACGAGCCGGCGGGCGATCTCCTCGTTCGACAGACCGATGCCCACCAGCGCCATCACCTCCTTCTCCCGGTCGGTGAGTTCGCGCAGCACCCCCGCCTCGGCGGGCTCCTTGGAACGGGCGGCGAACTCCGCGATCAGACGGCGCGTCACCCCGGGCGAGAGCAGCGCGTCGCCGTCCACCACCGCCCGCACCGCGCGCACCAGTTCCTCGGGTTCGGTGTCCTTGACCAGGAACCCGGAAGCACCGGAGCGGATCGCCTCGAAGACGTACTCGTCCAGCTCGAACGTGGTCAGCATGACCACCTTCACTCCGTCGGACGCCGGGTCCCCGGTAATCCGGCGGGTGGCGGCGAGACCGTCCAACAGCGGCATCCGGATGTCCATCAGAACGACGTCCGGGCGCAGTTCGCCCACCAGCCGCACCGCCTCCTCGCCGTCGGCGGCCTCACCGGCGACCTCGATGTCGTTCTGGACGCCGAGCAGCGCCCGGAATCCGGCCCTGACCAGGGCCTGGTCATCGGCGAGCAGTACCCGGATCACGGCGTTCCCTCTTCCTCGCGGCGTTCATGTGCTTCTCGCTCCTGCTCCCGGCGCTCGTTCTCGTGCTCCCGGCGCTCGTTCTCCTGCTCCGGTCGCTCGCGTCCCTGCTGTGGTCGTGGCGCGCCGGTGAGCGGGAGTTCGGCCTCGACCCGGAAGCCGCCGTCGGGGCGCGGGCCCGCCTCGATGGTGCCGCCCAGGGCTGCCGCCCGCTCCCTCATCCCGGCGAGTCCGTTGCCGCTGCCGCCCGCGTCGCCGCCGGTGGCCGGCCCCGCGTCGTCGATACGCAGTCGCAGGCCCTCGGCGGTGTGGGCAACCGTGACGTCGGCGGTACGGGAACCGGAGTGCCGGACCACGTTCGTCAGGGCCTCCTGGACGATGCGGAAGGCGGCCAGATCGGCTCCGGGCGGCAGCCTGCGCACCTTGCCGGTGCTCTCCGTCGTGACCGTGAGTCCCGCGGCGGCGGCCTGCTCGACCAGTTCGGGGAGCCGGTCCAGCCCGGGGGCCGGGGCACGCGGCGCGTCCCCGGGGGTACGCAGCGAGTCGAGCACCTGGCGCACCTCCCCCAACGCCTCCTTGCTGGCCGACTTGATGGTGGTGAGCGCGGTGCGCGCCTGCTCGGGGTCGGAGTCGAGGAGGGCCAGCCCCATGCTGGCCTGCACATTGATGACGGAGATGCTGTGGGCCAGTACGTCGTGCAGTTCCCGGGCCATCCGCAGGCGCTCCTCCTCCGCACGTCGCTCCTGGGCGGCGGCCCGCTCGGCGCGGACGTGCGCCCACTGCTGGCGCTTGGCGCGGAGGAGTTCGGAGGCGGCGAGGACCGCGGTCATCCAGGCGGCCGGGCCGAGGCCTTCGCCCCAGGACGCGGGGCCGTCGCCCGCGGGCGGCAGCCACCGGTACAGCCAGTGGGCGATGAGCAGGTGCCCGGCCCACAGTGCGCCGAGCGCACTCCAGGCGGCGACCCGGTGACCGTGCACCACGGCGGCGAAACAGGCCAGCGCGACGGTGAGGAGGACAGGCCCGTACGGATATCCGGCACCGAGGTAGAGCAGCACCGTCGCGGTGGCCGCACAGACCACGGGCACGGGAAACCGGTGCCGCCACAACAGCACCAGGGAGCCCGCGAGCATCAGCGTCCGGGCGAGCGCGTCGATCTCTACCCGGTCCGGCTGCATCCGTTCGGCCAGCCGGGAACCGACGAGCACGATCACGACGACCACCAGCGTCGACGCCCAGGGCAGCCCGGCGATTCCGGTACGACGCCCGGCAGGACCCGTCTCCCAGTGCCGGACCCAGCGCGGCGGCCCGAACGGCGGCCCCATCCGCCCCGTCCGCCCCTTCGGCCCTGCCGACCCTGTCGCCCCCTCGAACCCCCCGAAGGGGAATCCGGCCGGTCCGCCGGGCCGGGCACCGTGCGTGGCCCCGGGCGGACAGGCCCGCGCCGGTTCCGGCATCCGGTCCGGCCGGTCGTGCCCGCGCCGACTCCGTCCGTACCGTCGTCCCCCGCCGCGGCCCGTGCCGGGGACGCGGCTCCCGCCCCGGCCCCGCCGCCGGAACGGCCGGCCCGTGCCTGCGTCCTCTGGCTCCATGCCGCTCACGCTAGCCGGGCAGACCCGGCCACGGCGTCGCCCGAACGGCGTGATCACCCGTACTCCCGTGGGAGTACGGACACCTGCGGGCGCGCGGGCTGCCGTGGATGTACGGGCTCCGGTGAGCGCGCGGACAGCTGTCGGGGCGCGGGCTACGGTGAACGCGCGGGCCGCCGTAGGCGTGCGGGCTCGCGTACGAGGCGTTGCTCCCGCGGGAGCAGCTGAAGGGGCGCGGCTCCCGGCGGCCCGCCCTGATCTCGGCCCGCCCTGACCCCGGCCCGCCCTGACCCCGGTCCGTCCTGACCCGTCCCCTGACCTCGACTCTCGCCCCTGTCCCGGTCCGGCTCCTCAGGCCTCCGGCAGTACCCCCACCGTCCGCGCCAGTTCACCCGCCGCGTGCGCGAAGAACGCGTCCCGTTCCTCCACCACCCGGTGGAAGTGCCCGAACACCTCGAAAGAGATCAGCCCGAACAGCTGGGCCCACACGGCCACGAACGCCATCGCCGTCTCCGGCGGCAGATCGGGGGCGACCTCCGCCGCCAACCGTTCCGCGTCCGTCCGCAACCCGGCGGGCAACCGCTGCTTGGCCAGCCCCCGGGAACCGTACGCGTCGCGCGCCACCGAGATGAGCACCAGGGCCACCCTGGCGGCCGGCTGTGCGGTGTCCTGCGGGGCGGTGTAACCGGGCACCGGCGAACCGTAGATCAGCCCGTACTCGTGCGGGTGGTCCAACGCCCAGCGCCGCACCGCCACACACACCGCGAGCCATCGCTCCAGGTGGCCCGCCCCGGCAGAGGCCGCCGCGAGGGCCGACTCCGCAGTCTCGCCCACGGCGTCGTACGCGTCGGTAATGAGCGCGGTCAGGAGGTCGTCCCGGCTGGGGAAGTAGCGGTAGAGGGCGGAGGAGGCCATGCCCAGCTCGCGTGCGACGGCGCGCAGCGAGAGCTTGGCGGCACCCTCGGCCGCGAGCTGTTTACGGGCCTCCTCCTTGATGGCCGCCGTGACTTCGGTCCTGGCCCGCTCCCTGGCCCCGCGCATGGTGTTCATGGGGAGCAAGTGTGCCACCCGGCGAGAGCACTGCACAACAATGCGAGCGCTGCACGACAACGCGAGCGATGCACTGCAACGCGAACACCGCACTGAATAGCGAGCGTCGCACGCAATCGAGAGCAGTGCACGCACCCGAGCACGGAGCACCCGAAAGAGACTGCCGCTCAAAAACGAGAGCACTGCTCTTGCTTTGGAGCACCACCCCAGTGCAGACTAGTGCTCACAAACGAGAGCACTGCTCTCGCAGCGCTCCCCACACACCCCGGAGGACTCCGCCATGACCGCCACCACGCACTACATCCGCCCCGGCCGCTTCGACAACCTGCTCAACGGCACCGTCGGCTGGCTCGCCCGCCGAGGCATCAGCCTCATGGGCACCGCCGAACTGTCCGTGGTCGGCCGCAAGAGCGGCGAGTGGCGCCGCGTCCCGGTCAACCCGCTCCCCTACGAGGGCGGCCCCTACCTGGTCTCCGCCCGGGGGCACTCCGAGTGGGTCCGCAACATGCGTGCGGCCGGGGGCGGCAGGCTCCAGGTGGGCCGCAGGACCAAGGAGTTCACCGCCGTGGAGCTCCCGGACGCCGAGAAGGCGGCCGTGCTGCGCACGTACCTCAAGAAGTGGGGCTGGGAGGTGGGCCGGTTCTTCGGGGACATCAACGCCGACTCCACGGACGCCGAACTGCTCGCCGCCGCCCCCAAGCACCCGGTCTTCCGCATCACCATCACCGACTGACCCCGATGCACCACCCGACACGCACGCCCCACCGGGTACGCCGCCCGCTCCACCCCGTACACACGCCCGCGCCCACCCCCGCACCCACGCAACGACCCGCCGGACCCCGGGAAGGGTCCGACGGGTCGGAAGCGGGCGGGCGGCGTGCCGACGAATCGGCAGCAGATCAGCTCTTGTCGGGGCGGTGCGCCGCGTTCAGCGCGCGCTGGGCCATCGGGTGCATCCGGACCAGTTCGGCGAGCGTGGTACGACCGCTGGTGATCCGTGCGAAGGCCCGCCATGCGGGCCTGATCCCGGTGAGCGCGGCGTGCAGCAGCGCGGGGTGGCGTTCGAACTGGGCGAGCATGCGCTTGCCGACGCCCATCTCGACACCGAGCCCGGCCTTGACCGCGAAGGCGTAGTTCAGCGCCTGACGCCGTGCGTCGACGGCGTCCTGCGCCTCGGCGATCCTGACCGCCCACTCCCCCGCGAGCCGCCCCGACCGCAGTGCGAAGGAGATGCCCTCGCGGGTCCACGGTTCCAGCAGGCCGGCGGCGTCGCCGCACACCAGCACCCGGCCGCGCGACAACGGTGATCCGGCGGCCCGGCAGCGGGTCAAGTGGCCGGAGGAAACGGCGGGTTCGAAGCCCGCGAGGCCGAGACGGGCCACGAAGTCCGTCAAGTACTGCTTGGTGGCGGGCCCTTCGCCCTTCGCGGCGATGACGCCGACCGTCAGTGTGTCGCCCTTGGGGAACACCCAGCCGTAACTGCCGGGAATCGGGCCCCAGTCGATGAGCACCCGCCCCGCCCAGTCCTCGGCGACCGTCGGTGGCACCGGGATCTCCATCTCCAGACCGAGGTCGATCTGGTCGAGTTCGACCCCGACGTGGGCACCTATCCGGCTGGCACTGCCGTCCGCGCCGACGACCGCGCGGGCCAGGACGGTCTCCCCGTCGGACAGGACGACCGCGGCCGTGCGCCGGTCGGGGACCGCCGCACCGTGCTGCTCGACACGGGCGACCGTTGCCCCGGTGCGCAGCACCGCGCCCGCCTTGGTGGCGGACTCCACCAGCGCCTGGTCGAACTCGGGCCGGTTGATCAGCCCGAACAGCATCTGCTTGGAGCGCCGGGTGCGGGTCAGCTTCCCGTCGAGCGAGAAGGTCACCGCGTGGACGCGGTCCCGCAGCGGGAGGACGAACCCGGGCGGCAGGCTGTCGCGGGAGGGGCCGATGATGCCGCCGCCGCAGGTCTTGTACCGGGGCAGTTCGGCCTTCTCCAGCAGGAGCACCCGCCGTCCCGCGCCGGCCGCCGCGTACGCCGCGGAGGCCCCGGCCGGTCCGGCACCGACCACCACGACGTCCCACACCAGCTCGCCGTCCTCGCCCGACCCGTGCCCGGTGTCTGCTGCGGCGTCTGCGTTCTCGCTGCTCACGATGTGCTTCTGCTCCTGATCCGAACCGTGGCCATGCTGTCCTGCGGCATCCTACGGCGCGCCGGTGTCCGGGTCCGCTGTGGGAGGATCGGTCGGGTATTCGCCGCACACACAACTGTCCGCGATGCAGCTCTGTGTCCCGCGGCAGCACGGAGCCGCGGGCGCACCCGATCCACCGTCGCACCCACAAGGAGCGTGCCCATGACCGCCGTCCACCCGATTGCCTCGACCGTCGCCTCGCTGATGCCCCGCGCCAAGACGGAGCTGGCCGAGCTGGTGGCCTTCCGGTCGGTGGCGGACCCGGCGCAGTTCCCCAGGAGCGAGTGCGAGGCCGCCGCGAACTGGTGCGCCGACGCGCTGCGCGCCGAGGGCTTCTCGGACGTGGCGCTGCTGGACACCCCCGACGGCACGCAGTCCGTCTACGGTTTCCTGCCCGGTCCGCAGGGCGCGCCGACCGTACTGCTGTACGCGCACTACGACGTACAGCCGCCGCTCGGTGAGGACAAGTGGACGTCGCCGCCGTTCGAGCTGACCGAGCGGGACGGCCGCTGGTACGGGCGCGGCGCCGCCGACTGCAAGGGCGGGTTCATCATGCACCTGCTCGCGCTGCGCGCGCTCCGGGAGAACGGCGGCGTCCCGGTCTCCGTGAAGGTGATCGCGGAGGGTTCCGAGGAGCAGGGCACCGGCGGTCTGGAGCGGTACGCGGAGGCGCACCCGGAGCTGCTGGCGGCCGACACGATCGTCATCGGTGACACCGGAAACTTCCGGGTCGGCCTGCCGACGGTGACCGCGACGCTGCGCGGCATGACGATGCTGCGGGTCACCCTGGACACCCTGGAGGGCAACCTGCACTCGGGCCAGTTCGGCGGCGCCGCTCCGGACGCGCTCGCCGCGCTGATCCAGCTGCTGGCCTCGCTGCGGTCCGAGGACGGTTCGACGACCGTGGACGGCCTGGCGGCGGACGGGACGTGGGACGGGCTGCAGTACCCGGAGGAGGAGTTCCGGGCGGACGCGAAGGTCCTCGACGGTGTCGGGCTGATCGGCACCGGCACGGTCGCCGACCGCATCTGGGCGCGGCCCGCGGTCACCGTCGTCGGCATCGACTGCCCGCCGGTCGTCGGCGCGACCCCCTCGCTGCAGGCGAGTGCGCGGGCGCAGGTCAGCCTGCGGGTGCCGCCGGGCCAGGACGCCGCGGAGGCGACGAAGCTGCTCACCGCGCACCTGCACGCGCACGCCCCGTGGGGTGCGAAGGTCACCGTCGAGCAGGTGGGTCAGGGTCAGCCGTTCAAGGCGGACACCAGCAGCCCCGCGTACACCTCGATGGCCGACGCCATGCGGGTCGCCTACCCCGGCGAGGAGATGCAGACCTCCGGCATGGGCGGCTCCATCCCTCTCTGCAACACGCTGGCCGCCCTGTACCCGCGGGCGGAGATCCTGCTGATCGGTCTGAGCGAGCCGGAGGCGCAGATCCACGCGGTGAACGAGAGCGTCAGCCCCGAGGAGCTGGAGCGCCTGTCGGTGGCCGAGGCCCTGTTCCTGACCAACTACGCCGCGTCGAAGAAGAGCTGACCCGGCGGCCCCGGCGACGGGGCCGCCCGACCAAGATCAGCGCTGGGCGAACTATGCGCTGAGCGTAGAACCACGCGGCGGACGTACGAGGTCTCGTACGTTCGCCGCATGGACCTCGTAGAGCTTCTTCCGCACCTCCACCTGCTGCGATTCCCGATCGGTCAGGCGTATCTCTGGCGCGACGGCGACGAGTTGACCCTGATCGACGCGGGCCACAAGGACGCCGCCGCCGACATCGAGGGTGCGATACGGAGCCTGGGCGCCGATCCGCGCCGGCTGCGCCGCATCGTCCTCACCCACTGCCACCGCGACCACGTGGGCGCCGCCGAGGAGCTGGCGCAGCGGTACGGGGCCGAGGTGCTGGCGCACCGGCTGGACGCCCCGGTGGTGCGCGGCACCCTGCCCACCCCGGAGCCCAAGCTCCTCGACTGGGAACTGCCGTTGTACGAGCACGGGCTGACCGTGCCGCCCGCTCCGCCGACCCGGGTCGACCGCGAGCTGGAGGACGGTGACGTGCTGGACTTCGGCGGCGGTGCCCGCGTCGTGCACGCCCCCGGCCACACGGACGGCTCGATCGGTGTCCATCTCCCGCACCACGGTGTGCTGTTCACCGGTGACAGCATCGCCGCCGTCGGCGAGGTGATGCTCGGCGTGTTCAACGTGGACCGCGAGCAGGCCCTGGCCACCATGCGCCGGCTGGCCTCCCTCGCGCCCTCCGTGGCCTGCTTCGGCCACGGCGACCCGCTGACACAGGACACCGCCACCCTGCTGCTCGCCGCGGCGGAACGGGCCTCGGCAGCGGGCTGAGCGGCGTTCCGGGGACGGCGGCGATGCACGGGGTGACGGGGACGGCACGGGAACACCAAGGCACCGGATGACGGGCCGGCCGCCCGGGAAGGCCCGAAGCGTCGAACCAGGTCCGGATCGATGAGCCAGGCCCGGCCCGCCGCACCGGGCCCCCGCGCACACCCCGCCCACCGGCCGCACCGGGACGCGGCCACACCCGCCCCGCCGGCCGCACCGGGAGCGCCCGCACCTGGCCCACCCGCCGCACCATGCACCCCGCGCACACCCCGCCCCCCGGCCCTCACCCTCACCCTCACCCCACCGGCACCCCCGCCTCCAGGTTGAGCACCGTTCCCCGTTCCCGGGCCCGCAGTGCCCAGCGCAGTCGTTCGTACCGCTCGGGCGGCAGCATGCCCGCCGCAGCCTCTTCGGTGACGAACCGCCACTCCCGCAACTCCGGCCCCGGCAGCAGCACTTGCCGGGCCTCGTCGCCGTTCAGCCGGCCTCCGTCGAACAGCATCCGCAGCCCCCCGAAGGCCGGCGGACGGGGCGGTTCCCAGTCGACGACCAGCAGCCGGGGCACCCGGTCGAGCTGTATCCCTATCTCCTCGGCGACCTCCCGCACCCCGGCCCTGGCGGGCGCCTCACCGCTCTCCACCACACCGCCGGGGAACTCCCAGCCCGGTTTGTACGTCGGGTCGACGAGCAGCACCCGGTCCTGCGCGTCGAAGAGCAGCACCCCGGCGGCCAGGGTCTCGGCGGTCGGCGGCGGGGTCTGCACTATCTCGCAGGGTTCCGCGGCCCCGTTGCGCACCGCGTCCGCGATGGCCTCGGCGGCCTCGTACGGGGTGATCCGGCCGCTGTCGACGGTGTAGGCGTCCGCGGTGATCCACTCCCGTGCGGTGAGGTAGGGCTGGATGTGGTCGTACGCCCACTGCCGCACCCGCACCTCGGCGTCCGCCGCCGACATGCCCGGTACCTCACGGGCAGCGATCCGCTCCCGCAGGATCGTTTCCTCCACATCGAGCAGCACGTGCCGCACGGGAATCCGGCGCGAGGCGAGACCTCCGAAGATCTCGTCGCGGTACTCCTGCCGCAGCAGTGTCATCGGCACCACCAGCACTCCGCCCACCTCCGCGAGCAGCGCGGCGGCGGTGTCCACCACCATCCGCCGCCACATCGGGAGGTCCTGGTAGTCGCTCACTTCGGCGAGCCGTTTGGCGGGCAGTACCTGCCCCAGCCCGGCTCCGATCAGCTCCGGGTCGTAGAAGGTGCTGTTGGGGATCAGGTCGATCAGCTCGCGCGCGGTACTGGTCTTGCCCGCCCCGAAAGCACCATTGATCCATACGAGCACATTTCCCCCTCTGCCGTAGCCCCCTGTGGACTGCCCGCAACACCCTGCCACGAACAGCGGGCCCGGCGGCATGGTGCCTGCGACGGTTCGCGCACACAACCGTGTCCTTCCTGTGGCCCGGCCGGGGCAACGCGCCGCAGGTCGCACGGCGTCGATGCAGATAACGGGGGCGCCCGGCGGACGTCTGCGACCGTGACCCGCCGTCACGGAGTCTCGTTGGGCGCACAGAGGTACAGCAGGAGCACGAAGGAAGGGGTGCGGGATGAACCGCACGATTTTGCAGCGCTTCCCGGCCGGTGGCCCGCGCGGCAGCTGGCCCGCCGAGGAGTACGCGCAGGCGCGCCGGGCGGAGGGCTGCCCGGCGGAGGTGGTGATGGACCTGGACGCGGACGCCTTCCTCGTCGTGGTCGCCCAGCGGATTCCGGCGGAGGCCGTGGGCGTGTGAAGTCCCCCGCTGAACAGGGCGGGTGACGGTGGCCGCCCGCGACGTCGGCGCTCGCGGCGGGGCGGCTACCAGGTGGGCCGTGCGCTGATTCCGCCGTCCACCACCAGGTTCGTCCCGCTGATCCAGGTGGCGGCGTCCGAGGCGAGGAAGACGCAGGCGTCGCCGATGTCCTCGGGACGGCCGAGCCGGGCGAGCGGTACGGACCCGGTCCAGCGGCGCACTCCGTCCGGCCAGTCGTCGGCGAGGCCGGGGCGGTCGATCAGGCCGGGCGAGACGGTGTTGACGCGGATGCCGCGCGGGCCGTGTTCGAGGGCGGCCGAGCGGGCGAACATGATCAGGGCGGCCTTGGAGGCGCAGTAGTGCGCGTGGCCGGGGGTGGCCATGGTGCCCTCGATCGAGGCGATGTGGGTGATGCTGCCGCCGCCGCGTGCCGCGAGGAGGGGTGCGGCGGCGCGGGTGCAGGAGAAGGCGCTGGTGGTGTTGGTGTCGTACACCTCGCGCCAGTCGTCGGCGGTCATCTCGGCGAGGGGCTGCACGGGCTGGATTCCCGCGCAGTTCACGAGGGCGTCGAGTCCGCCGCGCCAGTCGGCGGCCGTCTCGACGAGCCGGTGGCACTCCGAGGTGCGCGTCAGGTCGGCCTGTACGGACAGGGCCCGGCCGCCCGCGTCGACGATCCGGGTGACGAGCGCCTGGGCGGACTTCTCGTCGTGCCGGTAGTGGACGACGACATCGGCGCCGGCGGCGGCGAACCGTCGGGCGATCCCCGCGCCGATCAGGCCGCCGGCGCCGGTGACCAGGGCCGTCCGTCCGGTGAGGTCGGGCAGGTTCGGGTCACTCATCGTCGTCTCCTCGGGCCATCCGCAACGGGACGCCGTCACGGCACAGCTCCCGTACGAGGTCGGCCTGTTCGGGGTACCGGGCGGTGAGGTCCACCGGGTCGGCGCCCTCGTAGTCGGTGGGCAGGAAGCCGGGGGCCATCGTGGTGCCGAACAGCGACCAGGCGCCTCCCCGGGCGACGCGTGCCGCCATCCAGGTGCCCGCCCGCACGACGTACTGCACGGGCCCGTCGTGCGCGGGGTCGCCGAGCGGGACGCGGTGGTGGGTGCCGTCGGGGGCGAACAGCAGGAGTTCCAGGGTGTCGCCCCGGTAGAAGTGCCACACCTCGTCGAGGGGCAGCCGGTGCAGGGCGGAGAAGTCGCCCGGTTCGGCGGTCAGCAGCACCATGATCGCGGTCCCGGCCGGGCGCCCGGTGGCGTCGGCCGGGCCCGCCCAGGTCTGCCGGAACAGGCCGCCCTCGACGGGCAGGGGTTCGAGCCGGTGGTGCTCGGCGAGGCGGTGCGCCTCGGCAAGTGCGCGCGCGTACTCGGTCACCGGGCGAACCTACCGCGCGACGGGCGCCGCGAAACCGGATGCGGCCGGCTCTCGCTAGCCCTTCGTGGAGCCGAGGGTGAGGCCCGCGATGAAGTGGCGTTGCAGGAGGAGGAAGACGACCAGGGTGGGCAGGGCGACGATCACGGATCCGGCGGCCAGCAGGTTGTAGTCCGTGAAGAACTCGCCCCTGAGGTTGTTGAGGGCGGAGGTGATGGGGAGTTTGTCGCCGTCGGAGACGAAGACCAGGGCCCACAGGAAGTCGTTGTACATCCAGGTGAACTGGAGCGTGCCGAGCGCGGCCAGCGCAGGGCGGCTCAGCGGCAGGACGATCCGCCAGTACCGGGTCCAGACCCCCGCGCCGTCGACGATGGCCGACTCCTGGATCTCGTACGGCAGCGCCCGCATGAAGTTGGCCAGCACGAAGACGCAGAAGCCGAGCTGGAACCCCACGTGGACGAGGATCACCGCCCAGTAGGAGTCGAACAGCGTCATCGAGTCGGACATCCAGTAGGGCAGCGGGATCTTGTTGAAGAGGACGTAGAGGGGGGTGACGATGACCTGCTGCGGGAGGAGGTTGCCCGCGGTGAAGAGCATCAGGAGGGGGATGGTGAGGCGCGGCCGCATCCGCAGGCCGGTGGTGGCGAAGGCGACGAACGAGGCGAGGAAGAGCACGACGAGGACGCCGGGGACGGCGATGAGGAGGGTGTTGAGGAAGTACTTGACCATCCCCGACTCGGTGAACGCCTGCCGGTAGTAGTCGAAGGAGAGGGTGTCGGGGAGGGAGAAGTAGCCGCGCTCGGAGGTTTCGTCGTAGGGGCGCAGGGAGGCGTACACGGCGAGCGCCAGCGGGGCGAGGAAGCCGAGGCTGACCGCCATCAGGAAGGCGTGCAGTCCGAGTCGGCGGCCGGTGACCCGGCGGCGCGGCGCCTGCGGGGGCGGTTCCGGGGCCGGCAGCCGCGGGGCCCGGGTGGTGGTCGCGCTGGTCATCGTTTGCTCTCCCCTCGTAGTTCCTGGATCAGGTACGTCGCGACGAAGCCGAGGGAGACCAGGAGGAGGACGACGGCTATGGCGGAGCCGAAGCCGATGCGGCTGGCCTCGCCGATGATGTTGTCGGTGACCAGGACGGACAGCACTTCCAGGCCGTTGCGGCCCTTGTTGATCGCGTAGACGATGTCGAAGGCGCGCAGCGACTCGATGACGGTGATGATCCCGACGATGACGTTGACCGGGCGCAGGGTGGGCAGGACCACGCGGAAGAAGGCCTGGGTCTCGCTCGCGCCGTCGATGGCCGCGGCCTCCTTGAGGGTCTGGTCGACGGCCTTGAGGCCCGCCAGGTAGAGGATCATCACGTAGCCGGTGTGCCGCCAGACGGCGGCGAGCAGCACCATCCAGAGGTTGAGGTCGGGGTCGCCGAGCCAGTCGGTGGGGTGTTCGGTGTTGCCGAGCAGGGCGTTGAGGGCGCCCTGGTCGCGGGAGAAGACCAGCTGGGCGATGAAGCCGACGACGGCGAGGGAGAGCACGACCGGCATGTAGAGCGTCGACTGGTAGAAGCGGCTGAAGCGGACGCCGCGGTCGATGAGGACGGCCAGCAGCAGGCCGAAGGGGGCGGCGACCAGGCCGAGGAAGGCCAGCCAGAGCAGGTTGTGGCGGACGGCGGGCCAGAACGCGGGGTAGTTGGTGAAGAGGTTGGCGTAGTTCTCCGTGCCGACCCAGGAGATGTCGCCGATGCCGTCCCAGCTGGTGAAGGAGAGCACGACGGAGGCCAGCGTCGGCCCCCAGACGACGAGGACGTCGAGCAGCAGCGGCAGTCCCAGCAGCAGCCCGAGGACGAGGAGGTCGCGCCGGGTGAACCGCCGTGCCTTCCTGCTGCCCCGGCCGGCTGCGGGGCGGTCGTCGGTCACGGGGCCGGGGGCACGCGGCGCGGAGGTGGAGGGCACGGTCGTTTGCTCCAATGACGCGGTGCGGATGGGACCGGGGGCAGTGCCGGGGAGGCGTGGGCCGTGCGGGGTCGTCGGGGCGCCGTGGAAGAGGTGCGGCGGCCGGGCGGCCCGCTGTCACTCCGCGGCGAAGACGGTCTTCTTCTGCCGCTCGATCCCGTTGACCAGGCCGTCCACGTCCTTCGGGTTGCTGATGAAGGTCTGGATGGCGGGAATCATCACGGTCGTCGCGAAGTCCGGTCGGGTGTCGCGGTCGAGGAACTGGGAGATCTGCTTGGAGCCGGTGATCAGGGCGACGGCCTTCTTCTGGAGCGGGGAGTACGCCGAGGTGTCCGCCCGGTCGCTGACGGCGACGGCGTTCGGGTCGCTGGTGAGGTAGAGGTCCTCGGCCTTTCCGGTGGCCAGCCAGCGCAGCAGGTCCTTGGCGGACTCCATCGTCTTCCTGTTCTTCAGGTTCTTGGACTTCTTCGCCAGCAGGAAGCCGTCGGTGGGGGCCTCCACGGCGTCCTGGCCGTGCGCCGGGTCGATCTCGGGGAAGGGGAAGAAGTCGAGGTCGGACCGGTCCGCCGCGGGGAACTGCTGCCCGGCGTGCTGGAGCCCGAGGACGACCATGCCGCTCTGCCGCTTCTGGAGGGTGAGGGCGGACTCCTGCCAGGTGCGGCCGTTGGCGCCCTCGTGGCAGTACGGCAGGATGCGGCGCCAGGTGTCGAAGACCTCCCTGACGCGCTTGTCGGTCCAGGCCTCCTTGCCCGCCATCAGGGACTTGTGGAACTCGTAGCCGTTGACGCGCATGTTCAGGTAGTCGAAGGTGCCCATGGCCGGCCAGCCGTCCTTGTCGCTGAACGCGATCGGGACGAGCTTGTCCTTCTGCATCTGCTTGGCGAGCGCGAGGTAGGCGTCGAGGGTCCGGGGCACCTCGTAGCCGTACCGGGCGAAGACGCTCTTCCGGTGGAAGACGGCCCACGGGTAGTAGTAGTACGGCACCAGGTACTGCTTGCCGTCCTCGCCCGTCGACTGGTCCTTGAGCGCCGGGGAGAAGCCCTGGAAGTCGCCCCACAGGTCGCTGATGTCGTACAGCAGGCCCTTCTTGGCGAAGAACTGCATGCGGTAGCCCGCGAACCACATGAAGACGTCGTTGGGGCTGCTCTGGAGGTAGCGGTTGATGTTCTCCTGGAAGGAGTTGTGGTCGACCGTGTTGACCTCGACCTTCCGCCCCTGCTTCGCCTGTCCGGCGTACGCGGCGAAGGCGTCGGCGTACGCCTTCTTCGGGACGGCGTCGGAGGCGTTGGAGCCCACGGTGACGACGTTGCCGTCCCCGCCGGGGCCGCCGCCGCAGGCGGTCAGCAGCGCGGGCAGTGCGACGGCACCCGCCCCCGCGGCGGCGCCCCGCAGAAGGTTCCGGCGGGACATTCCGGTCGCCTGACGGATCGGCATCTGCGGACTTCCTCTCCTCGGGGCCGCCGGACGCACCGCACAACCCAACACAATCGAACGGAAGAGTTGGATCCCACCGCCAACTCCCTTTCACGTCAAGGGTTTTGACCGTTCATCAGCCAACCGTTACCCCCTCTCTTCCAACAGGGTCGAACACGCCCTAACGTAAGCGCGCAGCACCGACCCGTACATGGCGCCATACGCTCGTCCGTGAGTACCGACAAGTCCCCACGAGTACGGAGGAATCGCCCATGCACCGTCCGACCGCTCGCACCCTCCCCCCAGGCCGCCCACGCGGCAGAAGAGCCGCCGGGCTCCTCACCTCCGTGGTGCTGCTGGGAGGGCTCGGACTCACCGGTACGGCCCAGGCGGCATCCGCCCCGTCACCCGTCCGGCCCCCCACCGGCACCGCACCCGCGCCCGCCGCCGAGCCGCGGCTCCCCGACGGCCTCGCCCTCACCCCGCCGATGGGCTTCAACAACTGGAACTCGACCTACTGCCGGGCCGAATTCAACGAGGCCATGGTCAAGGGCATCGCTGACCTCTTCGTGGAGAAGGGGCTGAAGGACGCGGGCTACCAGTACGTCAACCTCGACGACTGCTGGGCCAAGACGGAACGGGACGCGGCGGGCAAGCTGGTGCCCGACCCGGTCCGGTTCCCGAACGGCATCAAGGCGGTGGCCGACTACGTCCACGCCAAGGGGCTGAAGTTCGGCCTCTACAGCAGCGCGGGCACCCGGACCTGCGACCCGGTCGGCATGCCGGGCGGGCTCGGCCACGAGTACAGCGATGCCGAGCAGTTCGCCGAGTGGGGCGTGGACTACCTGAAGTACGACAACTGCAACAACCAGGACGTCGACTTCATGCTCCGGTACACCACCATGCGCGACGCGCTGAAGGCCGCCTCGTCCAAGACCGGCCGCCCCATCCTCTACAGCCTCTGCGAGTGGGGCTCCTACAAGCCGTGGGAGTGGGGCAAGGACGTGGGCCACATGTGGCGCACCACCGGTGACATCCGGGACACCTGGGCCTCGATGCTGGGCATCATGAAGCAGAACCTGCCGCTGGCGAAGTACGCGGGCCCGGGGCACTGGAACGACCCGGACATGCTGGAGGTCGGCAACGGCGGCATGACCGCTACCGAGTACCGCACCCACTTCTCCATGTGGTCGATCATGGCGGCGCCGCTGCTCATCGGCTCCGACCTGCGCAAGGCGACCCCGGAGACCTTCGAGATCCTGTCCAACAGGGAAGTCATCGCCGTCGACCAGGACAGGCTCGGCAAGCAGGGCGTCGTGGTCACCTCCGAGGGCGGCCGCTGGGTGGTCTCCAAGGAGCTGGCGGACGGCAGCCGTGCCGTCGCGCTCTTCAACGAGACCGGCGGCCCGCAGCGCATCGCCACCACCGCGAAGGCGGTCGGACTGCCCGCCGCGGACGGCTACCGGGTGCGCGACCTGTGGCTCAAGACCACCGGGCACAGCGCGGGAACGCTCGCCGCGACGGTGCCCGCGCACGGCACCGTGCTGCTGCGGGTGGCGCCGGACCGCAGGTGGGCGCAGCTGCCGCCGGTGCTCGACACGGGCGCCGGCGAGGCGCCGCTGACCGAGGCGGGCAGGCCGGTGCGGCTCACCTCCACGGTGACCGACCTCGGCCGCACGCCCGCGCGCGACGTCTCGGTGAAGCTCACCGGGCCGGCCGGCTGGCAGGTCCGCGCCACGTCGCCGAGCGGTACGCCCTCGCTGCCGGGCGGCAAGGACTTCCGTACCGGCTGGAGTGCCACCGCGCCCGCGGGCACCGCGCCGGGCAGCTACGGGCTGACGCTGACCACCACCTACCGCGGCGCCTCCGGACAGCGGCTGACGACGACCGCACCGGCCGGGGTGCGGGTCGCCGTGGCGCCGCCCGGCGGCTCCTCGTACGCCAGTGACCTCGGCCCGCTCGCCTCCGCGAACGGGTGGGGCCCGGTGGAGAAGGACCGCAGCAACGGCGAGAGCGCGGCGGGCGACGGCAAGCCGCTGACGGTCGGCGGCCAGGTCTTCGCCAAGGGCCTGGGCACCCACGCGGCGAGCGAGGTCGAGTACTACACGGGCGGGAAGTGCACGGCCTTCACCGCGCGGGTCGGCCTCGACGACGAGAGCGGCACCCGCGGCACGGTCGCCTTCGAGGTGTGGGCCGACGGCAGGAAAGCCGCGAGCACCGGAGTCCTCGACAACTCCGCCGCCGCACAGCGGATTTCGGCCAATGTCGGCGGGGCGCAGACGGTCCGGCTCGTGGTCACCGACGGCGGGGACGGCGTCCAGTACGACCACGCCGACTGGGGCGACGCACAGCTGAGCTGCTGAGCGGCCGAGCGGCCACGGTCCCCGGCAGGGGTCAGACGGCGGTGGGCCGGGGCCGTTCGCGACTGTTGTCGGCCCCTTGCAGGGCTGCCGCCGCCGCGCCCACCAGGCCCGCCTCCGTGCCCATCCGGGCGGGCACCACCTTGATGCCCCGTACGAAGGAGAGCGCGGCATAGTCCGCGAGGGCGCGGCGCAGCGGCTCCAGGAGTACGTCGCCCGCGCCCGCCACTCCCCCGCCGATCACCGCGATGTCCACCTCCACCAGGGTCGCGGTGGCGGCTATCCCGGCGGCCAGGGCCTGGGCGGCACGGGCGAAGGAGGCGAGCGCGACGGGGTCCCCGGCCCGTGCGGCGGCGGCCACGGCGGCGGCCGTGGTGTCGCCGTCCGGGCCCGGCCGCCAGCCCTGTTCGAGGGCGCGGCGGGCGATGTGCGGGCCGCTGGCGATGCGTTCGACGCAGCCGCGCGAGCCGCAGGGGCAGGGGTCGCCGTCCAGGTCGACGCTGATGTGGCCGATGTGGCCGGCGTTCCCGGTCGGGCCGGGGTGCAGCCGCCCGCCGAGGACGAGACCACCGCCGACCCCGGTCGACACGACGAGACACAGGGCGTTGTCGTGCCCCCGGGCCGCACCCTGCCAGTGCTCGGCGGCGGTCATCGCGACACCGTCGCCGACCAGCCGTACCGGCAGACCGCCGACCGTCGTACGCACCCGCGCCACCAGCGGGAAGCCGCGCCAGCCGGGCACGTTGACCGGGCTGACCGTGCCCGCGGAGGCGTCCACGGGGCCCGCGCTGCCGATGCCGACGGCCGTCACCCGGGGCCAGAGCGGTGAGGCGGTCAGCTCGTCGAGCACCGCGTCGACCGCGGCCATCACCCGCTCGCCGTCCTCCTGGGCGGGCGTCGGCCGCTGGGTCTTGAGGTGTATCCGGCCGGTGTCGTCCACCAACGCACCTGCGATCTTGGTGCCGCCTATGTCCAGCGCGGCGACGAGGTCGGTGAACTCGGTGTGCATCGGTGTCGCGTCTCCAGGAGGAAGAAGAGGAAGGGCGGAGGAAGGGAATTCCCCGGACGAAGGGATTTGCTCGGGCGGGAAAGATTTCTTCGGACGGGGTCGCGGTTTCTCGGACGGATTCGGGTCGGGGCGGCGGGGCCCTAGGCCAGTCTCCATTCAGCTGACAACGTTGTCCAGGCATCGGCACCCTATGCTCGGTGCCGCACCGTCTCGCCCAGCCCGCCCGACCCCGCCCAGCCCGCTCGACGCCAAACGCCCCACGCCGACGACCGACAGGACAGCGCACCGTGGCCGACACCGCCCCGCCCCCTCCCTCCGCAGGAAGGTCCGCGCGTGCCGCGGGACCCGTGCCGCCCCCGCAGCGCTACGGCAACCGGCCGACCATGAAGGACGTGGCCGCCCGCGCGGGCGTGGGCCTCAAGACGGTGTCCCGGGTCGTCAACGCGGAGCCCGGCGTCACGCCCGACACCGAACGGCGCGTCAAGGAGGCCATCGACGCGCTGGGTTTCCGGCGCAACGACAGCGCGCGGGTGCTCCGCAAGGGCCGCACCGCCAGCATCGGCCTGGTGCTGGAGGACCTGGCCGACCCGTTCTACGGGCCGCTGAACCGCGCCGTGGAAGAGGTGGCCCGCGCCCACGGCGCGCTGCTCATCAACGGTTCGAGCGCCGAGGACCCGGACCGCGAGCAGGAGTTGGTGCTCGCGCTGTGCGCCCGCCGGGTGGACGGGCTGATCGTGATCCCCGCCGGCGACGACCACCGCTACCTGGAGCAGGAGATGGCGGCGGGGGTCGCCACCGTCTTCGTGGACCGCCCGGCGGGCAGGGTCGACGCGGACACCGTGCTCTCCGACAGCTTCGGCGGGGCACGGGACGGGGTGGCCCACCTGATCGCCCACGGCCACCGGCGGATCGGCTTCATCGGCGACCAGCCGCGCATCCACACCGCGGCGGAACGGCTGCGCGGCTACCACGCGGCGATGGAGGACGCGGGCCTGGCGGTCGACCCGTCGTGGGTGGCGCTCGGCAGTACGGACCCGGGGCGGGTGCGGGAGGCGGCGGGGATCATGCTGGCGGGAGCGGCCCCGGTGACCGCGCTGTTCGCGGGCAACAACCGGGTGACGGTCACGGTGGTGCGCGTCCTGGCGGACCGGCCGCGGCCCACGGCCCTGGTGGGCTTCGACGACTTCGAACTGGCGGACCTGCTGGTGCCGGGGGTGACGGTGGTCGCCCAGGACGCGGCGGCGCTCGGCAGGACGGCGGCGAACCTGCTGTTCAGGAGGCTGGAGGACGCGGGGAGGGAGCCGCAGCGGGTGGTCCTGGGAACACGGCTGATCGCCCGGGGCTCGGGCGAACAACTCCCCCCGTCCTGATCCCCCTCGGGCCCTGCCCCGTCGTCCCGGGCGGTGGGGACGCCCTCGCCACCGGGCACCGGTGGCGCCGCACAGCGGCCCGGGGTCAGCAGGTGGGGAGGCCCGGGAGGGGTTTGTCGTTGTCGCCGCCCTTGAGATAGACCACGCTGACGTACACATTCGTGTTGCCGCTGTCGTCGTCCGTGCGCGCCCACCAGACGTTCGTCCAGTTGCCGTAGGTGACGCGGCGGCCCAGGTTCGTCTGGCAGTAGAAGTAGTTGGTGCCTGCCTTGAGGGTGCCCGCGCGGTCGCCGTTGGCGCGGACGGAGTCCGAGGTGCGCCAGACGTCGCAGTTGTACTTGCCGCCGCCGATGCCGTCGCAGACGGGTGCCGGGGCGGGCGGGGGCTGCTGGTTGCCGCCACCGGCGGCGGCCCCTCCGGCGCCTCCGCCCGCTGCCGCGCCGCCTCCGCCGCCCGCTGCCGCTCCGCCGCCGGAACCGCCCGAGGCGCCCGTGCCGTTGGCGCCGCCCGACGCGCCGGAGCCCTTGCCGCCGGCTGCCGTGCCACCGGTGGTCGCCCTGTCGGTGGCCCGGCCGCCCGCCGAGGGCGTCGGCCGCGGTGTGCCGGTGTTCTTGCCCTTGTCGCCGTTCTTGTCCCCGTTCTTGCCGTCGGGGGCCGGGCCTTCGGTCTTCTTCGCCGCGTCGGTCGGCAGCGCGCCGGGGGCCAGTGGTCCGTCCTCGGTCGGTCCGCCGCCCGCGGTCCCGGAGCCGTGGGCCGCGGGGCTGCCCGCCACCGTCTCGTCCCCGCCGCGGGTGCTGACCACGTAGGTCGCTCCGGCGCCGACCAGCAGCACGGCGGCGACTCCGGCGGCCACCACGGACCTGCGCCGTCCGCCCGACGCCCCGTCACGTCCGCGCGCGTCGAGCGGGGTGGTGGTCACGGGTGCCGGGGCGGGGCCGTGGCCGTAACCCGCCGGGACCGCCGGACCCGGCCCCGTACCGTACCCGGACGGGGTGTGCGGGCCGAAGCCCGGTGAGGGCTGAACGTACGGAGCCGGGGCGGGTGCCGGGGCGGGCGCGTGGCCCGGATGGACCGCCGGGCCGAAGCCCGGCTGCGGCGACGGGCGGTACCCGCCGCCGGCCGGTCCCGAAGGCGCCCCGGACGCCGGTTCGGCCACCGCGCGCAGCAGCCGCGCCGCCTCCTCGGCGTCCGGCCGCGCCGCCGGGTCCTTGGCCATGAGCAGGCTCAGTACGGGGGCCAGCGGCCCGGACCGCACCGGTTCCGGCAGGGGCTCCACGACGATCGCGTTCAGCGTCGACCAGGTCGACGTGCGGCGGAAGGGCGAGCCGCCCTCGACGGCCGCGTACAGCGTGGCGCCCAGCGCCCAGATGTCGGACGCGGGGCCCGGCTCCTGGCCCTGGGCCCGTTCGGGCGCCAGGTAGTCGAGGGATCCGACCAGTTCGCCGCTGCGGGTGAGGTGGGTGGTGGAGCCGTCGCCGGGGTCGTCGATGGCGGCGATGCCGAAGTCGGTGAGGACGGTGCGCCCGCTGACGTCGAGCAGGACGTTGCCCGGCTTCACGTCGCGGTGCAGTACGCCGACCCGGTGCGCGGCGCCCAGCGCGTCCAGCACCCGGGCGCCCATCGCTGCCGCCTCGCGCGGGTCCAGCAGCCCCTTCCGGGTCAGTACGTCGTCCAGGGACGGGCCGTCGACGAGTTCCATCACGATGAGCGGGCGGCCCTCGTGCTCGGCGATGTCGTGGACGGAGATGACTCCGGGGTGCCGGATGCGGGCGGCGGCGCGGGCCTCGCGCTGCATCCGCACCTGGAGGTCGGCCAGTTCCGGCCCGGAGGCGTCGCTGTACGTGCGCAGTTCCTTCACCGCGACCTCGCGGCCCAGCACCTCGTCGACCGCGCGCCAGACGACGCCCATGCCTCCCCGGCCGAGCTGCTCGATCACCCGGTAGCGGCCGGCCAGCCGCTCGTTCTCCCCCGTTGCCACCACTGCCCCGTTCCGTCACGCCCAAATGAGTGGTCGCGAACAGAGTACGGGGCAGCGGTGACGGCCGGGCGGTCGGTCAGGAGGCGGAGGCCGTGAGGTCGCCCCGGCGCGGTGCGGCGAAGCCCTCCAGGTCGGCCTGGGTCAGCCCGCTGAGCCGGGCGACCTCGGCGGCGTCGAGCGCGCCGCACTGGATGCCGCGGAGCAGGTAGGAGGCGAGCGCCTTCGCGGACGCGGGCTCGTCGGCGACGTCGCCGCCGGTGACCTGGTTGGCGTAGGCGGCCAGCCGCGCGGCGGCCTGCTCGAAGCCCTCGCGGTAGTAGGTGAAGACGGCCGCGTAGCGGGTCGGCAGGTGGCCCGGGTGCATGTCCCAGCCCTGGAAGTAGGCGCGGGCCAGGGCGCGGCGGGTGAGGCCGTAGTGCAGCCGCCAGGCGTCGTGCACCTTCTCGGTGGAGCCGACGGGCAGGACGTTGGTGGAGCCGTCCGAGACGCGCACGCCGGTGCCAGCGGCGGCGACCTGCATGACGGCCTTGGCGTGGTCGGCGGCCGGGTGGTCGCTGGCCTGGTAGGCGGCGCTGACGCCGAGGCAGGCGCTGTAGTCGAAGGTGCCGTAGTGCAGCCCGGTGGCGCGGCCCTCGGCGGCGTCGATCATGCGGGCGACGGTGGCGGTGCCGTCGGCGCCGAGGATGGACTGGCTGGTCTCGATCTGGATCTCGAAGCCGATCCGGCCCTGTTCCAGGCCGTGCGCCTTCTCGAACGCCTCGGCCAGGCGCACCATCGCGGTGACCTGCTCGCAGTACGTCACCTTGGGGAGCGTGAGGACGAGGCCGTCGGGGAGGCCGCCGTTCTCCATCAGTCCGGTGAGGAAGACGTCCAGGGTGCGGATGGCCCGCTCGCGCACGGGGGCCTCGAAGCACTTCATGCGGATGCCGGTGTAGGGGGCCGCGGTGCCGTCCCGGTAGGACTCGGCGACCAGGCGGGCCGCGCGGGCGGCGTAGGCGTCCTCCTCGGCCGCGGGGCCGGTGTAGCCGTCCTCGAAGTCGACGCGCAGGTCCTCGACCGGCTCGCGCTCCAGCTTGGCGCGCACGCGGGTGTACACGGCGTCGGCGAGGGACGCGTCGAGGCCCAGGACCTCGGCGAACGCGGCGGCGTCCGGGGCGTGCTCGTCGAGCATCTTCAGCGCCTGGTCGCCCCAGGAACGGATGGTTCCGGCGTCGTAGAGGTTGCCGGGTACGTACACGGTGTGGACGGGCTGCCGGGTTCCGGGGTCTCCGGGGTAGCGGCGCTCAAGCTCTGCGTCCACGGCGACGAGGGATGCGCTGATCTCCTCGCTGACCGCGCCGGCGAGGCTCGTTGCCACCTTCTCCTGCTGACCCATTCCAACCCTCCAAGTTTCCGCTTCACGGAATCAACAATCCGCATAGCGAAGTTAATAGGTGGTGTGATCCGAGTCAATGGGTGCCCGCCACACGTACCCCAACGGCTCGGGGCCGCCCGGCGAAAAACGCCGTGCGGCCCCGAGTCGTACGAAAAGCGCAGGTCAGCCCTTGCGGGACTCGACCTCGTCGGTCAGCTGCGGGACGACCGCGAACAGGTCGCCGACCACGCCGTAGTCGACCAGCTCGAAGATCGGCGCCTCGGCGTCCTTGTTGATGGCGACGATGGTCTTCGAGGTCTGCATACCGGCCCGGTGCTGGATCGCGCCGGAGATGCCGGAGGCGATGTACAGCTGCGGCGAGACCGACTTGCCGGTCTGGCCGACCTGGTTGGAATGCGGGTACCAGCCGGCGTCGACGGCGGCGCGCGAGGCGCCGACGGCGGCACCGAGCGAGTCGGCGAGCTTCTCGATGATCGAGAAGTTCTCGGCACCGTTGACGCCGCGTCCGCCGGAGACCACGATCGCGGCCTCGGTCAGCTCGGGACGGCCGGTGGACTCGCGCGGGGTGCGCGAGACGACCTTGGTGCCGCGGGCGGCGTCGGAGAAGGTGACCGACAGCGCCTCGACCGCGCCGGCGGCCGGAGCGGCCTCGACCGGGGCCGAGTTCGGCTTGACGGTGATGACCGGCACGCCCTGCGAGACGCGGGACTTGGTGGTGAACGACGCGGCGAACACGGCCTGCGTGGCGACCGGGCCCTCGTCGCCGGCCTCCAGGTCGACGGCGTCGGTGATGATGCCGGACTTGATGCGGACCGCGAGGCGGGCCGCGATCTCCTTGCCCTCCGCGGAGGACGGGACGAGCACGGCGGCCGGGGAGACGGCCTCGTACGCGGCCTGGAGCGCGTCCACCTTCGGTACGACGAGGTAGTCGCCGAACTCCGGGGCGTCCGCGGTCAGCACGCGGGTGGCGCCGTGCTCGCCGAGCACGGAGGCGGCGGCGTCGCCGCCGGCGCCGAGGAAGACCGCGACGGGCTCGCCGATGCGGCGGGCGAGCGTCAGCAGCTCCAGGGTGGGCTTGCGGACGGCACCGTCCACGTGGTCGACGTAGACGAGAACTTCAGCCATGGGATTGCTCTCCTGCGAGTGCGAAGAAAGGGGGGAGGTGAGTCAAGTCCGGTCCGGACTAGATGAACTTCTGTCCGGCCAGGAACTCGGCGAGCTGCTTGCCGCCCTCGCCCTCGTCCTTGACGATCGTGCCCGCGGTGCGCTCGGGGCGCTTGTCCGCGGCCTTGACCTCGGTCCAGGAGCCCTCCAGGCCGACCTGCTCGGCGTCCAGGTCCAGGTCGTCCAGGTCCAGGGACTCCACCGGCTTCTTCTTGGCGGCCATGATGCCCTTGAAGGACGGGTAGCGGGCCTCGCCCGACTGGTCCGTCACGGAGACGAGCGCCGGGAGGGAGGCCTCCAGCTGCTCGCTCGCGCTGTCGCCGTCGCGGCGGCCCTTGACGACGCCGTCCTCGACCTTGACCTCGGAGAGCAGGGTGACCTGCGGGACGCCCAGGCGCTCGGCCAGGATCGCCGGGAGGACGCCCATGGTGCCGTCGGTGGACGCCATGCCGGTGATGACCAGGTCGTAGCCGGTCTTCTCGACGGCCTTGGCGAGCACCAGCGAGGTCGCCATGACGTCGCTGCCGTGCAGGTCGTCGTCCTCGACGTGGACGGCCTTGTCCGCGCCCATCGACAGCGCCTTGCGCAGCGCGTCCTTGGCGTCCTCGGGACCGACCGTCAGGACGGTGATCTCCGCGTCGTCGGCCTCGTCCGCGATCTGGAGCGCCTGCTCGACCGCGTACTCGTCGAGCTCCGACAGCAGACCGTCGACATCGTCGCGGTCGACCGTCAGGTCATCGGCGAAGTGCCGGTCGCCGGTGGCGTCGGGCACGTACTTCACACAGACAACGATCCTCAAGCTCACGCCGGCTCTCCTACTGCATCGTCTATTTGTCGGCTGCCTCGTTGCAGGCAGCATAGGCGCCTGAAGGGGCGGTTTCCGGTCGGGGCGGGTTGCGCTCCGACCGGAATATTACTCGTCAGTACACCCAGAGGGTTCCCCGTAAGCAAGCGCTTTGAACTGTGACCTTGCCAACGCTGTGTAATCGTCGGCAAACGATGCCCGCGGGGAACTCTCAGTCGCGCAGGGCGTTGAAGCGCCCCTGGTGGTACAGCAGTGGCCGCCCCTGCCCCGACGGGTCTCCCGCGACGGCCTGGGCGAGCACGATCCGATGGTCCCCGGCGGGCACCCGGGCCACCACCCGGCACACCAGCCAGGCCAGCACGCCGTCGAGGACGGGCACGCCCTCGGGACCCGTGTGCCACCGTGTGGGCGCGCCGAAACGGTCCGCTCCGCTCCGGGCGAACGTCGCGGCAAGTTCCTCCTGGTGCTCCCCCAGCACGTGCACGCCGATGTGCTCGGCGTCCGCGATGACGGGCCAGCTGGAGGAGCCGGTGCCCACGCCGAAGGACACCAACGGCGGCTCCGCGGCGACGGAGTTGAGGGAGGTGGCGGTGAAACCGACGGGGCGGCCGTCACGGCCCGCCGCGGTGATCACGGCGACCCCGGCGGCGTGCCGGCGGAAGACCGAGCGGAGCAGGTCCGGCGTGGCCTGCGCGGGCACGGCGGAATCCGGGGCGAGGGTGGGCTGAAGCGTCATGGAATTGTCCTTCGACGGGAGCGGAAGGTGCGGCTGTGGTGTCCGTGGCTGCTCAGACACCGGGACAGCGCGCACTCGCGTTGCGGGCCAGGTCCACATCGGCCCGCCCGTACAGAAGGAGTTCCGGGGGCATGACGTCACCCTCGCGAGTGGGGGCGTACACCGTCAAGTACGCACCGGGCCGCGGCCACTGGGAGATTGATCACGTTGCGTCACCCGGCGGCGGCGCGGCGCGCCCGGGGAGGCCGCCGGAGGGCGGCTCCGTACGGGCGGGGACACGCGCCCGTACGGGTCGCCCGTCGCCGCGTGCCGGGCTCAGCCGACGGCGTGTCCCAGGGCCGCGATCACGTCCACACGGCGCGGCTGACCGGTCGCCCTGCGGACGATGCGGCCCTCCGCGTCCAGGACGAGCACGGTCGGCGTCCGCTCGATCTCCAGCTCCCGTACGAGGGCGAGGTGGTCCTCCGCGTCCACCTCGACATGAGCGACGCCCTCGATCATCGCGGCCACCTCCGCGAGCGTCCTGCGGGTGGCCCGGCAGGGCTGGCAGAACGCGCTGGAGAACTGGACCAGGGTCGCCCGCCGCCCGAGCCCGGCCCCCAGCTCCGCCGCTCCCAGCCTGCGGACACCTGCTCGTTCCGGCATATTTCACCCTCTCCTTACGCGCTGCCCGTCACAGTGTGCAGCGTGTCCCGCGCCGTGGCGATTCCCGGCCCCGGAGCCGGTGACAGGAGATCCGCAGCAGGTCAGGGCATGGGTGGACATCGCGTGACGTGACGAGAATCTCTCGTATCGGGCACTCGGGGGCTGGCTGTTCGGCCGCACATGGGGCACGATCTGGCAGACGCCGAAAACCTACGGCAGCGTAACTTTCACCGGGAGAACCCTCCCCGGACAGAAAAGGGTCCCCAGTCATGGCAGAACTCGTCTATCGGCCGGTCGTCGGCGCCGCACGCACGCTGTTCAAGGCGCTCGACCTCAAGATCGACACTCAGGGTTCTGAGAACATCCCCCGCAGCGGCGGGGCAGTACTGGTCAGCAACCACATCAGCTACCTGGACTTCGTCTTCAACGGTCTCGCCGCCCTGCCGCAGAAGCGCCTGGTGCGCTTCATGGCCAAGGAGTCGGTGTTCCGGCACAAGGTCTCGGGGCCGCTGATGCGCGGCATGAAGCACATCCCGGTGGACCGCAAGCAGGGCGAGAACGCCTACCAGCACGCGCTGGCGTCGCTGCGCTCCGGCGAGATCATCGGGGTCTTCCCGGAGGCGACGATCTCCGAGTCGTTCACGCTCAAGAGCTTCAAGTCGGGCGCGGCCAGGCTCGCCCAGGAGGCCGGCGTGCCGCTGATCCCGATGGCGGTCTGGGGCACCCAGCGCATCTGGACCAAGGGCAGGCCGCGCAACTTCGGCCGCAACCACTTCCCCATCACCATCCGGGTGGGCAGGCCCGTGGAGACCGGCACGGACGAGTACGCGGGCGCCCTCACCCGGCGGCTGCGCGAGCGCGTGCAGGAGCTCCTGGAGGCCGCCCAGCGCGCCTACCCGGTGCGCCCGAAGGACGACAAGGACACCTGGTGGATCCCGGCCCACCTCGGCGGCACCGCGCCCACTCCGGCGCAGCTGCGCGAGGCGGGCTGAGCTCAAGCCGCCGGGCTCAGAGCGAGTTCGGCAGCGCGTCCCAGAGCTGCCGCCGGTCGGACGCGCCGCGCATCACGGCCAGCACGTCCGGGTGGGGCGCGGCGTACAGGACGGGGTGGTCCGCCTCGCCGCGCTCCGCGTTCGGCACCCAGGCCAGCCGCTCCCCGTCGAGCGAGAACTGCGCGTCCACCCCGGGTTTGTTCCCCCGGCAGTCCTGCCGGTGCCACGCGCCGCGCAGCCGTACGGCGACGAGGCCGTGGACGCAGTGGCCGCTCGGCCCGTCGTACTCCAGCCGCTGGTAGCAGAGCGCCGTCGGGATGTCCTCGGCGCGCAGCAGCGCCGTCAGGGCGTGCGCCTTGGCGTGGCAGATGCCGGTGCGCGCCGCGAGGACGTCGGAGGCGCGCCAGGTGACGCGGAGGTCCCCGGAGTCCGCCGAGTGCGGGACGGTGTCGCGCACGAACTCATAGGCGGCGCGGGCATAGGCATACGAGTCCGCCGACTCCTTGGCGAGGCGGGCGGCCGTCTCCCGTACCTGCGGATGATGGTGGTCGATGACTTCGTCGGCCGCCAAGTAGGCGGACAGGTCCGGGTTTTGCTGGATCGGTTCCATGGGTCCGGAGCATAGGAATGCGACCGACCGCGAGTCAATATCTTTACGGTCGATCGCATACCTATGCAGTTGGTGGGGTGGCGGTCAGCGCGCCATCTCCTCCTTGAGCGCCTGGACGAAGGCGTCCACGTCGTCCTCGGTCGTGTCGAACGCGCACATCCAGCGCACGTCACCGGCCGCCTCGTCCCAGAAGTAGAACCGGAAGCGCTTCTGGAGCCGCTCGCTCACCTCGTGCGGCAGGCGCGCGAACACGGCGTTGGCCTGCACCTCGTAGAGGACCTCGACGCCGTCGACGCCGCGCACGCCCGCCGCGAGCCGCTGGGCCATCGCGTTGGCGTGCCGGGCGTTGCGCAGCCACAGGTCGCGGGCGAGCAGCGCCTCCAGCTGCACGGAGACGAAGCGCATCTTCGAGGCGAGCTGCATCGACGACTTGCGCAGCCGCTTCATCGCCGTCGGCCGCACCGCGTCCGGGTTCAGCACGACGACGGCCTCGCCGAAGAGCATGCCGTTCTTGGTGCCGCCGTACGACAGCATGTCGACGCCGACGGCGTTGGTGAAGGCGCGCATGGGGACGTCGAGGGCGGCCGCGGCGTTGGCGATGCGCGCTCCGTCCAGGTGCACCTTCATGCCGTGCTGGTGGGCGTGGTCGCAGATCGCCCGTATCTCCTCGACCGTGTAGACGGTGCCCAGCTCGGTGTTCTGGGTGATCGAGACGACCTGGGGCATGGCCCGGTGCTCGTCGTCGAAGCCGAAGGCCTGCCGGTCGATCAGCTCGGGGGTGAGCTTGCCGTCCGGGGTGGGCACGGTGAGCAGCTTGAGGCCGCCCATCTTCTCCGGGGCGCCGCCCTCGTCCACGTTGATGTGGGCGCTCTCGGCGGCGATCACCGCACCCCAGCGGTCGGTGAGCGCCTGGAGGGCGACCACGTTCGCGCCGGTGCCGTTGAAGACGGGGAACGCCTCGGCGGTGGGGCCGAAGTGGGAGCGGATCACCTGCTGGAGGTGGGCGGTGTAGTCGTCCTCGCCGTAGGCGACCTGGTGGCCGCCGTTGGCGAGGGCGAGCGCGGCCAGCACCTCGGGGTGCGCGCCCGCGTAGTTGTCGCTGGCGAAGCCCCGCACCGACGGGTCGTGGCGGCGCCGCGCGTCCGTCCCGGGCGGGTCGGCGGGTCCCTCCGTGGTCACTGAGGTGGTGGTCGTGGTCGTCACCGTGGTCGTCGTGGTCACGGCTTGGGGGTCAGCCACAGGCGCTGTCCATTCACTTCGGATGCGGACTTCTCCCAGACCCCGGCGATGGCGTCGGCCAGTTCCGTGACGTCCGTGAAGCCCGCGAACTTCGCATTCGGGCGCTCGGCGCGCATCGCGTCGTGCACCAGTGCCTTGATCACCAGGATGGCAGCAGCGGTGCGCGGCCCGTCCTCGCCCCCGGCCTTGCGGAAGGCGTCGCCGAGGGCCAGCGTCCAGGCCTCGGCGGCGGCCTTGGAGGCGGCGTACGCGGCGTTGCCCGCGGTCGGCTTCGAGGCACCCGCGGCGCTGATCAGCAGGTAACGGCCGCGGTCGCTGCGCTGGAGTCCGCCCTGGAAGGCGAGCGAGGTGTGCTGCACGGTGCGGATCAGCAGCTTCTCCAACAGGTCCCAGTCGGCCAGGTCGGTCTCCGCGAAGGACGCCGAGCCCCGCCAGCCGCCGACGAGGTGGACCATGCCGTCGATCCGGCCGAACTCCTTCTCGGTCTTGTCCGCCCACTCGCGGGTGGCGTCCAGGTCCAGCAGGTCGACGGTGTCGCCGGTGACGGTGGCGCCGCCGTGCGCGTACCGGGCGGCGTCCACGGCCTCGGCGAGGCGGGCGGCGTCCGCGTCGGCACCGACCACGGTGGCCCCGGCCTCGGCGAGCCGCAGCAGGGTGGCCCGGCCGGCCGGTCCGGCCGCTCCCGCGACCGCGACGACCGCTCCGTCGAGGGGTCCCTCGGGAGCGTTGACTGCGTTCATGACGGTCGCCTCCTCGGCGCGGGAGCTCACGCGGCCACCCGCTCGGCGCCCGCCGCGGTGATGCCCTTGGTGGAGGCGATCACGCTCTTGAGCTTCTTGGAAAGCGCCTCATAGAACATGCTCAGCGGAAACTCGTCCGGAAGCACGTCGTCGACCAGTTTCCGCGGCGGCAGCGACAGGTCCAGGGCGTCGGGGCCCTTGGCCCAGCGGGAGCCCGGGTGCGGGGCGAGATACGTCGCGACCAGGTCGTACGCGGCGAACCAGTGCACCAGCTTGGGGCGGTCGATGCCCGCCCGGTACAGGTCCTCGATCTCGCCGCAGAGCTGGTTGGTGACCTGCGGGGCCCGCTCCCAGTCGATCTTGAGCGTGTTGTCGGTCCAGCGCACCACGTCGTGCTTGTGGAGGTACGCGAAGAGCAGCTGGCCGCCGAGGCCGTCGTAGTTGCGGACCCGCTCGCCGGTGACCGGGAAGCGGAACATCCGGTCGAAGAGCACCGCGTACTGCACGTCGCGGCCCTGCTCGACGCCGTCGGCCTCCAGCTTCACGGCCTCCTTGAAGGCGGTGAGGTCGCAGCGCAGCTCTTCGAGCCCGTACATCCAGAACGGCTGGCGCTGCTTGATCATGAAGGGGTCGAAGGGCAGGTCGCCGTGGCTGTGCGTGCGGTCGTGGACCATGTCCCACAGGACGAACGCCTGCTGGCAGCGGTCCTGGTCGGCGACCATCGCACGGATGTCGTCCGGCAGGTCGAGGCCGAGCACGCGCACCGCCTCGTCGGTGACCGCGCGGAAGCGGGCCGCCTCGCGGTCGCAGAAGATGCCGCCCCAGGTGAACCGTTCCGGCGCCTGGCGCACGGCGATGGTCTCCGGGAAGAGCACGGCGGAGTTGGTGTCGTAGCCCGAGGTGAAGTCCTCGAAGGTGATGCCGCAGAACAGCGGGTTGTCGTAGCGCGTGCGCTCCAGTTCGGCCAGCCACTCGGGCCACACCATGCGCAGCACGACCGCTTCGAGGTTGCGGTCCGGGTTGCCGTTCTGGGTGTACATCGGGAAGACGACGAGGTGCTGGAGGCCGTCGGCGCGCGACTGGGCGGGCTGGAAGGCGAGCAGCGAGTCGAGGAAGTCGGGGACCCCGAATCCGGACTCGGACCAGGCGCGCAGGTCTGCCGCGAGCGCCCGGTGGTAGGCCGCGTCGTGCGGCAGCAGCGGGGAGAGGTCGGCGATGGCGGCGATCACCCGGTCGAGCACCGCGTCGACGGCGCTGCGGGCCGGGGCGCCCTCGGCCCCGAGGTCGATGGAGCCGTCGGCGGACTGCCAGGGGCGGATCTCCTCGACGGAGCCCTTCAGGGCCCCCCAGGCCGGGTGGTCGATCACCCGCGAGGCCTCCGCTATGCCTGCACCTGCAACGTCCTGCACCAGATTTTGCGTCATGTCACTTCCTCCACGGGAGAACCTCGCGTCAAGAAACCGTATCCACGCGTGGTTCTCCCGCACAAGAGGTACAGGGATAAATTATCCTGCGCCACCCCCCAGATCACCGGAAGTCTTCCTGTGAGACACCCCGCCAGCGGCGATGGCTCCGGTGACGGAGGCCATGGTGGTGCGGGGGCGCACCCATGTTCCGGTGCGCCCCGAGAACCCGTGGAACATCGCCGGGAAGGGCCGCGCGGCGACCCTGACCCTGCTTCCCGCAAAGCGGAGGCGTATGCCCTCCGACCGGCGCGGGGCGGATCCCGATCCGCGGTACGGATGCTCCGCGGGCCGGCTACCGGAACTCTCCGGTCCGAGACGCCGCGCCCACCGCGCCGGCACGCTCACCCCCGCCGGAAGTGCGGGATGACCTTCTCGCCCCACTGCCGCAGCGTCTCCAGGCACGCCTCCTGCGGGACGGTGCCCATCTGGATCAGGCACATGACCTCGTCGGCGCCCGCCTCCCGCAGCCGCTCCACGTAGGCGATGGCGTCGTCGGCGGTGCCGTAGGCGTGGTCGCCGTGGAAGGTGGCGGTCGCGGTGGGGCGCACCGGGATGCGCTGCTCGTGCAGCCGGGCCACCACCTGCTCGGCGGCCCTGCCCAGTTCGGCCGCCTCGTCGGCGCCCGCCACGACGGCCTCGTCGGGGATGCCCGTGCCGCCGTACCAGTGGCCGATGGCCTGGGCGAAGAAGCGCTGGCCGCGCAGCCCGACGGCGCGGGCCCGCTCGCCGTCGTCCAGGACGAGGGTCGGGCAGAGCACCGAGAAGTGGTCGTTGACCACGGTGGACACGAAGCGCGTGTCGCCGCGGGCCGCGCGCGCCGCGTCGTAGGCCTGCCGCATCCCGGCGATCGCCTCCGGTCCCGCGAAGCCCATCACCAGTGCGCCGACGCCGAGTTCGGCGGCCCGCACGAGGGTCTCGGCGCGGCTGCACGCGAGGAACAGCGGCGGGTGCGGGCGCTGGCGGGGGCGCGGCAGGATCGG
This sequence comes from Streptomyces sp. NPDC004111, assembly GCF_042874215.1. NCBI lineage: Bacteria > Bacillati > Actinomycetota > Actinomycetes > Kitasatosporales > Streptomycetaceae > Streptomyces > Streptomyces sp. NPDC004111. The sequence goes on from NZ_JBIAMU010000017.1 coordinate 153,664, forward strand.
GTGCGGGCCGATGTCGAGGAGTTCGCCGTGGTACTCCAGCTCCTCCTGCTGCCAGGCCCTGCCGATGATCCGCAGCGCCTCCTCCACCTCCTGGGTCGTACGGTCGCGGTCGACGCCGCACAGCGAGGTCTCCTGCACGGTGCCGCCGCGCCCGGCGCCGAGGTCGAGCCGGCCCCCGGAGAGCAGGTCGAGCATGGCGGCCCGCTCGGCCACCCGCGCGGGGTGGTTGAAGGCGAACGGCATGCAGACGACGCCGTGGCCGAGCCGGATGGTCGAGGTCCTGGCCGCGACGTAGGAGAGGAACACCTCGGGTGCGGACATGTGGGCGTACCACTTGAGGGAGTGGTGCTCGACGGCCCAGACGCGGTCGAACCCCATCCGTTCGGCGAGCACCGCCTGTTCGACGCTGTCGTGGATGACCTGGTGCTCGCGCTCGGGGGTGGGGTCGGCCAGCTGGGCCTCGAAGACGACTGAGAATTTCACGGCCCCTCCAGGGGGTTGATTTCCGTGCTCCGCCCTTACTTCAATTCGTCATATGACTAGTCGTCAGGTCCCGAAGAGGCAAGACGCACGGCACGACGCGCTTCCCCCGCTCCCGCCGACCGCCTGGGCCGTGCTGGGGCTGCTGTCCTTCCCGGGCGAGCGCACCGGGTACGAGCTGAAGAAGTGGGCGGACTCCTCGCTGCGCTTCTTCTACTGGTCACCGGCGATCAGCCAGATCTACGCGGAACTGCGCCGGCTGGAGACCCTGGCGTACGTCACCTCCCGGCGTTCGAGCCCCGAGGAGCCGCGCGTCAGACGGAGTTACGCGATCACGGGGGCGGGCCGCGCGGCGCTCGCCCGGTGGGCCGACGGCGCCGGCGGCGCCGAGGTGCCCGTGCTGAAGCATCCGCTGCTGCTGCGGGTCTGGCTCGGCCACCTCGCGGACCCCGCCCGGCTGCGCGCCCGCGTCGAGGACCACATCGCGCGCACCGAGGGCGAACTGGCCCAGGTGCGCGAGGCGCGCGAGCGCACGCGGGGGGTGGCGGACTGGGCGCATCCGCGGGTGGCGCTGCGCTGGGCGGAACGGCAGCACCTGGCGGAACTGGAACTGGCCCGGGAGATGCTGGCGGACCTGGCGGACCTGCCCCGGACGGAGGCCGCCCGGGAGACGGCCGAGCGGTCGGATCCGCACGGGGCGGCCGAAGGAGCGGGGCCCGGCGGTCCCCCGGGCGATCCGTGTACCTTCCGTCAACTCCCTTCCCACACGCCCACGGACGGGTGACGGAAGGCCAAGAGGACACCGCGCGGCGGTAGGACGGTCCCACCCTGTCCTACGTACCGCCCCACTCCCCCCCATGTGCCTGGAGCCGTCCCCCGTGAGCATGCGCGCCATCCTTCTCGCCGCCCTCGTCACCGCTCTGATCCTGGGAATCGCGAACGTCCAGAGCGAGGATTCCACTTCCGCACGTCAGCCGGGTTCCGTTGCGGAGGCGGGCCGTTAGGCTTTCCGGAGTCCACGCGCGAAAGTTCCGAGTCGCTTTGAGCCGCCGTCGACGAAAGCGAGATCGCCTTGCCTTTCCTCACCATCGGTCATCGCGGAGTCATGGGTGTCGAGCCCGAGAACACCCTGAGCTCCTTCCTCCACGCCCAGCAGGCGGGCATGGACGTCATCGAACTCGATCTTCATCTGAGCAAGGACGGCGCACTCGTCGTCATGCACGACGCCGAGGTCGACCGCACCACCGACGGGCACGGTGCGATCTCCACGATGACCCTCGCCGAGCTGCGCACCCTCGACGCGGGCGGCGGCCAGCGGATCCCGCTGTTCGAAGAAGTACTGGACGCGGTCTCGGCCCCGCTCCAGGCCGAGATCAAGGACGTGGCCGCGGCCACGGCCCTGGCCGAGGTCATGCGCCGGCGCGACCTGGTCGGGCGCGTGGAGGTGCTGTCGTTCCACGACGAGGCGCTGGCGCGGGTCTCCGCCCTGGTGCCGGAGGCGCGGACCGCGCTGGTCGCCGAGTTCTACGGGCCCGAGGTGGTCGAGCGCGCCCTGGCCGCCGGGGCGGGCGCCCTCGTCCTGGACATCCAGCGGCTCACCCTGGAGACCGTCCGCCGCGCGCACGCCGAGAAGCTGCGGGTGATCGGCTGGGTGGTGAACACCCCGGACGAGCTGCGGGTGGCCCGCGCGCTGGAGCTGGACGGCGTGACCACGGACTCCCCGGAGATCCGCAGGACCGGCCGCTTCATGGCCTGACGCGCCGGCCGCCCCGCAGCCGGTCCCCGCTCCTCAGATGTCCTTGAGCAGCAGCTCGAACCGGAGGTCGTCGCGCTGCGGGAGGCCGAAGCGCTCGTCGCCGTACGGGAAGGGGGTCATCCGTCCCGTACGGCGGTAGCCGCGGCGCTCGTACCAGGCGATGAGGTCGTCGCGTACCGAGATCACCTTCATCTGCATCTCCCGCACCCCCCATTCCTCCTTCGCCCGGCGCTCGGCCTCCGCCAGGACGACCCGGCCCAGGCCGCCGCCCTGGAGGCCGGGGCGCACCGCGAACATGCCGAAGTAGGCGGCCTCGCCGCGGTGTTCGAGCTGGCAGCAGGCGACGAGGGTGCCGTCGCGTTCGACGACGACCAGCACGCTGCCGGGGGCGGTGATGACGGCGCGCACGCCCGCGTGGTCGGTGCGCTGCCCCTCCAGGATGTCCGCCTCGGACGTCCAGCCCGTGCGGCTGCTGTCGCCCCGGTAGGCCGACTCCACGAGGTCGGCCAGGGCCGGCACGTCGGGTTCGGCGGCGTCACGGAAGACGAGTTCCCCGGGGGCCGGGTGCGAAGTGGTGTTCATGAGGGGCGGTTCTCTCCTTGCGGCGACGGGCCGGCCGTGCGGCGCGTCGTGGTGCGGCGGCGGACCGCTCGACCCTAGCGCGGGCCGCGTGCTCCCCCCCGTGTGCCCTTGCGCGTGCGTGTGCCGGGGCCGTCCCGGGCATCAATGACTCGACGTGTCGACAAGTCGTGACGTATCCGATCGGGGAGGGACACCGTGCACGGACCGGCGATGTCCGGCTGGCTACTGGTGGCACTGTGCGGCCTGACGAGTGCGTACTGCCTGCTGCGGGTGCGCAGCGGGCCCGCCGAGCAGCGCGGGGCGGCCCGCGGCGAGGCACTGATGGGTGTGGGGATGGCGGTGATGGCGGTGCCCGCCGCCGTGTTCGCGCCGCCCGCGTGGAGCTGGGCGGTGTACGCGGTGGTGTTCGGCGCGGCGGCGCTGCGGGCGCTGTGGTGGGCGCGGGGCGCTCTGCTGCCGGGGCGCCCGAGCGGCGCGCCGGCCGCGCACGCGCACGGGACGCACCATCTGATCGGCTCGGTGGCGATGGTGTACATGGCGGTGGCCATGGGACCGGGCGCCGGCGGCGGGCACACCGGGCACGGGGCGGCGGGCGGGCTGCCGCTGCTCACCGGGGCACTGCTGGTGTACTACGCGCTCTACGTACTGAGAGTGGGGGCCCGGCTGCTCCCGGTGCCCGCGGCAGCCGCTCCCGGCGGCGGGACGCTGGCCTGGGGCGCCCGCCCGGAGCTGGCACAGGCCTGCCGGCTGTCGATGGCGCTGGGCATGCTCACCATGCTGCTCACGCTCTGACAGCCCGCTTCGCCCCTTTGCGACGGGCTTGCCCCGGGCCGGCCCGCGCCCCTGGCGGCCGGTGTCCGCCGCGCGGACGGGCCCGCGGTGAGTCGTACGTCACTCCCCGCCCGGGGCCGTACCGCGCCGTGGGGCCGCCCTCATAGGCTGGGCCCATGACGGTCTCCCTGGCGCTGCTGGTACTCGGCCTGCTGACCGCCGTCGTCGCTCCGCGGCTGCTGGCGGCGACCTCCTGGCGGGAGCGGGAACCCGTGGTCGCCCTGTGGATGTGGCAGTGCGTGGTGGGCGCCGTCCTGCTGTGCTTCGCGCTCGCGATGACCTTCAGCGCCGCCGCCGCCTGGCAGTTGGTCCGGGGCCACGTCTTCGCCTCCGCCCCGCACGGCGTCGTCGAGGCGTACGCCCTGAGCGCGAGCGGCCCGTGGGCCGCCGTGCTCGCCGTGGTGCTCGCGGGCTGCGGGGTGTGGACGGGCGCGATGCTCACCCGGGAGATCCACCGGGCCCGCACCCGGCGCAGGCAGCACCGTGCCGAGCTGCTCGTCCGCGCCCCCGCGCTGCCCGGCGAGGAGCCCGGCGAGGAGCGCCTGGTGGTACTGGAGGGGGAGCACCCGGACGCCCGGTGGCTGCCCGGCACCGAACCCCGGCTGGTCATCACGACGGCGGCGCTGCGCCGGCTCAAGGGGCGCCAGCTGGACGCGGTCGTCGCCCACGAGCAGGGGCACGCGCGGGCCCGGCACGACTGGCTGCTGCACTGCTCGGGTGCGCTGGCCGAGGGCTTTCCGCGGATTCCGGTGTTCGCCGCGTTCCGCGACGAGATGCACCACCTGGTCGAACTGGCCGCCGACGACATGGCGTCCAAGCGCTACGGGCGGCTGACGACCGCGCTCGCGCTGGTCGAACTGAACGAGCACCGCGGGGTGTTCGGCCCCGCCTCCTCGCCGGACGCCGGGCTTCCGCAGCGGGTGAACCGGCTGCTGTCGCCGGTGCCGCGGCTCAGTCCCGGCCGCCGGCTGCGGCTGACGGCGGCGTGCGCGCTGGTGCCCGTGGTGCCGCTGGTGGTGGCATTCGTGCCCGGACTCAGCGCGCTGGGATAGCTTGATCGGCCGCGGGTCGGCAAGGATCACTCCATGCGCTCCCCCGGTCCCGGCCCTTCCGCCCGTCCCACGCCCCTCCTCGCGGGTGCCGTGTGCACCGCCCTGTTCGCCGTGCTGCTCGTCCTGGTCGCCGCCCGCTGGGGCCCGCTGATCGGCCTGGACGGTGACGTGGCGAACGGGCTGCACCGGCTGGCGGTCGACGATCCCGCGACGACCCGGGCCAACCGGATCCTCTCCGACTGGATCTGGGACCCCTGGACGTTCCGCCTGGTGATGGCGCTGGTCTTCGGGTGGCTGCTGCTGCGTGGCGAGCGGCTGCTCGCGGTGTGGATCGCGGTGGCGACCGTCGCGAGCGCGCTGGTGCAGCAGTTCTTCAAGTGGGCGGTGGGGCGGGAGCGTCCGCAGTGGCCCGACCCGGTGGATTCCGCGCACTACGCGGCCTTCCCCTCCGGTCACGCGATGACCGCCGCGGTCTCCTTCGGTCTGCTGCTGTGGCTGCTGCGGCTGCACGGGGCGGGACGCGCGGCCCGCACCGCGCTGCTGGTGGTGGGTGCGGTGTCGGTGCTGGGCGTCGGCCTGACCCGGCTGTACCTGGGAGTGCACTGGTTCACCGACGTGCTCGGCGGCTGGCTGCTCGGGGCCGCCCTGGTGCTGCTGTCGGCGGCCCTTTACGCGTACCGGACCGCCGCCCGGGAATGATCACCGCCATGACTGTCAAAGCCGTGCTCTTCGACTTCTCCGGCACCCTGCTGCGCATCGAGCCGCCCCGCACCTGGCTGTCCGCGGTGCTGGCGGCCCGTTCGCCCGCCCTGTCGCTGTCCGACGCGGAACTGGAGCGGTACGCGGGCCTGCTGGCGGACGCGGGCGCGCTGCCCGGCGGCAGCGAACCGCGCGTGGTGCCGCCCGCCCTGGCCGAGCTGTGGGCCACCCGCGACGAGAGCACGCGGCGGCACCGGGCCGCGTACACCGGGCTCTCGCGCCGGGTGGAACTGCCGGACGACGCCCTCCACGACGAGCTGTACGCACGCCACATGGCGCCGGCCGCCTGGCAGCCCTACCCCGACACCGCCGAGGTGCTGGCGGCGCTGCACGGGCGCGGGGTGGCGGTCGCGGTGGTCAGCAACATCGGGTGGGACCTGCGTCCGGTGTTCCGCGAGCACGGCCTCGACCGGTACGTCGACGCCTACGTCCTGTCGTACGAGCACGGCGTGCAGAAGCCGGACCCGCGGCTGTTCCGCGCGGCCTGCGAGGCGGTGGGGCAGGATCCGGCGCACGTCCTGATGGTGGGCGACGACCGGCGTGCCGACGGCGGGGCCGCCGCGGTGGGCTGCGCCGTGCACTTCGTGGACCACCTGCCCGTCGAGGAGCGCCCGGACGGGCTGCGGCCGGTGCTCGGGCTGGTCGGCTGAGCCGGTCCGGCCACCGGCCGCGGACGGACGTGGGCCCCGGGAGGAGACCTCCCGGGGCCCACGTGCGTCTGCCGTTTTGGGCGATCCCCCGCGTCGCCCAAAACGGCAGTGCCGGGCGTCCGCCACCGCCTGCGGAAGGGGGAAACGGAGCCGCACTGAGTATATTGGCTCGCAGCCAGTCAACGCAGGAGTTACAGGATGTCCCCGCGCAGCGCCTCGGTCAATGAAGAATTGCGGCGTCGTTCCCGCGAGCGGATCCTGCGGGCCACGGTGGAGCTGGTCGGCGAGCGCGGTTACGAGGCGACCACCCTGGGCGACATCGCGGACCGGGCCGGTTCCGCGCGCGGTCTGGTCTCGTACTACTTCCCCGGCAAGCGGCAGCTGCTGCAGTCCGCGGTGCACCGGCTGATGCATCTGACGATCCGCGCGGCGCTGGAGCGCGAGCCGCAGCCGGCCGAGGGGCCCGAGGTCCTGGCGCGGGCGGTGGACGCGGTGCTGGGTCTCGCGCACGAGCGCCCGGTGCTGATGCGCACGCACATGGCGGGCATCCTCCAGGCCGAGGGCTTCGTGCAGTGCCCCGAGCAGCGGCAGCTGGCGGAGGTGCTGAAGGGGGCGGTGCGGCGGTACGGCGCGGAGGACCCCGAATCCGCTTACCCGTTGCTGCGGGCGCTGCTGATGGGCGCGGTGTTCGCGCTGCTGCTGCCCGGTGCGCCGATGCCGTTGGCCCGGCTGCGGGCGGAGCTGTTCCAGCGGTACGGGCTGGAGTGGGAGATGGGGGTGCCGCCGGACGGGGGTCCGCCCGGCGGCACCGGGACGGCGAGGGCCGCTGCGACGCCGTGACCGGCGGCCGGTCGGCCGCCGGTCGGCAGGGGTGGCGCCGGAGCGGGCCGGTCAGAGGTAGTCGGGCTGGGTCTGCGTGTTGAGCTCGTGCAGCCGCACCCGCTTGGCCGGGTCGGTGCGCCGGTCGTCGATCTTCAGCACGTCGAAGCCCTTGGCCATGTCATTGGCGTAGATGAAGCCGTTGTAGTAGTACGCCGACCAGGCTCCGCCGGTGATGTTCTCGGTCGCGGAGAGCGGGCCGCGCTCGAAGTAGCCGATCTCCCTGGGCTGCGAGGAGTTGGTGAAGTCCCAGATCGAGACGCCGCCCTGGTACCAGGCCTGGACCATGATGTCGCGGCCGGGGACCGGGATCAGCGAGCCGTTGTGGGCGACGCAGTTCTCGGTGGGCGCCTGGTGGCGGTCGATCTTGTAGTAGCTCTTGAAGGAGAGCTTGCGCTTGTCGCCGTGGCCCTTGATCTCGTAGATGCCGTTGGCACCGCGCTTGGGGCCGATCTCCGCGTTGCAGGTGGCGCCGGAGCCGCCGCCGAGCTCGTCGGTGAAGACGACCTTGTCGGCGCGTTCGTTGAAGGTCGCCGAGTGCCAGAACGCGAAGTTGGTGTTGTCCTGGACGCGGTCGATGACCTTGGGCTTCTCCGGGTCCTTGATGGAGAAGAGGATGCCGTCGCCCATGCAGGCGCCCGCCGCGAGGTCCTTCGAGGGCAGCACGGTGATGTCGTGGCAGCCGGTGGTCTCGGAGAGGTTCGGGTTCTCGGTGCCGCCGCCGGGGTTGCCGCCGTCGGGGAAGAGCACGGGGAAGTCGACGACCGCGGCCTTCTGCGGCGCGTTGCGCGGCACCTTGATGATCGAGATGCCGTCGTGCGGGGGCTGGCAGTCCGGGTAGGTCGCGCGCGGCGAGTACGAGGAGACGTAGACGTACACGTTCTTGCGCTCGGGCACCAGGGTGTGGGTGTGCGAGCCGCAGGCGGTCTCGACGGCGGCGACGTACCGCGGGTTGCGGATGTCGCTGATGTCGAAGATCTTCATGCCCTCCCAGGAGGACTTCTCCGTCGCGGGCTGCGTGGTGCTGGAGCAGGAGTTGTCGCTGCGCGAGGAGTCGGTGGAGAGGAAGAGCAGGTTCCCGGAGACGGAGATGTCGTTCTGCGATCCCGGACACAGCACCTGGGCGACGGACCGGGGCTTCTTCGGGTTGGAGATGTCGAAGATGCGGAAGCCGTCGTAGTTGCCGGCGAAGGCGTACTTGCCCTGGAACGCCAGGTCGGAGTTGGTGCCCTTGAGGGCGTCCTTCGGGATGTTGGCGAGGTGTTCGACGTTCTTGCTGTGGACGATCTCGTCCACGCCGGGTATCTCGCCGCTGCGGATCGCCTCGCGGGCCTCGTCCTGCTGGGCGGTGGTGGCCGACCGGCGCTGGGCGGGGGTGTCGCCCGGCTCGGGGGTCGCGGCGGCGGGGCCCGCGGCGAGCAGGGTCGCGAACAGACCGGCCGCTGCGGCCGCGACACCCAGGCGTCTGCGCCGGCGGGCTCGGGGGTGGGTCGACAAGGACACTGCGTACTCCCTTGATTAGGTTCGCAGTTGAACTTCTGAGGGACCCCGTGAGTATCTTCTTTCTCATGTACATCTCAACAGACGGCAACGCAGATGTAATGAAGTTTTTTGATCATCCGCGTGCGGAACCGTGCTAGGACGTACAACAACTGACTCGTGCGTCTCAGGAGGTTGCCGTGCTTTCCCGTCAACAGAGCGGACTTCGCCGCACGTTCGGTGTGACGGTCCCGCTCGTCGCCGCCGCCCTGCTCGCACTGTCCGCCTGCGCCGGGGAGGGCGGGGAGGCACCGGCCCCGAAGGCGAAGCCCGCCGAGGGGTCCGTGGTGGCGCCGGGGAAGCCGGGCGAACCGGCCCGAACCCTCTCCCCCGACGAGGCGCGCAGAGCGGCCCCGGTCGACAGGCCCAACTCCGCGGACTTCGACTACGCGGAGATGATGATCGCCCACCACGCGCAGGCCCTGGTCATGACCGACCTGGCCCCCTCGCGCGCCTCCGCGCGCAACGTGAAGCAGCTGGCCGAGCGGATCGCCGCCGCCCAGCGCCCGGAGATCGACGCCATGAAGGGCTGGCAGTACCGCAACAAGGCGGCGGCGCGGCCGAAGGCGCCGCACGACCACGGGGCGATGGCGGGCATGGCCACCGAGAAGCAGCTGGCCGAGCTGAGGGCGGCCAGGGGCGAGGCGTTCGACGAGCTCTTCCTGAAGCTGATGATCACGCACCACAAGGGGGCGCTGACCATGGCCGGCGACGCGCTCTCCGACGGGAACGACATCACGATCGAGGAGATGGCGACGGACCTGGTCGCCCAGCAGACGACGGAGATCAACCGGATGGCACGGATGCTGCGGGGCGAACAGCCGCCGCGATAGCTCCCCGCCTTCCCTCCGCCCCCTGCCGCTGCCGCCGCGGCGGTGCGATGCTGGAGGGCCCTGCGGGAGGGAGCTTTGCCGTGCTTCGCGTCGCAGTCGTCGGGTCGGGCCCCAGCGGGGTCTACACGGCCCAGGCCCTCGTCCAGCAGACCGCCGTGCCGGACGTCCGGGTGCACGTACTGGACCGGCTGCCGTGTCCGTACGGCCTGGTGCGGTACGGGGTCGCGCCCGACCACGAGAAGATCAAGTCCCTCCAGGGCACGCTGCGCGCCGTCCTGGAGCACGAGCGGATCACCTTCGTGGGCAACGTGGAGGCCGGTACCCCCGAACTGCCCGCCCACCGGCTGCTGGAGCTGTACCACGCGGTGGTCTACTGCGTCGGCGCGGCCACCGACCGCCGGCTCGGCATTCCGGGCGAGGACCTGCCGGGCAGCTTCTCCGCCACCGAGTTCGTCTCCTGGTACAGCGCGCACCCCGACGCGGATCCCGGCGGCTTCGCGCTCGGGGTGCGCTCGGCGGTGGTCGTCGGGGTCGGCAACGTGGCGGTGGACGTGGCGCGGGTTCTGGCGCGCGGCGCCGCCGAACTGCTGCCCACGGACGTGCCGCAGCCCGCCCTGGACCTGCTGTCGGGGTCCACGGTGCGCGAGGTGCACATGGTGGGGCGGCGCGGCCCCTCGCAGGCCAAGTTCACCACCAAGGAGCTGCGCGAACTGGGCGCGCTGCCGCGGGCCTCGGTCTCGGTGGAGCCCGCCGAACTCGCCCTGGACCCCGCGTACGGCGACCCCTCTGCCCTGCCCACTGCACTGCGCCGCAACGTGGAGGTGCTGCGCGGCTGGGCCGACGCGCCGCCGCCGGTCCGGGCGCGGGTGCTGCGGCTGCGCTTCCATCTGCGGCCGGTGGAACTGCTCGCCGAAGCGGGCCGGGTGGCCGCCGTGCGGTTCGAGCGGACGGTGCCGGACGGGGCGGGCCGGGTGCGCGGGACGGGGTCGTACGAGGAGATCGAGGCGCAGCTGGTGCTGCGTTCGGTCGGCTACCAGGGGATGCCGGTGCCGGGGCTGCCGTTCGACCCGGCGCGCGGGACGGTGCCGCACACGGCCGGGCGGGTGCTGCGGGCGGACGCGCCCTCGCCCGGGGAGTACGTCGCCGGGTGGATCAAGCGCGGGCCGACGGGAGTGATCGGGACCAACCGGCCGTGCGCCAAGGAGACCGCGGGCTCGCTGCTCGCCGACGCGGACGAGCTGGCCGCGCGCGAGGTCGCCGACGAACCCCTCGCGGTGCTGCGGGAGTCGGGGCTGCGGCCGGTGGAGTGGCCGGGATGGCTGGCGATCGAGGCGGCGGAGTCCTCGCTCGGGGCCTCGCTGGGGCGGCGCTCGGTGAAGATCGCCGACTGGGCGGGGCTGCTGGCGGCGGCGCGGGGCGTGCGGCCCTGACGGGTCCGGGCAGCCGCCCGCGGCCGGACGGTCCCGCGCTTCAGTCGCGTCCGGCCTGCGCGTCCGCGGCGGCCAGCACCGCGTCCAGCAGTCCCGGGAACAGCTCCTCCAGGTCGTCCCGGCGCAGCCCGCTCATCTTCGCGGTGCCCCGGTAGGCCTGCTCGATGACACCGCTCTCGCGCAGGACGCGGAAGTGGTGGGTGCTGGTCGACTTGGAGACCGGCAGCGCGAAGGCGGAGCAGGCCAGCTCGCACTCGGCGGCGGCCAGGTCGCGGACGATGAGCAGCCGCATGGGGTCGGACAGGGCGTGCAGCACGCCTTCGAGCCGGATGCCGACGCGTTCGGGGTGCGCGAGTTCGCGGCTGCCGGCTGCCGTGGTGGCCATGACGGACTCCCTCTTCCTCGGCGTACGGGTGCCTGGTGTTCCCCAGCATAGTACGAGACTCCTCGTATTTTGACAGATGCCGTACTACGATGGTTACCGTACTAGCGGCAACCGGCATTCCCCCGAACGGAGTTCGCTGTGAGCAACCTCTTCCAGCCCATCACCCTGCGCGAGCTGACCATCCCGAACCGGATCTGGATGGCTCCGATGTGCCAGTACTCGGCCCTGCCGGACGGGCCCCTGGCCGGGGTTCCGCAGGACTGGCACTTCGCGCACTACGCCGCGCGGGCCATCGGCGGCACCGGGCTCGTCCTCACCGAGGCCACCGCGGTCAGCCCCGAGGGCCGGATCAGCCCGTACGACCTGGGCATCTGGAACGACGCCCAGACCGAGGCGTTCCGCCGCATCACCTCCTTCCTGAAGGCCCAGGGCACGGTGCCCGGCATCCAGATCGCGCACGCCGGGCGCAAGGCGTCCACCGAGCGCACCTGGAAGGGCGGCCACCCGGTCGGTCCCGAGGAGCACGGCTGGCAGCCGGTGGCGCCCAGCGCCGTGCCGTTCGCCGAGGGGCACCCCGTCCCCGACGAACTGAGCACGGCCCGGATCGCCGAGGTGGTGGAGCAGTTCGCGGACGCCGCCCGCCGGGCCCTCGACGCGGGCTTCGAGGTCGCCGAGATCCACGGTGCGCACGGCTACCTGATCGGCCAGTTCCTCTCCCCGCACTCCAACCGGCGCACCGACGCCTACGGCGGCTCGTTCGAGAACCGCACCCGCTTCCCGCTGGAGGTGGTGGACGCGGTGCGCGCGGTCTGGCCCGAGGACAAGCCGCTGTTCTTCCGCATCTCGGCCACCGACTGGCTGGAGGGCGAGGCGGGCTGGACCGCCGAGGAGACCGTCCGGTTCGCCGCGGCCCTCCACGCGCACGGTGTCGACCTGCTGGACGTCTCCACCGGCGGCAACGCCTCCGGGGTCCGCATTCCCACCGGCCCCGGGTACCAGGTCCCGTTCGCCACCCGGGTCAAGAAGGAGACCCCGCTGCCGGTCGCCGCCGTCGGCCTCATCACCGAGGCCGCGCAGGCGGAGAAGATCGTCGCCAACGGCGAGGCGGACGCGGTCCTGCTCGGCCGGGAACTGCTGCGCGACCCGTCCTTCGCGCAGCACGCCGCCCGCGAGCTGGGGGCGGAGGTCCACGTCCCCGCGCCGTACCACCGCTCGGTCTGATCCGGCGCGGCACGCGCGCACCGGCCGGGGCCGGCGGGAGGGGTCCCGGCCGGTGGGACCGGACGCAAGGGGGCGGCGGGGCAGGGGCCCGGCCGGTCACGGCACGGCGAAGGGTTCCGTCGCCCCGCTGAACGGTCCGCTCCCGGCGCTGTCCCCGTGGTAGCGGATGCGGTATTCGCCGGGCGTCGGACGCTCGGGAATCGCCCAGGTGAGGGTGGCCGTGGAGGTGGTGCGGCCGGTGCGGGCCCAGCGGAAGGTGGTCGACCAGTCGCCGTCGTCGGCCACCCGGATCCACTCCCCGCCGGACGCGGTGCCCGGTGCCGCGCTCCCGGCCCCCTCCCCCGCGTCCCCCGCTTGCCCGCCGCCCTCGCGGCGTTCCACGGTGAGGTAGGTGCCGCCCCTGCGCAGGACGTTGTTCGGGTGGGCGGCGACGAAGGTGGCGGTGACCCGGTTTCCCATGCGGGCGAAGGACAGCACGTCGCCGTACGCCCGGCCCGGGTGCGGTTCCTCGCGGGCCGGGGTGCGCCGGTCGGGGCGGGCCCGGGGCAGCGGCTCGGGGGTGCCCCGGCGGACCGGGCGGCCGTCGCGCAGGGCGGTGGCCAGCAGCGCAGCCGTCTGGCAGAGGGCAGGCAGCTGCCAGCGGCCGAACAGGGTGCTGCCGCCCTCGTACTCCTGGGCGTCGTACTCCTCGGGAGTGGTGACGTAGTGGAAGTAGCCGTTGCTGTAGCTCGCGACGAGGACGTCGTCGAGGTCGGCGCCGACGATCCCGGCGACCGTACGGCGCAGCCGCAGACCCGCGACGATGGTCACCTCGCCGGGGATGCCGAGGAGGTACAGCCGCCCGACGCGCAGGAGCTGCACCGGTACGCGTTCCTGCACCATCGGCCGCAGCCGGTTGACGGGACCGGCCGGCAGGACCAGGGCCTTGGGGGCGTGGGCGTCGCGCAGGGCGGGCGACAGGGCGTAGATCACCCGCTGGGAGAGGGCGTCCCAGACCGGGTTGCGGCCCTCCCGGAATCCGGCGAACCCCCGGCCGTCGGCCCAGGCGCCCGCGAGGGCCGCCGCACCCCCGACGGGACCGCCGGTGCGGTGGGCGCGGCCGTCGCCGGTGAACTCGGGGCCCACCTCGGTGCGGGAGAGGTCGAGGTGGGTGATCCGGTGGTCGAGCGGGCCGGTGAGCGGGACGGCTTCGGCGAACAGGCCGGTGGCGGACTCCTGTTGGCGGGTGCCGGTGATCCGGGTGTTCTCGTACTCGTCCTCGGTGGGGCCGCTGCCCGGCCGGAGGTTGAGGTTCGGGGACATGTCTCCGGCGTTGGTCTGGGCGAACGCGGTGATCAGGGAGGGGGGTTCGGGGCCGAGGTAGTCGGCGCCGCCCTCCAGCCGCTCCCACTTGTAGGCGGCGTACCCCTTGTTGTCGCTGCTGATGAGGGTGTTGGTGTTGGTCATGCTGGTGTTGTGCACGGGGAACCAGTGCACGGCACCCGCGGGCCGGCCGTCCCTGGTGATGCGCAGCAGGGTGGTGTGCGGGTCGACGGCCTCGGGGAAGCAGGCGCGGTCGTGCCCGGGGTTGCGCTCGAAGGCGCGGCGGGAGCGGTTGGCGCTGGTGCCGTGGAGTTCGCCGTGGGCCAGCGAGAGTTCGGCCGGTGCGAGGTCGTCCAGGGCGGCGAGCGCGGCCTGGGTGATGCCGTCGACGATCGCGGCGAACGTCTTGGGGCGGAAGCCGCCGGTGTTGCTGTTGTAGAGCGCGTGGTGGAAGTAGCCGCCGGGGCCGCAGTGGGTGTGGGTGGCGGTGATCATCACGTTGGACTCGGTCCAGCCCTCGGGCAGCCGCCGCAGGACCTCCTGGACCAGGCCGCCGGAGATCAGCGGCAGTTCGCAGACCACCAGGAGCAGCCCGCGGTCACCGGCGGCCGTGCCCTCGGCGAGGGCGAAGGCCCGCGCGCGCAGGCGCGTGTGGATGCCGGTGGTCTGCTGGCCGGCCTTGCCGTAGCCGAGCATGCCGCACTCGGCGGCCTCCCCGGTGATGTCGGCGATGCCTCGGCCGGCCAGGTGACTCATGGGTGCTCGCTCTCCGGTACGGATGTGACGGGTGCCGCGGTCGCGGTCGGTGCGGTGCGCCTGAGCAGGAGTCCGGCCGCACCGGCCGCGAAGAACATCAATACCCCGTACGTGGCGCCGGGGACGGCCATTTCGCTGCTCCCGAGGATGCCCAGGGCGATGGTGATGGCCAGGGTGGTGTTGTGCAGTCCGATCTCCATGCAGGAGGCGACCGCCTGCCGGCGTTCCACCCCGCACAGCCGGGGCACCCAGTAGCCGACGGACAGGCTGCACACGAGCAGCGCCAGCGACACCGGGCCGAGTTCGCGCAGGTAGCCGCCCAGGCTGTCGCGCTCCTGGAGCGAGGCCCCGACGATGATCAGTACCAGGATCGCCACCGAGGCGATCCGCACCGGCCGGTCGGCGCGCTCGGCCAGGCGCGGGGCACGCGATCTGACGTACATCCCGAGCGCGACGGGGATCAGGACGAGGGCGAACACCTGGAAGGTCTTGCCGAACTGGAGCCCCAGGTCGGTGCCGTCGCCGAGGAAGTGCTGGGCGGAGAGGTTGAGGACGAGGGGCAGGGTGACCACCGAGAGCACGGAGTTCACGGCGGTGAGGGTGATGTTGAGGGCGACGTCGCCGCCGTAGAGATGGCTGAAGAGGTTGGCGGCGGTGCCGCCGGGCGAGGCGGCGACGAGCATCATCCCGGTCGCCAGGACCGGGGACAGGCCGAAGGCCACGACCAGGCCGAAGCAGACCGCCGGGAGCAGCAGCATCTGGCAGACGAGGGCGACGACGGTGGCCCTGGGGTGGGCGAGCACCCGCCGGAAGTCGGCGGGTGCCAGCCCGAGTCCCAGGCCCAGCATGATGACGGCGAGCGCGAACGGCAGAGCTACGGCGGCGAGGCCCATACGACGAGTCCCTGACGGTGGCGGTCCGAGGTGCCTGACGGTGGAACCGCGTGCGGGTGGGGCGGACGGGCCGGGCGCGGCGGCGGTGCGGTGCCGCGCGGCCCGGGTGCGCAGCGGGCGGGGTCAGTGGAACAGGTCCGGCTCCGACGCGGTGATCTGGTCGAACAGCGGCTGCGCCTGGAACCAGCCCGCGAAGGAGCCGCCGAGCTGGCCCCGGGTGATCAGGGCCGTCTCGCGGTCGATCTGCCGGGGTGTGCCCGCGGCCGACGCGAGGAGCTGGGCCTGGCAGGAGCGCTCCATGGTGACGAACCACCAGACGGCCTCGGCGACGCTGCCGCCGACGGTCAGCAGTCCGTGGTTCTGGAGGATGACGGCCTTGTGCGCGCCCAGGGCCCTGCCGATCCGCTCGCCCTCCTCGGCGTCGCTGACCACGCCCCGGTAGTCGCTGTAGAGGCCGTGGTCCTCGAAGAACGCGCAGGCGTCCTGGGTGATCGGGTCCAGGAGTACGCCGAGGCTGGAGAAGGCCTTGCCGTGCAGGGAGTGCGAGTGCGCGGCGGCGATGGCGTCGGGGCGGGCGCGGTGGACGGCGGCGTGGATGACGAAGGCGGCCCGGTTGACGGGGCGGTTGCCGTGCAGCAGGTTGCCGTCGTGGTCGACCAGGATCAGGTCGGAGGCCTTGATCAGGCCGAAGGCCATGCCGAAGGGGTTCACCCAGAAGCGGTCGGGGTGTTCGGGGTCGCGGACGGTGATGTGCCCGGCCACCCCCTCCGAGAAGCCGAACCTGCCGAACAGCCGGAATCCGGCGGCCAGTTGTTCCTTGCGGTACTGCCGCTCCTCCTCGACGGTGTCGAAGACCGGCGGCACGGGGACGGAGGCGCCGGGCGGCATGGGGCCCGCGGCGGCGGCGATGACCTGCTCCATGGTGGGTGACGTCATGACTGAGCTGACTCTCCTCGTCGGCGGGTCCATCTCGGCGTACCGACTGGATGGTTTCCAAGGCTGCGGAGACTGTCAAGGAATTCTGCGCCCAACGGTCGCGGAACTCCGCCCGGCACCGTCGCCGGGCCACCGGAACAATCCCGGCTTACCGCCCTGACCTGGGCGAACGCCGGATCTCAGGGCCATTGTCAGTGGTGGGGTGCAGACTGGCCGATACCTGGAGACAACGACGTCTGGGAGGTGTCGGCCATGTCCGACGTACTGCTCGCTGTAGGTACACGCAAGGGACTCTTCCTCGGCCGCAGGCGCGACGGCGGGGAGTGGAAGTTCGACGGCCCGCATTTCAACGCGCAGGCGGTGTACGCGGTGGGGATCGACCGGAGCGGGCCCTCGCCCCGGCTGCTGGTCGGCGGGGACAGCGCGCACTGGGGCCCGTCGGTGTTCCACTCCGACGACCTCGGCGCGACCTGGACCGAGCCCGACAAACCCTCCGTCAAGTTCCCCAAGGACACCGGCACTTCGCTGGAGCGGGTGTGGCAGCTCCATCCCGCGGGCCCGGCGGCCCCGGGCGTGGTGTACGCGGGGACGGAGCCCGCGGCGCTGTACCGCTCGGAGGACCGCGGGGAGACCTTCGAGCTGGTCCGCCCGCTGTGGGAGCACCCGACGCGCTCCCAGTGGGTGCCGGGCGGCGGTGGCGAGGCGGTGCACACCGTGATCACCGATCCGCGGGACGCCGGCGCGGTGACGGTGGCAGTGTCGACGGCCGGGGTGTTCCGCTCGCGGGACGGCGGGGCGAGCTGGGCGCCGTCCAACAAGGGGGTGTCGGCCGTCTTCCTGCCGGACCCGAACCCGGAGTTCGGCCAGTGCGTGCACAAGATCGCCCAGGACGCCGTCGACCCGGACCGGCTGTATCTGCAGAACCACTGGGGGGTCTTCCGCAGCGACGACGCGGGGGCCGACTGGACGGACATCGGCGAGGGCCTGCCGTCGACGTTCGGCTTCGCGGTGGCGGCGCACCCGCACCGCGGGGACACCGCGTACGTCTTCCCCATCACCGCGGACTCCGACCGGGTTCCCGCGGACCGCAAGTGCCGGGTCTACCGCACCCAGGACGCGGGCAAGAGCTGGGAGCCGCTGACCACGGGCCTGCCGCGCGAGGAGCACTTCGGGACGGTGCTGCGCGACGGCATGTGCACGGACGACAACGACCCGGCCGGGGTCTACTTCGGCAACCGCAACGGGGAGGTGTTCGCGAGCGACGACGACGGCGACAGCTGGCAGCAGCTCGCCTCGCACCTGCCGGACGTGCTGTGTGTGCGGGCGGCGGTGATCGGCTGAGGGGGCGCCGCGCACGGGTACGGCCGCCGGGAAGGGCCCGGCCGCCGGAGGAGCCCCGGCTGTCGGACTAGCCCAGTAGAGTGACGCCCTGTGACAGCAAGACCGTTGAAAGAGAGCGTCGAGCCCGGCTGGGCGGACGCGCTGGAGCCCGTGGCCGGACGGATCGCCGCGATGGGCGATTTCCTCCGGGCCGAAGTGGCCGCCGGGCGCACCTACGTACCGGCGGGGGTGAACATCCTGCGGGCGTTCCAGCAGCCGTTCGACGAGGTAAGGGTCCTGATCGTCGGTCAGGACCCCTACCCGACACCGGGACACGCGGTGGGGCTGAGCTTCTCGGTGGCGCCGGACGTGCGCCCGGTGCCGCCCAGCCTGGACAACATCTTCTGGGAGATGCACACCGACCTCGGCCATCCCCGCCCCTCCAACGGGGACCTCACCCCGTGGACGAAGCAGGGTGTGCTGCTGCTCAACAGGTCGCTCACCACCCAGCCGCGCAAGCCCAACGCCCACCAGGGCAAGGGCTGGGAGCAGGTCACCGAGCAGGCCATCACGGCGCTGGCGGCGCGCGGCAAGCCGCTGGTGGCGGTGTTGTGGGGCAGCAACGCCCGCAGCCTGAAGCGTCTGCTCGGCGGCGTGCCGTGCATCGAGTCGGTGCATCCGTCGCCCCGGTCGGCGGACGGCGGTTTCTTCGGTTCGCGCCCCTTCAGCCGGACCAACGAGCTGCTGGTCCAGCAGGGGGCCGCCCCGATCGACTGGCAGCTGCCGTAGCCGATGGGTACGCACGCGGAGGCCGAGGCGCGGTACGTCCTCGGGGTGGACTCGGGGGGTTCGGGGATCCGGTGCGCGGTGGTGCGCGTCGACGGCGGTGGCGGCGACGGGCCGCCGGTCGGCCCGGTGGTGTCCTCCACGCCGGTGCGCACCGGCCCCGGCGGGATCGACGCCGGGCACCTGAGGGAGCAACTGGTGCCCGCCGCGCGGGAGTTGCTGGCCCGGTCGGGTGGGCGGGGTTTCGCCGCCGTGTGCGTCGGCGCCGCCGGGATGGCCACGCTCGGCGACGATCTGCGGGCCCGGCTGCCGGGAATGCTGGAGGCCGAGTTCGGTGTGCGGCGGGTGGCGCTCGCGGGCGACGCGGTGACCGCGTACGCCGGTGCCCTCGGGGCGCGGCCGGGCGCGGTGGTCGCCGCGGGCACCGGGCTGATCGGCATCGGTACCGATCTCGCGCGGTGGCGGCGGGCGGACGGCTGGGGGCATCTGCTCGGCGACTGCGGCGGTGGCGCGTGGATCGGCAGGGCCGGTCTCGAAGCGGCGATGCGGGCCTTCGACGGGCGGGACGGCGGCTCGGCGGCGCTGCTCGCGCGGCTGGAGGACGTGTTCGGCCCCGCGGCCGGGCTGCCGGGGCAGCTGTATCCGCGCGGCGACCGGCCAGCGGTGCTGGCGTCGTTCGCGCCGGAGGTGGCGGCGTGCGCCGGTACGGACGCGGTGGCTCAGGGCATCCTGCGGGAGGCGGCCGGGCACATCGCCGCGACGGCCGCGGCGGTGTGCCCGGCCGGGGGCGGCGATGTCGCGTTCACCGGAGGGCTGCTGAAGCTGGGCGCTCCGCTGCTGGAGCCGCTGGCGGCGGAGGTCGCCGCGCGGCTGCCCGGGGCCCGGCTCCGGCAGGCGGCGGGGGATCCGCTGGACGGGGCACTGCTGATCGCCTCGATGCTCGCGAAGGGCGGTCCCGCGTTCCCGTGCGATTCGCACATGTTGCACGTATCCGGCCATCAAACCCGTTGAATTGCAGCGCATTCACCGTCATTCACTGGATAAATCGGGACAGATACCCCTCGAATGCACCCTCCCCGAACGGACGCACCCGCAAAGCCAGTAGCATGCGGCGCCATGAGCTCCCCCACTGGGCCCGCCTCCGGCCTGCCTGTACGAATGCCGCGCCCCCGCCAGCCCGGACGCCACCGCCGTCCGGAGCCCGTGGCGGCTCCCGAGGGCGCGCCCGCCCTTGTTCTCGCCGTTCCCGGCGAGCCGACCACCGCCACGCGCAGCCTGGCGGAAGAACTCCTCAGCATCGCCCGTTCCGAGCTGCCGGGCCTCGACGCCCGGATCGGCTACCTCGACGGTGACGCCGAGGGCGAGTACCCGACGCTGGACGCCGTGCTCGCGCACGCCGCCGCCGAGCGCACCGCCCGCTACGAGCAGGCCCTGGCCGCCGGACGCGAGGTGCCGGCGCCCGAGGGTCCCGTCGCCGTCGTGGTGCCCCTGCTGGCCGGTCCCGAGGCCTCCACGATGCGCCGGATACGGCAGGCACTGGTGGACAGCCACGCCGCCGCCGAACTGACCGACGTGCTCGGCCCGCACCCGCTGCTGGCCGAGGCCCTGCACGTGCGCCTCTCCGAGGCCGGTCTCTCGCGCGCCGACCGCGCCCGGCTGTTCACGGTCGCCACGGCGGCCGACGGCATCGTGCTGGCCACCGTCGGCGGCGAGGAGGCCGTCCAGGCGGCCGGCATCACCGGCATGCTGCTGGCCGCCCGCCTCGCCGTTCCGGTGATGGCCGCCGCGCTCGACGAGGAGGGTTCGATCGCCTCCATCGCCGACCAGCTGCGCTCCTCCGGCTCCGGCAACCTGGCGCTCGCCCCGTACCTGATCGGCCCGGAGGTCGCCCCCGACCTGCTGGAGACCGCCGCGAAGGAGGCGGGCTGCGCGTTCGCCGAGCCGCTCGGCGCCTACCCGGCGATCGGCAAGCTGGTGCTGTCGCAGTACGCGACCGCGCTGGGCATCACGCCGCAGCAGCCGCAGGGAGCCCCGGTCCACTGACCACCGCCGTCCGCCCGTGAGGCGGGTACGGACAAGGCACGCGAAGCCCAGGAGGAGGGCCCGCACCGGTTCGCCGGAGTGCGGGCCCTCCTCCGTTTCCCGCGAGCGGGCGGCCCGCTCAGCCGAAGACCACGCAGGACGCCGCCGGGGCCTCCACCGAGCCCGCCCGGTGCGGCATGCCGCTCTGCGGGTCGATGTCGAACCAGGTGACGTCGCCGGAGCGCTCGTTGGCCGCGTACAGCCTGCGGCCCGCCGGGTCGAGGGCGAGGTCGCGCGGCCAGTGGCCGCCGCACCCCACCGTGGTGCGCAGCTCGGCCCGCTCGCCGTCGGCAAAGAGGGCGAACACCGAGATGCTGTCGTGGCCGCGGTTGGCGGCCCACAGGAAGCGCCCGTCACGGGCCACGACGACCTCCGAGGCGAAGCTGGGGCCCTGCGCGTCCGCGGGGAGCAGGGGGGCCTCCGAGAGCGGCGTGAGGGTGCCCGTGGCGGCTTCCCAGCGGCACACGGTGAGGGTGGGCACCAGTTCGTGCACGACGTACGCGAACCTGCCCTCGGGGTGGAAGGCGAGGTGGCGGGGGCCGGTGCCGGGGCGCAGGGCGGTCTCGGAGTGCACGGCGAGGGTGCCGGCGGTCCCGTCCGGCGCGCAGACGCGCACCGAGTCGGTGCCGAGGTCGACGCTCAGCACCCACCGGCCGGTCGGGTCGGGCAGCACCTGGTGGGCGTGCGGCCCCTCCTGGCGGTCCGTGTCGGGGCCGCTGCCCAGGTGGTGCAGGACGCAGGACGGCTTGTCGGGGGTGCCGTCGGCGCGCAGCGGCAGGACGGTGATGCTGCCGGAGCCGTAGTTCGCGACGACCAGGTGGTCGCCGGCCCGTGCGAGGTGGGTGGGCGAGCCGCCGCCGACCGGCACCGGCGGGCCCAGCGGCCGGGGCTGCGCGCCGTCGACGTCGAACGCGGCCACCGCGCCGTCGTCCGTCTCGCTCACCGTGTGCAGCACCCGCCCGCCGGGGGCGAGTGCGAGGTACGAGGGGTTGGCCACGGCGTCGCTCGCGCCGAGCACCGTGAGGGCGCCGGTCAGCGGGTCCACGGCGGCGGCGAGCACGCCGCGGCCGCCCTCCGAGGTGAAGGAGCCGATGAAGGCCCGTTCGCCCCGGCCGGACGTCCGGCCCGCCGGGCCCTGTTCCCGTCCTTCAGGGAGCCCTTCGGAGGATCCCCCGGGCTGTGCCTCCGATGCCGTGCTGCTGCTCACCGTGCAGCCCCTTTCCGCGAGTTCGTGTGTGCCGGGCCGACGGTAGCAGGGCGGTCTAGACCATGATCGGGGTACGGGGCCTCAGACCGCGGCCCCGCCCCGGGCGCGTACCAGCGCGTCGTCGTGGTGCGTGAACAGCGGGCTCAGCTCGGTGTTGTCGTAGGTGCGGTGGAAGACCGCGGTGGCGGCGCCGGACATCGGCGGCACGATCCACGACCAGTCGGCGGCGACGTCCCGCCCTTTCGCCTCCTCGCGGGCGAGGTGGGTGAGGAAACGTTCCGACTCGGTGTGGTGGTCGGCCATGGTGACGCCCGCGCGGTCGAAGGAGTGCAGCATGGCCCGGTTCAGTTCGACGAGCGCGCGGTCCTTCCAGAGCGAACGGTCGGTGGAGGTGTCCAGACCCAGGCGTTCGGCGAGCGGTCGCAGCAGGTTGTAGCGGTCGGCGTCGGCGAGGTTGCGGGCGCCTATCTCGGTGCCCATGTACCAGCCGTTGAAGGGCGCGCAGGGGTAGCAGATGCCGCCGATCTCCAGGCACATGTGGGAGATGGCCGGAACGGCGTGCCAGCGCAGCCCCCACTCCCGGGCCCAGGTGTCCTCGGGGTGCTCGATCGGAACTTCGAGGACGGCGTCGGCGGGCAGCTCGTAGCTCCGCGGTCTGTCGTCGCTGCCCTGCACGATCAGCGGCAGCACGTCGAAGGGGCTGCCGGGACCGCCGCGCCAGCCGAGCCGCAGGGCGAGGTCGGTGAGGCCGGTGTTGCGGGGGTCGCCGACGGTGCGGCCGTCCGCGGTGGTGTATCCGGCGTAGCGGACGAGCTGTTCGTTCCAGATCCGGGGGCCGGGGCGGGCCGGGGTGTCCGGGGCGAAGACCGTGATGAGCGGGCGGATGCGGCCGTCGTTGCCGGCCTCGCGCAGGTGGTCGGCACACTCGCGGGCGACGGTGTCGGCGTCGCTGATGTGGCGGCGGTCGCGGACGCGCAGGGAGTTCCAGTAGAGGCGGCCGATGCAGCGGTTGCTGTTGCGCCAGGCGACGCGGGCGCCGAAGGCGAGTTCGTTCGGGGTGTGGCGGTAGGTGCCGGTGGCGTCGATCTCCGCGTGCACGGCGGCGAGCCGCGGGGCGGGGTCGCCGTGGTCGGGCTGCTCGTGGTGGTGCAGACGGACGAAGTCGTCGGCGAGGTGGTGGAGCTGGGTGAGGCTGAGGGCGTAGGCGCGGTTGTCGGGGTCGGCGGGGTGCGGGCCGGCTCTGTTTCCCGGTGGGGCCCCGCCTTCTCCGCCGCCTCTGCCATGGGCCGCCGCGTCCCCGTGCCCTCTGCCACCGGCCGCCGCGTCCCCGCCGCCCCTGCCACCGGCCGTCGTTCCTCCGCCGCCGCCTCCCCCTCCTCTCCCGCTCTCGGCGCCTGCGTGGCCGAAGGGGCAGAGGGCCGGACGCGTGGGGCCGGGCGCCCGGTCGTGCCGCTCGGGCGGGGCGCCGCCGGGTATGGAGGTGACGGAACGCTGAAGATCGTTGTGCATCCTGCTCGCATCCCCAGGCATCGAAGAATCACGCGGATCGCGGTCCGGAATTCCGCGCCCCGGGCCGTTCCCCCGCATGATGCCGCCGGGTTTACCCCCGATGTACGGCCGTCACCCAGTTGTGCGGGCTCCCACGGGAAGCGTGCGGGAGTACGCAGGGGCGCGAGCGGCTCGGTGAGCGCCCTGCCGGGGACGGTCTCCCCCGGTGGCTCAGCAGTCGCCCACCGGGGCCCGGCGGGGCTGCCCGCCGAGGGGCACGGCCAGCTGCGCCAGCGTGCGTTCGATCGCGTGCAGATGCACGAGGGCGGTCACGTCGGCGATGTGCTCCTCGCCGGGGGCGTGCTGTGCTCCGGTGCCCGCGCCCGCCGGGGAGGTGAGGGCCTCCACCGCCTTCTCCACCCGCCAGCACGCCGCGGTGAGGCGTTCGTCGTGGGAGGCCTCCGCGTCGGCGGCGATGCCGGCCAGGCCGCGCACCTCGCGGGCGCAGTCGTCGAGCAGGGCCACCACCTGGCGGGCCCTGGCCTTGCGGGCGCGCAGCGGGCTGAGCGGGTGCAGCAGCGGGGCGAGGGAGAGCCGGACGCGGCCGAGGAGCAGTTCGAGTTCGGCGGCGTGCGGGGCCGGGTCGGCGTGCTCGTGGCCGGCGAGCCTCGCGGCCGCCTCGGTGGTGCAGTGCCGGACGCTGTGCAGGGCGCGCTGGATCCACGCGTCGGTGGAGGCGTGCGTGGTGACCGGCAGGACCACGGCGACGGCGAGCGCGGCACCGAGCGCGCCGACCGCCGTCTCCTGGACGCGCAGCAGGAGCAGCCCGGGGTGCAGCACGCCGAGCAGCCCGTACAGCAGGCCCGCCATGACGGTGACGAAGAACATCATCCAGCTGTAGCTGGGGCCAGCCGTGTAGAAGATGCCGAAGACGCACACCGCGACCAGGGCCGCGGTGGGGGCGGGCGCGCCGTGCAGCGGGACCGCGATCAGGAGGCCCGCGGCGATGCCCAGGACGGTGCCGAGCACCCGGCGGAAGCCGCGCACCAGGGTCTCGCCGCGCGAGGTGGTGTTGACGAAGACCCACCAGGCGGCGCCGACGGCCCAGTACCAGCGGTCCTGCGAGAGCACCTGTCCGAGGGCCAGCGCGAACGCGCAGGCGGCGGTGACCTGGAGGGCCTGCCGGGTGGTGGGCCGGGAGAGGCCGAGGCCGGTGAGCGGGGCGGGGCCCGCGGCCGGCGGGGTGCGCCGCTCGACGGGCCACAGCACGAAGCGGACGGCGGCGGCCACCGCGACGGCGAGCGCCACCGCCCCGTACAGCTCGGGGAGCTGGCCGGGGACCGCGTGGAGGAACTGCGTGACGAAGAACATCATGAAGGCGAACGTGCCGAGCGCGTGCCCGCGCGGCCCCCACCGCCTGGCGTACGCCCCCACCAGGACCACGGCGAGGAAGCCGAGGTCGCGCGGCAGCGGATGGTCGTGGAGGAGGGTGGCCAGGGCGAGGACGGGGAAGCCCGCGGCGGGCAGCAGGGCCGTGGTGAGGCCCTGGCCGCGGACGGTCGGGTCCTGGACGGTGAAGAGCGCGAGCAGCGCGGCGAGTCCGCCGACGATGGACGCGGTCAGCGACATGCCGCAGAGTTCGGCGACGGCGACCGCGCCGCCGATGCCGATGACGGCGCGGGTGGAGACCCGCAGGCGCAGCAGTCCGGGATCCGGTGCGTGGAACATCCTCTTCACAGCGGCAGCCCCGCCCCCTCTGTGTCGTGCGCGGGCGCCCGCGCACGGGCACCGGGGTGCGCGCGGCGGGGTCCGCTCGGGCATGGAAAAGGCGCCGCGGGCCGGTGGCGGCGTCGTCGCCGCACCGGCCGCTGCGCGGCGCCGTCGAAGTCAGCGATCAAGCAGTCAGTACGCAGAGGAAAGCATTAAGTGGGACAGTGGCTCAACTGGCACTGCGAGGACTGTGCCATTGGCCCAGTCGCACGGCGTGCGGCAGAACCACGAGGAGACCAACGGACCATGGCGGTGGACGCGCTCGACACCCGCATCCTGAAGCTGCTGATCGAGCAGCCGCGCACCAGCGTGCGCGAGTACGCGCGGATCCTGGGCATCGCGCGCGGCACCCTCCAGGCACGGCTCGACCGGCTGGAGCGGGAGGGGGTGATCACCGGTACGGGTCCTTCCCTGTCCCCCGCCGCGCTCGGTCACCCGGTGCTGGCCTTCGTGCACGTCGAGGTGACGCAGGGGCATCTGGTCGAGGTCGGGGACGCGCTCGCCGAGGTGCCGGAGATCGTGGAGGCGTTCTCGATCACGGGCGGCGGGGATCTGCTGACGCGGGTGGTGGCGCGGGACGCGGGGCACCTGGAGGACGTGATCCAGCGGCTCATCCAGCTGCCGGGGGTGGTCAGGACCCGGACCGAGGTGGCCCTGCGGGAACGGGTGGCGCACCGGCTGCTGCCGCTGGTGGAGGCGATCGGGCGGGCGAGGCCCTAGCCGGGCCGGGGTCCCCGGCGGCCCGGCGCGCTCGGCCGGGCGGCCCTTCGGTGATCGGGACCCGATGTCCCAGACTGGCCCCATGAGCACTTCGCACCCCCTTTCGGTCATCTTCGATCTCGACGGCACGCTGGTGGACAGCGAGCCGAACTATTACGAAGCGGGGCGCAGGCTCCTCGCCCGGCACGGCGTGCCGGACTTCGGCTGGGACGAGCACGCCCGGTACATCGGCATCGGCACCAGAGAGACGCTGGAGACGCTGCGCGACAAGTACGGCATCGCCGCCGGCGTGGACGCGCTGCTGGCCGAGAACAACCGGCTCTACCTTGAGCTGGCCGCCACCGCCACCGAGGTGTTCCCCGAGATGCGCAAGCTGGTGGAGCGGCTGCACGCGGACGGGGTGCCGATGGCGGTGGCGTCCGGGTCCTCCCGGGACGCGATCGAGGCGGTGCTCGCGGGGACGGGGCTGGCCGCGCAGCTCGGCGAGGCGGCGGGCGGGGTGCTGGTGTCGGCGGAGGAGGTGGCGCACGGCAAGCCCGCGCCGGACGTCTTCCTGGCCGCCGCCGCCCGCCTCTCGGCGGAGCCCGGCTACTGCGCGGTGTTCGAGGACGCGGCCCCGGGGGTGACGGCGGCGTTCGCGGCCGGGATGCGGTGCGCGGCGATCCCGTACGTGCGCGGCAGCGAGAGCGATCCGGCGTTCACCAACGCGGACCTGCTCTTCCGCGGCGGCCAGGCCGACTTCACGGCCGAGGCGGCGTACGTCTGGCTGGGCGTCTGACGAAGGCCGGGGCCCGCTCCGCCGCACGGTGGGTGCGGCGGAGCGCGTCCCGGCGACCCTGAACAGGCCCCGCACAGGGGCGGATCGGCCGCCGGTCCCGGGCGGACCGCCGCGCGGACCGTGGACCGGCCGCGGACGGCAGCGTGTCCGGTCCCGCTGTCGTGACCAGTGGGCCCGGCGCACCCCATAACCCCCGTCGTATGCCCTTCCGGGATGCCCTCATTAGTCATGTCCACGCTCATACTCGCGTCGTACGTGTGAAGCCCATGTGACGCACGCGTACGCAGGAACACACGGCAACGCACACATCTCTCCCACCCCCACCCACGATCGGAGTGGACGTTGCAGCCCACCAGATGGACGGCCTCCGTGGCAGCGCTGGCGCTGACCGCGGGGCTCGTGAGCACGCTCGCGGGCACCGCCGCCGCCGCGCAGCAGGAACCGAAACCCGCCCCCTCCCCGCAGGCCAAGTCCGCGCAGCGGGCCATCGCCGCGGCCGACGCGGCGGTGCACAGCGGGTTCGACGCGGCGGTCAACGCCCCGTCGGAGACGTACGAAAGACGCCTGGTCACGCCCTGGGTGAAGGACCTGTACTCGGTGGCGTACGAGCGAAGATACCGGGGCCTGCCGGTCGTCGGCGGTGACGCGGTGGTCCTCGCCGACGGCGAGGGCAACGTCCGCTCCCTCCAGTCCGCCTCCTCGGCCCGGATCGAC
The DNA here is from genome assembly GCF_042874215.1 of Streptomyces sp. NPDC004111. Taxonomy (NCBI): domain Bacteria; kingdom Bacillati; phylum Actinomycetota; class Actinomycetes; order Kitasatosporales; family Streptomycetaceae; genus Streptomyces; species Streptomyces sp. NPDC004111. The sequence goes on from NZ_JBIAMU010000017.1 coordinate 180,813, forward strand.
GTGGCGACCACTCCCACGGTCGGCGCAAAGCGCGCCGAGGCGATCTCGCGCACCCAGCAGGCCAGGACCGACAAGGTGACCAGCAGCCGACTGGTCGTCAGGGTCAAGGACGGCAAGCAGGTACTGGCCTGGGAGACGGTGCTGAGCGGCCGTCAGGCCAAGGCGCCCAGCAAGCTGCACGTCTTCGTGGACGCGCGGACAGGCAAGGTGGTCGACCGGTACGACGACGTGGTCGCGGGCACCGGCAACAGCAAGTGGAACGGCCCGAACCCGCTCACCATCGACACCACCAACTCGGGCGGCACCTACTCGCTGCGCGACCCGAACCGCCCCGGCCTGAGCTGCGCGGACTACAGCGGCGGCATCTTCTCGAAGTCGACGGACTCCTGGGGCAACGGCAACCCGACCTCCAAGGAGACCGGCTGCGTCGACCTCATGTTCGGCGCGCAGAAGCAGTGGGACATGCTCGGCCAGTGGCTGGGCCGCAACGGCGTCAACGGCCAGGGCCGCAGCTTCCCCGGCAAGGTCGGCCTCAACGACCTCAACGCGTACTGGGACGGCAGCTCCGTCACCATCGGCCGCAACACCGCCAACGAGTGGATAGCCGGCGCGGACGTCGTCGCCCACGAGTACGGGCACGCCATCGACTCCAACACCCCCGGCGGCACCAGCGGCCAGGAGTCCGGGCTCGGCGAGGCCACCGGTGACATCTTCGGTGCCCTCACCGAGGCGTACATGAACCAGCCCTCGCCGTACGACGTCCCCGACTACACCGTCGGCGAGATGATCAACCTCCAGGGCCGCGGCCCGATCCGCAACATGTACAACCCGCCCGCGGTCAACAACGACCCGGCCTGCTACAGCTCCTCGATCCCCGGCACGGAGACGCACGCCGCCGCGGGTCCGCTCAACCACTGGTTCTACCTGCTCGCCGAGGGCACCAACCCCGGCGGCGGCAAGCCGAACTCCAGCACCTGCAACCAGACCACCCTGACCGGGGTGGGCATCCAGAACGCCGGCAAGATCTTCTACGGGGGGATGCTGCTCAAGACCAGCAGCATGTCGTACAAGAAGTACCGCACGGCGACGCTGAACTCGGCGAAGAACCTCGACCTGGCCACCTGCAACCTGTTCACCAAGACCAAGGCCGCGTGGGACGCGATCAGCGTGCCCGCCCAGGCCGGTGACCCGACCTGCACCCCCAGCGGCCAGAACAACGACTTCTCGATGGCGCTGAACCCGGCGTCCGGCACCGTCCAGCAGGGCGCCTCGGTCAGCACCACCGTCACCACCAACACCACGACCGGCAACGCCCAGTCGGTGACGCTGTCGGCGAGCGGCCTGCCCTCCGGGGTCACCGCTTCCTTCAACCCGGCCACCGTGCAGTCCGGCCAGTCCTCGACGCTGACGCTGTCGGCGACCGCGAACGCGGCCCCGGGCACCTCCACCGTCACGGTCAAGGGCCAGGGCACCACGCTGTCGCACACGGTCGACTACTCGCTGAACGTCGGCAACACCCAGCCCCCGAACGACCCGCCGAACATCAGCGTCGACAACGTCCGCGCGCACCTGACCCAGCTGAACACCATCGCCACCCAGAACGGCGGCAACCGCCGCGCGGGCAGCGCCGGTTACACCCAGTCGCTGGCGTACGTGAAGGGCAAGCTCCAGGCTGCGGGCTACACCGTCACCGAGCAGACCTGCACCAGCTGCACCTACCCGTCGAACAACCTGATCGCCGACTGGCCCGGCGGCCCCGAGGACCAGACGGTCATGTTCGGCGCGCACCTGGACGGCGTCTCGGCGGGTCCCGGCATCAACGACAACGGATCCGGCTCGGCGACCCTGCTGGAGAACGCGCTCGTCCTCGCCCAGAAGAACCCGACGATGACCAAGCACGTCCGGTTCGCCTGGTGGACGGACGAGGAGCAGGGCCTCAACGGCTCGAAGTTCTACGTGAACCGGCTGACCGCGGCGCAGCGCGCGGCCATCAAGGGCTACTACAACTTCGACATGGTCGGCTCGACCAACGCCGGCTACTTCATCAACAACGTCAACTCCACCACCGCCGCCCCGCTCAAGGCCTACTGGACGTCGCTGAACCTCGCCCCCGAGGAGAACGTCGAGGGCCAGGGCCGCAGTGACGACGCCTCCTTCCAGGCGGCCGGCATCCCGACCTCCGGCTACGCGGCGGGCGCCAGCGCCCGCAAGACGGCGGCCCAGGCGCAGAAGTGGGGCGGCACGGCCAACGCCGCCTACGACTCCTGCTACCACAGCGCCTGCGACACCACGAACAACATCAACGCCACCGTCCTCGACCGCAGCGCCGACGGCGTCGCGTACGGCATCTGGAAGACCTCGGTGGGCACCGGCACCCCGACGCAGGACTTCTCGGTCGGCGTGAACCCGGCCGCGGGCAGCGCCAACCCGGGCGGCAGCACCACCGCCACCGTCAGCACCACCACGGTGAGCGGCAACCCGCAGCAGGTCGCCCTGTCCGTCTCCGGCGCCCCCGCCGGGGTCACCGCGACCGTCAGCCCGGCCACCGTCCAGTCCGGCGCCAACGCCACGCTGAACGTCCAGGTCGGCGCGAACACCGCCGCGGGCACCTACACCCTCACCGTCACCGGGGCAGGCACCGTCTCCCACAGCACCACCTACACGCTGACCGTCGGCGGCGGCACCGGCTGCACGCCGCGCCAGCTGGTCGTCAACGGCGGCTTCGAGAGCGGCAGCACCGGCTGGACGGCGACCGAGGGCGTCATCACCACCCAGGCGGGCCAGCAGCCGCACGGCGGCACCTACAAGGCGTGGCTGAACGGCTGGGGCTCCCCGCACACCGACAGCGCCGCCCAGACGCTGACCGTCCCGGCGGGCTGCGCCTCGTACAAGCTCTCGTTCTTCCTGCACATCGACACGGACGAGAACGAGAACGTGGTGTACGACCGCTTCACCGTCCAGGTCGGCAACCAGACCCTCCAGACCTTCTCCAACGTGGACGCCAACACCGGCTACGCGGAGAAGACCTACGACCTCGCGCAGTTCGCGGGGCAGACCGTCACGCTGAAGTTCACGGGCACGGAGGACCAGTCCCTCCAGACCTCGTACGTGGTGGACGACGTCACCCTGCAGGTCGGCTGACCGATCCGCAGCACCACCGCCCCAGGGGCGGCGCCCGTTCCGGCCGTGCGGCCGGGGCGGGCGCCGCCCCGGCGCGCTTCCCGGTCAACTCCGCCGACCCGCACGGGTGTTGCGGTCTCCGTTTGTGACACAGACCACACCGCTTCTCACCCATTACTTAGGTAAGCCTAAGCTAAGTTAGTCCGCGTCGGCCTCCACTCAGGAGGCACTTCTGCCACAGGAGACGTACCCGGTATGTCCACGCTCACTCGTCACATCCGCCGCACCGCCGCCACCGCCGTCGCGCTCGCCGCGGGCAGCACCCTCGCGCTGACCACGGCCACCACCGCGCACGCGGCGAAGCCCGCCGCCGGATCGACCGTGACCTCCGCGCAGTTGACCGCAGGCCTCTACCAGTCGTCGTACTCCGAGCGGAACCACGTGCTGTGGGCGACCGCCGCCGTGGGCCGCCCGCCGGTCACCAACTCCTCACTGCTGAAGGTCGATCCGGCCACCCTCAAGGTGCGGGCCACCTACACCCCGCCGGTCACCGACCCCGCGACCGGGGCCGTCGAGGCCGTCTACGGCGTGGCCGTCGACGACGAGCACAACACCGTCTGGACGACCAACACCCGCAACAACTCGGTGTCCGTCTACAGCCAGCGCGACGGCAAGCACCTGGCGAGCCTGCCGAACGTGGCGCACGCCCGCGAGATCGTGGTCGACGAGCGGCACAACACGGTGTGGGCGAGCGGCTTCGGCGACGGCACCCTGGTCGCCTTCGACTCCCGTACGTACAAGGAGAAGAAGCGCGTCACCGTCACCGGCAGCCAGCCCACCGGGCTCGCGCTGAACGAGCGGACCGGCACCGTCTACGCGGCCGACCTGGGCGGGGACCGGATCGTCGAGGTCTCCCCGTACGCCAAGGAGCCCCGCCTGATCCCCACCGGTGACGGCCCGATCTCCGTCGCGCTGTCCGCCGACGGCCGCACCGCGTACACCGCCGACCAGGCCGCAGGCACCCTCTCGGTGGTCGACCTGCGCAAGGGCGCCGTCACCACGACCGTACCCACGGGCGCCGGCGCGCTGTCCGTCGCCGCCGACCACCGCTCGGGCCGCGTCCTGGTCGCCAACCGCACGGCCGGCAACGTCACCGTCGTCGACCCGCGCAAGGGCGCCGTCGTCGAGACCCTCGCCACCGGCGCCAACCCGAACCACGTCACGGTCGCACGCGGCAACGCGTACGTCGTCGACAAGTCCGCGGTCGGCGCCAACCGCGAGGACCAGGCCCACCGGATCCGCATCGGCCGCTGAGCGGCGCGGTCGATCGACCACCTCGGATCCGGTGGGCGGGCACGGCAGGGGGGACCTCTGCCGTGCCCGTCCCGCGTTCCCGCCGCACACGGCCTAGGGTGGCCGGGTGTCGACCTTCAGCATCGGCCAGGCAGCGCGGCTGCTCGGCGTGAGCCCGGAAACCGTACGGCGGTGGGCGGACGGTGGTCAGTTGCGGATGGAGCGCGACGGTGCGCGCAACCGGCTGATCGACGGAGTGAGCCTGGCCGCGTTCGCGCGCGAGCGGGCCCGGGGGCAGCATCCGGTGAGCGACGAGGTCCGGACCTCGGTGCGCAACTCCTTCACCGGCATCGTCACCGCCGTCCGTCTCGACGACGTGGTCGCCCAGGTGGAGATGCAGTCGGGGCCGCACCGCATGGTCTCCGTGGTCAGCCGTGAGGCGGTCGACGAACTGGGCATCGAGGTCGGCGTCACGGTCACCGCGCGGGTGAAGTCGACGAATGTACACATCGACAGGCCGGGGCAGCGGCCCTGAGCGCTCCGCGGTTCAGCACCCCGGTACTTCACCGGCAGTGCAGCGCCGCGTACAGGTCGAGCCGGTGGTCGAGACGGGCCAGGTCGCGGCCGGTGAGGGCCTGCACGCGCTGGATGCGGTAGTGCACGGTGTTGACGTGCAGGCGCAGGGCCTCGGCGGTCCGGGCCCATGAGCCGCTGTGCGCCAGATAGGTCTCCAGGGTGTGCAGCAGCATGCGCGTCGAACGGTCGCGCCCCGCGGCCAGCGGCCCGAGCACCTTGGCGGCGAACGCGGCCCGCACCTCGGCGGGTACGCCCGCGAGCAGGGTGCTCAGGGTGGTCAGGTCCCGGGGTCCGGTCAGCAGGGAGGCGTACGGAGTGGTGGCGCGCGCGACGGCCAGGGCGTAGCGGGCCTGGGTCAGGCCACCGGCGAGCTGCCCGGCCGTGTGCACGGCGGCACCCAGCCCCGCGTGCAGGGCAACGTCCGGGGTCAGCCCCGCCAACCGGTCCCAGCATGCGGCGAGTTCCGCGTCCTCCCCACTTCCCCGGCCTTCTCCGCTCCCCCGGCCCTCCCCACAGGCCGCGCCACCGTCGCCCCCCGCCCGGTCCCCACCGGCCGCACCGCCGTCGCCGCCCCGCTCGTCCTCGCCGTCCTCCCGCGGCCCCGTCGGCCGGAACACCGCCGCCGCGGTGCCGTCGGGCAGGGTGCCGACCGCGAACCGGGGCCGCCCCGGCAGGTGGTGCAGGGCCTCCGTGAGTGCGCCCACCGCCGGCGCGCCCGTCGCCCCCCGTCCCTCCCCCGCCGCGTCCGCGCCGCGCCCACCGCCGTCCGACCGCTCGCCCGGTGCGGCAACGACGATCTGCCACGGGCCCTCCTCGGGCAGGCCGCAGGCGCTCAGCAGGGTGTGCGGCGCGTCGGCATCCGCTCGCGCGGCGGCCCCGTCGAGGTGCGCGAGGAGCCTTGTGGCCGCCCGCGCCGCCTCGGCCTCCTCGCGGAGGATCCGCTCGTGCTGCCGGGTGAGCACGTCGGCCAGCTCGTGCAGCACCCGGAGCGGAACGGCCCCGGGTTCGTGCGGCAGCAGGTGGCGGGTGTCGTACGGGGTGGCCTCCGTCGCGAGGCGCAGGGCGGAGCCGTCCGCCTTCGCCAACTTCTCCACCACAGCCGCCGGTTGCAGCGCCGGAGCGGACGCGGTCCGGGCGACGGTACGGCCACTGGAGGTCAGCAGGTGGCAGGCGGGGCTGCCGAGGTGGGCAAGCGCCCGGCCCAGGAGCGTGCCGGCGTCCGCGCCGGCCGCCAGCAGGCGGTCCAGTTCGGCGCGCACCGGCGACGGGAGGGCGTGGCCGCCGGAGGGGCGACGGCCCGGACCGGCCTGCGGGTGGAGGGAGTCGAGCTGGAGAAGGTCACAGACGTGCATGCGTGGTGGCTCCTTGGCGTGAGTGCCGGGCTGCGGACACGACAGCTCACATTCACCAGTCGATTACGGGTTCCAGCATCTTAAATGCGAACCGATCGGCCCGGTATCCCTCTTTTTTGATCATCCAGCGACAAGGGTTCGGTGCCGTACTTTCCGCGTACCCGGCGAACCGTCGGTTGCGAGCCGGTCTCTCGCACACACCTCACATCAGCAAGGTTCCCCGGGTGTTTCGGCGGGCATTCTGGAGGAAGGACATCAGGCTGCCAACGGGCACTGCCCGCGGGAGGGGATCCGGATGGACACGACTGCGACGGCCGCCGGGGCCGCGGAGGCACAGGGCCCGGCGAGGACGCCCGTACTCGCCGTCACGGGCGCGGTCGGCCGGCCGCTGCGGCTGACGGTGGCCGAGCTGCGCGACCGCTGGCCCGCCCGGACCACCGTAGCCCGCTTCCACTGCGTCACCAGCGGAACCCGGCTGCACACCTTCCGGGGCCCGCTGCTGCGCGAGGTGCTGACGGCAGCGGCCCCCGAGTTCGGCCCGGCGCGCCGCAAGGACCGCTCCCGCGCTCTGATCGAGGTCCACGGCGAGGACGGCCACGGCACGGTGCTCTCCTGGGCCGAGATCGACGAGGACTTCGGCGACGCGCCGGCCCTGCTCGCCACCGCACTCGACGGACAGCCCCTCGACGCGTGCGGCAGCCAACTGGTGGTGCCGACGGACCGGTGCGGGGCGCGCTACATCAGCGGGATCACCCGGGTGCTGCTCAGCGCCCGCTGATCCCGCCGGACCGTGCGGGCGGGTTCACGACTCCTCGGACGCGTGGTCGCGGGGCGGCGCTGCCGCCCTCCTCCTGCGGTACACCACCGCTCCCGCCAGAGCCAGGAGGAGGACGGCCACCGCGGCCACCCCGAGTTCCGTGCGCTCCGCGAAAAGCTTGGCCAGCACTTCGAGCGCGCCGATGCCCACGGTCGCGTAGAGCAGCGCCCAGGCCGCTCCGCCCACGAACAGTGCGGGCAGATAGCGCGACAGCGGCATGCGCATGGTGCCCGCGAGGAAGTTGGCGGCGGTCTGGAACCCGATGGTCAGGAAGGAGACGGCGACCACCGGCGCCCCCCACCGCTGGATGGCCCCTTCGACGCGCCGGAACCGGGGCGAGGACATCCGCTCGGCGAACCTGCTGCGCCGGGCACCGGCATTGGCCAGGGCGCCGACGGCGAACGTCCCGCCCGCCCGGAGCAGGACGATGGCATACAGACCGACGGCCGTGAGCGCGATCTTATCCACGGCGCCCTGCCCCACGACGGGCGCGAGCCCGGTCTCCGTCTCTCATCTTCGCCTGACCTCTGCCCGTTCCCTGTGTCTCCACCATGGCGGCACGGGGATTCCGAGCCTACCGCTGAGCCACATCCACCCTAACCGAACGCATTTGCGACACATCGGACGGTCGACGGGTGAACCGGGGTGGTGGACGGGACCGCCGGACGGCTCCGGGCTACCCGAGGAACGACAGCCGCACCTGCCGGTCCGGGTTGTCCACGTTGGTGTCCACCAGGCAGACGGACTGCCATGTGCCCAGCTCCAGGCGGCCGTTGAGCACCGGCAGGGTGGCGTGCGGCGGCACCAGGGCGGGGAGTACGTGGTCGCGGCCGTGCCCGGGGGTGCCGTGGCGGTGCTGCCAGCGGTCGTCGGCCGGGAGGAGGGTGTGCAGGGCGGCGAGGAGGTCGTCGTCGCTGCCCGCGCCGGTCTCCAGCACGGCGATGCCGGCCGTGGCGTGCGGGACGAAGATGTTGAGCAGCCCGTCCCGGCCGCCGGCCGCGTCGGCGAGGAAGCTCGCGCAGTCCGACGTGAGGTCGGCGACGGTCTCGGACGAGCCCGTGGTGAGGTGCAGGACGCGGGTGGTGAATGTGTCGGCCATATTTCCATGTTCGCGCACCGGGCCCGGAAATGGCTGCCTGGTGAGATACGGCATCCGGATGGCGAGACTGCTGTTGACCGTGTCCTGACGCTCTCGCTACGTTCTGCGCCATGTTGCGTAGCGCACTCCTCACCACGCGCGGTCACATCGACCTGCTGCGGGTGGCCTCGGCCGCGTGTCGCGCGTGCCGAAGCGGCCGCTGACCGACTGCTGAACGGCCCTCCGCCGACTGGTGGTTGACGCCCTCTCGGCGGGCCGCCGCACCACGGGCTTCCCCGTGCCCGTGCCTCCGCCGGTGCCCCGCCCTCTCCGCTTCCCCCTCTTCTCTTCCCGCGAGCCGTCCCGCCCCTCGCCTTCCCCGGCGTGCGCTCCCTCCTGTCGTGACACGGCCGACCGCCGTCGTACGTACGGGCGGTGAGGCGCGCCCACCGCCCTGCCCTCCTGGAGGTTTCCGCCATGACCGTCAGCCATGCACCACCGGATATTTCGCCTTTGTCCGTACAGAAGGAGCCGGTCGTGCCGCCGGGTCCGGAGCTGGTGCCCGTCGAGCCGGGCGGCACGTCCCGGGGGTGGCTGTCCGGGGTGCCCCGGTGGGCGCGGCGGGCAGTCGGGCCGCTGACGCTGCTGGTGCTGTGGCAGGTGCTGAGCGCCACCGGGGCCCTGCCCGCCGATGTGCTCGCCTCGCCCGGCACGATCGCACGGGCCGGAGGGGAACTGGTCGCGGACGGGACGCTGCCGGACGCGATGCTGACCTCGCTTCAGCGGGTGGCCGTCGGGCTGGTGCTGGGCGTCCTGGTGGGAGTGACGCTCGCCCTGCTGTCCGGGCTCTCGCGGCTCGGGGAGGATCTGGTCGACGCCAGCGTGCAGATGCTGCGGACGGTGCCGTGGGTCGGTCTCATTCCGCTGTTCATCATCTGGCTGGGCATCGGGGAGGCGCCGAAGGTGGCGCTCATCGCGCTGGGCGTGGCCTTCCACCTGTATCTGAACGTGTACGCCGGGATCCGCGGCGTGGACGCCCAACTCGTCGAGGCGGGCGAGGCACTGGGGCTCGGCCGCTGGGGTCTGGTACGGCACGTGGTGCTGCCGGGGGCGCTGCCCGGTGCCATGACCGGACTGCGGTACTCGCTCGCCACCGCGTGGCTGGCCCTGGTGTTCGGCGAGTCGATCAACGCCGACGCCGGGATCGGCTTCCTGATGAACCAGGCCCGGGAGTTCTTCAGGACCGACGTGATCGTGGTCTGCCTGGTCGTGTACGCCTTCCTCGGCCTGATCGCCGACGCCCTCGTCCGTCTCCTCGAAAGGCTGCTGCTGCAATGGCGACCGACCTTCACCGGCCAGTGAACCCGGCTTCCGGCACCTCCCCCGCCGCCGTACGGGTGCAGGGCCTGACCCGCTCCTTCGACGGGCGTCCGGTCATCGACGACCTCGAACTGACGTTGAAACCTGGCGAGTTCACCGCGCTGCTCGGCCGCAGCGGCTGCGGGAAGTCGACCCTGCTGCGGGTGCTCGCGGGGCTCGACCGGGAGATCGAGGGCACCGTCCTGGTGCCGAAGCGGCGGGCCGTCGCCTTCCAGGCGCCCCGGCTGATGCCGTGGAAGCGGGTGTGGCGCAATGTGTTGCTCGGGCTGCCCGGGGACCCGGGGCGGGAGGTGGCCGAGGCGGCTCTCGCGGAGGTCGGGCTGGCCCACCGGTCGTCCGCCTGGCCCAAGACACTGTCCGGCGGCGAGGCCCAACGTGCCTCACTGGCCCGCGCGTTGGTGCGCGAGCCGGATCTGCTGCTGCTCGACGAGCCGTTCGGCGCGCTGGACGCACTCACCCGGATCAAGGCGCAGCGGCTGGTGGCCGAACTGTGGCAGCGGCGCGGCTGCGCGGTGCTGCTGGTCACCCATGACGTGGACGAGGCGCTGCTGCTGGCGGACCGGGCGCTCGTGATGCGCGACGGCGTCATCGCGTACGAGACGAAGGTCGCCCTCGACCGGCCGCGCGCGGTCGACACCCCCGAGTTCGGCGCGCTGCGGTCGCGGCTGCTGACGGAGCTGGGGGTGGACGAGTCCGCTTCTCCCGCCCCGCACGCCGCCTGAACCACGCCCTCTCCCCCGCCCCGTCGTTCCCGCACCCGCTCCCCGCACCCCCGCACCTCTCGCTCCGGCTCACGAGAAGAGACCCGCCGTGAAAAGAACGCTCCTGTCCGCCGCCCTGTTCCTCCCCCTGTCCTCCCTGCTGCTGACCGGTTGCGGTGGTGTCTCGTCCGCCGACACCTCGGGCGGCGTGGACGGGTCCGGCTCGCTCACTCTCAACGTCGGTGACCAGAAGGGGGGTTCGGAGGCGATCCTGCGGGCCGCCGGTGAGCTGAAGGACCTCAGCTACAAGATCAAGTGGTCGACGTTCACCTCCGGCCCGCCCCTGCTGGAAGCGGTCAACGCCAAGGCCGTGGACGTCGGCGGGGTCGGCAACACCCCGCCCGTCTTCGCCGCCGGATCCGGTTCGAAGATCCGTGTCGTGGGTGCCTCGCACGGCTCCTCGGCGGGCGAGGCCGTCGTCGTGCCGAAGGGCTCGCCGCTGCGGAGGCCGGCCGATCTGAAGGGCAGGTCGGTCGCGGTCGCGCAGGGCAGCTCCGCGCACTACCAGCTGATCGCCTCGCTGAAGAAGGCCGGGCTGGGCATAGGCGACGTACAGCTGAAGTTCCTCCAGCCGGCCGACGCGCTGGCCGCGTTCAGCCGGGGCAAGGTGGACGCGTGGGCGGTGTGGGACCCGTACACCGCCCAGGTGCTGCGCACACCGGGCACCCGCGTCCTTGCGACCGGCGAGGGCGTCACCAACGGGCTCTCCTTCCAGGTTGCTTCGCCCGGCGCACTGGACGACACCGCGAAGTCGAAGGCGATCGGCGACTACCTGGCCCGTCTGGAGCGGGCGCAGGCCTGGGTGTTCAAGCACCCCGAGGAGTGGGCGAAGGTCTGGGCGAAGGAGACCGGGCTGCCGTACGAGGTGGCGCTGGACGCGGTGAAGCGGTCGTACGGCACCCGTGTTCCGGTCGCCGTCGACGACGCGGCCGTGGCCTCCGAGCAGCGGATCGCCGACACCTTCGCCGAACTGAAGCTGATTCCGCGGAAGTTCGCCTTCAAGGACTTCGTCGACAAGCGGTTCAACGGGTCGCGTCCCGCGTCGACCACCGCACCCCTGAGCTACGGAAAGGACTCCGCCCGATGAGCGTCCACCTGCACTGGTTCCTGCCCACCGGCGGCGACGGGCGCACCCTCGTCGACCGGCACGCCTACACCGACGGCGGGATCAGCCGCTCGCACATCGCCCCGGTGGGCGGAGTACGGGCGCCCGACATCGACTATCTGATCCAGATCGCCAAGGCGGCCGAACAGCTGGGGTTCGAGGCGGTGCTGACACCGACCGGCACCTGGTGCGAGGACGCGTGGCTGACCACCGTGGCACTCGCCCAGCACACGGAGCGGCTGAAGTTCCTGGTGGCGTTCCGGCCGGGGGTGATCTCGCCGACGCTGGCCGCGCACATGGCGGCGACGTACCAGCGGATCACCCGGGGCCGGCTGCTGCTGAACGTGGTGACCGGCGGCGACTCGGCCGAGCAGCGGCGCTTCGGCGACCATCTCGACCACGACCGCCGCTACGCCAGGACCTCGGAGTTCCTGTCGGTGGTGCGCGGCGCGTGGGGCGGGAAGCCCTACGACTTCGAGGGCGAGCACTACCGGATCGAGGGCGGACTGACCGCCCTGCCGCCCGACCCGCTGCCGGAGATCTTCTTCGGCGGTTCGTCGGCGGCGGCCGGTCCGGTGGCCGCCGACCACGCCGATGTGTACCTGACCTGGGGCGAGCCGCCCGCACAGGTGAAGCAGAAGATCGACTGGATTCGGGAACTGGCGGCCGAGCGGGGCCGGACGGTGCGGTTCGGCATCCGGCTGCACACCATTTCCCGGGACTCGGCGCGCGAGGCGTGGGCGACGGCCGACCGACTGCTCGACGATCTGAGCCCGGCGGCCGTCGCCGCCGCGCAGGACGCGTTGGGCAGGAGCGAGTCGGTGGGTCAGCAGCGGATGCTGGCGCTGCACGGCGGCTCGCGGGACGACCTGGAGATCTCGCCCAACCTCTGGGCGGGGGTCGGCCTGGTCCGGGGCGGGGCGGGAACCGCGCTGGTGGGCAGCCACGCGGACGTGGCGGACCGGATCGAGGAGTACCACGCGCTGGGCATCGAGCACTTCGTCCTGTCCGGCTACCCGCACCTGGAGGAGGCGTACTGGTTCGGGGAGGGCGTACGGCCCGAGCTGGTGCGCAGGGGGCTGGTGGGGACGGTGGCGTAGCCGGGACGCGCGGCGGGAAGATCCACGGCCCGCACCCTGTTGGTAGAAACATGAACAACACCGGGGTGCGGGACGTGGACGTCGTGGTCATCGGAGCGGGGCAGGCCGGGCTCTCCGCCGCGCATCATCTGCGCAGGTCGGGGCTGGTGCCCGAGCAGGACTTCGTGGTGCTCGACCACGCGCCCCGGCCCGGCGGCGCCTGGCAGTACCGCTGGCCCTCGCTGACGTACGGCAAGGTCCACGGGATGCACTCGCTGCCCGGGATGGAGCTGACGGGGGCGGACCCGGCCCGTCCCTCGTCGGAGGTGATCGGCGAGTACTTCACGGCGTACGAGGAGACCTTCGGCCTGCGGGTGCGCCGGCCGGTGAACGTGAGCGCCGTGCGCGAGGGCGAGGGCGGGCGGCTGCTGGTCGAGACCTCGCAGGGGGTGTGGGCGGCGCGGGCGCTGATCAGCGCGACGGGAACCTGGGACCGGCCGTTCTGGCCGCGCTACCCGGGACAGGAGCTCTTCCGCGGACGGCAGCTGCACACCGCGAACTACCCCGGGCCCGCGGAGTTCGCCGGGCAGCGGGTCGTGGTGGTGGGCGGCGGGGCGTCCGGGACCCAGCACCTGATGGAGATAGCCCCGGTCGCGGCGGACACCACCTGGGTGACCCGCCGGCCGCCGGTCTTCCGGGAGGGCGAGTTCACCGAGGAGTGGGGGCGGGCGGCCGTCGCCCGCGTCGAGGAGCGGGTGCGGCTCGGGCTGCCACCGCAGAGCGTGGTGTCGGTGACGGCGCTGCCGGTGAACGAGGCGATCCGGGCGGCCAGGGCGAGCGGTGTGCTGGACCGGCTGCCGATGTTCGACCGGATCACGGAGAACGGTGTGGCCTGGGACGACGGACGGCACGTCGAGGCCGACGTGATCCTTTGGGCCACCGGGTTCCGGGCGGCGGTCGACCACCTGGCACCGCTGCACCTGCGGGAGCCGGGCGGCGGGATCCGGCTGGAGGGCACGCGGGTGGCCAGGGACGAGCGGATCCACCTGGTCGGCTACGGGCCGTCGGCCAGCACGATCGGCGCCAACCGGGCGGGCCGGGCGGCGGTGCGCGAGGTACGCGCATACCTGCGGCGGGCGCTGGAGCTGGGGCGGGCGCTGGTGGCGGAAGGGGCCGCGGCCCCGGAGGCGGCGGACGCGGGGGTGGCGGACGCGGAGGCGGCGGTCGCGGGGCGGGAGCGGGCCGGCGGGGTGCCGGAGCCGGAGCCCGTACGGCGGTGACACCCCCGGGCCCGCCCGGCCGGACCTCCCCGGTGCGCTCAGCCGCGTTCCTTCGCCCGGTTCGCGTTGAACTCGGCGACGTTCCGCTTCTGGACCTCGTAGTCGTCCGTGAACCTGGTGTCGCCCGGCTTCACCGTCACGAAGTACAGCCAGTTCCCGGGGGTCGGGCTGCGCGTCGCCCGCAGGGCGTCCAGACCCGGGTTGCCGATCGGGGTGGGCGGCAGCCCCTTGCGCTCGTACGTGTTGTACGGGCTGTCGATCCGGGTGTCCTCGTGGGTGGTGTCCAACGTGCTGCGGTTCATCGCGTAGTTGAGGGTCGAGTCCATCTGGAGCGGCATCCCGCGCTCCTGCCGGTTCCGGATCACCCGGGCGACCTTGCCCATGTCGGTGGGTGTGTCGGCCTCCGCCTGGACGATGCTCGCGACGATCACGTCCCGGTGGACGTCGGGGCCGGTGCCGAGGCGTTCGTTGGCCGTTTTGACCATGTAGGTGAGCAGGGCGGCGGCCGTGGTGCCGTCCTTCACCGGGTAGGTCGCGGGGAACAGGAAGCCCTCCGGGTTGCCCTTGGCTCCGGCGGGCAGCGGCAGGTTCGCCGTACCGGCCGCCTTCTTCGCGGTGCCGGGCGCGGCGCCCACGGCCTTGTCGACCGCCGCGTACACCTGCGAGGCACGCCACCCCTCCGGAACGGTGAGGGACTTGGCGTGGCCGCCCTCCTCCTTCCGCCACAGCAGCAGGAGCACCACACCCACGGCGAGCAGGGCGAGAACGGTGAGGACGCACACCAGCAGGACTCGCCGGCCGCGTCGGGGCATGCGCCGTGAGGAGGGGCGCGTTGACTCCGGGGACTCGAACTCCATACCGGAACGCTAGCCGCCCGGGGACGCCGCGGCGGGGACCCGGAGATGATGATCACAATCCGGCGAACACGCGAACAGGGGATCGGTTGTTCGCTGGAACGCGTGATCCAGCCGGATTTCGTTGCTCAACTCCCTTGTGACGCAGGATGCTTACGGTGCGCAAGCGACGGGCTGCAGACCGTGTTCGCGCAAGTCCCACACATGCACCTTGCACAAGGAGAACCAAAGATCATGAACCTCATCACCGACCTTCTCGCCGGCGCGTTCCACTTCCTGGGCTGGCTGGTCTGACCGAGGTCCTGCCGACTGCGCCGTCTCTCCCCCGTCCCAGGGGAGGGGCGGCGTTGCCGCGTGCGGCGGTCCGTCAGGAGGCCGCGGGCGCCAGCTGCGCGTCCCGCCGGACCAGGGCGGCGTACCGCTCGTCCCGGGCGAGCAGTTCCTCGTGCGTGCCGCGCTCGGCCGTGCGTCCCGCCTCCAGCACCACTATCTGGTCGGCGTCGCGGACCGTGGACAGCCGGTGGGCGATGGTGATCGTCGTACGTCCCGCCGACAGCGCGTCGATCGCCTGCTGCACCGCGTGCTCCGTGCGCGTGTCCAGCGCGCTGGTCGCCTCGTCCAGGATGAGGACCGGCGGATCCCGCAGGATGGTCCGCGCCAGCGCCAGGCGCTGCTTCTCGCCGCCTGAGAAGCGGTAGCCCCGTTCGCCGACGAGGGTGTCGTAGCCGTCGGGCAGCGAGGCGATGTGGTCGTGGATCTGGGCGGCCTCGGCGGCCGCGCGCAGTTCCTCGTCGGTGGCGTCCGGCTTGGCGAAGCGCAGGTTGTCGGCGACCGAGGCGTGGAAGAGGTAGGTCTCCTGGGAGACCACGCCGACCGTACGGGCGAGGGAGTCGAAGTCCAGGTCGCGGACGTCGACGCCGTCGAGGGTGACCCGGCCGCCGGTGACGTCGTACAGCCGCGGCACCAGATAGCTGAGGGTGCTCTTGCCGGAGCCCGTCGGGCCGACGACGGCGAGGCTGCCGCCCGCGGGGACGGTGAGGTCGATGCCGCTGAGGGTCGGGCCGGACTTCTCGTCGTACGCGAAGTCGACGTTCTCGAAGCGGACCTCGCCCCGGGGCTCGGTGAGGCGGACCGGCTCGTCGGGTTCGGTGATCTCCACCGGCAGGTCGAGGTACTCGAAGATCCGCTGGAACAGGGCGAGCGAGGTCTGCATCTGCACGCCCGTCGACAGCAGGCTGACGGCGGGGCGCAGCAGGCCCTGCTGGAGCGAGACGAAGGCCACGAGGGTGCCCAGGGAGACGACCGGCGCTCCCGCGTTCATGCTCAGGCCCGCGGCCCAGTAGATGATCGCGGGCATGGCGGCCATCACGATGCCGATGGTGGACATCCGCCAGCGGCCGGCCATGTTGGAGCGGATCTCCAGGTCGACGAGGCGCTCGGACTCCTCGGTGAAGTTCCTGGTGAGGGAGTCGGAGCGGCCCATGGTGCGGCCGAGCAGGATGCCGCTGACCGAGAGGGACTCGGTGACCGTGGCCGACATGGCGGCCATCTGCTTCTGCCGCTTGGTGGTGATCTTCTTGCGTTCGTGGCCGACCTTGCGGCTGATCCACACGAAGAGCGGCAGCAGGAGCAGCGAGACCAGGGTGAGCCGCCAGTCGAGCGCGAGCATGGCGACGACGGTGGCGACCACCGCGGTCAGGTTGGAGACCAGGGACGTGGCCGTGGAGGTGACGGTGGCCTGCATGCCGCCGATGTCGTTGGCTATCCGGGACTGGACCTCGCCGGTGCGGGTCCGGGTGAAGAAGGCCAGTGGCATCCGCTGGAGCTGGGTGTAGACGGCGGTGCGCAGGTCGTGCATGACGCGCTGGCCGACCGTGGTCGATATCAGGGTCTGCAGGACGCCGAAGACGCTGGTGACGACGGCCGTGGCGATCATGCCGACGGCGAGCAGCGTCAGCAGTCCGGTGCGGCCCTGCGGGATGGCGACGTCCAGGATCTCGCGCAGCAGGAACGGCGAGGCGACGCCGACCAGCGAGGAGGCGCCGACCAGCAGCACGACGACGGCGAGACGGCCGCGGTAGGGACGGAACAGCCGGAGGATGCGGCGCACCTCGGCGGGCGGCTGCGCGGCACCCGGCTCGCGGGGCGGGGGTGTCCACGACTTCTCTTCGGGGTGCATGGGCTCCTTCGGAGGGTGTGCGGGAAGCAAGGCTTCGAGAGCTTAGTTCATTGTTACCTATACTCACAATGCACAAGGTCCTGTTATTGTTCCCCGTATGAGCAACGCTTCGGAGTCCCGTGCCGACTCCCCCGCCGACACCGACGACGGCATGCTGGCCGAGCAGCTGCTCCGGCTGACCCGCCGGCTGCACCGCAGCCAGAAGCGTCAGATGGAGCCGATCGGCGTCACCCCCGGCCAGGCCCGGCTGCTGCGGGTCCTCTCCCGCTACACGCTGGGCGACGGTCCTGCCCCCCGAATGGCGGATCTGGCGCACGGCCTGGAGGTCGTCCCGCGGGCAGTCACCACGCTGGTCGACGCCCTGGAGGAGCAGGGCCGGGTACGCCGGGTGCCCGATCCGGCGAACCGCCGCGTCGTCCGCATCGAGCTCACCGACTCCGGCCGCACCACCCTGCGCGCGTTGCGCAACGCGCGACGCGACGCCGCAGAGGACATCCTTGCTCCATTGACCGCCGCGGACCGGAAGGTGCTCGGCGGGCTGCTGTCCACCCTGGTCGACGGGGGTACCCGCCCCTGCTGAACCACCGCCGCGGCCGCCGCCGGCCCGCCTGCGAGAGGACCCCGCCATGCCGCTCCTGGAGCCGAAGCCGGGGGCCCTGCGCCCGAGCGCCCCGCAGGACGCGGACGCCGGGCCCGCCCCCGACCGGGTGCCCGCCGCGCTGGCGCAGGGCACGCCCGCCGCGCTGCGCCGCGAGCTGACCGCGCTGCTCGGCGCCGACAAGGTCCTGTGGCACGTCTCGGACCTGGTGCGGTACGCGTCGGACGCCAGCCCGTACCGGTTCGTGCCGCAGGTCGTGGTGGTGGCCGAGGACATCGACGACATCTCCGCGGTCCTCTCGTACGCCCACGGCAAGGGCCGCGAAGTGGTCTTCCGGGCCGCCGGCACCTCGCTGAACGGCCAGGCCCAGGGCGAGGACATCCTGGTGGACGTGCGCCGGCACTGGTCCGGCGTCGAGGTCCTGGACGGCGGCGCCCGCGCCCGCATCCGGCCGGGTACCACCGTCGTCCGCGCCAATGCCTCGCTCGCCCCGTACGGCCGGGTGCTGGGCCCCGATCCGGCGAGCGCCCTCGCGTGCACGCTCGGCGGGGTCGTCGCCAACAACGCCTCGGGCATGGCCGCCGGCACCACCCGCAACAGCTACCGCACCCTTTCCTCCCTCACCTTCGTCCTGCCGACCGGCACCGTCGTGGACACCGCCGACCCCCGGGCCGAGGAGGACCTCCGGCATGCCGAACCGGCGCTCTGCGACGGGCTGCTGGCGCTGAAGCGGGAGATCGAGGCCGACCCGGCGCTGGTGGCCCGGATCCGCGCCAAGTACGAGATCAAGAACACCAACGGCTACCGGCTGGACGCCTTCCTCGACGGCACGGGCCCGGTGGAGATCCTGCGCGGGCTGATGGTGGGCTCCCAGGGCACCTTCGGTTTCATCGCGGAGACCGTCTTCGACGCGCTCCCCCTCGACCGGCTGCTCTCCTCCGCGCTGCTGTTCTTCCCCACACTGTCCGCCGCCGCGGCGGCCGTACCGCTGTTCAACGAGGCGGGCGCGCGCGCCGTGGAGCTGATGGACGGCAACACCCTGCGCGCCTCGGTGAGCGTCGCGGGCGTACCCCGCGACTGGGCGGAGCTGCCCAGGGAGACGACCGCGCTGCTGGTGGAGTTCCGGGCGCCCGACGAGCCGGGCCGCGCGGAACACGAGCGGGCGGCGGCAGCGGTGCTGGACGGACTGGAGCTGGTGTCGCCCGTCGCCTCGGTGACCAACGCGTTCACCCGGGACGCGCGGACCATCGCCGGGTACTGGAAGGCCCGCAAGGCGTTCGTGACCGCCGTGGGCGGCGCCCGCCCGTCGGGCACCACGCTGATCACCGAGGACTTCGCCGTCCCTCCGTCCCGGCTGGCCGAGGCGTGCGAGGCGCTGCTCGCGCTCCAGGAGAAGCACGGCTTCGACGCCGCCGTCGCCGGGCACGCCGCGCACGGCAATCTGCACTTCCTGCTGGCCTTCGACGCCGCCGACCCGGCCGACGTCCGCCGGTACGCCGACTTCATGGACGACTTCTGCCGGATGACGGTCGAGCGCTTCGACGGCTCGCTCAAGGCGGAGCACGCCACCGGCCGCAACATCACCCCCTACCTGGAGCTGGAGTGGGGGCCGGTGGCCACCGACCTGATGTGGCGGACCAAGCAGCTCATCGACCCCGACGGGGTGCTCGCCCCGCGCATCGTCCTCAACCGGGACCCCGAGGCCCATCTGCACGGGCTGAAGACCATCCCGCGGGTGGAGGCGGAGGCGGATCCGTGCATCGAGTGCGGTTTCTGCGAACCCACCTGCCCCAGCGGTGACCTGACCACCACGCCGCGCCAGCGGATCGTGCTGCGCCGCGAGATGATGCGCCAGCCGGCCGGCTCCCTGGTCGGCGAGAACCTGCTGAAGGCCTACGGGTACGACGCCGTCGACACCTGCGCCGGCGACTCCACCTGCAAGCTCGCCTGCCCGGTGGGCATCGACACGGGTGCCCTGATGAAGGACTTCCGCCACCGCAGGCACTCGCCGCGCGAGGAGCGTGTCGCCGAGCTGACGGCCAGGAACTTCCGGGCCGTCGAGGCCTCCGCGCGGCTGGCCGTGGCGGCGGCGGACAAGGCCGGCGACCGGTTGCTGACGGCGGTGACCGGCCTGGCACGGCGGGCGGTGCGCCCCGATCTGGTGCCCGAGTGGCTGCCGCAGATTCCGGGCGCGGCTCCGCGCAGACTGCCGCGCACCCCCCGCAGGGGGGCCTCCGCGGTCTACTACCCGGCGTGCGTCAACCGGATCTTCGGCGCGCCCGACGGATACCGGGGGCCCTCGCTGCCCGAGGCGGTGGTCGCGCTGTCCGCGCGGGCGGGAAAGCCGGTGTGGATCCCGGACGACGTGGCGGGCACCTGCTGCGCGACCATCTGGCACTCCAAGGGGTACGGCGCGGGCAACGTCGTGATGGCCAACCGGATCGTCGAGGCGGCCTGGGGCTGGACCGCGGGCGGCGCGTTCCCGCTGGTGGTGGACGCCTCGTCGTGCACCCTGGGCATCGCGCACGAGGTGGTGCCGTATCTGACCGACGACAACCGGGAGCTGCACCGCGAGCTGCGCGTCGTCGACTCGATCGTCTGGGCGGCCGAGGAGCTGCTGCCGGAGCTGACGGTGCTGCGCAGGGCGGGCTCCGCGGTGCTCCACCCGACCTGTTCCATGCGCCACCTGGGCGACGACGAGCAGCTGCGGGAGGTCGCGGAGGCGTGCGCGGTGGAGGTGGTGGTGCCGGACGACGTGCGCTGCTGCGCGTTCGCGGGCGACCGGGGCATGCTGCACAAGGAGCTGACCGATTCGGCGACCGCGCGCGAGGCCGCCGAGATCGCGGACCGGGAGCGGGCCGCCGGGCGGGAGTTCGACGCGTACCTGTCGGCGAACCGGATGTGCGAGGTGGGCATGGACCGGGCGACGGGCCGCTCCTACGCGTCCGTACTGCTGGAACTGGAGCGTGCGACCCGGCCGTGAGAGGGGCCCGGCCGGGGAGGAAAGTCCAAGAGCCCGCCCCAGGAGTCCAACTGGCCCTCTTGCGCATCAACTGCCCCATCCTTCAGGGTCCTTGACGTGGTCTTGACCATTCACGGACGGCACGCATTCCTGGAGGCTTCATGAACGAGGCAGCACCACAGGGCGACGACAACGTTTCTCCCGGCCAGACCCCCGCGGCGGACTCCACCCGCCGCTCCGTGCTGAAGGCCGCCGGCGTGGCGGGTGCCGGGCTCGGGCTCGGTACGTTCGGCGCGGCGGCCACCGCCCGCGCCGCCGAGGCCGGAACCGCGGCAGCCGCCGGACCGGCCGCGGAGCCCGCCGCTCCGCCGCGTCGCGGCAAAACCATGGCGAACGTGCCCTTCGAGCGCCGCTCCACGGTCCGCGTCGGCATCGTCGGCCTCGGCAACCGCGGCGACTCCATGATCGACCTCTATCTCGCCATACCGAACGTCAAGGTCGTCGCCGTCTGCGACCCGGTGAAGGCCAAGTGCGAGAAGGCCGCCGCCAAGGTCGTCAAGGCCGGTCAGCCGGCCCCGGCGATCTACTCCAAGGACGAGGACGACTACCGCAACCTCTGCAAGCGCGGCGACATCGACTTCGTGTACGTCGCCACCCCGTGGGACTTCCACTACGACATGTGCAAGACGGCCATGCTGAACGGCAAGCACGTCGGCGTGGAGTGTCCGCTCGCCATGCGCATGGAAGAGCTGTGGGACCTGGTCGACACCTCCGAGCGCACCAGGCGCCACTGCATGCAGCTGGAGAACTGCGCCTACGGCAAGAACGAGATGCGCGTGCTGCGAATGGCGCACGCGGGCCTCTTCGGCGACCTTCTGCACGGTGCGGGCGCCTACAACCACGACCTGCGCGGCCTGATGTTCGACCCCGACTACTACGAGGGCCCGTGGCGCCGCCTGTGGCACACCCGGCTGCGCGGCGACCTCTACCCCAACCACGGCTTCGGCCCGGTCGGCAACTACATGGACGTCAACCGGGGCGACCGCGCGGTGAGCGTGGTCAGCGTGGGCTCCCCGGCGCGCGGGCTCGCCGAGTACCGCGCGAAGCACATGCCGCCGGGCGACCCGAGCTGGAAGGAGTCGTACATCGAGAGCGACCGTACGATCAGCCTGATCCAGACCGCCAAGGGCAGGGTCATCCGGCTGGAGCACGACGTCTCGACTCCGCACCCGTACAGCAGGATCAACAGCCTCGGCGGCACCCTCGGTGTCTTCGAGGACTACCCGGCCCGGATCTACCTGGAGCCCACCAACACCAACGACCAGTGGGACGACTTCGGCAAGTACGCCGCGGAGTGGGACCACTGGCTGTGGAAGGAGCACTCCAACCCGCCGGGCGGCCACGGCGGCATGGACTACATCATGATCTTCCGGCTGATGCAGTGCATGCAGCTGGGCCTGGTCCCCGACTTCGACGTGTACGACGCGGCGACCTGGACGGCGCCGGTGCCGCTCAGCCATCTGTCGATCCGCGCCCACGGCGCGCCCCAGCAGATCCCGGACTTCACCCGGGGCGAGTGGAAGAAGGCCCGGCCTGGCGTCGACTCGAAGAAGCCGACGGCCTGACGGACCCCCCGGCAGGTGGGTGAACCGCCCTGCCGGGCATACGCGTGGAGAGGGCCGGGCTCGGCGGATCCCGGCCCTCCCGTGCGGGTCAGCTCCTCAGGTAGGCCCGGTCGCCCATCACCACGACCGGTTTGCGTGCCGGGTCCAGGCTCCGCAGCAACGTCTCCATCGCCGCCTTGGAGACGCTCACGCAGCCGGACGTGCCGCTGCCGTGGTCCATGTGCAGCCAGATCCCGCCGCCCTTCCTCCGGCCCTGCGGGCGGGTGGGGTCGTTGGGCGGGGTCCCCTTGACGCGGTTGTAGTCGATGGCGACGACGTAGTCGAAGTCGTGCCAGTGGGTGCGCGCCCAGTCGCGCGGGGCGGCGAAGGAGGCGGAGCGGGTGTAGGGCAGCCTGGCGCCCGGGTCGGCGAGCACCCCGCCCGCGTCGGACAGCGTGAACACCCCGGCGGGGCTGCGCCGGTCGTCCTCGCGGTGGTCGGGGGTCCACCCCTTGGCGCCGTTGTGCGCGGGCCAGCCGGCCACCCGGTCCCAGGTGCCGCTGCGCCCGGTGTCCTTGCCGCCCGCGGGACCGGTTTCGCGGTCGTAGAGGACGACGGTGGCGTCGGCCGAGTCCTTGGCGGCCCCGTACACGACGACGACCTGCCGGGAGTCGGCCGGGATGCGCGCCCGGATCCGGTCCCCCAGGTCGGGGATGCGGTCCAGGCCGCTGGTCGGGGATGCGGAGGGCTTCTTCGCGGCGCCGTGCGGCCGGGCGCCCGTACCGTCGCCGTCGCCGCTCCCGCCGCCGCAGGAGGTCAGGAGCAGCAGTCCGGCCACCGCACCCGCGACGGCCGGACCACGTCGCATGTTCGATTTCGGCATACGACCCATGCTGCCACTACTGCTTGTGCCACCTGTCGTACAGGTCGGACGGGTCGCAGGATGTCGTCTGCACGAGGGTTCCGTTCCCGACGCTGGGGGTGGACAGGCACAGTCCGCTCGCCACGTTCTGCCAGACGTCGTACCAGCCCGAGGGCGGGCCGTTGGGGTTGTCCGCGAAGAAGACGCGCCACTGCTGGGTGGCCGCGGCGGCGTTGCAGAACTGCACGGTGACCGTGCCCGCGCCGGACGCCGGTGCGGTGATGCACCGGCCGGTGCGCTGGTTGGTGAAGGTGAACAGGCCGGTCTGGGTGTTGAACCCGTCGAGCCACTTCTGCTCCGACGCACCGCTGCACGACCACATCTGGAGCTTCGAGGCGTTCTGCGTGGCGTTGTCGAGGCAGTGCGTGGAGTTCCAGATGTTGATCGGGGTGAAGCCCGCCGCCTGTGCGGGGGCGCCGGTCACCGCGACGGCCAGCACGGTGAACGCCGTTCCGACGAGCCCGTACAGGCAGCGTCGTAGGGACCTGTGTCGTAGGGACATGGGCCTTCTCCGGGATTCTCGCTGTGCTCGGGAGAACTGGGGCATGGCGGCGCCCGGACCGGACGGGGCACGTGCGTTGAGCGGGTCCGGGCGCCAAGAGCTGTGCGGCTGCCCGCCGGAGGGGCCCGAGAGTGCATGGCGCCGCCCCCGGCCGGGTGCCAGGAGTCTGTCACCCGGCCCTCGCGCGCACGGCGATTTGGGGAGCGGCTTACCCACTCATGGGCTGTTCGTCAGCAGTACCTGCGGTCCTCCACGAGCGTGCCCTGCACCGTTTTCAGGCCGCGGTCGTAGCAGGTGCCGTCGGAGCCGTAGAACCGGTAGCGCTCGCCCGTCGTACCGACCGCGTGCCGCTGGTCGCGGGGGACGTTCGTGGTGTACGTCGCGTCGCCCCGGTAGCCGTCGTCCAGCTCCGTGAACGCGGTGCGCCGCCCGCCGGTGCGGTGCTCCGTCCGGGCCCGGTCGCCGAGCGAGAGCACGGTCCGCAGCCGGTCGCCCGCGCCGAGGGTGGTCGTGCCGTCCATGGTGTACGTGCGGTTCGTCTCGGCCGACCGCTCCGGCCCGTGCGCGCCCCGGGTGGTGACGGTCTCGTCGTCCGTCCAGTCGCCCTTGAGCGCGTCGAGGGACTCGCCGTCGGTCCAGCGGTGCACCGAGGTGTGGGTGAGGGCGCGGGAGATCCGGGTCTCGACGCGGCCGTGCGAGGTGTTCAGGTGGCCGGTCACGGACAGCCGGTGGCCGCCGCGGGTGTCCAGCCGGTGCTCCGAACCCGGCGTGTAGCGAGTGGAGTTGACCGGCACGCCCTCGGCGTGCCGGGTCAGGGCGCCGGTGACGACACGGCTGCCGTGGTCCTGCCAGACCAGGACGTTCACCGGGGTGCTCCACCCCGCCGCTTCCGCGGGCACCCCGACGACGCCGACCTCGACGCGGTGCGGGCGGCCGTCGTTGAGGAGCCCGGCGAAGGGGGTCAGGTCGTACTGGAGGGGCTTGATGTCCAGGGCGCGCGGGCCGGGGACCACGTACCAGAGGAAGGGGTTGGACCAGCCGCCGGTCCACACCGTCGGGAACGGCGCGGCGATCCCGGCCAGTCGGCCGTCGACCTTGATCTGCACCTCGCGGTACGGCCCGTCGGGCGCCTTGCACGAGTAGGGCGCCTTCTCGGGCACCGCGAGGTACCAGTACTCCTCGCAGCCGCCGCCGGACCCGGTGGCGTACACCTCGGCGAGGACGCGTTCGGAGTTGCGGGGCGTGGTGAGCGTGTCGCCCTTCTCGCCCTGGAGGGTGAGGACCCGGTCGGGGGTCGCGGCGGGCCGGGTGCGGCCCTCGGCGGCGTAGAACGTCAGGGTCGCTTTCACGTCGATGACGCCGGTGTACGTCTCGTCGACCACGTTGCCGATGAGCATCTCGACGCTCTGCGGGCGGCGGAAGGTGTCGCTGTAGCGGGTGACGTCCTTCTCCACGGACCAGGTGATGCCGTCCGGGGAGGGCTGCGGGGTGGAGGTCCGCAGCACCTCGACGCCGCCGACGTGCAGATAGCCGAGCCGGTCGTACTGGCGGCCCTTGACCTTGCCCTCCAGGCGCAGCACCACCTTGTTCCAGCGGTCGCCGCACTTGTCCGGCGGGGTGTAACTGCCCCGGTACGGCGTGAAGTCGCGGAACCGGGCCTCGCCGAGGGTCACCCGGCAGGACCGGGTGGGCGGTACGGCAAGGGGCGGCGCGGCGGTGAGCGGGTCGTGCCAGTCGTTGCCGAACTCGGCGGGCGGCGCGTCCACGGCAACGGGCCTCGGCGCGGCGGCACTTGGGCCCGCACCGAACAGGGCTCCGGCGGCCAGCACGAAGCCGGTCACCATGGACATGACTCTGCGTTGTCTCATGCGACAGGAGTGAATCGCGGGACGGGCGCCGACGCCAGGGGTTCTTCGTCGGGCGCGCGGCGACGGGGGGCGGATATTGGCGCGTTCCGGGCGGTCACGGGCATAAATCGATTGCCCCGCCGGGGGTCGGGGCGCGAACCTTGCACGGTTTGCGCCATCCGGGCACCCGAGCCGACCGACTCCCCGAATTCCGTACACCGAGCCGTAGGGCCTCATGCACATTCAAGATCTTCCGTATCCCGACCCCGGCGAACCCGACGTCCGCTCCGGGGGCCGTTTCCTGCTGTGGCTGGGCCGCAACCAGCTCGGCGGGCAGCTCAAGTCCATGTCCTGGGGCCTGCTCCACCAGATCGGGGTGGCCGGGCTGCCGCTGGCGGTCGGGCTCGCCGTGCAGGCGGTCGTCGAGGGTTCCGGCGGCCGGCTCGCGCTCGCGGCCGGGCTGCTGGCCCTCATGGGGGTGGCCCTCGCGGTCGGCGACACCATGCTGCACCGCACCGCGGTGACCAACTGGATCACCGCCGCCGCCCGGGTGCAGCAGCTGCTGGCCCGCCGCACCGCGGAGCTGGGCGCCGCCCTGACCCGGCGGGTCGCGGCGGGCGAGGTGGTCGCGGTGTCCACGGGTGACGTCGAGAAGATCGGCTGGTTCGTCGAGGCGCTGTCGCGGTTCGCCGCGGCCGTGCTCGCCCTGGTGATCGTCTGCGTCGGCCTGGTGATCTACCAGCCCGAGCTGGGCTTCGTGGTGGCGCTCGGCGTCCCGGCGCTGGCCCTCGCCGTACTGCCGCTGCTCCCCCGGGCCACCCGGCGGGCGGACGTCCAGCGCGAGAAGGCGGGCCGGGCGACCGAGCTGGCCTCCGACACGGTGGCCGGGCTGCGGGTGCTGCGCGGCATCGGCGGCGAGCAGCTGTTCCTCGGCCGCTACCGCGAGGCGTCCCAGGAAGTGCGCAGGGCCGCCGTCCGCAGCGCCCGGATGTGGGCGCTGATCGCGGCGGTGCAGGTGCTGCTGCCGGGACTGCTGCTGATCGCCGTGGTCTGGTACGGGGCGACGCTCGCCCGCGCGGGCACGGTGACGGTCGGCGAACTGGTCACCGTCTACAGCGCGGTGACGCTGCTGATGTACCCGCTGCGGCACTTCGAGGAGATCGCGATGGCGTACTCCTTCTCCAAGCCGTCGGCGAAGCGTGCGGCCCGGGTGCTCGCGCTGCGCAGGACGGCGCCGGGCGACGGGCTGGGCGCCGCACAGTCGCCGACCGGCGACCTGTACGACCCGGTGACCGGGCTGCTGGCCCCCGGTGGTGTGTTCACCGCCGTGGTGTGCGGCGACCCGGACGTGGCGGGCCGCCTGGCGGAGCGGCTCGGCGGGCATCCGGCGGGCGCGGAGGAGCCCGCGGAGGGCGCCGGGGACGAGGAGCGGGTGCGTTCCGTGCTGCTCGGCGGGGTCGCGCTCGACGAGCTGCCGCTGGACGCCGCGCGCGCCTGTGTCCTCGTGCAGGACAAGGATCCGGTGCTGCTGTCGGGCACGCTGCACGAACTGCTCGACGTACCCGCGTCGGGCCAGGTGTCGGCCGCGGACGCGCTCGCGGCGGCCCAGTGCACGGACGTGCTGGCCGCGCTGGCGCAGGCGTCGGCGCAGGGCGACGGCGACCCGATGGACACCAGGATCACCGAGCGCGGCCGGTCCCTCTCCGGCGGCCAGCGCCAGCGGCTCGCCCTGGCGCGGTCGCTGGTGACCGACCCGGAGGTACTGGTTCTGGACGAGCCGACGTCCGCCGTCGACTCGCACACCGAGGCCCGGGTGGCAGCGGGTGTCAAAAGGCTCAGGGCCGGTCGTACGACCGTGGTCCTGGCCTCCTCCCCGCTGCTGCTCGACCAGGCGGAACGCGTGGTGCT
This sequence comes from Streptomyces sp. NPDC004111, assembly GCF_042874215.1. Classification (NCBI taxonomy): domain Bacteria; kingdom Bacillati; phylum Actinomycetota; class Actinomycetes; order Kitasatosporales; family Streptomycetaceae; genus Streptomyces; species Streptomyces sp. NPDC004111. The sequence continues at coordinate 208,030 of NZ_JBIAMU010000017.1, forward strand.
CGTCCACGAGGGCGAGGTCGTGGCGGTCGGCGAGCACCGCGAACTGCTGCACACCGAGCCGCGCTACCGGGCGGTCGTCACCCGGGAGACCGACGACGAGGCCGCCGGGCAGGACGCGGACGTCCGTGAGTGGAAGACCCTGGAAGAGATCGAGGAATCGGCATGAGCAGCGCCACGGCGGCCGGGAAGGCCGCACGCTTCGGGGTGGCGCCCCCCGCGTTCGACCCGGCGGCCCCGGAGTCGGCGACCACGCTGCCCGTCGGCAGCCCGGCGACCGTACGCGCCTACGTGGGCGACCTGACGCGACGCCACCGCACGGCGTTCGTGACGCTGATCGTGCTCAACACCCTCGCGGTGGTGGCGTCGATGGCGGGCCCCTACCTGCTGGGCGAGGTGATCGAGCGGCTGACGGCGGGGGCCGCCGAACTCCACCTGGAGCTGACGGCGGGCCTGTTCGCGGTGGCGCTGGTCGTGCAGGCCGTGTTCGTGGGCCAGACGAGGCTGCGCGGGGCGATGCTGGGCGAGGAGATGCTCGCCGACCTGCGCGAGGACTTCCTCGTACGGTCCGTGGGCCTGCCGCCGGGCGTACTGGAGCGGGCCGGCACGGGCGACCTGCTGTCGCGCATCACCACCGACATCGACCGGCTGGCGAACGCGATGCGCGAGGCGGTGCCGCAGCTGGCGATCGGCGTGGTGTGGGCCGCGCTGCTGATCGCCGGCATCTTGGTGACGGCGCCGCCGCTGGCCCTCGCGGTGGTGGTGGCGCTTCCGGTACTGGTCGTGGGCTGCCGCTGGTACTTCAAGCGGGCTCCTTCGGCGTACCGCTCGGAGGCGGCGGGGTACGCGGCGGTCGCCGCGGTGCTCGCCGAGACGGTCGACGCGGGCCGCACCATCGAGTCGCACCGGCTGGGGGCCCGGCGGGTCACCCTCTCCGAGCGGCGGATCAAGGAGTGGACCTCCTGGGAGCGCTACACGCTGTGGCTGCGCACCGTACTGTTCCCCGTCGTCAGCGCCACCCACGTCACCATCCTGTGCGCGTCGGTCCTCATCGGCGGAGTCTTCGTGCTGCAGGGCTGGATGACGGTCGGTCAGCTCGCCACCGGTTCGCTGCTCGCGCAGATGCTGGTCGATCCGGTCAACCTGATCCTGCGCTGGTACGACGAGCTCCAGGTCGCCCAGGTGTCCCTGGCGCGGCTGGTGGGCGTGCGGGACATCGAGCCCGACACCGGCGACGGGACGGTGACCCCCGACGGGCGGCGGCTGCGCTCGGACGACGTCCACTTCGGGTACCGCGCGGGCGTGGACGTCCTGCACCAGGTGTCGCTGGACGTGGCGCCCGGCACCCGGGTGGCGCTCGTCGGCCCCTCCGGGGCGGGCAAGTCCACGCTGGGACGCCTGATGGCGGGCATCTACGCCCCGCGCACCGGTGAACTGACGCTGGGCGGCGCGGAGCTGGCCGCGATGCCGGCCGAGAAGGTGCGCTCCCACGTGGCCCTGGTCAACCAGGAGCACCACGTCTTCGTGGGCTCGCTGCGGGACAACCTGCGCCTGGCCAGGACCGGCGCCGAGGACGCCGAACTGTGGGCGGCGCTGGGCGCGGTGGACGCGGACGGCTGGGCGCGCGGCCTGGACGAGGGGCTGGACACCGAGGTCGGCTCGGGCGGCTTCGCCCTCACCCCGGCGCAGGCCCAGCAGATCGCGCTGGCCAGGCTGGTCCTGGCGGACCCGCACACGCTGGTCCTGGACGAGGCGACGTCCCTGCTCGACCCGAGGGCGGCCCGGCACCTGGAGCGGTCGCTGGCCCGTGTCCTGGACGGCCGCACGGTCATCGCGATCGCGCACCGGCTGCACACGGCGCACGACGCGGACGTGATCGCGGTCGTGGAGGACGGGCGGATCGCGGAGCTGGGCAGCCATGACGAGTTGGTGGCGGCGGACGGGGCGTACGCCGCCCTCTGGCAATCCTGGCACGGCTGACCTACGCGCCCTTGGCGGGGCGGGGCCGCTTCCGTCCAGCCCCCGCCCCCCTTGGGCGGCGGGGCCGCCCCCCGGGGGCGGGACGGGCGGGCAAGGGGGGCGGCCCCCTGCGGAGCTGTGCCCCTCGCTCCCGGCCACTCCCGGCTCCCTCCCCTCGCGGCGCCGCACCGCCCCGGGCGGGCCCGCGTGGGGCGGAGCTGGAGCGGGGCAGAGTTGGCGCGGGGCGGAGCTGGGCGCGGGGCGCGGAGTGTGCGGCTCCGCCGGGGGCCGCCCCCTTGCCCGCCCGTTCCGCCCCCTTGGGGCGGCCCCGTCGCCCAAGAGGGCTGGCGGCGCACAGCCCAAGGGGGTCGGCGGCGTAGGGCCGCTGAGGGCGGGCGGTGCACAGTCCGCGGGGGACGGCGGCGTAGGGCCCGAGCGCGGGTCGGGCGGTGTCAGGGGGCGAAGCGGTTGAGGGCTTTGGCCAGGACCGCGCGCATCCCCGCACCCCCCATGTGCCCCGAGTCGTCCACGATGTGCAGCTCCACCCCCGGCCACGCCTTCGCCAGCTGCCACGCCGTGTCCGGCGGGCCGCCCAGGTCGTGGCGGCCGTGCACCAGCACCCCGGGGATCCCCGCGAGCCGGTGCGCGTCGCGGATCAGCGCTCCTTCCTCCAGCCACGCCCCGTGCGCGAAGTAGTGCGAGGCGATCCGCACCAGCGAGATCCGTCCGCGTTCCGGCCGGTCCTGGTAGGGCCTGGCCCGGGACGGGGCCGGCTCCAGGCCCAGCACCGCGTCCTCCCACGCGCACCAGTCGGCCACCGCCCGGTCCCGTACCGCCACGTCGGAACTGGACGCCCGCCGCGCGTAGGCGGCCACCGGATCGTCCCGCTCCGCCTCCGGCAGTCCGCCCAGGAAGCGTTCGTGCGCCTCGGGGAAGAACCGCCCCACTCCCCCGTACAGCCATGCCGTCTCCGAGCGGCGCGTCGTGGTGACGCTCGGGATGACGATCTCCGAGACGCGTTCGGGGAAGGCCTGCGCGTACGCCAGGATCAGCGTCGAGCCCCAGGACCCGCCGAAGAGCAACCACTTCTCGATGCCGAGGTGTTGGCGCAGTTTCTCCATGTCGGCGATCAGATGGTGCGTGGTGTTGTGCGCCATGCTCGTCGTGGGGTCGGCGACGTGCGGGGTGCTCCTGCCGCAGCCGCGCTGGTCGAACAGGACGAGCCGGTAGCGCTCGGGGTCGAAGGACTTGCGGTTGCCTGGGTTGCTGCCGGAGCCGGGGCCGCCGTGCACGACGACGGCGGGCTTGCCGTCCGGGTTGCCGGAGACCTCCCAGTGGACGCGGTTGCCGTCGCCCACGTCGAGCAGGCCCTGGTCGTACGGTTCGGGCATCGGGTACGGGAAGGGCATCGGCGGGACCTCCAGAGCGCGTCGCGGTGGGCCGGACCTCGGGCCCGGCCCACCGTAACGTCAGGCCCGCGTCGAGCGCCCCGCGGTTTTCCGGCCCGGCGCCCCGCCACCCGGCCCCAGTCCGGCACCACCCGGCCTCATTCCGGCAGCCCGTCCCAGGCCGTCCGCCGCTCCCCCGTCGGGTCCTCGGCCACCTCGGGCCGCGCCTTGAGGAGCATCACGGAGCGCTTCTCCTCGTCGTACGCGGGCCACCGGGGCCCGGCGGGAAGCTCCGGGCGGCCCCGGTGGACCATGGCGAGAACCGCGTCCTGGAGCGCCGCCGAGGCCGCCCGGTCGTCCTCGCCCATCGGCACGAAGCCGTCGGCGGGGTCGCCGCTGAGCGAGGAGAGGTCGAAGGAGGGCTCCCGGCTCCACAGGCACGGGATGTCCGCCGCGTGCGTGGGGCCCAGGACGTCGTACGGCGCGATCGGCGGCCGGTGGTCGAAGCGGTGCATCCACACCCGGCCGCCCGCCCGGACCTGGGCCTCGGCGAGCCGTACCGCCGGCATCACGAACATCGCGTCGCCCAGCAGCGTCCTGCGCGGGCTGCCGCCTACGGCCGCCCCCTCCGGTTCGAACTCCTCGTACCTGCGCAGGAGTTCGGACCAGGCGGGCCCGCCCGTCCGGTGCTCCAGCGAGCGGGTGATCGGGGTGTCGTCGCCGCCCAGGGCGAAGATGGCCATCTCGTCGCGGCAGTGGGCGACGAGCAGCGGCAGCTCGGCGACCGCGCCGCCCGCGACGGCGTCCAGCGGGACCTCGGGGACGAGGTCGCCGTCCACGACGGGCAGGAACGGGATGCCCTGGGCGCCGTCGTGCCCGCCGGTCGCCGCCAGCCCGGCGGTCGCGTCGCGCAGCGCGGCCACCGGGACGTCGCGCAGCAGGGCCGGTCGCGTCCCGGGGATGCCGAGGCGGGTCAGCAGTTCCTGCGCGGCGGCGGTGCCGGTGGCGGCGTCGTGCTGTTCGGCGGCGCCACCGCTGAGCACGACCGCGGCGTGGAAGAGCCCGCGGGCCCGCGGGACCCCGAGGAGGGTGCCCACGCTCATGCCGCCCGCGGACTCACCGACGAGGGTCACCCGCCCGGGGTCGCCGCCGAAGGCCGCGATGTTGTCCCGCACCCACTCCAGGGCGGCGACCTGGTCGCGGACGCCCGCGTTGGTGTCGGCGACGGACGGGTCAAGCCCGGCCAGGTGCAGGAAGCCCCAGGCGCTGAGCCGGTAGTTGAAGGTCACCACCACGCAGTCGCCGCGTTCGGCGAGGACCGTGCCGTCGTAGTCCTTGCCGGTGCCGAAGACGAAGCCGCCGCCGTGGATCCAGACCAGGACCGGGCGCGGGGCGCGCGGCTCGGCGGCGGGGGCGAAGACGTTCAGGTACAGGCAGTCCTCGCTGTCACCCGCGTACGGCGGTGCCGTCGGGTCGAAGCGCGGCAGCTGGACGGCGGCGGGCCCGAACTGAGCCGCCTCGCGCACCCCGTCCCAGGGCAGCGGCGCCCGGGGCCCCCGCCACCTCAGTTCGCCGACCGGGGGCTGCGCGAACGGCACGCCGAGCCAGACGTGGCTGCGGTGCCGCACGGTGCCGCGCACGGCGCCCGCCGTGGTGTGCACGACGGGGCGGTCGCTGTCCGAGGGGTCCGTGGCGGGGGCGGCCGGTTCTGTTGTTGACACGTGTCACTGCCTTTCGTGAAAGGTGCACCGACCCGAAACTACACCCGCCCCCGGCAGCCGGAAGGGGGCGGACCGCAGTCACGGACCCGCCCCCTTCCCCGCTGCCGGGGCGCCCTCAGATGTAGCCGAGCGCGGCGGCCCCGCCGACGCCCCCGGCCAGCATGAACACCGGCATCAGCACCTTGATCTCCACCCAGCTCCCGGCCCGGAAGCGGATCGCCTTCGGCGGGCCGATCGGATACCAGCGCTTGCGGCCGATCGGGATGGGCCACAGGATCGGGCAGCCCGAGACGGTCAGCGCGTCGCCGATGTCGTGCACCAGCGCGCCCAGCACGATCGGCAGGCCGAGCCACAGGTACTCCTGGCCCGGCGCGTCGAACAGCCAGCCCGCACCGTTGCCCGGCTTGTCGAGCACGCCCGCCAGGATCCAGGCGCTGGTCGCCCCCAGCAGCCACACCAGGACGTCGCTGGAGACCCGGGCGGCCCGCCACAGCAGGCCCTCCACCGCGAGCACCAGGTGGACGAAGAGGATGCCGAGGACCGCCCAGCGCCCGCCGTATATGGCCGCCGCCGAGCAGGCGGCGCCGACGCCGACCGCCCACACCCAGGTGTGGGTGAGGGTGCGGTGACCGCCGTTGCGCCGCGGGTCGCCCTTCATCCGGGTCGCCTTGTAGACGGCGTGCGAAAGTTTGTCGACGATCTCGCACAGGCCCCGGGAGACCGGGCCGAAGGCACGCGAGATCGTCGCGGACTTGTGGTCGAGGTCGGGGGCGAGCGCCGCCCCCGCGCAGATCAGTGCGCCGACGACGAGGACGGGCCAGGGCATGGGGTGCCCCCAGGCCGCCGCCCCCGCTCCCACCCCCAGCCAGGCCGCCGCCCCGGACAGAGAGTGCGCCGGTCCCATCATGGCCGTACCCGCTTCATGCTCGTTCCCGCCTCGTACTCGCGCCCGCCCCATTGCCGTGAAGTCTGCCCCGGGCGGGCGCTGTGCTTCCCATTCCCCGCACCGGACTGCCGAGTTGGCGCCGGGCCTTCGACGGGCTGACCCGCCACCCTATCCAGGATGATCTTGGCCTGGCCCTCCGGTTGCCCGATCCGTGACGACGCCAGGCAAGATGGGTGCGTGACCCTCATCGATCAGCTCCCGCCGAACGCCGACCCCGACACCCTCTTCGAGGCCTTCTCGTCCTGGGCCGAGGGGCAGGGCATCACTCTGTACCCGGCGCAGGAAGAGGCGCTGATGGAGGTGGTCACCGGTGCGAATGTGATCTTGTCCACGCCGACGGGGTCCGGGAAGAGCCTGGTCGCGGCCGGTGCGCACTTCACCGCGCTGGCCCAGGACGGGGTCACCTTCTACACCGCGCCGATCAAGGCGCTGGTGTCGGAGAAGTTCTTCGACCTCTGCAAGCTGTTCGGCACCGAGAACGTCGGCATGCTGACCGGCGACGCCTCGGTGAACGCGGACGCGCCGGTCATCGCCTGCACGGCGGAGGTGCTGGCCTCGATCGCGCTGCGCGACGGCAAGGACGCCGACATCGGCCAGGTCGTGATGGACGAGTTCCACTTCTACGCGGAGGCGGACCGCGGCTGGGCCTGGCAGATCCCGATCCTGGAGCTGCCGCAGGCGCAGTTCGTCCTGATGTCGGCGACGCTCGGCGACGTCTCGATGTTCGAGAAGGACCTCACCCGGCGCACGGGCCGGCCCACCGCGGTCGTCCGCTCGGCGACCCGCCCGGTGCCGCTCAGCTACGAGTACCGGATGACGCCGATCACCGAGACGCTCACCGAGCTGCTGGAGACCAAGCAGTCCCCGGTCTACATCGTGCACTTCACGCAGGCCGCGGCCGTCGAGCGGGCGCAGTCGCTGATGAGCATCAACATGTGCACCAAGGAGGAGAAGGAGAAGATCGCCGACCTGATCGGCAACTTCCGCTTCACCACCAAGTTCGGCCAGAACCTCTCCCGGTACGTCCGCCACGGCATCGGCGTGCACCACGCGGGCATGCTGCCCAAGTACCGCCGCCTGGTGGAGAAGCTGGCCCAGGCCGGTCTGCTGAAGGTCATCTGCGGCACCGACACCCTCGGCGTCGGCGTCAACGTCCCGATCCGCACGGTCCTCTTCACCGCACTGACCAAGTACGACGGCACGCGGGTACGCACCCTGCGCGCCCGGGAGTTCCACCAGATCGCCGGTCGCGCCGGCCGGGCGGGCTTCGACACGGCGGGCTTCGTCGTCGCGCAGGCACCCGAGCACGTCGTGGAGAACGAGAAGGCCCTGGCCAAGGCGGGCGACGACCCGAAGAAGCGCCGCAAGGTGGTCCGTAAGAAGGCCCCGGAGGGCTTCGTCGCCTGGTCGGAGTCCACCTTCGACAAGCTGATCGGCTCCGACCCCGAGCCGCTGACCAGCCGCTTCCGGGTCACCCACACCATGCTGCTGTCGGTCATCGCCCGGCCGGGCAACGCCTTCGAGGCGATGCGCCGCCTCCTGGAGGACAACCACGAGCCGCGCAAGGCGCAGCTGCGGCACATCCGCCGCGCCATCGCCATCTACCGTTCGCTGCTCGACGGCGGTGTGGTGGAGCGGCTGGACACCCCGGACGCCGAGGGCCGCATCGTGCGGCTCACCGTCGACCTCCAGCAGGACTTCGCGCTGAACCAGCCGCTGTCGACGTTCGCGCTGGCCGCCTTCGACCTGCTGGACCCCGAGTCGCCCTCGTACGCGCTCGACATGGTCTCGGTCGTCGAATCCACCCTCGACGACCCGCGGCAGATCCTGGGCGCCCAGCAGAACAAGGCGCGCGGCGAGGCCATCGGCCAGATGAAGGCCGACGGAATGGAGTACGAGGAGCGGATGGAGCGCCTCCAGGAGGTGACCTACCCCAAGCCCCTCGAAGAGCTGCTGTGGCACGCGTACAACGTGTACCGCAAGAGCCACCCGTGGGTGGGCGACCACCCGGTCTCCCCCAAGTCGGTCATCCGTGACATGTACGAACGGGCCATGACCTTCGCCGAGTTCACCTCGCACTACGAGCTGGCGCGCACCGAGGGCATCGTGCTGCGCTACCTGGCGAGCGCGTACAAGGCCCTGGAGCACACCATCCCGGACGACCTGAAGTCGGAGGACCTCGAAGACCTCATCGCGTGGCTCGGCGAGCTGGTGCGCCAGGTCGACTCCTCCCTCCTGGACGAGTGGGAGCAGCTGGCCAACCCCGAGGTGGAGACCGCCGAGCAGGCGCAGGAGAAGGCCGACCAGGTCAAGCCGGTCACGGCGAACGCGCGGGCCTTCCGGGTGCTGGTGCGCAACGCGATGTTCCGCCGCGTCGAGCTGGCCGCGCTGGACAACGTGCACGCGCTGGGCGAGATGGACGCCGACGCCGGCTGGGACGAGGACGCGTGGGGCGAGGCGATGGACGCGTACTGGGACGAGCACGACGACCTCGGTACGGGCCCGGACGCGCGCGGCCCGAAGCTGCTGATGATCGAGGAGGACCCGGCGCACGGTCTGTGGCGGGTCAGGCAGACGTTCGCGGACCCGGCGGGCGACCATGACTGGGGCATCAGCGCCGAGGTCGACCTGGCCGCGTCGGACGAGGAGGCGCGGGCGGTCGTCCGCGTCACGTCCGTCGGTCAGCTCTAGGGCGTTCTCCCGGGGGCCGGGCCGACCCGCCCGGCCCCGGTGCCCGTCCGCAGCACCCCGGTCCCCGCTCACAGAAGAGGAAGCACTCCCATGACGAACCCGGCCGAGAGACTCGTCGATCTGCTCGACCTGGAGCAGATCGAGGTCAACATCTTCCGGGGCCGCAGCCCGCAGGAGCACCTCCAGCGGGTGTTCGGCGGGCAGGTCGCGGGCCAGGCGCTGGTCGCGGCGGGCCGCACCACCGACGGCGACCGCCCGGTCCACTCCCTGCACGCGTACTTCCTGCGCCCGGGGCGCCCCGGGGTGCCGATCGTGTACCAGGTGGAGCGGGTGCGCGACGGCCGCTCCTTCACCACGCGGCGGGTCACCGCGGTCCAGGAGGGCCGCACGATCTTCAACCTGACGGCCTCCTTCCACAAGCCGGAGGAGGGCGGCATCGAGCACCAGCTGCCGCCGCGCCGCGAGGTGCCGGACCCCGAGTCGCTGCCGACGGTCGCCGAGGAGATCCGGGAGCACCTGGGCGCGCTGCCGGAGCAGCTGGAGCGGATGGCCCGCCGTCAGCCCTTCGACATCCGGTACGTGGACGGGCTGCGCTGGAGCCGCGAGGAGATCGAGGGCGCGGAGCCGCGCAGCGCGGTGTGGATGCGGGCGGTGGGCCCGCTGGGCGACGACCAGCTGGTGCACACCTGTGCGCTGGCGTACGCGTCGGACACGACGCTCCTGGACGCGGTGCGGCTGCCGGTGGAGCCGCTGTGGGGCTCGCGCAACTTCGACATCGCGTCCCTGGACCACGCGATGTGGTTCCACCGCCCCTTCCGGGCGGACGAGTGGTTCCTGTACGACCAGGAGTCGCCGATCGCGACGGGTGGCCGGGGGCTGGCGCGCGGCCGGATCTACGACCGCGAGGGCCGGCTGCTGGTGTCGGTCGTCCAGGAGGGCCTGTTCCGGAAGCTGGGCGATTGACCCGGACGCGCTGGATGCTCCCGGTGCGTGCGGGGGCGCTGGGGGCGGCGGTGCTGGTGGTCGCCGTCGCTCTCGCCGTCCGGGCCACCGCTTCGGGCGGCTTCGCCAAGTACACGGGCGACGCGCTGTACACGGTCCTGCTGCACACGCTGGTGGTGGCCGTGGCGCCGCGGGTCCGGCCCCTGGCCGCGGCCTCGCTCGCGCTCGGGGTGAGCTGGGCCGTGGAGTTCGCCCAACTCACGCCCATACCGGCGGAGTTGAGTGCCCGCAGTGGGCTGGCCCGGCTGGTGCTGGGCTCGACGTTCAACGCGCCGGACCTCTTCTGGTACGCCGTCGGGGCGGCGGCCTCGTTCGCGGCGCACCGGGCCGTGGTGCGGCGGCGCGGATCCGACGGGGCGCGGCTGTCGGGCGCGTACCCTGATCGGCCGTTGTGAGGTCCCCCGGCGTGGCGAGTCCGGCCGGGTCCGGCGCCGTGGACTCCGCGATGGAGCTCGCCGATGCGGTGAGGTATGGGTCCCGCACTCCCGCCGGGACCCCGTCAGCCGTCCTCCGCCTCCGCGAGCCTGCGCAGCACCGGCCCCAGGGCGACCACGGCGCGGGCCTGTTCGGGGTCGAGGGCGGCGAGCCGGGCGGTCAGCACCTCGGCCTCGTTGCCGGCCACGTCGGTCAGCGCGGCGACGCCCGCGGCGGTGAGCAGCACCGAGGAGGCCCGGCCGTCGGTGGGGTCGGGCTCCCGGCGCACCAGCCCCCGGGTCTCCAGGGCGGCGACGGCCGCGGTGGCGGTGGGCTGCGAGCAGGGCACCTTGGCGGCGAGTTCCCCGATGCGGGCCGGGCTGCGCTCGTAGAGCAGGGTGAGCACGATGAGCTGGGTGGGCTGGAAGCGCCCGGAGGGGGCGGCGCGGCGCAGGCTGCGCATCAGGCGGTGCAGGGCGATCACCAGGTCCCGTACGTCCGTGTCCGGTACGCCCTTTTCCGGTACGTCCGCCTCGGGCGCCTCCGTGTCCCGTGCCTGCGCACCCGCCGCGTCCGTGCCCGCCGTACCCGCCTCCGGTGCGCCCACGCCCGCCCCACCCCTCAACCAAGATCAGGTCAAGAGAGTGTCAGGGTCGGCTTGTACATGTCCAGCCAGACGGCCAGGTCCAGGGTGAGTTCGAGGCCCCGGCGGGAGGCCATGGTGTGCTGCGGGGACTCCACCTCGGCGGCCTTGCGCAGCCGTTCGGGGTCCACGATCGCGAAGACCCGGTGGGCGGGGTCGGCGAGCAGTTCCTTGGCGTGTGCCTGGAGGGCGAGTGCGTACTTGGGGTCCTGGGTGGAGGGGTAGGGGCTCTTGACCCGGTCGTAGACGGAGCGCGGCAGGACGTCGGCGGTGGCCTCGCGCAGCAGGGTCTTCTCCCGGCCGTCGAAGGACTTGAGGGCCCAGGGGGTGTTGTAGACGTACTCGACGAGGCGGTGGTCGCAGAACGGGACGCGCACCTCCAGTCCGGTGGCCATGCTGGCGCGGTCCTTGCGGTCGAGCAGGACGCGGACGAAGCGGGTCAGGTGCAGGTGGCTCATGCGGCGCATCCGGAACTCGAAGTCGCTGTCGGTGTCCAGGCGCCGGATGCCGGAGACGGCCGTGGCGTAGCTGTCGCCGATGTAGGTGCGGAGGTCGAGGGCGTCGGTGAAGTCGTGCCGCAGGACGGAGTCGTCGTCGGTGCCGAAGTGCCTGCCGGTCTGCCCGAGCCAGGGGAAGGTGCTGCCGTTCCTGGCGTCCTCGTCGAAGAACTGGAGGTAGCCGCCGAAGACCTCGTCCGCGGACTCGCCGGAGAGCGCGACCGTGGAGTGTTCGCGTATCGCCCGGAACAGGAGGTAGAGCGAGGCGTCCATGTCGCCGAAGCCCATGGGCAGGTCGCGGGCGCGGATCACCTTGGCGCGCACCTCGGGGTCGGCCAGCGCGTGCGAGTCCAGGACGATGTCCTGGTGGTCGGTGCCGGAGGCACGGGCCACGTCGTGGACGAACGGGGTGTCGGGGGTGGCGCGCAGTTCGTCCGCGACGAAGTTCTCGGTCTGGCCGACGAAGTCGACGGCGAAGCTGCGCACCCGCTCCCCGGAGACGGCGAGCTGCCGGGCGGCGAGCGCGGTCATCGCGGAGGAGTCGAGTCCGCCGGAGAGCAGGGTGCACAGGGGGACGTCCGCGACGAGCTGGCGGCGGACGATGTCGTCCATGAGGGTCCTGACACGGGCGACGGTGGTGTCGCGGTCGTCGGTGTGCTCGGCGGACTCCAGCTCCCAGTAGACGTGCCGGCGCACCCCGGTGCGGGTGACGGTGACGACGGTGCCGGGCTCGACCTCGCGCATGCCCTCCCAGACGGCGTGGCCGGGCGTCTTGACGAAGGCGAGGATCTCGCGGAACCCGTCGAGCCGGACCTCGCGGCGGGCGAGCGGGTTGGCGAGGATCGCCTTGGGTTCGGAGCCGAAGAGGACTCCGTCGGGGGTCTCGTAGTAGTAGAAGGGCTTGATGCCCATGCGGTCGCGGATCATGACGAGCTTGTGCTCGCGCTCGTCCCAGATCGCGAAGGCGTACATGCCGTTGAGGCGGCGGGCGACGTCCTCGCCCCACTCCAGGTAGCCGTGCAGCACGACCTCGGTGTCGGAGTCGGTGGTGAACGTGTGGCCGCGTGCGCCGAGTTCCGCGCGCAGTTCGGTGAAGTTGTACGTCTCCCCCGAGTAGACGATCGCGACCGTGCCGCGCGGGGTGCCGGCGGTCATCGGCTGCCGGCCGCCGGGCAGGTCGATGATGGCGAGCCGGCGGTGGCCGAGGGCCGCGGGTCCGCCGATCCAGGTGCCGCGGTCGTCCGGGCCGCGGCAGTCCATCGTCTCGGTCATGGCGTCGACGGTCCGCTGCTCGCCGCGCAGATCACGCTCGTACGAGATCCAGCCGCTGATTCCGCACATGGGTCCTCCTCCTGCGTCCGGGCCGGTCCGTGCCCACGGACCAACCAGATGTATCAGGCACCTATGTATTGAGGGTGTGTCAGCGGAGGCGGAACCGTCAACCCGCCGGGCCCCGGCGGCAGCGGCGCACGGCCGGATCTCGGCCGACTTCCGACCTGCGCCGATGGTCGGAGCACCGCCGGGACCGGGGTCGGATCCGGGGCGCCGCAGGGCTCGTGGACAATCGCCGCATGACCGAGACTTGGCCGAAACACCTTGCCGTGGGCGCCGTCCGCTTCGCCCGCCCGACTGCCCGGTACGACGACGTCCTCGCCTTCTACCGCGACGACCTCCAGCTCCCGGTGCTGGCCGCCTGGCGGGGCGACGACGGGCACGCCGGGTACGACGGGGTGGTCCTGGGCCTGCCCGGCACCCCCGTCCACATGGAGATCACCCAGCACGGCAGCCCGCCGCGCATCCCCGAACCGCACCCGGAGAACCAGTTGGTGCTGTACCTGCGCGGCCCGCAGGCGGTCGCCGCCGCGGTCACCCGGCTGCGGGACTGCGGACACGAGCCGGTGGAGGCGGCCAACCCCTACTGGACCGAGCGGGGTTCGGTGCTGTTCGCCGACCCGGACGGCTGGCTGGTCGTGCTGGCGCCGTGGGTGTTCGGCGAGGACCCGGTGCCGGCGCCGGCCGGATGACCGCACGAGCGGGGCCCCGGCGGACACGACTGCCGCCGGGGTCCAGCTCCATGACGGGACGTCATCTCGTCGCTGGTCAGCCGGGGATCAGCTGACAACGCCTGGTGGTGGCCTCGCCCACGCGCCCCCTGGCCGCCTCGGGCGACGTGCGCTGCGGGGCGCCGGCCGTGGTCCCGGTGTCGCCCGCGCCGCGCTCGCGCCGGGTGAATCCGGTGCGGCGCCGCGACCTGCTGCTCTCCCCCGCTGAGCGCGCCTTCATGGCGCTGCCGCGGGAGACCGGCGGGTGGCCGCGCGAACTTCCGCTCGCCTGAGGGGATGGGGGCCGCGGTGGGGGCGGTGGCCGGAACCGGACCGCCGGTGGCCGCGGGCGGGTGGCGGGACGGCCGTGAAGGAGGGTGCGCGGCGAACGTAGTATTCGGGGAGCATTTCGCGAGGACGCGCCGGGACCTGGGGGAACAGTGACCGCCCGAGAATTGAAGTTCCGCAAGCTGACCGCCGATCTGCGGCGCGGCATCCAGGACGGCACCTGGCCGCCCGGCAGCAAACTCCCCACCGAACGGGCCCTCGCCGCCGAGACGGGCCTGTCGGTGACGACGGTCAGACGGGCCTACGAGGACCTGGTGGCGCAGGGCATGGTCGAACGGCGCCAGGGCGCGGGCACCTTCGCCCTCGCCCGGGTGTCCGGGCTGCCGCACCACCGGCGGATGATCGGCGTCCTGGTCCCGGACACCACGTTCTACTACCCGCGTGTCATCCAGGGCATCCAGGAGGTACTCGCGGACGCGGGCGCCCAGTTCGTCCTCGCCTGCTCGCACTACGACCGCCGGGCCGAGGACGCCGCGATCACCGAGCTCCTGCTCTCCGGTGTGCACGGCCTGCTGCTGGTTCCCGGCGCGCACACCGAGGGCGACCCGGCCCGCCGCGCGGAGGAACTGCTGGCGCTGCCGGTGCCCTCGGTGCTCGTCGAGCGCCGGCTCACGGCCGCCGGTCCCGGCGACCCCACCGAGCACGTCTGCACGGACCACGAGGGCGGCGCGTACGACGCGGTCCGCCACCTGCGCACCCTGGGCCACTCCCGGCTGGGTCTGGTGGTGCGTGCCGACGGGGCGACGGCGGCCCCCATCCGCTCCGGATTCGCCCGCGCGGTGCGGGACTTCGGGCTGGAGGAGCCGGTGTACGACGCGGCCCGGCTGCAGGAGTGGAACGCGGCGAGGGCCGACGAGTCGGTGGCCGCGCTGCTGGCCGGGGGCGTCACCGGCGCCCTGTGCTCGGGCGACCGCGAGGCCGCCCTGATCCAGTCGGCCGCCCGCCGCGCGGGCCTGCGCGGGCCCGAGGACCTGGCCCTGGTCGGCTACGACAACGAATTCGCGGACGTCGCGGAGATACCCCTCACGGCCGTCTCGCCGCCCAAGTTCCAGGTGGGCCGGCTGGCCGCGCAGATCCTGCTGCGCCGCCTCGCGGAGGGCGACGCCGCCCCGCTGCACCAGGTGCAGTTGAGGCCGAAGCTGGTGGTCAGGGAGTCGTGCGGGGCACGGCTGGAGCACCTGTGGGATCCCGGGCCGGAGGGCTGAGACCGCCCGGCACCCCGGCACCCCGGCGCCCGCTTCGGCCACCGCCGGGCGTCCGGCCCGTGCTCACCTCCCGGTGAGGGCGGTGGCGATGCGCCGGGCGACCACCCGGTGGGCCACCCGCCCCGCCAGGTCCTCCAGTTCGGCCCTGGCGTCCGCGCCTTCGAGCAGCCCGAGCGCCACGACCGCGGCCTCCGCCACCTCGGGCGCCGTCGGCAGGCCGCTCGGCAGCGGAACGAGCGCGGTGTCGGTGAGCCGGCCGAGCACGGACGCGGACCCGGGGGTGGGCGGCAGCAGCGACAGCAGCCAGGCCAGTCCGCGCAGTGCCTGGGAGTTGTACGGGTCGGGGCGGCGGGCGTGGTCGACGTCGTCGCACCTGTGGCTGCGCAGCGGGAGGGGCCGGGGCTGTCCGACGAGGGACAGCCAGGCGTGGAGGCGGCGGCGGGCCTCCTGGGGGCCGACGGCGGCGAGCAGTTCACGCCCGGTGCGCGCCCATCGCGGCGAGGGGGCACGGGCGGTCCGCGGCGCCCGGTGCTCCATCAGCCGCTGCCACGCGCCGCCCCCGGCGTCCGCGGTCGCGTCCCCCGCCCGGTCCCCGGCGATGTCCGTGAGCGCCCGGTCCGCCCACGGCTCCCCCGGGTTGAGCACGGGGCCGGGCAGCGCGGCCGTCACCTGCCGCATCGCGGGTTCGGCGTGGTGGACGAGGGCGGTGCGGCGGAGCACCGCCAGGACCTCGGGGCCGGGCGTCCGTCCCGCGGCCACCTCGGCGGTGACCAGTTCCCAGTCGCGGTTGCCGGTCGCGATCACGAACTGGCCGCCGAGGGCGCGCAGCCGGGCCTGCCGTTCGGCGGCGAGGAGTCCGGGGTCGAGCCCCCGGACGACGCCGCTCGCCACCACCAGCAGCTCGGCGCGCACGTGGCCGGCGGGGCGCCGGTAGTCCTCGAAGACGTGCGGGCCCTCGTCCCGGAGCGTCGGCAGCAGGTCCGCCCAGATCC
This sequence comes from Streptomyces sp. NPDC004111, assembly GCF_042874215.1. NCBI lineage: Bacteria > Bacillati > Actinomycetota > Actinomycetes > Kitasatosporales > Streptomycetaceae > Streptomyces > Streptomyces sp. NPDC004111. The sequence continues at coordinate 223,875 of NZ_JBIAMU010000017.1, forward strand.
GGCCGAGTGCGCGCCGGTCCGGGTCGGGGAGCGCGCGCAGCAGCTCCATGTTCGCCTCGCCGGGGCCCGTCATCGCCCCGTTGCGGCAGGCGGCCCTCAGCACCGCGTCCGCGAGTCCGGGCAGGTCGCGGCGCGCGATCAGGTCCCGGTACCCGGCGGCCTGTTCGGCCAGGACGCCGGGGTCGCTCAGCCATCTGCTCATGGTCACGAGCGTAGGAGGCGGCACTGACAACGGCCCCGGTCAGGCGATCCGGGGCAGGTCCTCGGCCCGTACCTCGCCGAGCAGCGCCTCCCCCGCCACGAACCTCCGCGCCTCCTCGACCGCGAACTCCCCCAGCAGCCGTACCTCGGTGCCCATGGCGCCCGCGATGTGCGGGGTGACCAGGACGTTGGGGAGGGCGAGCAGCGGGTGCCCCGGCGGCAGCGGCTCGGGATCGGTGACGTCGAGGACGGCGTCGATGCGGCCGCTCGCGCAGTGCTCGGTCAGTGCGCGGGTGTCGACGAGTCCGCCGCGTGCGGTGTTGATCAGAACGGCGCCGTCGGGCAGCAGGGCGAGTGTCCGCGCGTCCAGGAGGTGCCGGGTGGCGGGCAGCAGGGGTGCGTGCAGGGTGACGATGTCCGACCGGCTCAACAGGGCGTCCAGGGCGAGGGGTTCGGCGCCGAGGGCGGCGGCCTCGCCCGGCGGGAGGTACGGGTCGTGCACCACGGTGCGCACCCCCGTGGCCGCCAGCCGCTCCAGGACCAGCCGCCCGGTGCGCGACGCCCCGACCACCCCCACGGTGCGGGCCACGAGTCCGGTGTGCGGGCTGACGGTCAGGTCCTGCGGCTGCCCGGCCCGGTAGTCGCCGGCCAGGCGGAACGCGCGTTTGGCGGCGAGCCGGATCGCGGAGAGGGTGTAGTCCGCCACCGGGACGGCGTTGGCCGCCGCCGCCGAGGAGACGGTGATCCCGCGGGCCCACACCTCGGGTGCGAGGAGCTGCTTGACGGAGCCCGCCGCGTGCAGGACGGCCCGCAGCCGGGGAGCCCCGGCCAGCAGCGCGGCGTCGACGACCGGGCACCCCCAGCCGGTGATCAGCAGGTCGGCCTCGGACCGGGTGTCCGTCAGGTCGCAGAACTCCCCCAGCCGCCGGCGCAGGTCGGCCGGCAGGGCCAGTTCCGCGACCTCGGGGCGCATGGCGATCAGGGCGGCGGGACGGCGGGGCGCAGTGGTCACGGTGCCCATGGTGGAAGATCCGGGGGGAAGCATTCAACACTCAATCCGAGAGCCCCCGCGCCGCTTCCCGGCCACCGGCCCACGACCGGACACCGCCGGTGGGAGTTAGCCTGCGGTCCCGGGGCACGTGATGCACCCGAGCAACCGAGGAGGACACAGCGCATGAGCCTGTACGAGATCCCGCTGCGCACCCTGGACGGCGAGCCGACCAGCCTGGCCGCCCACAGGGGCAAGGCGGTGCTGATCGTGAACGTCGCGTCCAAGTGCGGACTGACGCCGCAGTACGCGGGCCTGGAGGAGCTCCAGAAGACCTATGCCGACCGGGGCTTCACCGTGCTCGGCGTGCCGTGCAACCAGTTCGCGGGCCAGGAGCCGGGAAGCGCGGAGGAGATCGCCACCTTCTGCTCGGCGAGCTACGGGGTGACCTTCCCGCTGCTGGAGAAGATCGAGGTCAACGGCGAGCACCGGCACCCGCTGTACACGGAGCTGACCGCGTTCGCGGACGCGGAGGGTGCGGCCGGGGACGTCCAGTGGAACTTCGAGAAGTTCCTGCTCTCCCCGGCGGGCGAGGTGGTGGGCCGGTTCCGCCCGCGTACGGAGCCCGGTGACACGGTCGTCGTGGCGGCGATCGAGGCCAGTCTGCCGGCCTGAGCCGCGGCGCCGGCGGGACCGGGCCGGTGCCCGGTCCCGCCGTCCGGTCCGCTAGCGGATCGGCATGCCCGACAGCGTCCGGGCGATGACCAGGCGCTGGATCTCGCTGGTGCCCTCGAAGATCGTGTAGATCGCGCTGTCCCTGTGCATCCGCTCCACCGGGTACTCGCGGGTGTAGCCGTTGCCGCCGAGGATCTGGACGGCCTGGGCCGTCACCTTCTTGGAGACCTCGCTCGCGTACAGCTTCGACATCGAGCCCTCGGCCGCCGTGAACGGCTTGCCGGAGACGGCCATCCAGGACGCCCGCCACACCAGGAGGCGCGCCGCGTCGATCTGGGTGCGCATGTCGGCGAGCTGGAAGGCGATGCCCTGGTTGTCGATGATCGGGCGGCCGAACTGTTCACGGGTCTTGGCGTAGTCGAGCGCGACCTCGTACGCGGCCCTGGCCGTGCCCACGGCCATCGCGCCGACCGCCGGGCGGGACGCCTCGAAGGTGGCCATCGCCGCGTTCTTCACGCGCTCGCCGCCGCCCTTCGCGGCCCGCTCGCGGGCGCGGGCGAGCCGCTCGTCCAGCTTGTCCTTGCCGCCGAGCAGGCAGGAGCCCGGAATCCGCGCGTCCTCCAGGACGACCTCCGCCGTGTGCGAGGCCCGGATGCCGTGCTTCTTGAACTTCTGCCCCTGCGAGAGGCCGGGGGTGTTCGGCGGGACGATGAAGGAGGCGTGGCCCTTCGAACCGAGCGCGGGGTCCACACAGGCGACGACCACGTGGACATTGGCGATGCCGCCGTTGGTCGCCCAGGTCTTGGTGCCGTTGAGCACCCACTCGTCCTTGGCCTCGTCGTAGACGGCCCTGGTCCGCATCGACGCGACGTCGGAGCCCGCGTCCGGCTCGGAGGAGCAGAAGGCGGCCACCTTGACGTCGTTGGCGTCGCCGTACATCTGGGGTATCCAGGTGCCGATCTGCTCCTCGGTGCCGTTGGCGAGGACGCCGACCGCCGCGAGGCCGGTCCCCACGATGGACAGCCCGATACCCGCATCGCCCCAGAACAGTTCCTCCATAGCCATGGGGATGCCGAGCCCCGTAGGGTCGAAGTACTGCTGGGCGTAGAAGTCGAGCGAGTAGATTCCGAGCTTGGCCGCCTCCTGGATCACCGGCCAGGGCGTTTCCTCACGCTCGTCCCATTCCGCGGCGGCGGGGCGCATCACATCGGCGGCGAAACCGTGGATCCAGTCGCGGACCTGCTTCTGGTCGTCGTTGAGATCGAGCGTGAACTCGGTCATGTCCCCTCCAGCGCGTGCACGTTACTTGCGGTAACCCCGAGTCTGTTACTCATGAGTAGCCCCTGTCAACAGGTCGCCCCCGACGGGCAGTGTTACGTTGCGCGGGCGTCACGGAACGGAATCGCTTGGGCGGGGAGAGCACACGATGGAGACCACACAGCAGGCCACGCAGCAGGGCGGGCAGGCCGCCGCGCAGCGTTCGTCCGCCGAGACGCGGCGCCGCGAACTGCTCGAAGCGGCGGACCGGGTGGTGCTCCGGGACGGACCGCAGGCCTCGATGAACGCCATAGCGGCCGAGGCCGGCATCACCAAGCCGATCCTCTACCGGCACTTCGGCGACAAGGGCGGCCTGTACCGCGCCCTCGCCAAGCGGCACACCGACGCCCTGCTCGCCGCCCTGCGCGCGGCGCTGGACGCGCCCGCCGAGCGCCGTGAGCGGGTGGAGCGCACGCTCGACACCTATCTCGCCGCGATCGAGGCCCGCCCTCAGGTCTACCGCTTCCTGATGCACCCGGCCGAGGACGCCGCCGCACCGCAGCCCGAGCAGGGCTTCGACGTGGGCCGGCACTCCGCGCCGCTGCTGCGCAGGATGGGCGAGGAGCTGGCCGAGGTGATCGCCGAGCGCGTGGACCTCGGCCCCGGCGGCGAGCAGCTGGCCCGGGTCTGGGGCCACGGCATCGTCGGCATGATGCACGCGGCCGGCGACTGGTGGCTCGGTGAACGCCCCTGCCCGCGCGCGGCGTTGGTGAGCAGCCTCGCCGACCTGCTGTGGGGCAGGCTGGCCGCGGCGGGCGACCGTCCGGGCGGCCCCGGCTTCTGAACCGCCCCGGACACCGGCGCCCGCCCCGGACACCGGCTCCCGGGCCGGCCGCACCGGTGTCAGGCGTCCCTGCCGCTCCCCCACGGCGTCCGGGACGCCCGGCGCAGCACCCTGGCCCTGCGCCACCCGGTGAGCCGGTCGGTGTAGACGAGCCCGTCGAGGTGGTCGCACTCGTGCTGGAGACAGCGGGCGAAGAAGCCGGTCCCGGTGACCGTCACCGGCTCGCCCGTCATCGTGAACCCCTCCACCACCGCGTGGTCGAAGCGCGGGGTGCCCGCCTCCAGGCCCGGCAGCGAGAGGCAGCCCTCCGGGCCGCGGACGAGCGGACCGTCGGCCTCCACCAGCCGCGGGTTGACGACGTGGCCGAGGTGGCGGACGTCCTCGTCGTCGGGGCAGTCGTAGACGAACACCCGCAGGGACTCGCCGACCTGGCTGGCGGCCAGGCCCACGCCCTGGGCCGCGTACATCGTGGCGAACATGTCCTCGACGAGCCGGGCGAGGTCCGGGCCGAAGTCGGTCACCGTCTCGCAGGGCGCGTGCAGGACCCGCGCACCGAGCAGGGTCATCGCGCGTACGGTGCCGGAACTGCCGGGAATGGGGCGGTGTCGCATGGGCGCAAGAGTACGTTCACCGCCGCGTCCCGTACCGTCGACCCTGGTCGGCGCCCTCCCCCACGGGTGCCGCGGTTCGGGCACACCACATGACCTCGATAGGCTGAGCCCGGACTGTTGACCGGTGGACCTGGGGCAAGTGCGGCGCCGGATGCAAGGAGGATCAGTGACGATGGCAGGCAACACGGAGCCGTTGTCGCCGCGGGCCAAGCTGGCCGTGACGGCAGGCAAGGCCGCGGCGGCGGTGTCCCGCGCCGCGGGGCGCGGCAGCGGCTCGGTGATCGGCGGAAAGGTCGCGCTCAAGCTCGACCCGGACCTGCTGGGACGACTCGCGAACCACCTGGACGTGGTGCTTGTCTCGGCGACCAACGGCAAGACGACGACGACCCGGCTGATCGCGGAGGCCCTGCGGGCCAGCGGCCCGGTCGTCTCCAACGCGCTCGGCGCCAACATGCCGGCGGGCATCACGTCCGCCCTGGCGGGCGGCTCGGACGCGAGGTACGGCGTGATCGAGGTCGACGAGAAGTACCTCGCCGGGGTGGCGCGCGACGTGACGCCCAAGGCGATCGCGCTGCTCAACCTCTCCCGCGACCAGCTCGACCGGGCCGCCGAGACGCGGATGCTGGCCGAGAAGTGGCGCGAGGGCCTGGCCGGTTCCAAGGCCGTCGTCATCGCGAACGCGGACGACCCGCTGATCGTGTGGGCGGCCTCCTCCTCGCCGAACGTGGTGTGGGTGGCGGCGGGCCAGGAGTGGAAGGACGACGCCTGGTCGTGCCCCTCCTGCGGCGGTGTGATGCAGCGTCCCGGCGACGACTGGTTCTGCGGCGAGTGCGGTTTCCGCCGCCCGACGCCGAGCTGGGTGCTCTCCGGCGACCACGTCCTGGACCCGCACGGTTCCGCCTGGCCGATCCACCTCCAGCTGCCCGGCCGCGCCAACAAGGCGAACGCGGCCACCTCGGCCGCCGTCGCGGCGACCTTCGGGGTGCCCCCGCAGGTGGCGCTGGAGCGCATGTACCAGGTACAGGCCGTGGCCGGCCGGTACGACATCGTCCAGTTCCAGGGCCGCGAGCTGCGGCTGCTGCTCGCGAAGAACCCGGCCGGCTGGCTGGAGACGTTCTCGCTGATCAACCCGCCGCCCACGCCGGTGATCCTGTCCGTCAACGCCCGCGGCGCCGACGGCACCGACACCTCCTGGCTGTGGGACGTCGACTACACCCGGCTCGCCGGTCACCCGATCTTCGTGCTCGGCGACCGCAAGCTCGACCTGGCGGTCCGGCTCGAAGTCGCGGGCCTGGACTTCCGGGTGTGCGAGACCGTGGACGAGGCCGTGCAGATGGCACCGCCCGGCCTGATCGAGACGATCGCCAACTACACCGCCTTCCAGGACCTCCGCCGCCGCGTCGGCAACTGACAGAAACCGCAGGGACATGACTCGAATGAACGACAGCAGTCTGCGGCTGGTCTGGATCTACCCGGACCTCCTCAGCACGTACGGCGACCAGGGCAACGCCCTCGTCGTCGAGCGCCGGGCCCGGCAGCGCGGCCTCGACGTGCAGCGCGTGGACGTCCGCAGCGACCAGCCCGTCCCCACCTCGGGCGACATCTACCTGATCGGCGGCGGCGAGGACCGGCCGCAGCGGCTGGCCGCCGAGCGGCTGCGCAAGGACGGCGGCCTCAGCCGGGCCGTCTCCAACGGCGCGATCGTCTTCTCGGTGTGCGCCGGGTACCAGATCCTCGGGCACGAGTTCATCAACGACCTCGGCCAGCGCGAGCAGGGCCTGGGCCTGCTCGACGTGGTCTCCACGCGCGGCGAGGGCGAACGCTGCGTCGGCGACGTGCTCGCCGACATCGACGGCCCGCTGAACCTCCCGCAGCTCACCGGCTTCGAGAACCACCAGGGCATCACCCACCTCGGCCCCACCGCCCGCCCCTTCGCCCGCACCCGTCTGGGCAAGGGCAACGGCACCGGCGACGGCACCGAGGGCGCGTACAACGACACCGTCTTCGGCACGTACATGCACGGCCCCGTGCTGGCCCGCAACCCGCTGATCGCGGACCACCTGCTGAAGCTGGCCCTCGACGTGAACGCGCTGCCGCCGACCGACGACCGCTGGTACGAGGCGCTGCGCGCCGAGCGCATCGCCAGCGCCACGCAGCCCGCCTGACGGCCCGTCCGACGCTCTCCCGCAGGGGCGTCCAACTGTCGGACGCCCGGTTCGGTCCCGTCACCAGACGCTTGTAGGGTGACGGGACCCGCCCGGACGACGTGGTCCGGTCATTCGGCCCACGTTGCAAAGGTTTTCGCGCCATGCGCATTGGTGTCCTCACCTCCGGCGGCGACTGCCCCGGCCTGAACGCCGTCATCCGCTCCGTCGTCCACCGTGCCGTCGTCGACCACGGCGACGAGGTCATCGGCTTCCACGACGGATGGCGCGGCCTCCTCGAATGCGACTACCGCCCGCTGGACCTGGAGGCCGTGAACGGCATCCTGGCGCGCGGCGGCACCATCCTCGGCTCCTCCCGCGTCCAGCCCGCGCACCTGCGCGGCGGCGTGGAGACGGCCCGCGGCCACGTGGCCGACCTGGGCCTCGACGCGATCATCCCGATCGGCGGCGAGGGCACCCTCAAGGCGGCGCACCTGCTCTCCGAGGCGGGCCTGCCGATCGTCGGCGTACCGAAGACCATCGACAACGACATCGCGTCCACCGACGTCACCTTCGGCTTCGACACCGCGGTCGGCGTGGCCACCGAGGCGCTGGACCGGCTGAAGACCACCGCGGAGTCCCACCAGCGCGTGCTGATCGTCGAGGTCATGGGCCGGCACACCGGCTGGATCGCGCTGCACTCCGGCATGGCGGCGGGCGCGCACGCCATCGTCGTCCCCGAGCGCCCGTTCGACATCGGTGAGCTGACCGAGCTGGTCGGCAAGCGGTTCTCGGCGGGCAAGAAGTTCGCCATCGTGGTCGTCGCGGAGGGCGCGAAGCCGCGCGAGGGCTCGATGGAGTTCGACATCGGCAAGAAGGACCAGTACGGGCACGAGCGCTTCGTCGGCGTCGCCAACCAGCTCGCCATCGAGCTGGAGGAGCGGCTGAACAAGGAGGCCCGCCCGGTGATCCTCGGCCACGTGCAGCGCGGCGGGACGCCGACCGCCTACGACCGGGTGCTGGCGACCCGGTTCGGCTGGCACGCGGTGGAGGCGGCGCACCGCGGCGAGTTCGGCATGATGACGGCGCTGCGCGGCACGGCCATCGAGATGGTGCCGCTGGCGAACGCGGTCGCCGAGCTGAAGACGGTCCCCGCCGAGCGGTACGCGGAAGCGGAATGCGTGCTGTGAGTGCCCGTGTGCGCCGCGCGGCGCACGCTCCGGCGGCCCGTGCGCGGTGCGCGACGGCCGTACGGAGCCCGTTGTCCGTCTGACGGACCGCCCCCGGTCGCCGACGCGGCCGGGGGCAGTTCTACTCTGGACCGGACAACCGGCACGAATCAGGAGTCAGCGGATGGATCACAGCGGGCACGGCATGAACATGGACCTGCCGCCGTTCACGCTGGGAAGGGGGCTTGAGCTCTCCCCCGACCCCTTCTTCCTGATCGGGTGCCTGGCCGCGCTCGCCCTGTACGGGTGGGGCGTGGTGCGGCTGCACCGGCGCGGTGACGGCTGGCCGGTGGGCCGGACGGTCTTCTTCGTCGTCGGTGTGCTGACCGTGCTCCTGGTGATGTGCACCAAGCTCAACGACTACGGCATGGTCATGTTCAGCGTGCACATGGTGCAGCACATGGTCGTCAGCATGCTCTCGCCGATCCTGCTGCTGCTGGGCGCGCCGATCACGCTGGCGCTGCGCGCGCTGCCGGTGTCGGGGCGCGGCGCCAAGGGCCGCAAGGGGCCCCGCGAGCTGCTGCTCGCGCTGCTGCACAGCCGGTACATGAAGGTGATCACCCATCCGGCGTTCACCATTCCGCTGTTCATCGCGAGCCTGTACGGGTTCTACTTCACGCCGCTGTTCGACATGCTCATGGGCAACTCGGTCGGGCACGTCGTGATGATGGTGCACTTCCTCGCCGTCGGCCTGGTCTTCTTCTGGCCGATCATGGGCGTCGACCCGGGGCCGCACCGCCCCGGTTACGTGATGCGGATGCTGGAGCTGTTCGCCGGGATGCCGTTCCACGCGTTCTTCGGCATCGCGCTGATGATGGCGACGCAGCCGATGGTGGAGGCGTACAAGAACCCGCCCGCCTCGCTGGGCATCGACGCGCTCACCGACCAGAACGCGGCGGGCGGCATCGCCTGGGCCTTCAGCGAGATCCCCTCGGTGCTGGTGCTGATCGCGCTGATCTTCCAGTGGTACCGCTCCGAGCAGCGGGTGGCACGGCGCACCGACCGGGCCGCGGACCGGGACGGCGACAAGGAGCTGGAGGAGTACAACGCGTACCTGGCGTCGCTCCAGGCCCGCGGCGGCCAGTCCTAGGCCGGTACCGGGCCCGTGCTGGCCCCGTACTAGCGCCCGCGGGTCGTCGCCGCCGCTCCCACCGTCGCCAGCAGCAGCACGACCCAGCCGAACCACAGCCATCCGTTGCTGCCCATCGCCGCCGTGTACGCCGTGACGACGACCAGGGTCCCGACGGTCAGCACCCCCATCGACTTGGATGAACCGGGCATACGCGCCACCTCCTTCGAGTGGAGGACATAGTCGCCCGGCACGGCCTTCCCCCGCTACGGCCGTGCGGCCCGGAATTCACCGCACCGCCACGGCACACGGCCCGCCGGGACCGCCCGACGGGCGGGACCGTGCCGGGCGGCCGGTCCCGCGACCTCGACGTCACAGAACGCTCCCCGGCCGCTCAGAAGCGGAAGACCGGGCCCGTGGCCGCGTCGAGCATGCAGGCGTTGCCGAAGGACTTCTTCCAGTGCACCGGCTGTCCGCGCCAGGTGCCGTCCGCAGTGGCGGTCACCGGGTCGTACTCCTTGGTGCACAGGTGCGGGTCGCCGGGCAGGGCGTCAAAATTGCCGCGCGCCCAGGTCAGGTCGGCGCAGGCGGCCGTCGCCTCGGGGTGACCGCCGCCCACCGGGGGCGAGCAGACCAGGCCGACGCCCCTGATCCAGGTGCCCTCCGCGCCGGAGACGGTGAGCAGCAGGCCCTTCTCCGGGGCGGGGTGGCCGGAGGCGACCGCCGTGGCGGCGGGGGCGAGCGCGAGCAGGGCGGTGACCAGGACGGCGGCGGAACGGATGCGCACGGGACCTCCGGGGACGGAAGCGGACGGGAGGAGGCCAGCGCACCCGCCCGGCCGGGGCCCGGCAACGGGCCACGCCGTCCGCGCCCGGCGGCTCCCCCGTCCGTGGCCGCGGATTCCGCCGGTTGGCCCGCCCGCCCGTGACCCCGGGTCGCGCCGGCCAGACCGTCCGGAACGGGCTCTGGGGCACCGCGGGGTGCCGTAGGTTACCCGCATGATCGTATTTGTACCGGCCGGGGTCTTCCTCCTGGCTCTCGTCGTCAGCATGCTGCGCGACCGCAGGCGGCTGCGCAACGGCGTCTACTTGGTCTTCACCCTCTTCTTCGCGCTGCTCGGGGTGATGCTGAAGGCGGGTCTGGCGCATCCCCTGCTGGCCGGTGCCATCGCCGCCGTCCTTTTCCTGCTGGCCGTCCTGTCCGCGTTCACCCTCGCGGTCTTCCTCGTCAGGAACGGTCTGACGATGGTCCGCAAGGAGGGGCGCAGCCCGGCGAACCTGCTGTCCCTGCTGGCCGGTCTGGGCATCTTCGGGCTCGCGGCCATGCTCCTGACGACCGTCTCGACCGGCTGGCGGGCGCTGGGCACGGTGACCGTGGTGACGACCCTGATCGTCGGCTACGTCTCCTTCCTGTTCACCTGCTTCCTGCTGTACGCGCTGGTTTACGGCTGGCTGAGGCCGCGCGGGCGCGTCGACTTCGTGGTGGTGCTGGGCTCGGGCCTGATCCGCAACAAGGTGCCGCCGCTGCTGGCGAGCAGGCTCGACAAGGGCCGTGCGGTGTACGAGGCCCAGGTAGCGGCGGGCGGTTCGCCGATGCTGGTCACCTCCGGCGGGCAGGGTCCGGACGAGGACCGTCCGGAGGGGCAGGCCATGGCCGAGTACCTGATCGAGGCGGGGGTGCCGGCGGACCGGATCCTGGCGGAGACGCAGTCGCGGACCACCGAGGAGAACCTGACGTTCAGCGGCGCCCTGATGCGTGAGCACGACCCGGGCTACCGCTGCGTGGTGGTCACCAACAACTACCACGCGTTCCGGGCCGCCCTGCTGGCCCGCAAGACCCGGCTCAACGGGCAGGTCGTCGGCTCCCCCACGGCCCGCTACTTCTGGCCGAGCGCGATCATCCGGGAGTTCGCCGCGATCTTCATGGAGCACAAGGTCATCAACTTCTCCATGTGTGCCTTCCTGGCGTTCATGGGGGTGCTCGCGGGCCTCGCCTGACCCCGTCGCGCGGGTCCGGCCGCCCGGCGCCGCGGGCTCATCTACCGTGGCCCGTATGACGACTTCATCCGCTCCCGTCGCCCCCGTGGACCACACCGCCGCACTCGTCGCCCAGAGCGCGCTGCTGGCCGCCGCGCTCGACGGCGGCGACCTCGCGGCGCCGGTGGCCGGCTGCCCCGGCTGGGACGTCGGCCGGCTGGTGCGCCACGTCGGCGGCGCGCACCGCTGGACCGAGGAGATCGTGCGGACCCGGGCCACCGGGCCGGTCCCGGAGGACATCAACGACCCGGACGCCTACGCCGCGGTGCCGGACGCCGCGCTGGCGGGCTGGTTCACCGAGGGGGCCGGGGCCCTCGCGGCGGCGCTGCGCGACGCCGGCCCCGACGCCCCCTTGTGGACGGTGGCGCCGGGCGGCACGGCCCGGTTCTGGGCGCGCAGGATGACGTACGAGACGGCCGTCCACCGCTACGACGTGGCGACGGCCCTCGGCGTGCCGTACGAGCTGGACGCGGCGGTCGCCCGCAGCGGGCTGGACGAGTGGACGGAGTTCAGCGTCCTGCCGCAGGTCTTCGAGTCGCCGCGGGCGCTGGCGGACCTGCTGCGGCCGGGCCGGACGCTGTGGCTGCGCACCACCGCCGACAGCGGCGCCGGGGAGGGCGCCGGATGGGTCCTGGACCTCGGCGGCCGGGAGCCGGTCCGGCGGCCCGCGGCGCCCGGGGAGCGGGCCACCGTCACGGTGACCGGCACCCCGGCGGATCTGCTGCTGCTGATGTACGGACGGCTGACGCCCGGGTCCGCGGGCATCGAGGTCACCGGCGACGTCGCGGCCTTCAACTCCTGGCTGTACGAGGTGAGTTCGTGGCTGCGCATCGAGTAGCCGCCCCTGGCGGTGGCGGCCGGGGCACGGCCGCCGGGGGTGGTTACAGCGGTTGTCCCCGGCACTTACACTGAGCGCCCTCGTCCAGCGTGACCAGCGGAAACACACGCACGGGGCGGTCCGCCGCAGTGTCCGCCACAGTAGGGAGCAGCGAGTGTTCTATTACGTGCTCAAGTATGTCGTTCTCGGACCGTTGTTGAGACTTCTGTTCCGCCCTCGGATCGAGGGGCTTTCGAACGTGCCCGAGGAGGGGGCGGCGATCGTCGCGGGCAACCATCTGTCCTTCTCGGACCACTTCCTGATGCCCGCCGTGCTGAAGCGGCGGATCACCTTCCTCGCCAAGGCGGAGTACTTCACGGGCCCCGGCGTGAAGGGGCGGCTGACGGCGGCCTTCTTCCGCAGCGCCGGGCAGATCCCGGTGGACCGCTCCGGCAAGGAGGCAGGCAAGGCGGCGGTCCGGGAGGGGCTCGGGGTGCTGGCCAAGGACGAGCTGCTGGGGATCTACCCGGAGGGCACCCGCTCGCACGACGGGCGGCTGTACAAGGGCAAGGTCGGGGTAGCGGTGATGGCGATCACCGCGGGCGTCCCGGTGGTGCCGTGCGCGATGGTGGGCACGTTCGAGATCCAGCCGCCGGGGCGGAAGATCCCGAAGATCAAGCGGGTGACCATCCGGTTCGGCGAGCCGCTGGACTTCTCCCGGTACGCCGGGATGGAGCACGAGAAGGCCGCGCTCAGGGCCGTCACCGACGAGATCATGTACGCGATCCTCGGGCTGTCCGGCCAGGAGTACGTCGACCGGTACGCGGCCGAGGTGAAGGCCGAGCAGGCCGCACAGGCGAAGAAGTTCCCCAGGCTGCGACGCTGAGCGCGAAATCGCTCTCGGTGAAAGGGCCTTGGGCGCGGTGATCGTCCGGCCGTAGCGTGCCGGGCATGACACGGACAAGCGAAAGCGGAACGTCCAGAGGCAGCGCGCTCGTCATCGGCGCGACGGGACAGATCGGCCGGGCGGCGGTCCGCGCGCTGGCCGACGACGGGTGGGAGGTCCGGGCGGTTTCGCGCGGCGGCGGGCGGGACGAGAGCTGGCCGGCGAGTGTCCATGTGGTTCGGATGGACCGGGAGGACGACGCCTCGCTCGCGGCGGCGGTCGGCGACGGCGTGGACGTGGTCGTGGACATGGTGGCCTTCACCGCGGCGCACGCCCGGCAGCTGACGGCGCTGAGCGGGCGGATCGGGTCGGCCGTGGTGATCTCCAGCCTGATGGTGTACGCCGACGGCCAGGGGCGCGACTTCGACACCCAGGAACTCCCCGACGGCTTTCCGCGCCTGCCCGTACCGGTGCGGGAGACGCAGCCGACGGTCGCCGCGGGCGACACGACGTACAGCACGCGCAAGGTGGCGATCGAGCAGGAGCTGCTGGCCGCACCGGACCTGCCGACGACACTGCTGCGCGCGGGAGCCGTGCACGGACCGTACAGCCCGGGGCCGCGCGAGATCTACTTCGTGAAGCGGGTGCTGGACGGGCGGCCGGTGCGCGTCCTCGCGCACGGCGGCGCAAGCCTCTTCCATCCGGTGCACGTCGGCAATCTGGCCGAACTGATCCGGCTGGCGGCGGCGAAGCCGGGCAACCGGGTGCTCAACGGGGGCGACCCCGTGGCGCCGACGGTCGCGGAGATCGGCGCGGCGGTCGACCGGGTGATGGGCGTCAGCAGCGAACTGGTCACCCTGGACGGGGCGCCGGTGGCGGGCGGCGTCGGCGAGACGCCCTGGAGCGCCACCCACCCCGTGGTGCTCGACATGGGCGCGGCGGAGCGGGAGCTGGGGTACCGGGCGGTGACCGGGTACGAGGAGTCGCTGCCGGCGACGGTGGAGTGGCTGGTGGCGCAGTTGAAGGAGCGCGGCTGGGAGGAGGCGTTCCCGAAGCTGGCGGCGCGCGGGAACATCTTCGACTACGCGGCGGAGGACGCCTGGCTGGCGTCGCGCGGATAGCCGCGCACAGCCGCAGGACAGCGGGAAGGGGCGGCCGGTGGGAGAGCACCGGCCGCCCCTTCGTTCACTTGGCCGGAGTTACTCCGGCTTCGGGGTGGCGTGCGGAGCACACGTCACGTCGCGGCTGTCCAGCTTGCCGCTCACCAGGTAGCCCTGGACCCGGCTGTCGAGGCACGGGTTGCCCAGGTTGGTGATGCCGTGCGACCCGGCGTCGCGCTCGGTGATCATGCGCGAGCCCTTGAGCCGCTTGTGCAGCTCCACCGCGCCCGCGTACGGCGTGGCGGCGTCCCGGGTGGACTGGACGATCAGGACCGGCGGCAGTCCCTTGCCGGTCCGCACCTCGGTGGCGTGCTGCTGCTTGACGCCCCAGGTGGCGCAGGGCAGGTTCATCCAGGCGTTGGACCAGGTCAGGAAGGGGTACTTCTCGTGCAGCCGGGTGTTGTCCCGGTTCCACTTGTTCCAGCTGGTCGGCCACTTGGCGTCCGCGCACTCGACCGCCGTGTAGACGGCGTTGCCGTTCTCGCTGGCGGCGTTGCCCGCGGTGTCCTTCATGTCGGGGCCGGCGGCCTCGACGAGAGCGGCGGTGTCACCGGCGAGGTACTTGCTCCAGACCGAGGCGACGGGCGCCCAGCTGGAGTCGTAGTACGGGGCGCTCTGGAAGAAGACGATCAGCTCGGCCGGTCCGACGACGCCGCCGACCGGGCTCTTCTTGGCCGAGGCGCGCAGCTTCTCCCACTGCTTCTGGACCTTCTCGACGGTGTTGCCGATGTGGTAGGTCGCGTCGTTCGCGGCGACCCACTTCATCCAGTCCTTCCAGCGGCCCTCGAAGGCGATGTCCTGGTCGAGGTTGACCTCGTACCAGATCTTCTTCGTGGACGGGTTGACCACGCTGTCGAGGACCATGCGGCGCACGTGCGTCGGGAAGAGCGTGCTGTAGACGGCGCCCAGGTAGGTGCCGTACGAGACGCCCACGTAGTTGAGCTTGCGGTCGCCGAGCGCGGCCCTGATGACGTCCAGGTCGCGCGCGGTGTTGGGAGTCGTCATGTGCGGCAGCATCCAGCCGCTGCGCTCCTTGCAGCCCGCCGCGTACTCGGCGGCCAGCTTGCGCTGTGCGTTCTTGTCGGCCTCGCTGTCGGGCACCGGGTCGAGCTTCGGCGCCTTGACGAACTCCTGCGGGTCGACGCAGGAGATCGGCGTGGACTTGCCGACTCCGCGCGGGTCGAAGCCGACCAGGTCGTACGCCTTGGCGGCGCCTGCCCAGATCGGGTTCTTGGTGACCACCCGGCGCGGGAACTTCAGGCCGGAGCCACCGGGCCCGCCCGGGTTGTAGACCAGCGAGCCCTGCCGGTCCTGCTTGGACCCGGTGTTGCCGATCCGGTCGACGGCGAGGCTGATCTGCTTCCCGTACGGCTTGCTGTAGTCCAGCGGTACGGAGACGTAGCCGCACTGGATGGGCTTCTCCAGCCCCCATGCGGTGGGGCAGTCCTTCCAGGCGATGCCCGTGCGGGCGGCCCGCTCGGCGGCGACCTTCACGCCGTACGCCTCGGAACTGCCGCTCTGCGGACGGCTGCTGGTGCTCTGCCGTCCCTGGGTGTCGTCCGCCGTCGCGGCGGGCGCGGCCATGGCTCCCGCTATGAGCGTGCCCGCGAGCAGGGTGCCGGCCGAACCGAGCACTGCGGTGCGTCGCAAGTGGTACCTCCCCCTGTGAGTTGACCCGGGCCCTTTGTGGGCGTCCGGCGGCATCCTTCCGCCAGGTGGGCCACCGGGAACAGACCGTACTGGTGTTTCTTTGCCGAACCAATAACCGGTGCGGTGTGCCCGTTCAGCGGTACGCCATTCGGCGGAGCCGCACGGGTCCGGCCTCACGGGATATCCGGAGAACTCCAACACGCCTACACAGCAAGGGAGTTCTCATGACCGGCATGAGCACGGGCACGTCCCGCGGGCGCAGCACCTCGGGCACGAACGGCCTGGCGGTCGCGGGTTTCGCCTGCGGAATCGTCGGACTGTTCGGCCTCCTGATCGCGTTCGTCGCGTCCTCGGGCGGCTTCAACTGGTACGTGGGCGGCTGACGCGGGACCCGGCGGCCGGCAGCGCCCGGACGGGGGCGCGGCCGGGCCGACGGTGGCTGTCAGGCGGCCGGGGCCGTCTCCCGGGACCGGGCCTCGGCCAGTGCCGCGTCCAGTACCGCGCGCAGTTGCCTGGCGTCCGGGGCGACCGCGGTGATCAGGTAGCCGGGGCCGACCAGGGGAGTCAGGACCGCCGTTTCGCCGAGGAGGCGGGGCGGCGGCGGGGTGTCCGCCGTCCGGGCGTCCACCACGAGGAGCTGGCCGACCGCGCGGTGGCCGCCGAGGACCGCACCACTGTCCCAGCCGCCGGGCGCGCCGGGGCCGTACGCCAGTTCCTGGTCGAACAGCAGGCGTCCGCCGCGGCGGACGGTGAGGCGGGTGGCGAGGGTGCCGGTGGGCTCGCCGTGCCGGCCGAGCACCTGCTCCTCGCGGAGCACCAGGCGGGCGGTGGGGGCGAGGTCGACCCGGGTCCGCATCCGCAGGTCGCTGCCCCGGCAGGAGATGAGCTGCTCCGGCAGCCAGTGCAGTTCGGCGTCCTGACCGACCGTCAGCCGCACGTCGTACGAGGCGGGTTCGGCGAGCCGGCCGGGCAGGGCGACGGTGGCCGCCGCGGCGTCCACGGTCAGCCGGGCCCCGTCCCGTACCTCCGCCTCGATCGCCAGCCGGTCCCCGCCGAGCGGCGCGCTCATCGCGCCGACGACGGTGACCCTGCTGGCGTCCGGCCCGCCGGTCACCGCACGGGTGCGGCGCAGGGCCAGCGGGCCGTCGCTCTCCAGGAGCGGCAGCCGGCCGCCCGGGGCGGCGACGATCCGGGCGGTGGCGCGCAGACTCACGCCGGGACGCCGGGGGCGGTCCAGGCGGCCAGCTGGGCGCGCACCCAGTCCGCGATCGGCTTGACGCCCTCCCCCGAGGTCAGCGAGGTGAAGGCGACGGGGAGCCCGCCGCGCTGCTGGGCGGCGTCGCGGGCCATCCGCTCCAGGTCGGAGCCGACGTACGGCGCGAGGTCCGTCTTGTTGATCACCAGCAGGTCGGCGGTGGTGACGCCGGGGCCGCCCTTGCGCGGGATGTCGTCGCCGCCCGCCACGTCGATGACGAAGATCTGAGCGTCGACGAGTCCCCGGGAGAAGGTCGCGGTGAGGTTGTCGCCGCCGGACTCCACCAGGATCAGGTCGAGCGGGCCGACCGCGTCCTCCAGGTCCTCCACCGCTTCGAGGTTCGCCGAGATGTCGTCGCGGATGGCGGTGTGCGGGCAGGCTCCGGTCTCGACGGCCTGGATGCGCTCGGGCGGCAGCACCGCGTTGCGCAGCAGGAACTCGGCGTCCTCGCGGGTGTAGATGTCGTTGGTGACGACGGCCAGCGAGAGGGTGTCGCGCAGGGTGCGGCACAGTGCGGCGACGGTGGCGGTCTTGCCGGAGCCGACCGGTCCGCCGAGTCCGATGCGCAGTGCCCGCCGGGTGCCGTCGGGGCGGTGGGCGTCGGCGCTGACGGCGGAGGCGGCGGAGTGGTCGTGGTCAAGGTGCATGGTGCGGCTCCTCGGTTCGTAGGCGGACGGAGCGGACGCCGTGCGGCGCCCGTGGTCCGGGTGGGTGGTCCGGGCCGGCGCCGGGTGGGCGCCGGGGTGGTGGGGCGGCCCGCGGGCAGGTGCTGCGGCCCGCGGGTCGGGTGGTCGTGGTGCGGCCCGCGCGTCCGGTGGGACGCGGGGCGGCGGGGCCGCCGCTGGTGCGGCCCCGCAGGGGTCGGGGTGGCGGGTGGGCGGTGCTACGAGGCGAACAGGCGCACCGGCCAGGCCGCGTGCGCCTCGGCCGTGATGTCGAGCAACGGCGCGGACGCCGCGGGCAGTTCGTCGACGTCGCCCCGCCGGGCCGCCTCCGCCGCCCGCCGGGCCACCTCGTCCAGTTCGGGCGCGAGCCGCGCCAGGACGCCCGTGGCCTGGAACGGGTCCAGGCTCAGCAGCCGTACGACCGCGGTCGCCGCGCCGCTGACGCTCTCGTACGCGGCACAGTGCGCGGCGTCCTGTGGCCCGAGTCCCGCCGAGCGCGCGGCGAGGCCGAGCACGACGGGCTGGTGCGCGCCGCGCGGCCGGGCCGCGGCGAGCGCGGCCAGTTCGGCCGACGGCCAGGTGGCGCGGGCGGCCCGCATCATCTGCCGGCCCAGTTTGCGGGCGGTGGCCCGCAGCGCCGGTGACGGGGTGCGGGCGTCGGCCGCCTCGTCCAGGTCCAGCGGGTCCAGACCGTGGGCCGCCGCGGCGGCGAGCGCGGCGGCGGTGAGCCCCGCGGTGTGCAGCCGTCCCCGGCAGAACTCGGCGAGGTCCCGGTGGTCCCGGATCCGTCCGGCCCGGACGGCCGCCTCGGCCCCGCCGGAGTGCGCGTGGCCCCCGGCGGGGAACCGCCCGTCGGCCAGCACCAGCAGCGCGGCCCGCGAACCGCCGCCGGGGCGGTCCGGGGCAACGGGTCCGGATGCGGGCACGACCCCGGCGCCGGTCGCGGTCGCGGGCCGGTCCGCCGTGTCGTCAAGCAGGTCCATGGCGTCCTCGCTCAGAAGAGGAAGTAGCGCTGGGCCATGGGCAGTTCCGCCGCCGGTGCCGGTTCGACGGGATCGCCGTCGATGGTGACCGTGAAGGTGTCGGCGTCGACCTCGACCCGCGGCATCGCGTCGTTCTCCCGCATGTCCGCCTTGGTCACGCCCCGGGTGCTGGTGATCGGCACGAAGCGCTTGCCGAGACCGAGGCGTCCGGCGATGTCGTCCTCCACGGCCGCCTGGGAGACGAAGTTGAAGGAGTTCGCGGCCGGGGCACGGCCGATCGCGCCGAACATCGGGCGGGGCAGGATCGGCTGCGGCGTGGGGATCGACCCGTTGGCATCGCCCATCTGCGCGTACGCGATCTGTCCCCCCTTGATGACCAGGGCGGGCTTGACCCCGAAGAAGGCCGGGTCCCACAGGACGAGGTCGGCCAGCTTCCCCTGCTCGACGGAGCCGATCTCCCGGTCGAGGCCCTGGGCGACGGCCGGGTTGATGGTGTACTTGGCGACGTACCGCCTGGCCCGGTGGTTGTCCGCGCGGCCGTCGCCGGGCAGCGCGCCGCGCCGCTTCTTCATCACGTGGGCGGTCTGCCAGGTCCGCAGGATCACTTCGCCGATCCGGCCCATGGCCTGCGAGTCCGAGGACAGGATGGAGATCGCGCCGAGGTCGTGCAGGATGTCCTCGGCCGCGATGGTGGTCGGCCGGATGCGGGATTCCGCGAAGGCCAGGTCCTCGGGCACCGCCGGGTTGAGGTGGTGGCAGACCATCAGCATGTCGAGGTGCTCGTCGATGGTGTTGACGGTGTGCGGCCGGGTCGGGTTGGTCGAGCTGGGCAGCACGTGGGGCTCGGAGACGACCGTGATCATGTCCGGTGCGTGTCCGCCGCCCGCGCCTTCGACGTGGTAAGCGTGGATGGTGCGGCCCGCGATGGCGGCCAGGGTGTCGTCGACGAACCCGGCCTCGTTCAGCGTGTCGGTGTGGATGGCGAGTTGGGCACCGGACTCCTCGCAGACCCGCAGACAGGCGTCGATGACGGCGGGCGTGGCTCCCCAGTCCTCGTGGATCTTGAAGCCGAGCACGCCGGCCCGCAGCTGGTCGTGCATGGACCGGTGGGACATGGTGCTGCCCCTGCCGAGCAGCCCGATGTTCATCGGGTGCTGGTCCAGCGCCTCGAACATCCGGGCCAGGTGCCAGGCCCCGGGGGTGACCGTGGTCGCCTTGGAGCCCTCGGCCGGTCCGGTGCCGCCGCCGACGAGGGTGGTGATGCCGGAGGACAGCGCCTGGTCGAGGACGGTCGGCGAGATGAAGTGGACGTGGGTGTCGACGGCCCCGGCGGTGATGATCTTTCCGTTGCCGGCGATGATCTCGGTCTCGGGACCGATGACCAGTTCCGGGTGGACGCCGTCCATGGTGTCCGGGTTGCCGGCCTTGCCGATGCCGGTGATCCGGCCGTCCCGGATACCGATGTCGGCCTTGACGATGCCCCAGTGGTCGAGGATGACGACACCGGTGACAACGGTGTCGGGTGCGCCTTCGGCGCGGGTCGTACGGGCCTGCCCCATGGACTCCCGGATGACCTTGCCGCCGCCGAACACGGCCTCGTCGCCCGCCAGTCCGGGACCGCCGCCGAGGTCCTGCTCGATCTCGATGAGCAGGTCGGTGTCGGCGAGCCGGATGCGGTCGCCGGTGGTGGGACCGAACAGGTCTGCGTAGACGCCCCGGGACAGCCCGGGGTGCGCGGATCCGCCCGGGGCCGGGACGCCTGCTGCGGACTCAGGCATCGAGGGCACCTCCGGTCTGTCCGCGCAGGCCGGAGATCACGCGCCGTCCCGTCACGGGTACGAGTTCCACGTCCACCGGAATGCCCGGCTCGAAGCGCACGGCCGTCCCGGCGGCGATGTTCAGCCGCAGGCCGTGGGCGGCCGTGCGGTCGAAGTCGAGGCCGGGGTTGACCTCGGCGAAGTGGTAGTGGGAGCCGACCTGGACGGGCCGGTCGGCCACGTTGAGGACGGTCATACGGGTCACGGGACGGCCCTCGTTGATCAGTACCGGCTCGTCGGCGAACAGGATCTCGCCCGGAATCACGGACGGGGCGAGCGGTGCGGCCGCGGGCCCGGCGGAGCGCAGCGGCTCGGACGCCCCGGGCGCCGGGCTCGGCACAGGTATGGGCATGGCCGTCACTGGATCGGCTCGTGCACGGTGACGAGCTTGGTGCCGTCCGGGAAGGTCGCCTCGACCTGGACGTCGTGGATCATCTCCGGGATGCCGTCCATGACTTCGTCGCGGTGCAGCACCTTGCGGCCGGAGGACATCAGCTCGGTGACGCTGTGGCCGTCGCGGGCACCTTCGAGGATGTGCGAGGTGATCAGGGCGACCGCCTCGGGGTGATTGAGCCTCACCCCGCGCGTTCGGCGCTTCTCGGCCACGTCGGCGGCAACATGGATGAGCAGTCTTTCCTGCTCGTGCGGGGTTAGTTTCACAGATCCACACCTCACAGTCCTCGTGCCGGACCGCCCGGTCCGGCTGCCGTGGATACCACGACGGACCTAGATGTATCACTCATCTAGCAAAGAGGACGCAAAGTCCTCGCCTGAGGCATTCCGTCAGGCATCAACGCATGAAGGCTAGTTGTGCGGTGTTTCCCCGGCGTTAACTCGACGCGCGCAATGCTCCGGCAGCACCCCGGCGCGCGCACCCGCCCGCCGCCCGGACCTCAGGACCGGACGGCGCCCCGGCTCAGCCCTCGGCGTGGTCGCCGCCCCGGTACTCGGCCGCGATCCCGAAGCGCCCGCGTTCACCCGCAGCGGAAGCGGCGGCGCCGAACGACGACACGGAACTGATGACCTGCTCCTCGACGACCTCCGGCTCGCTCTCCAGTCGCTCCAGGTCAGCGGCCGACACCAGGGCGACGAGGGGCTTCCCGTGACGCGTCACGACCACCCGCTCCCCGCCGTACACGACGCGGTTGATCAGGTCGGCGAGCTCTGCGCGGGCTTGCGTCACCGGAATCTCGTAGGTCATGCTCCCCATCGTACTGAACGTACGTCCTGTACATTTTTTACAGAGGCGGCAGCGTCACCCCGCCCTGCCGCCGGAGGGAGCGCGCCATGATCCAGCCGACCGCCCGCTACGTACTGCCCTCGTTCACCGAGCGCACCAGCACCGGGACCCGCACGCTCGATCCGTACTCGAAGATGCTCGGCGAGCGGATCGTCTTCCTGGGGACCCCGGTGGACGACGCCGCGGCGAACGACATCGCCGCCCAGTTCATGTACCTGGAGCACGACGCCCCGGACCAGGACATCTCGCTGTACATCAACTCCCCCGGCGGCTCGTACACCGCGATGTCCGCCATCTACGACACCATCCGGTTCGTGACCTGCGACGTCGAGACGATCTGCCTCGGCCAGGCCCTGGACAGCGCCGCCGTGCTGCTGGCCGCGGGCACGCCCGGTAAGCGGCTCGCGCTGCCCGGTGCCCGCATCGCCCTCAGCCAGCCCTCGCTGGACGAACCGCAGCGCGGCCAGCCGACCGATCTGGAGATCCACGCACAGGAACTGCTGCGACTGCGTGCGATGACGGCCGGGATGCTGGCCCGGCACACCGGCAGGTCCGTCGAGCAGATCGAGGCGGACTTCGACCGCACGAAGGTGCTCGACGCCGCACAGGCCCTGGAGTACGGAGTGGTGGACCGCATCGTCGAGAACCGCGGCGGCCCCGGCTCCGCGTCGGCGCGGTGAGCGGCCGGATGCTGCCGCCGGACCTGCCACCGCTGCCGGCCCTCACCCGCGCCGAATGCGACCTGGTGGAAAGCTACTTGGAGGTCGTCGACCTGCTGGGCCGGATCAACCCGACCCGGACGAACGACACTTACGCCGCCCTGCGCGCGGCCCAGGCCCTGGTCGGCCGGGCGACCGCGCTGCGCGAGGCGCTCACCCTGATGCACGACCGGGGAGAGAGCAGCCTGCACCCGGTGACGCTGTCGCGGGCACTGCGGGTACTGGACGGCGAGCGGCGCGCGGCACGGCTCACCGTGCCTCCGGAGCAGGCGAGTTGATCGGCGGAGGCCCCGCGCGGGTACCGCGGAACCTCCCCCGTTCGGCCCATCCGCGACTGCGTCATCCGTACTGATCGAGTTGCGCAGCGCAGCCGCGGGGCAACCGGAGTGATTCGTTCCGCTGCTGGTGCGGGCGTCGTGCGGGGGCGACGCCGGTGATCGCCGCGCTCCTTGTCCACCCGAACGGGCCAGTGGTGAGGAGCCTCACAAAGCACCCTTTCAGCTCGGAAACCAGACGTCCGTCGGGTCAAGATCCCTGGGACGACAAGCCCCCGCCGTCGTGGCGGGGCGGCCCTGACGGACGCCGCAGCCGGCGCCGCCGGGGCGTCTGGTCGACGAAGGGTTGCGCATGACTGCGCAGGTAGGCACTCACGTCCCGTCGCTGATCGCCAGGGCCTCCACCGCATCGGCCCTCACCCTCGCCGTGGTGGGCGGCGGCATGCTGGTACCGGGGGCCGCTTCCGAGGCGGAAGCGGCCACCCACGCGACGAAGGCACTCCAGATCGCCGCCTCCAAGAGGGGCGCCCCCTACAAGTACGGAGCCGCGGGCCCGTACCGCTTCGACTGCTCGGGGCTGACCCTCTACTCGTACAAGCGGGCCGGCAAGAGCCTGCCGCGCACGGCGCAGGCCCAGTACAACAAGACCCGGCACATCAGCCGTTCCCAGCGGCAGCGCGGAGACCTGGTGTTCTTCCACCACGGCCGCAGCGTGTACCACGTCGGCATCTACGCCGGCGCGAACAAGATCTGGCACTCGCCGAAGCGCAACACGGTGGTGCGGCTGGAGCGGATCTGGTCGAAGAGCGTCTGGTACGGCCGGGTCAGGTAGCGGGCCCGGGGCCGGGCGGGAGGGGCAGCCGCACCCTCCCGCCGAGGCGCGCACCGGGCCGCGACCGCCGCGACCTGGGAAAGGACACGAGCTAGGTCTGCACAGGCACGTTCCAGGGCAGGGCGATCGACACCGTCTTGCCGCCCTCGGCGGTGGGAGCGACCGACAGCCGCCCGCCGCACTCGGCCGTCAGGGAGCGGATGATCACCATTCCGCGCCCGTTGTCCTGCTGGACGGCTGCGGGCAGGCGCTGGGGCCAGCGGGGGTGACTGTCCGTGACACCGATGCGCAACTGTTCGTCACGCTCCAGCTGGACGTCCACCGTGAAGGTGGGCGACTGGCCGAAGGTGTGCTGGACCGCGTTGGTGGCGAGTTCCGAGACGATCAGCCGGATGATGTCCGCCGTTTCGCAGGCCTGCGGAAGTCCCCATTCGACGAGCACTTCGGCGACGTACTTCCTGGCCGTGGACACCGAGGCAGGATCACTCGGCAGGGTTACGGATACTTCCTGGTGGTCTGCCATGGCGACACTGTCCCTTTCCCACCGGGGCTGGACCCGGACCCGTGGCAGGATCCGTGCGGGGGCGGCCCCGGTACTCTGCTTCCGCCCGTTTTCCGCGCCAGAGTGTCACTCATGGTGGCGTCACCGTCGGCGTTCCTCCCAGACATACATATATCTGCCACTCAAAGTAGTGAACTCTGCTACGCGAGACCGTATTTGACCGGCAGACTGGCCCCCGCCGGGGAAGGGATGAAGCACAGACAAAGGAGTCGCGCATGCGGCACGGTCCCGCGGTGCGCCGCCGCAAGCTCGGGGAAGAACTGCGCAGGCTGCGCGACAGGGCCGGGCTCACCAGCCCGGAGGTCGCCCGCCGGGTCGGCTGGCACCAGTCGAAGGTGAGCCGGATCGAGACGGGGCGCAGCGGTGCGAAGCCGGAGGACGTGGCGCTACTCCTCGCGGTGTACGAGGTCCAGGATCCCCAAGTCCGGCACCTGGTGCAGGTGTTGGCCGAAATCTCCGGGGAGTCGGGGTCACCGTGGTGGAACGCCTACCGGGGACTGCTGCCGGCCCAGTACCGGGACTTCATCAGTCTGGAGTCCCGCGCGTGCGCGGCCCGCACCCTGGAGACCACGGTGGTGCCGGGGCTGTTGCAGACGCCCGGGTACGCGCGGGCGGTGACCCGGACGGTGCTGCCCGCGCTGCCGGAGGACAAGCTGGACGATTTGGTGGCGGTGCGGCTGGCCCGGCAGGAGGTGCTGCGCGCGGACGAGCCGCTGGACCTCGCCGTGGTGCTGGACGAGGCCGTACTGCACCGGACGGTGGGCGGCGAGCGGGTGATGAAGGAGCAGTTGCGGCATCTGCTGGAGGTGGCGGAGTTGCCGCACGTCCGGTTGCAGGTGCTGCCCTTTGCTTCGGGAGCGCACACCGGTCTCACCGGTGCTTTCGTTATCTTCTCCTTTCCGAACATTGCCGATCTGGATGTGGTTGTTATCGACCACTTGATGAGTAGCCTCTATCTGGAGCGGAAAGAAGACCTTACGGAATACTCCGCAGCATTCCAGCGGATCCAGGCCCAGGCCCTGCCGCACGAGGACTCGCTGAATCTGATCGCCGGCATCCGCTGAACCGTGCTCCGACGCGCCGGCGCTCGCTCCATCACCCCTATCAGCGACGACGCACGGGAGGAACCATGCCCATGCACCCCCGAGTCGTACGTTCCAGTCTTTCCCTGCCGGGCGCAGCGTGGCGCCGCAGCAGCCGCAGCACAGGCATGAACAACTGCGTCGAGACGGCACCGGTCGGCCGCGGTCTGACGGCGGTCCGCGACTCCAAGCGGACCGCCGGGCCCGCTCTCCTCTTCACCCCCTCCTCGTGGTCGCGCTTCATCGGCGCGCTGCGCGAGGAGCAACTGTGAGCGGCACGGCCTGAGTTGACCCGCTTGTCAGAGCGAGGGTGCGGTTCGGACGACGGTGTCCACCGCACCCTCGATCTGCGTCCCGGTCAGGTCCGCCCTGGCCGTCAGCCGCAGCCGGGAGATCCCGTCCGGGACCGACGGGGGACGGAAGCAGCCGACCACCAGACCCGCGGCACGGCAGTCCGCCGCCCACTTCAGGGCCGCGTCCGCCGACGGGGCGCGCACCGACACCACGGCCGCGTCCGGCCGCACGGCCGCGAGCCCCGCCGCGGTCAGCTTCCCGTACAGGAGCGCCGACACCTCGCGGGCGCGGGCGGCCCGTTCCGGCTCGCGGCGCAGCAGCCGCAGGCTCGCGAGCGCCGCTCCGGCGGCGGCGGGCGCCAGTCCGGTGTCGAAGATGAAGGTGCGGGCCGCGTTCACCAGGTGGTCGATGACGCGGGCCGGTCCGAGGACGGCGCCGCCCTGGCTGCCGAGGGACTTGGAGAGGGTCACGGTGGCGACCACGTCGGGGGCGCCCGCCAGGCCCGCCGCGTACGGGGCGCCGCGCCCGCCGTCCCCGAGGACACCGAGCCCGTGCGCGTCGTCGACGAGCAGGGCTGCCCCGAACTCCCGCACCACCGCCAGGTGTTCGGCCAGGGGGGCCGCGTCGCCGTCCACCGAGAACACCGAGTCGGTGACCACCAGGGCGCGGCCCTGATGCCCGTCGAGCGCCTTGCGCACGGCGGCGGGGTCCGCGTGCGGCACCACGGCGGTCTCGGCGCGGGAGAGGCGGCAGCCGTCGACCAGGGAGGCGTGGTTGCCCGCGTCGGAGGCGATCAGCCCGCCGCGGGCGGTCAGCGCGGTGAGCGCGGCCAGGTTGGCGGCGTACCCGGAGGACAGTACGAGGGCGGCCTCGAACCCGGTGAACGCGGCGAGTTCCCGCTCCAGTTCGGTGTGCAGTTCGGTGGTCCCGGTGACCAGGCGCGATCCGGTGGCGCCCGCTCCCCAGCGGGCGGCGGCATCCTGGGCGGCCCCGGTGACCTCCGGGTGGCGGGTCAGCCCCAGGTAGTCGTTGCTCGCGAGGTCGAGCAGGGGGCTGTCGGCGGGGCGCGGGCGCAGCGTGCGCACCAGCCCGGCCTTGGTGCGGCGGGCCGCCTCCTCCTCGATCCAGCCGAAGGGGTCCGCGGAAGTCGGGCGCTGGAGCATGGGTGATCCCCTCGGGACAGTGCGGTGCGGGCGGCACTTTGTAGGCAGCCCACAGACACTAGCCGGACCGAACCCCCGTCAGGGTGTGGCAATACCCACACCTCGAACGCGCGCTGTTGTCCGAATCCTCCTTGGCCGCGGGCCGTGACGTACGTCAGGATCATGCGCATGGACCTGCTGAACACACTGGTGGAGAAGGGGTTGCGGCGCGAGCTGCCGACCCGCGAAGAAGCACTCGCCGTCCTGGCGACGTCCGACGACGACCTGCTCGACGTGGTGGCTGCCGCGGGCAGGGTGCGCCGTCAGTGGTTCGGGCGGCGGGTGAAGCTCAACTACCTCGTCAACCTGAAGTCGGGGCTGTGCCCGGAGGACTGCTCGTACTGCTCGCAGCGGCTCGGCTCCAAGGCGGAGATCCTCAAGTACACCTGGCTGAAGGCGGACGAGGCGTCGAAGGCCGCGGCGGCCGGGGTCGCGGGCGGCGCCAAGCGGGTGTGCCTGGTGGCGAGCGGGCGCGGGCCCACGGACAAGGACGTGGACCGGGTCTCGAAGACCATCGAGGCGATCAAGGAGTCCAACGAGGGCGTCGAGGTCTGCGCCTGCCTCGGGCTGCTGTCGCAGGGCCAGGCGGAGCGGCTGCGGGCCGCGGGCGCCGACGCGTACAACCACAACCTCAACACGTCGGAGTCGACGTACGGCGACATCACGACCACCCACACCTACGCGGACCGGGTCGACACCGTCCAGCAGGCGCAGGCGGCCGGTCTCTCCGCCTGCTCGGGCCTGATCGCGGGCATGGGCGAGTCGGACGCGGACCTGGTGGACGTGGTGTTCTCGCTGCGCGAGCTGGACCCGGACTCGGTGCCGGTCAACTTCCTCATCCCGTTCGAGGGGACGCCGCTCGCCAAGGAGTGGAACCTGACCCCGCAGCGGGCGCTGCGGATCCTGGCGATGGTGAGGTTCGTCTGCCCGGACGTGGAGGTCCGGCTCGCGGGCGGCCGTGAGGTGCACCTGCGGACGATGCAGCCGCTGGCCCTGCACCTGGTCAACTCGATCTTCCTGGGCGACTACCTGACCAGTGAGGGCCAGGCGGGCCAGGCGGACCTGGACATGATCGCGGACGCCGGCTTCGAGGTGGAGGGCACCGGTACGACGACGCTGCCGGAGCACCGTGCCGGCGGTGCGTGCGGTTCGGTGTGCGGCGGCGACGCTGCCCCGGGCGAGGGCGAGGGGAGCTGCGGGGGCGGCGCCGTCGACGCTGCCGGGGCGGCCGAGGAAGGGACCGGGGTGCCGGGCGCGACGCCGTCGGTGCCCGGGGCCCGCCAGGACCTGGTGGCGGTGCGCCGCCGCGGCGCGGGCACGGACCTGGCCCCCAATGCCTGACCCGCACTCCCCCGCACCCCTCTCCCCCGACGCGCTGCTCCGCCTGGACCGCGCGCACGTGTGGCACCCGTACGGTCCGATGCCCGGCCGGGAGGAGCCGCTGGTCGTGGAGTCGGCCTCCGGCGTACGGCTGCGTCTGGCCCGTCCCGCGCACGGGCAGGACGAGCTGATCGACGGCATGTCCTCCTGGTGGTCGGCGGTGCACGGCTACCGGCACCCCGTCCTCGACGAGGCGGTCCGCGACCAGCTGTCCCGGATGAGCCACGTGATGTTCGGCGGGCTCACCCACGAGCCCGCCGTGCGGCTCGCCGCCCGTCTGGTGGAGATCACCCCGGAGCCGCTGCGGCACGTCTTCCTCGCCGACTCCGGGTCCGTCTCGGTCGAGGTCGCGGTGAAGATGTGCCTCCAGTACTGGCGCTCGGTGGGCCGGCCGGCCAAGCAGCGCCTGATGACCTGGCGCGGCGGCTACCACGGGGACACCTGGCAGCCGATGTCCGTGTGCGACCCCGAGGGCGGGATGCACGAACTGTGGCAGGGCGCGCTGCCGCGCCAGCTCTTCGTGGACCCGCCGCCGGCGACGTACGAGGAGGAGTACGCGGAGCAGCTGCGCGCGGCCGTCGCCGCGCACGCCGACGAACTGGCGGCGGTGATCGTCGAACCGGTGGTGCAGGGCGCGGGTGGGATGCGGTTCCACGCCCCGGAGTACCTGCGGGTGCTGCGCGAGGCCTGCGACGCGCACGACGTGCTGCTGGTGTTCGACGAGATCGCCACCGGATTCGGCCGTACCGGCACGCTCTTCGCGGCCGGCCAGGCAGCTGTCTCCCCCGATGTGATGTGCCTGGGCAAGGCGCTGACCGGCGGCTATCTGACGATGGCGGCCACCTTGTGCACGGCGCGGGTCGCCGACGGGATCTCTCGCGGCGAGGTGCCCGTGCTGGCCCACGGCCCGACCTTCATGGGCAATCCGCTGGCCGCGGCCGTCGCCTGCGCGTCGATCAACCTGCTGCTCGGCCAGGACTGGCAGCAGGAGGTGAAGCGGCTGGAGGCGGGCCTGCGGGACGGTCTGGCCCCGGCCGCCGACCTGCCGGGGGTGCGGGAGGTAAGGGTGCTGGGCGGCATCGGCGTCGTACAGCTCGACGGGCCGGTGGACATGGCCGCGGCGACGGAGGCGGCGGTACGGGAAGGGGTCTGGGTCCGGCCGTTCCGGGACCTGATCTACACGATGCCGCCGTACGTCACCTCCGACACGGACCTGGCCCGCATCTGCCGCGCGGTCACGGCCGCCGCGGCCACCCACGGCGGCTAGTGCGCGGCGCCGTACCCGTCGAACACCGACACCTCTCACGGAAAGCCCTCCCATGACCGTCCTCGTCATCAGCGGTACCAACACCGACATCGGCAAGACCGTCGTCACCGCGGCCGTCGCCGCGCTCGCCCGTGCCGCGGGCAGGCGCGTCGTGGTGCTCAAGCCCGCGCAGACGGGGGTCGGTCCCGGTGAGGACGGGGACGCCCAGGTCGCGGTGCGGCTCGCCGGGGAGGAGGTCGCGGCGGTCGAACTCGCCCGGTTCCCGGAGCCGTTGGCCCCCGCGACCGCGGCCAGCCGGGCGGGGATGGTCCCGGTGACGCCGCGGGACGTGGCCGACGCGGCACGGAAGCTGGCGACCGAGTACGACCTGGTGCTCGTCGAGGGCGCGGGCGGGCTGCTCGTACGGCTGGACTCCGAGGGCGGCACCCTCGCCGACGCGGCGCGGCTGCTCGACGCGCCCGTCCTCGTGGTGGCGGCGCCGGCCCTCGGCACCCTCAACCTGGTGCAGCTGACCGGCGAGGCCCTGCGGGCCCGGGGGCTGACCCCGCTGGGCGTGGTGGTCGGAAGCTGGCCCGAGGCGCCCGGCCTGGCCGAACGCTGCAACGTCCCCGAACTGGCCGACATGGCCGGGGCACCGCTGCTGGGCGCCGTGCCCGAGGGGGCGGGCGCCCTGGACCCCGTACGGTTCCGGGAGCTGGCGGGCCAGTGGCTGGCGCCGGAGCTGGGCGGGGAGTGGGACGTGGAGGTGTTCGCGGAGCGGGTGCGCTGATCGCCCGGTCCGTAGGGTGGGGGTCATGCGAGCGCGAATCGACGAAATCGTCTTCGACTGTGCGGACCCCGCTGCCCTGGTCCGCTTCTGGGCGGCCCTGATCGGCGGCGAGCCGGTGGATCGCGACCCGAACTGGTCGTACATCGACGTCCCCGACTTCACCAGGGTCGCCTTCCAGCGCGTCCCGGAGGGCAAGTCGGCGAAGAACCGGCTGCACATCGACCTGGTGGCCGAGGACATCCCGGCCTTCAGCGAGGAGGCGGTGGCCCTCGGGGCGACGCTGTCCGGCGGGATCGTGGTCCAGGAGGTGGGGGCGTTCCAGGTGCTGCTGGACCCGGAGGGCAACGAGTTCTGTTTCGTCGCCGCCTGAGACTTCGCCGCCCGGGACTTCCGGGCGGGCCGAACGGGCCGAATTTCCCGCAGTCGCGGAGATTCCCGGGCGTTTCCGGCTGATCGTGCTCCGCACCGGGCACACTCGCGATATCCGTCCGTTCCACCAAGGGGGGTCGCGATGGCGGTACGTCCAGGGTCACGCAGCGGCAGGAAGAGCGGTCGCGGCACAGCCGCGGTTCCGCACGATGCCGTGCACCATCCGCTGTTCGCCCGGGTCTACGCCCGGGTCAGTGTCTCCGCCGACCTGCACGGCGGCATCGCCGCGTACCGGGAGGAACTGCTGCACGGGCTGTCCGGCCGGGTCCTGGAGATCGGCGCGGGCAACGGGCTGAACTTCGCCCACTACCCCGCGGCCGTGTCCGAGGTCGTCGCCATCGAACCGGAGCGCTCGCTGCGTGCGCTGGCGCTGCGGGCGGCGGTGCGGGCCGATGTCCCGGTGGACGTGGTGCCCGGTGCGGCGGAGGCGCTGCCGGTCAAGAGCGAGGCGTACGACGCGGTGGTCCTCTCGCTGGTGCTGTGCAGCGTACGGAACGTGGAGCGGGCGCTCGCCGAGGCGCGGCGGGTGCTGCGTCCCGGCGGTGAGCTGCGGTTCTTCGAGCACGGGCGGGGCGGTGGGCGGTGGCTGGCGCTGAGTCAGCGGGCCGTGGACCGCACCGTGTGGCCGCTGCTGTTCGGCAACTGCCACACCTCCCGGGACCCGCTCGGCTCGATCCGGGACGCCGGGTTCGAACTCGGCGACCACCGGAGGCTGATGGTGCCGGAGAAAGGGCTGCGGGTGCCGTCGTCGCCGTGCGTCCTGGGGGCGGCACGGCGGCCGGCGCACACCTGAGCATCGCCGCCGCGGGGGTGGACACGCCCTGTGTCAGTCGCTCCAGCGGCGCAGTTCGTCGGCGATGGCCCGCACACCGGCCCTGCCGTCCTTGACCAGCCGGGCCAGGTCGCGCACCCGCTCGGGCGAGGTCCGCACCTTGAGCCCGCAGGCCATCAGATAGCCGTAGGCCACCGCGCTCGCGTACAGGGCGTTGGAGCGCTCCAGCGCCGGTACGTGCAGCAGCAGTTGGAGCAGGGCTGCGGCACGGGTGTACGGATCGGCGTAGACCGGGACCCCGAAGATCTCCGCCTCGTGGCGGGCGACGGCGGCCACCAGCGCACCCCAGTCGACCACCTGGGGGTCGCCGGGGGTGTGGTGCTCGGCGACCATGAGGAGCCAGGCGAGGTCGATCCTCGGCGTCACCGCCGGGACTTCTCCGCACCGGGCTTCGCGCCGCCCCGCGCGCCGGAGGCCTCGCCGAACTCCTCGGCGAACACGGCCTCGTACCGCTTCATGAAGTCGGCCGCGGACTCGACGAAGGTCCTGCCGGTCTCCCCCGCGTCCTGCTTGACGAGTTCCTCGATGTACCGGTTCACACTCACCCCGCGCTGAAGGGCCCGCTGCCGTGCCGCCTGTGCCGTGGACTCCTCGACGCGTACGTTCAACTGGGTCTTGGCCACACTTCACGCTAGCGGCCGCGCGCTAGCGGGCACAAGGGCGGACGGCTCCCCGGGAGCGCGTCCGGGGCCGTGTCCGGGGCCGCGCACGGGGGCCTCGTCCGGGGCACGCTTCCGGGGAACGCGCCGCACCGTGCATCCGTACACGTATGTCCCTTACACACAGCGGAAGTTCCGGACCTACGGGGGATTCGCGGCACGCCTCCCCGGCCCTAGCCTCCTGGAGTGCAGGGGAGTCGACCGTCGTGGAAGGCCCGCGACGGCAAGCAGTGAACGGCCCCGGCCCGGGAGGCTGCCGTGTCCACATCCGCCACCCCACTCGCCCACGGACTGGAGGCGGGCCGCCCGGTCGCCGCCCGCGCCCGGAACCTGACCAAGGCGTACGGCAGCGGTGAGACCACCGTGCTCGCCCTCGACGCCGTGGACGTCGACATCGCACGCGGCAGGTTCACCGCCGTCATGGGACCCTCCGGGTCCGGCAAGTCGACGCTGATGCACTGCCTGGCCGGGCTCGACACGGTGTCGGCGGGGCAGGTGTGGCTGGGTGACACCGAGATCACCGGGCTGCGCGAGCGGGAGCTGACCCGGTTGCGGCGGGACCGGA
Organism: Streptomyces sp. NPDC004111; assembly: GCF_042874215.1. Classification (NCBI taxonomy): domain Bacteria; kingdom Bacillati; phylum Actinomycetota; class Actinomycetes; order Kitasatosporales; family Streptomycetaceae; genus Streptomyces; species Streptomyces sp. NPDC004111. The sequence goes on from NZ_JBIAMU010000017.1 coordinate 256,269, forward strand.
TCGGCTTCATGTTCCAGTCGTTCAACCTGCTGCCGACACTGACCGCGGCGGAGAACATCACGCTCCCCATGGACATCGCGGGCCGCAAACCCGACCAGGAGTGGCTGGACCAGGTCATCGACACGCTCGGCCTGCGCGACCGGCTGCGGCACCGGCCGTCCCAGCTCTCCGGCGGCCAGCAGCAACGCGTGGCGTGCGCACGGGCGTTGGCGTCCCGGCCCGAGCTGATCTTCGCGGACGAGCCGACCGGGAACCTCGACTCGCACGCCGGCGCCGAAGTGCTCTCCTTCCTGCGGCAGGCGGTCGACGCCCTGGAGCAGACCGTGGTGATGGTGAGCCACGACCCGGGCGCCGCCGCCCACGCGGACCTGGTGCTCTTCCTCGGGGACGGGCGGATCGTGGACAGCATGCCGGACCCGTCCGCGGAGGCCGTGCTGGAGCGGATGAAGCAGTTCGACGGCGTCTCCCGGCTCCGCAAGGGCTGAACCCGTGCTCCCCGACGCCCCAGGAGGCACCCCGTGCTGAAGGCGACCCTGCGCAGCTTCTTCGCCCACAAGGGACGGCTGCTGCTGTCCGCGCTGGCAGTGATCCTCTCGGTGGCGTTCGTCTCCGGGAGCCTGATCTTCTCGGACACCGCGTCGCGGACCTTCGACCGGCTGTTCGCGAGCACCTCCGCCGATGTCTCCGTCACGCCCAAGGAGGACGAGATCGGCGGGTCCCTGCCGACCGGTGCCGTGCGCACCCTGCCCGCGGCGGTCGCGGAGCAGATCAGGTCGGTGCCCGGGGTCGCCCGCACCCATGTCGAGGCGACCACCGAGAACATCACGGTCGTCGACGGCGCCAACAAGGCCATCGGGCTGCGGGGCGGCGCCCCCACCATCGCCACCAACTGGTACGACACCCCGCACAACCCGCTGAAACTGACCTCCGGCGAACTGCCGAAGGGGCCCGGCGAGGCCGTCGTCGACGCGGACACCGCCGACCGCGCGAAGATCGCCCTCGGGGACACCCTGCGGGTCGTCGTCCGGCCCGGCACCTTTCCCGTGAAGGTGGTCGGCATCGCCACCTTCACCACGACCAACCCGGGTGCCTCGCTCGTCCTGACGGACACCCCCACCGCCCAGCGCAAACTCCTCGGCTCGCCGGACGCCGCCACCCTGATCGCCGTCGAGGCCGCGCCCGGTGTCTCCCACGCGGTGCTCAAGGAACGCCTGGCGGCCGAGCTGGGTTCCCGCTACCAGCTGCGCACCGCCGACGAGCAGGCCAAGTCCTCGGTCGCCCAGCTCGGTACCTTCCTCGACGTCATCAAGTACGTGATGCTCGGCTTCGCCGGGGTCGCCGTGCTGGTCGGTGTCTTCCTCATCGTGAACACCTTCGCCATGCTGATCGCCCAGCGCACCCGCGAGCTGGGGCTGCTGCGCGCGCTGGGCGCCGACCGGCGCCAGGTGCGGCGCTCCGTCCTCACCGAGGCGCTGCTGCTCGGCCTGGTGGGCTCGACGCTCGGCATCGCCGCCGGGGTGGGGCTGGCCGCGGCGCTGATCTGGCTGATGAGCCGGTTCGGGATGAAGCTGAGGGTCTCCGACATGGAGCTGGGCTGGAGCCCGTTCGTCGCCGCCTACGCGGTCGGGGTGGGGGTCACCTTCGTCGCCGCCTATCTGCCGGCCCGCCGGGCCTCGGCGGTCTCCCCCATGGCGGCGCTCGCCGAGGCCGAAGTCGCGGGCCTCGGGCGGCCGTTGCGGATCAGGGCCGTGGCGGGCGGCGTCCTGACGGCGGCCGGAGCCGCGGCGCTGGCGGGGTGCGCGGTCAGTGACGACACCGCTGCCGCCTCCCTGCTGCTGGGGCTCGGTGTCGTACTGACGCTGATCGCGGCGGTGGTCGCGGGGCCGCTGCTGGTGCGCCCGGTGATCCGTGTCCTGGGGGCGGCGTTCCCCCGGCTGTACGGGTCGGTGGGGCGGATGAGCCAGCGCAACGCGCTGCGCAACCCGCGCCGTACCGGGGCGACCGCGTCCGCGCTGATGGTGGGGCTGGCGCTGGTGGCCGGTCTCTCGGTGGCGAGCGCGTCGATGACGGCGTCGCTGGACCGGCAGATCGACCGCACCCTGGGCTCGGACTTCGTGGTGCAGGGTGACGGCTTCCAGCCGTTCCCGCCCGAAGTGGCCAGGAAGGTGGAGCAGGTTCAGGCGTCGGGCACCGTGGTGCGCCAGCGGCTCACTCCCGTACGGCTGACGCTGCCGGACGGCAAGCGGATCAAATCGACGGTAGGGGGCTACGATCCGCAGCTCGACGAGGTGGCCCGGCTGACCTACGTCCGGGGGGACACACGGGCCGCGCTGGCACCCGGCAGCATGGGCATGGAGCGGAAGTTCGCCGACGAGCACGGTGTGCGCCTCGGTGCGGTCCTCCCCGTGGAGTTCTCCGGCGGCCGGACGGGCGGGCTGCGGGTGGCGGCGCTCACCAGCCAGGACGCCCCGAGCGGCGGCGGTGTGCAGGGCGGTCTCTTCATGGGCCTGGGCACGGTGGAGAAGTACTTCCCGGGCGGGCAGGAGTCCGCGCTCTACGTGAACGCGGCACCGGGTTTCGACGCCCCGGCGCTGCGCGGGCAACTGGAGAAGGCCCTCGCCCCGTACCCGCAGCTGAAGGTGCAGGACAGGGCGGACTACAAGGAGCTGGTCCGCAGCCAGGTCTCCGTACTGCTCTACCTGGTGTACGGGCTGCTCGGGCTGGCCATCGTGATCGCGGTCCTCGGGGTGGTCAACACGCTCGCCCTGTCGGTGGTGGAGCGCACCCGGGAGATCGGGCTGCTGCGGGCGATCGGGCTGTCGCGGGTGCAGTTGCGGCGGATGATCCGGCTGGAGTCGGTGGTGATCGCCGTGTTCGGGGCGGTGCTGGGGCTCGCACTGGGTCTGGTGTGGGGTGTGGGAATGAGCCAGGTCCTCTCCCTCCAGGGGATGACGGTGTTCGCGGTGCCGTGGTCGACTGTGCTGGCGGTGGTGGCCGGTTCCGTGGTGGTGGGGCTCGTGGCAGCGGTGCTGCCGGCCCTGCGGGCCTCGCGGATGAACGTGCTGGCCGCGATCGCGCACGAGTAGCACGCGCCCGGACATTTCCCCGTTCAAGGAGAGTTGTTCATGACCAGGCCGTTCCGGTTCTCGGTGAACATGCTGACGCCCGCCGACGGAGAGGAGTGGGCACGCAAGTGCCGTCGTGCCGAGGAGCTGGGTTACGACGTGATCCAGGTGCCCGACCATCTGGGGCGGGTCGCCCCCTTCCCCGCGATGGTCGCCGCTGCGGCGGTGACACGGCGGCCCCGGATCGGCACCTTCGTACTGAACGCCGGCTTCTGGAACCCGGCCCTGCTGGCCCGCGAGATCGCCACCACGGACGCCCTCGTCGGCGGCCGGCTGGAGATCGGCATCGGCGCGGGCTACGTGAAGGAGGAGCACGACCGGGCCGGGCTGGAGTTCCTGTCGCCGGGGGGACGCGTCGGCCATCTGGCGCACACGGTGGCGGAGTTGGACCGGCTGCTGCGCGACGAGACGCATGTGCCCAGGTCCGTGCAGAGTCCGCGTCCTCCCCTGCTGATCGGCGGGAACGGCGACCGGGTGCTCGAACTGGCGGCGGAGCGGGCGGACATCGTGGCCTTCACCGGGGCCCGCGCGACGGAGGACGGCCTGCGCGTGGTGACGGCGGAGGCCCTGGAGGAACGGGTCGCCGCCTACCGGAAGTTCGCGGCCGACCGCGCCGTGGAGGCGGAGCTGAATCTGCTGCTCCAGCTCGTGGTGGTCACCGACGACCGGCGCGCGGCGGTACGGGACTTCCTCCCGCACGTCCCGTACCTGACCGAGGACGAGGTGCTCGGCCTTCCGGTCGTCGCCGTCGGCACGGTCCGGGAGATCGCGCAACAGCTGCGGGCGAACCGCGCACGGTACGGCTTCAGCTACCTCTCGGTGCTCGATCCGCACCTGGAGGAGTTCGCCCCGGTGATGGAGGAACTGCGCGGCAGCTGAGAGCGGCATCCGGATCGTGGAATCCTGTCGACGCCGCCGCGGGGCCGGTGATGGGATGCCGCCATGAACGATCCCGGGAACATCCGACTCAGGAACGCGACCGCGGCCGACCTCGACGCCGTCCTGGCCTTCTGGAAGCTGTCCGCCCACGGCACCAGCATCAGCGACGACCGGGACGGGATCGAGCGGCTGACCGTCCGCGACCCCGAGGCCCTGATCCTCGCCGAACGCGTGGCGGCGACCGCGTCCGGCGCCGCGGAGGCGGTACTGGTCGGCACCGTCATCGCCGGCTTCGACGGCTGGCGCTGCTCGCTCTACCGGCTGGCCGTCCATCCGGACCACCGCCGCCTCGGCATCTCGGGCGCGCTGCTCACCGCGGCCGAGGAACGCTTCGTCCGGCTGGGCGGTCGGCGCGGGGACGCGATGGTCCTCGACGACAACGCGCCCGCCCGTTCCGCGTGGGGCTCGGCGGGTTACGGACCCCAGCCCCAGTGGACCCGTTGGGTGAAGTCGCTCACTCCCTGACCGGCCGCTTTGCCGATCCTTTACTATGGGAACCTCCTTCCCCGATGTGCCGACCGAACATCGGACATCCCTACTTCGAAAGGTGTGAGCGTCCGCCCATGGGCGAGCCTCCCAGTAGCCGACACCGCGCGAACCTCCCGACCCTGCCCGATCATGGGACGGAGGTGAACCGATGACCGAAGTGCTTCTGCTGCTCGTGGCGGTACTGCTCTCGCTGATTTGCGGCGCCTTCGTCGCGGCGGAGTTCTCCCTCACCACCGTCGAGCGCGGCGACCTCGAACGGGCCGTCGAACGGGGTGAGCGGGGAGCCGACAGTGCCCTGAAGGCCGTGCGCAGCCTGACCTTCCAGCTGTCCGGCGCCCAGCTCGGCATCACCGTCACCAACCTCCTCGTCGGCATGCTCTCCGAGCCGTCGATCTCCAAGCTCCTCAAGGGCCCGGTCGAGGCGATCGGCCTGTCCCCCACCGTCGCCTCCTCCCTCGCCCTGGTCCTGGGTACGGCGCTGTCGACCGTGGTGCTGATGGTCGTGGGCGAACTGGTCCCCAAGAACTGGGCGATCTCCTCCCCGCTGGCCGTCGCCAAGGTCGTGGCGACCCCGCAGCGCTGGTTCACGGCCGCCTTCAAGCCGCTGATCAGCCACCTGAACAACACGGCCAACCGCATCCTGCGCCGCTTCGGCATGGAACCGGCCGAGGAGCTGGCGTCCGCGCGCAGCCCCGAGGAACTGGTCGCACTGGCCCGGCACTCCGCCAAGGCGGGCGCGCTGGAGGCGGACACCGCCGAACTCTTCGTCCGCACCCTCAACCTGGCCGAGCTGACCGCGGAGAACGTGATGACCCCGCGCGTGCAGGTCACCGCGCTCGACGTGCAGGCCACCGCGGAGGACGTCGCGAACGCGACCCGGGCCACCGGCCTCTCCCGCTTCCCGGTGTACCGGGGCAGCCTGGACTCGGTCGTCGGCCTGGTCCACATCAAGGACGTGCTGGCCGTGCCCGCCGAGCGCAGGCCCCGGCACCCGGTGACCGAACTGGTCCGCGAGCCGCTCCTCGTACCGGAGACGCTGACCGTGGACAAACTGCTGGACCGGCTGTCCGGCAAGCGCACCATGGCCGTCGTCATCGACGAGTACGGCGGTACGGCGGGTGTCGTCACACTGGAGGACATTGTCGAGGAGGTCGTCGGCGAGGTGCGCGACGAGCACGACCCGCACGAGACCCCCGACCTCGCCCGCGCGGGCGAGGACACCGACGGCCGCGACCTGTGGTCGGCGGACGGGGCGGCCAGGACCGACCAGCTGGAACGGATCGGCCTGAGGGTGCAGGAAGGCCCGTACGAGACGCTCGCCGGCCTGATGGCCAACGAACTGGGACGGATCCCCGAGGTGGGTGACCGCGTGGAGCTGGCCGGCTGGCGGCTGGACGTGGTGGACGCGAGCGGCCGGCGGGCGGCGCGGGTGCTGATGCACGCGCCCGTCGAGTCCGAGCACGCCGCGGCCGGGAAGTCCGACGACGTGGAGGCGGGCCGATGATCGCCGTTCAGCTTCTGATCGGTCTGCTGACCCTGTTCGTCAACGCCTTCTTCGTCGGCGCGGAGTTCGCGCTGATCTCGGTGCGCCGCAGTCAGATCGAGCCCGAGGCGGAGGCCGGGAACCGCAGGGCGCGCAGCGTCATCTGGGGCCTGGAGCACGTCTCGGCGCTGCTGGCCGCCGCCCAGCTGGGCATCACGCTGTGCACCCTGGTGCTCGGTGTGGTCGCCGAGCCGGCCATCGCACATCTGCTGGAGCCGGTGTTCCACGCGGTGGGTGTGCCGGACGCGCTGACCCACCCGATCTCGTTCGTCATCGCGCTGTCCCTGGCGACGTACCTGCACATGCTGCTCGGCGAGATGGTGCCGAAGAACATCGCCCTGGCCGAGCCGGCCAGGACCGCGCTGATCCTCGGCCCGCCGCTGGTGGCGCTCGCCAAGGCACTGCGCCCGGTGATCTTCGCGATCAACTCGTTCGCCAACCTGCTGCTCAAGCTGATGCGGGTGGAAACGAAGGACGAGGTCGCGGCGACGTTCTCGGACGACGAGCTGGCCCGGCTGGTGAAGGACGCCGGTGACGCGGGGCTGATCGACGACCGGGCCGCCGAGCGGCTGCGGGACGCCCTGGAACTGGGCAGGCGCCCGGTGCGGGACGTGGTGATGCCGGTCGAGCGCGTGGTGTACGCGCAGGTCGGGACCACTCCCGAGGAGCTTGAGCGGCTGGCCTCCGAGTCCGGCTACTCCCGCTTCCCGGTGGTCGACTCCAACCGCCGCATCCTGGGCTACCTGCATGTGAAGGACGCCCTGGACGCGGTGCCGCGCGATCTGCCGTTCCCGGTCTCGGCTATGCGGCCGATCGCCCGGGTGCGGGCGGAGACCCCGCTGGACGACGTGCTGACGGCGATGCGCCGCAGCCGAACGCACCTGGCGGCGGTGTCCGACGCCGACGGCAGGTCCGCGGGCCTGGTCACCATGGAGGACGTCCTGCGAGAGCTGGTGGGCCCGCCCCAGCAGGCCTGATCCCGGCTCCCGAGCGGCCGGGGGCCCCCCCCCCCCCCGGGGGGGCCCCCCCGCCCCCGCGGGGGGGGGGGGGCCCCGGGGGGGCCGCCCCCCCCCGCGGGTATAAGGGCCACAAAACACCCCGGACGCGGGGCGC
>NZ_JBIAMU010000018.1:0-221858 GCF_042874215.1 Streptomyces sp. NPDC004111
CGGCGCCCACGCGGCCACTACGAACCCAACCCACCTCAACAGTCCAGCGACTCACCCACGAGTCGTCTGGAACCGCCTACTCACGAATTAGGAACTCCCATGTCCCGCACGCGCACCACAGCCGTCGCCCTCTCGCTCGCCGTTGCCGCAGGCGCAGGGCTGCTCACCGCCCCCGCCGCCTCGGCAGCTCCGGCCGGGACCACCCCTCACCACACCCCGTCCACCTGCCGCGGTGAGGGCGTCGACCCCGACGCCCGGATCCGCTACGAGACCGACATCATGATCAAGGCGCCGCTCGCCACCGTCTTCAAGCTCCAGACCGACGTCGAGCGCTGGCCGTCCTGGCAGGCGGCGGTCGAGACCATGGAACGGCTCGACTCGGGCCGCCTGCGCAAGGGTTCGCAGTTCCGGTGGACCACCCCGGCGCCCCCGACCACCGGCACGCCCGCCACCACCATGGAGATCACCTCCACCGTCCGCCAACTGCAGCACGGCTCCTGCATCCTGTGGGCCGGGCCCGCCGTGGGGGAAGGGGCCCGGATCGACGAGGGCGTGCACCTGTGGACCTTCCGGAAGGTCAGGGGAGGAGTCCGGGTGCACACGGTGGAGACCTGGACCGGCGATCAGGTCGAGTCGCTGCCGAACGCCACCGAACTGCTCGGCGGCGGACTCGAAGCCTGGCTCCAGGACCTGAAGAAGACCGCGGAGGCCCGTGCGGCCGGGCACCGGGACGCGGCGCGAGACTGACGCCTCACCGGGTCCGCCGGGTGCGATGACCTCGTACGCGGAACCTGAGGTCGGCGTGCACGGCCGTGGGGGCGAGGGCCGCGCGCGCGTGGCGGAGCGGACCCTCCTCCACGGCCTGGAGCACCGCTCGCGGATCGGAGCGGTGCTCCAGGAACACCGTGATCCGGGCGAGCGGCACCTTGCCCGCGCGGTCCAGTACGACCCGCGCGCCTGACACCCCGGCCAACTCCGCCACCTGCGCGGTCATCGCGTCCGCGAGCGCGTCCGGCGCCAGCGAGAGCCGCGGCCCCGCCAGCGCGTACGGTGCCCTCCGGCGCACCCCCCGTACGGCGAGCATGAACAGCCAGCCGAGCGCGGCCAGCAGGACGACCGCCAGCCCGGCCATGACGGCGGGGGCCCACCAGCCGTGCGTCCCTGCCGCGCCCGCCTCCGCGCGCGGCAGCGGCCACCAGTCCGGCAGCCGCGCCGCGGCCGAGTCCGGTTGCCGCAGGGCCCGGTTGCCGAGGGTCAGCCAGGCGCCGCCTACCAGCGAAGCGGCGGCCAGGACCAGCAGCGCGCTGCGGGTGGTGGCGACACGACGTGCGGTCATCGGGCCGCCTCCTCGGTGTTCGGGGCGAAGTCCCGGCCCGTGCCCGTGCCCGTGTCCGGGGCGGAATCACCGTCCGGGCCGTTGTCGCGGCCGACGTGCTGGGGGTCCGCCCGCAGCCGCACACGCGGGCGCAGCGGCCGTGCCAGCCCCAGCGAATCGAGCACGTCGGCCATCGTCGCGGTCAACTCCTTTCGTACGGAGTCGAGTTCGCCGTATCCGGCGCGTGCGCGCACCTTCGCCCGCCGGCGGCCCACCCGCACCCGGACCGAGGTGACGCCCGGGACCGCGAGCGCCCCGTCCCGCAGCAGCAGCCCCACCGCCGTACGGTCCAGCACCGCACGGGTGTCCGCCGTGCGCACCGTCATCGGCAGCCGGTTCCGCAGTCCCGGCAACACGGCGGCGCCCAGCAGCCACAGCCCGCACCCCAGCGCCACTGCCCCCGCCACCAGCGCGGCGGGATCGGAGAGCGAGGCGGTCGCCACCCGGTGCAGCACATCCGGCCGCACCAGGACGGGCAGCACGGCATGCCCGGTGCGCCGCGCCACCGCCTCGGAGAGCAAGTACGCGGCCCCGGCCGCAGCGGCGAACGCCACGACGAGCGCGGGCAGCCGACGCGGCGACCAGGGGCGGCGCGCCCGCGCGGGGGTGAGGGCCTCGGTGGGCGGAAGGGGCGCCCCGCCACCGGGGTGGTTCTCACCCGCCACGGCCGCTTCTGCCGCAGACGTACCGGGGCTGCCGTCTGCAGGGCCGCCGCTCCTGACGGCTCCGAGCCTGGAGCCGGCACCGGGCCGCCGCGCACCGTTCAGCGCCGTCACCCGGACCTCGGGCGGCGGGACCGTCAGTCCGGTGAGTTCGGCGGTGCGCCGTGCCACATGCCGCTGGACGTGCGCTCCCGTAACGGCGAGGTCGGCGCCGTAGGGGAGGGAGACGCGGAGTTCGACGGCGGCGGTGCGGCCGGAGCGGCTGACCGCCGCCGCCGGGGGCGGGGAGCCGCCGGGCGGGAGTGCCTCCAGCGAGGACCGGGCGGCGATCCGGCGCACCACCCGGTCGGCGATCGTGGTCGCGCCGCGTTCGGCCGGAGCGACGGCGGTGGCCGCGCCGACGGGCCGGTCCCGGTCCCTGTCCGTGTACCGGTCCGTGTCTGCGGTGTCGGTCCGGCCCCCGTCCCGGTCGGTTCCGCCGGTGAGGGTCGCGTCCGGGGCACCGACCCCCTCCCGGCCGGAGGCCCGGGGGAGCGGCGTACTCATCGGGTCCTCCGGCCGGACCCGTTCGTCCGGTCCACCCGGTCCCACAGCCGCTGCCGCGCGTCCGGGTCCTCCAGCACGTGGCCGACCGCCCACCCCGCCGCACCGCAGAGCGCGACCACGAGGAACGCGCCGAAGCCGCCGAACCACCCGGCGAAACCCAGGGCCGTGCCCGCGAGCACCCCCACTTGTGACCTGTCCATGGACCTGCCTACTCCCCTTCTCCCTCACGGGTACTGCCTGTCGGACCTGCGGGCCGGGACATTCCGGCCGGGTAGGGGCCATCCGCAGCGGACCGGGGGACCGGCGGACCGGCCGACCAGCAGGCCGGCGGATCGGCGGATCGGCGGTCCCGGTCCGGCCGCAGCGGATCGGCCGGTAGGGGTCAGGCGACGCGCGCCTCGCCCTGCCCGTTGTCCTGGTCGTCCTCGGGGAGGTGCACGTCGTTGACGGTCACGTTGACCTCGACCACTTCGAGGCCGGTGGTCCGCTCGACCGCCGAGATGACGTTCTCGCGCACGTCCCGGGCGAGGTCCGCGATGGCCACGCCGTACTCCACCACCAGGTCCAGATCGATCGCCGTCTGCACTTCGCCGACCTCGACCTTGACCCCGCGGCCCACGCTCGGGCGGCCGACCGGAACCCGGTCGCGAACGGCGCCGATGGTGCGCGAGAGACCGCCGCCCATGTCGTACACCCCGGGGATCTCGCGGGCCGCGATGCCGGCGATCTTCACCACGACGAGGTCGGCGATGGCGGTCTTGCCACGGGTGCCCGCGGGCTCGTCCGAGCCGGTACGCCCGAGGCTCACGGCGGTGTGCTCCGGGTGCGGCACGCGGCCGACGGCCGACGCGTTGGTGGCGGTGGCCGAACCGGTGCCGGTCTGCTGAGAAGCCATGAGAAGTCTCCAGGAATAGCGCTGCTCTTGCTCGGTCACCTCGTTGGACTCCGTACCTGTCGATTCGTCACGCCCCGATTCCGAGAACTTTCTTCGGCTATTCGGACGGGCCCCGAAAACGGGCAGCGTGACGAAAGGGAGTGAGCCGTGTCGAAGAGAGGCACGGCGGTCGAAGAGACGCACGGCGAGGGAGAGGAGCCGGTAAGTGCCCGGAAACGGGGATGACGAGGGTGGCGGTGGCATGGCCGCCGGACACGCCCGGGGCGCCCGCGGCCCGCAGGACGGCAGACGCCCTCCCGAGGACGGCGGGCCCCTTGCCGAGTACGGCGGACGTCCCGAGGACGAACCGGTCGTCGAGGACGGGGCGGACGTCGAGGACGGCGGGGGCGCGACCGCGCTGCCCGACCGGCTGCTCGCCGTGCGTGCGGGCGAGGGCGACGAGAGTGCCTTCGAGGCGCTCGTGCGGCGGCACGGCCCCGACCTGCTGCGGCTGGCCACTCGGATGCTCGGCAGCGCGACCGAGGCGGAGGACGCCGTGCAGGAGGCGTTCGTGAGCGCGTGGCGGAGCCTGCCGGAGTTCCGTGGCGACGCGGCGTTCCGGACGTGGATGTACCGCATCGTCACCAACCGGTGTCTCAACCAGCTGAGGTCCCGGCGCCCCACCACCGATCTCGACGCCGTACCGGAGCAGGAGGCCCCCGGCCACGAGGGCTCTCCCGCCAGGGACGCCGAGGCGGGAGCCGGACTGCGGGAACTGTCGCGCGTACTGGACGGACTCTCCCCGGAACAGCGGGCGTGCTGGCTGCTGCGGGAGATGCACGGACTGTCGTACGAGGAGATCGCGGATACGGTCGGCAGCAGTCCGCAAGCGGTACGCGGCCGGATGTTCCGCGCACGCCGAGCTCTGACGGAGGCGATGGCGGCATGGCGATGAACGGACACACCGGACCGCCGGGGCACGGCGGCACCGGGGAGGACGGCACGTACGGACCCGGTGACGGGCGTACCCGGCCGGACGGGCAGAACGGACACGAAGAGTACGAGGAGTACGAGGGACACGGCCGGCCGGACGGGCGGGACGGACTCGATGCGCCGGGCGGACCGGACGTATCAGAGGGACCAGGTGGACCGGACGGACCAGAGGGACTGGACGAACCGGACGGATCCGACGGGGACGACCTGCTCCCGTGCGGGCGTTCGCTCTACGCGGTGTGGGAGGACCACGAGACCGGCGCGGACCCCGCGACGGACGCTGCCGGGGTGCCCGGCCACCCGCCCGCGGACTGCCCGCACTGCTCGGCTGCGCTCCAGGAGCTCCGGGCGCTGGACGACTTCGTCCAGCGGGCCCGCAGCGAGGAGCAGAGCGCTCCGCAGCCCGACGCGGCGGGAGTCGCCGCACGGGTGATGGACCTGGTCCGGCTGGAACTGCGCCCCGGAAGGACCCTGCCGCTCGGCGAACCCGACGAGGCCCACTGGATCGTGGAGGCCGCCGCGGCCAAGACCCTCAGGGCCGCCGCCGAAACAGTGCCGGGCGTACGTGCCGGAAGCTGCCGGGTCGCACCGGCGGCCGGCGCGAAGTCGGGTCCCCGAGGCCCCGTCCGGGTCACCATCGAGGTCGAGGCGGGCAGCGCAAGGGCCCTGCCCGCACTCGCCGACGCGGTACGTACGGCGGTGGCCGGAGCGGCCGACCGCGCGATCGGCATCCGGGTGGCGATGGTGGACGTCGCCGTCGTCGACATCTTCGACGAGGACGCGGACGAGGACGGCGGCGGACACGCATGGGAAACGACGACGAGGGAGGGCCGGTGATGACCGACGGCGGGTACGAAGAGGACGGGACGCGGCACGGGCGTCCGGGCACGACCGGCGGACCGGACGGACCGGCCGTCGGAGCTGATGCTCCGTCCACAGGGCAGGGCGGATCCGCCGGCGCCGGACGCACGGCGGCGGATCCGGCCCCCCGGGAAAGTGCGCGAGAGACGGGCGAACGCCTGGCACGGACCATCGCGGAAACGGCGTCGGGGGTGCCCGGTGTGGCGTTCCTGCGCCCCAGGCTGAGCGACCTGCTCCGGGGCTCGGCCACCGCTGCCCGCCTGCGCGGAAGCGCCGGTGACCGGCCCCCGGCGGGGGTTCGCGTCCGCCGGGAACCGGCCGCCGCCCGCTGGCGGGTGGAGGTGCAGCTCACCGTGCGGCACGGGCACCGGGCGGTGGACGTGGCCCGCGAGGTCCGTGCCGCCGGGGAGCGGGCGGTGGCCGGGGTACCGGTGGAGATCGAGGTGACGGTCGCGGGGATCGCGTAACCCGGCCGCACCGCCCCGGTCGCACAGCTACCGGCCGCCGGCGCCCCGGGGCCGCCCCGCCTTCGCCGCCCCGCCCCCGGGACCGCCCCGCCCTCGGCCGCATCAGCCCCGCCGGGGCCACCCCACCCTCGGCTACATCAGCGGGAAGGTGGTGTTCAGCAGGTGCAGTACCGCGCCCCAGACCCCGGCGGCGACCAGTACCTGCCGCATCCGGCGCAGCCGCGCCGGGGAGACCGGGTCGCTTCCGGGGCGTACCGGCAGCGGACGCACCGCCGAGGTGGGCAGGCACGTGCGGGGAGGCGTCCCGGCCGCGACCGCCGGTGCCCGCCGCACGGTGACGGCCCTGACCGCCCCGGCGACGCGGGTGGATCCGGCGGGCTCGGCAGGGCCGCCGGATTCGACCGGCCCACACGACTGTGCCTTGCGGCCCGTACTCAGACCCGTACCCGTACCCGTACCCGTACCCGTACGCGCCCGCTCCCCGGACGTCCGCCGGATGTCGGCCTCCGCCAGACCCGCCAGGAACCGGGCGTATCGCAGCCTGCGGCGGCCGGTGGGGGAGGTGCGGCCGGTCTCCCAGGACCGCACGGTGGCGACGGTGACCCCGAACGCGTCCGCCACCTGACGGCGCGTCAGCCCCCAGTTCTCGCGCAGGAGTTGTCTGGCGAGCGGCGGCGGCAGATCGGGAGTGGTGCGGCGGTCGCGGACGGAGGAGCTCTGCTGAGGGAGCGTCAGGATTGTCATGTGCGTACGACAATCATCATGTGCGCGGGTTACGGCCCCGGGCGATAAGTCACCCGGTCGTACGAACGAGGCCCGGGAGACGCCCCCGTACGACCGCCCCTGCCCCCTGCCTTCCCCCGCCCGGCCCCTGCGTCACTTCTCCTTCTTCGGCTCCTGGAACCGGCCGAACATCTTCGTGAACGCGCTCAACGGTGAGCCGTCGCCCTTGCCCTTCGCCGTCGCTCCCGGGGCCGCGCCCCCCGGCGCTCCGTCGCCGCCGTTGATCTCCGCCAGCGCGGCGTGCGCCGCCTCGGCCGCCTCCCGGTAGCGGTCGCGCGAGGTCGTCATGGCTTCCAGGGCCTCGGCGTACTTGGTGACCATGATCCGGGCGTGGGCCAGTTCCTCGTCCGGTGTGAGCAGGTGCCAGCCCTGCCGCAGCCGGGTCAGGGTCTGCTCGGCCTCCTCCGGCATCGACTGCGGCAGCGCGGCGAACTCCTTGATGCTGTCGAGGAGTTCGGTCGGCGTCGAGCCGTCCAGGAAGACATTGCGGACCGTGAAACGATCCGCCTCCGCGTCCGCGCCGCGCGCCGCCGTCGGCAGGACCACGGCGCCGCCGCGCGGCAGCCGCACACCCAGTTCGCGCTTCATCGCGAAGTCGGCGATCTGTGCCTGCTCCGGCGTGGCCCGGTGCTCGACCACCTGGTGGCGCAGGCTGGGCGGCAGGTGCACCGAGACCGGCTGCTGCCCCAGCGCGTCCGGAGTCATCGCCTCGTGCACCACGACGTGCACGTACCAGCTCTGCCGGGTGCACTCCCGCAGCCGCCGCCGGAGCTCGTCGTCGTCCTTCGGCAGCTGGTTCGCCACCCGCAGCCGCACGCCCGGCACCGCGTCGTGGTCCCACTCGATCCGCTCGCTGTCGGGCCAGAACATCAGGGCGGGCGAGGGCCAGTACATGTCCCAGGCGTCCTCCGCCTCGGCGGCGAGCACCCAGCGGACGCCTCCGCCCTCCTTGCGCCTGCCCTCCTGGTCGTACGTCGTCAGCTGCGCGCGCACCGTCACGTCACCGCCCACGCGCCAGCGCGCCTCGAAGACCCGCCGGGCCGCGGGGCCGGGGTCCGCGGACTCGTCGCGCGGGTGCAGCGCGGTGGAGCGGGCGGCCTCGACGGGCTCCAGTTCCAGGAAGTCGTCGAGAACGCCGGCGGCCTTGAGGGCGATCAGGTTGCGCCGGACGTCCTGCTCGGGCTCGGGCCCGAGGTGGCGGCCGTGGGCGAGCCACGCGGTGTCGGGGACGGGGGTCGAGGAGCTGTTGTTTTTCGCCATGGAGTCGTTCTGTGAGGGGGCGGGGGCCCGACCAGTATGCGCGGTGCGGCCGCTGAGGGAAGCAGCACCCCGCCCCCGGCTTCGCGTACGTGCCCGGCGGTCAGCCTGTCGGGCAGTGCGTCGAACGAACGACCCGGCGGCTCAGCGCACCGGGCACTTCTTCCAGGCGAAGTGGTACTTGGTGTTGAAGTTGCCGTCCGTCGAGTCCATGGTCATGAAGCTGTTCGTCCTGACCGTGTCCGACGAGCCCTCGTCCACCAGCACCTCGGTGTTGATGTTGAAGTTGCGCTGGGTGCCGCACGGCGCGAAGACGAGCGCCTCGATCGCCGTGGTGTCGGTGGCCTGCCAGTCGCCCTGGTACGGACCGCGCAACTGGTGGGCGCGCCGCTGCGTACCCGACATCCCCTGGAAGTAGTAGCTCGCCTTCTGGGTGGCGGACGCGCCCTTCTCCAGGCTGGCGAAGCCCCGGTAGTCGGCCGTGACGACCGCGTAGGTGTACCCGTGCGGAACGTTGATGCGCAGCCCGAGCTGGCAGTTCTTGCGGAAGTCGACCGGCTTGGCACCCTTGCCGACCTGCGCCAGGTACTCGCTGTACGTCACGGTGAACGCGGTGTTGTCGGGCGAGACGGCCACGGCGGCACTGCCGGGCCGGCAGCCCGAACCGTTGATCTGCGCGAGATTGATCGTGACCCGGTCCGGCGGAACGGGGGAGAGGGCCGCCTCGGAGCCCGTCGGCGGCTCCGGGGGAACGGAGGGCGCCGAGGGGAGGGTGGCGGCGGCCGCGAGTGCGGCTGCCGCGCCGATGAGTGCCGCCTTGAGCATGGAGGTTCCTTCGGGTCCGGGGCGCGGGAGAGCCTCCCCCGCGACTGGTGCCCGAATTCAAACACGGTGTCACTATTTGTGCGCTTTGAGTGAAGATGGGTGGGTGGTGTGGGGATCCGGTGCGGAGGGGCGGGGGGTTTGCGTCCCCTCCGCACGGCCCGTTCAGCGGGCCGGGGTCCCGTCGGTGCGCAGCACCGCCGCCCGCACGCTCTCGGCGACCGCGTCCGTGTGCGGCGGACGGACGATGCCGTAGTGCGTGGTGTCGAGCACCCGGGACTCCTCGATCAGTGGCAACTCGGCCTTCCACAAAGCCAGTTGCTCGTCGGGCGAACCGTAGACCGGGAATCCGGCCACCGGCTCGCTCGCCAGCCACAGGTAGGACGACGTCCCGGCCAGCCGGGGCAGTTCGTGCCCGGTCATGGCCGCGAGGTTGTCCCGGCAGCAGCGCGCGAGACGCTCCGCGTACGCCTGCACCCCCTGGCTCTGCCCCGCGCCGCTCCGGCCGGGCCGGTCCTGTCCGCCGCCGTGCGCCAGTTCCTGCGCGAAGACCTTCTCGACGCCCTCCTCGTCGTAGGCGAGCAGCTGTGGTGCCGCGTCCGGCGGCGGCGGGTCCAGCAGGTGGAGCCCCTCGGCGGGACGGCCGGCCGCCTCGGCCTCGGCGGCCATGGCGTGGGCCACCCAGGCCCCGAAGGACCATCCGGTCAGCTGCCACCGCCACGTTTCGTGCGGGTACCGCGCCTGGAGAGCGGCGTGATACCCGCGGGCCCGCTCGGCCAGTGACGGGGCAACGGCTTCCGAGGGCTGCCCGGCAGCCTGGCCCCGCAGGGCGGGGTCGGCGATAAGACAGACGGTGAGCCCGGGATCGAGCGCCGACACCAGGCTCCGGTACGCCTGGATGTCGCCGCCCACCGGATGCACCAGACACACCACGTCCCGCCCCGTGCCCTCCTGCCACACCTCCAGTACGACGGGGGGAGCGGACGGTGCGCACGCGTCCTCGGGAGCGGCCGGGGAGCCGTCGGCGGGCGGCGCCGCCTGGCCGAGCAGTATCAGCAGCTCGTTGACGCTCACACGGTGGCTGAGCTGGGAGAGGTCGATCTCGACGGCGTAGTGCTGCTCGGCCTTGGTGATGAGGTCGATCATGGTGAGCGAGTCGGCGCCGTAGTCGTACAGGCTGACCTCGGGGTCGAGTTCCTCCTCGGTCAGCCCCAGCCACTGGCAGAGCCAGCCCGAGAGCACCGCCCCCGGATCGGGTGCGGCCTCGGACGCGGACGCAGCCGAGGGGTGCGGTACGGTGCCGGACTGCGCGACGGGCAGCGGCCCCGCGTAGAAGTCGGGGGCCCGCCCGATGTCCGTCGTCGACACCATCAGATGCGGCAGCTGGAGCCGCAGCGCCCGCGCGAAGAGCCGTCGGCCCTCGGCCGCCGTCAGGCCGACCGCGAGATGGGCCTGATGGCGGGCGTCCGTGTGCAGGGCGCGCTCCGCCATGCCTCCCTCGCGCCAGATGTCCCAGCCGATGGTGAGCCGCGCCGTGCCGTCGTCGTCACCGGAGCCGTACCGGGCGAATCCGTCGAGCAGGCCGTTCGCCGCGGCGTAGTCGAACTGGCCGATGCCGCCGAACTGCGCGGCCATCGACGAGCAGTACACCGCGAAGGCGGGCCGGTGCCGCGCCACGAGCTGCTCCACCAGGAGTGCGCCGTGCAGCTTGGCGGCCGTCGTCGCAGCCATGGCGGCGGCATCGCGCCTGACCAGCAGCCCGCCGCCCGCGACGCCCGCCGCGTGCACCACCCCGTCGACTCTGGGGGCACACCGCTCGATCAGGGCCAGTACCGCTTCGGGCGCGGCCACGGCGAGGTCCGCTTCGACCAAGTCCACCCGGTCGGCAACGGCCGCCAGTTCCGCCGGCAGCACGGGGTGGCGGGACACCAGGACAACCCGGCAGTCGGACGCGCCCAGCAGCTGGGCGGCGAGCGCACGGCCGATGCCGCCGGTGCCGCCGAGGACCACATACGTCGCCGGAGCGCCGGGCAGCCCGCTCGACGCGAGGGGGAGCGTCGCGGACAGCGCCGCCGGGCCCGGGTCGGGCACGGGCAGCAGCGCCTGACGCCACCAGTGGCCCTGCCGGAGCGCGAGCCTGCGGTCCGGGGCGGGCAGGCCGTCCCCGGTCTCCGCCGGGGCCGAGTGCGCCGCCGCGGAGCGCGTCCCCGCCGTCACCCTCCCGGCGAGCAGTCCCGCCACCGCACCCGCCCAGCGCGCCAGCCGGCCGTCCGGCAGGTCGAGCCACCGGCCGTCCACGGCGCACTCCTGCGCCGCGACCTCGGCCGCGCCCGCGAGCAGCCCCGCCTCGGGCCGCAGCACGGGGCCCTCGACCGGCTGGGCGCCGTACGACAACCACCAGGGCCGCAGCCGTACGGAGCCGGAGAGTTCGGCCACCGCGCGCAGGAGTGCGGCCGGTGTGTCCAGGCAGGCCCACCTGGCCTGGGCGAGCGCGGCCTCGTCGACCGGTCCCCCGGCCGCGAGCGGCAGTGCGTGCAGCCAGTCCACGGTCCCGGGCCCCGCACCGTCCGTGCCCGCCGCGGGCAGCAGCGCGCCGAGGAGCCGGCGCACCGAACCCGAATCGGCCGGATCCACCTCGTACAGGTCCGCGCCGAGCTGGGCGAACTCCTCGGCGGCGACAGCCACGACGACCCTGTCGTACACCGCCTCGAAGGGCGCCAGCGCACCGGACGGCAGCGGCCCGGCGACCATCGCCACCAGCAGCTTGCCCTTGCGCGGCACGTCCGGGGCGGCGGCGCGGCCCGCCCGCACCCAGTGCGGCTGGTACAGCCACCGGGACTCCGCGACCCGCTCCGGCCAGGCACCCGCGACCGGGGCGGGCGTGGGGAGCGCACGCTCGAAGTCGTACTCCGCCAGGGCGAAGGCGGGCGGCGGGAAGTCCCAGGGGGCCTGCGCCGACCCCGGATCCCGCTGCTCCCCGGCCTCCGGCGCGCTCGCCTCGTGCGGCTGGGTGGCGCCCTCCGCCACCGTACGCAGCCAGGCCACCGCCGAGGCGGCGTCCGCGCAGTCCGCGGCGACCAGCCAGCGGCGGGCCGGGCGCCCGTCCCGCAGGTGGTGCAGCACCTGCGCGTACGTCTCCGGCCGGTCACGGAGGTAGCCGCCGATACGGGCGGCGTCCTCGCGCAGCGCCTGCGGGCTGCTGCTGGAGAGCACCAGACGAGCCGAGGAAACCAGCCCGCCGGAGCGCACCTGGTCACGGGAGGGAGCCGACCCGTGAGCGCGCGCCCGGTCAAGGGATTCCGGGGCGGCCGGGTACAGAACCCCGCCCCCACCGTCCCCTGTGTTCTCCGCCGCCTCCAGCACCACATGGGCGTTGGTCCCGCCGATGCCGAAACTGCTCACGGCGGCCACCCTCGGCCCGCCCGACGGCCAGGGCACGGCCTCGGTCGGTATGTAGAACGGGGCCGCGTCCGCGCCGATCTGCGGATTGAGCGCCCGGAAGTCCACCTGCGGCGGAATCACCCCGTGGTGCACCGCCAGGGCGGCCCGTACGAGACCGACCACGCCCGCCGCCGCGCCCAGGTGCCCGATCTGGCTCTTCACGGACGCCAGCGCGCACCGGCCGCTCCCGGACAGGTCGAAGGCCTGGCGCAGCGCGCCGACCTCGACGGGGTCACCGAGCGGGGTGCCCGTGCCGTGCGCCTCCACATAGCCCAGGTCCGCACTGGTGCGTCCGCTGCGGCGCAGCGCGGCACGGATCACCTCGCGCTGGCCCGGCAGCGACGGTGCGCTGTAACTGAGCTTGCCGGCACCGTCGTTGTTGAGGGCCGAGCCGGTGAGCACCGCGTACACCGTGTCCCCGTCGCGCCGTGCCAGCCGCAGCGGCTTGAGCACGACCACGCCCACTCCGCTGGCGCCGATGGTTCCGGACGCGTCGTCGCTGAACCCCCGGCAGTGTCCGTCCTCGGAGAAGATGTGCCCGGTGCGGTGCGCGTAGCCGTCCGTCAGCAACGTGTCGACGAGCACCCCGCCCGCCAGCATGACGTCCGCATCCCCCTGCCGCAGCAGCCCCGCCGCGACGTGCACCGCCACCAGGGAGCTGGCGCAGGCGGCCTGCACGGTGAAGGCCGGCCCCGAGAGGTCGAGGTGGTAGGCGACCTTGGTGGTGAGGAAGTCCTTGTCGTGGTGCAGTGCCATCTGGAAGCCGTCGGGGAGCCGCTCGGGGTCCCCTTCGCGCAGCAGGGACTGGAAGTAGGTGTTCTCGCCGCAGCCCGCCACGAGGCCGATCCGGCGGTCCTCCGCCCGGCCCGCGTGCGGAGCTATTCCCGCGTGGGCCAGGGCCTGGACGCAGCTCATCAGCAGATGGCGCTGCTGCGGGTCCATCAGCCGGGCCTCCTGCCGGCTGATGCCGAAGTGCTCCGGGTCGAACGAGAGCAGCCCCGACATCTGGCTGCGTGCCCCGACCAGCCCCTCCGCGGCCTCGAAGTGCTCCACGCCCCGGGCACCGGTGCGCACCAGCTCCCAGAAGGCACCCAGGTCGTCGGCGCCGGGCACCCGCACGGCCATCCCGACGACGGCGATCGGCTCGGCCGTGGACGCTTCGCAGGCGGGGTCACGCTGGACTGACGGTTCGTCAAGCACCCTTGCGGAAATGCCCTGCTGACCGTCCAGATGGGCCGCGAGGCGACGTACCGTGACGTGCTCGAAGAGGTCCGGGATCGAGAAGTCCAGGTCCGGTTCCGCCGTGCAGCGCAGATGGAAGCGCATCAGTCCGAGGCTGGTCGCGCCCGCGTCGAAGAATCGCTGGTCGGGGCCGACCGGGAGCCCCAGAACCTCCTCGAACAGTTCGGCCAGCCGCGCCCCGCGCGGGGACAGCGCGGGCGGCACGTCCCGCGCGGGGCGCCCGGCGTCCTCCGTGCCCCCGGCCCCTATCTCCTCGCCCGGTGCGCCGAGCGCCGCCCGCCGGTCCAGCTTGCCGCTGGGGGTCAGCGGCAACTGTGCCAGAGCGCGGAACCGGTCCACCCGCGCGTACGGGGGAAGCAGCGGCGCGAGGTGCCGGACCAGCTCCGCGTGGCCGGGCACCGGTGCGTCGCCGCGCACCTGAAGACAGGCGACCAGCCCCGCGCCGCCGTGCCCCCGTACCGGATCCGGTACGACCACCGCGTTGACGACGCGCGGGTGCTGGAGCAGCGCGGCCTCGATCTGCCCCAGTTCGAGACGGTGTCCGCTCAGTTTGATCTGCTGGTCGTCGCGGCCCCGGTAGTGCAGCAGCCCGTCGAGGTCGAAGTGCGCCAGGTCGCCGCTGCGGTAGAAGGTGCCCGCGCCCGGCAGTTCGACGAAGCGCGCCTCGTTGAGGCCGGAGCCCTCCGCGTAGCAGGGGGCGGCCATCGTGCCACCGATGAGCAGGTGACCCGGACGGCCGGGCGGCAACGGCTGGTCGGCCTCGTCCACCACACGCAGCCAGGCACCGGCCACCGGCCGGCCGATGGCCGGGCGCTCGGGCCAGTCCGCCGGGTCGCCCGCCAGGCACAGGGCGCTGACCACATGGGTCTCGGTCGGCCCGTAGTGGTTGAAGAGACGCGCCCCCGGCATACCGGCGAACCACCGCTTGATCGCGTCCGTGCACAGCAACTGCTCGCCCGCCGTGACCACTTCGCGCAGCCGCGAGGGGAAGCGGCCCAGCCGCACGCCGTGCTCGGCGAGCAGTTGCAGCGCCACGTACGGCAGGAAGAGCCGTTGGGCACCGGCCGATTCCAGCTGGTCGAGCAGGGCCGGAGCGTCCTGCCGCCACTGCGGGCGCACCAGGTGCAGCCGCCCGCCGCCGCACAGTGTGCCGAAGATCTCCTGGAAGGACACGTCGAAGGACAGCATCGAGAACTGCTGGGTGACGGCCGGACCGGCCAGACCTCCCGACTCCTGCTGCCAGCGCACCAGGTTGCACAGGGTGCTGTCGGGCACCCGCACCCCCTTGGGCACACCCGTGGAGCCCGAGGTGAAGAGCGTGTACAGCGGCCTGACACCGGCATGCGGTTCCGGCGCGGGAAGCAGCTGAGGGCTCGGTGCCGGACGGGACGCGAGGACGACCGGCCGGCGCGGCAGTGAGTCCGGCGCGACACCCGCCAGCGCAT
The DNA here is from genome assembly GCF_042874215.1 of Streptomyces sp. NPDC004111. Lineage (NCBI taxonomy): Bacteria > Bacillati > Actinomycetota > Actinomycetes > Kitasatosporales > Streptomycetaceae > Streptomyces > Streptomyces sp. NPDC004111. The sequence goes on from NZ_JBIAMU010000018.1 coordinate 14,769, forward strand.
CCGCGCCAACGTTGTCACCCGTCTCGTCGCCGTCCGCTCCCGGCGGCACCAGCACGCACAGCGGCCGGACCTCGTCGAGGATCTGCCGCAGCAGCGCGGGCGGGTAGGACGGGTCGAGCGGTACGGCGGTCACATTGAGCCGCGCCAGCGCGAGGAGCGCCACCACGTGCTCTGCCGACGGCGGCAGATGGAGCGCCACACAGCGCGGACTCCCGTCGTCCGGGACCGGCAGGGGATGCGCCTCGATCAGCTGATCGGCCAGTCCGGCCGCAAGGTGGTCGAGCTGGACGTACGTGAGGGTGAGGTCGTCCGTGACCAGGGCGGGCGCGTCGGGGGAGCGGCGCACCTGACGGGCGAAGCCGTCGGCGACGGTGGCGAAGGCCGCGGGCAGCGGGGCCGCGCGTCCCGGCTCGGGCAGCTGTCGCCGGTACGGGGCGACCAGTTCGGCGAGCGTACCTCCGCCCTGGTCCGCGGCCGGGGCCCCGGACAGACCCGTCAGGCGGTCCAGGCCCGCGGCGAACAGCTCGGTCATCGCGGACACCTCGGCGGTGTCGAAGTACCGGGCGTCGTACTCCCACAGGCAGTCGAGGCCGGGGCCCGCCGCGCCGTCCCCGTCCGGCGGCGAGGCGTCCTGCGGGCCGCCCTGCGCGATCACGGACAGGGTCAGCGGGCACTTCGCGGCGGCCGGTTCCAGCCAGTGCGGACGCACCTGGCAGCCCGGCAGCGCCAGCGCGCCGAAGTCCGTGTTCTCCAGGACGAAGAGGAAGTCGAACGGAGTGCTCCCGTCGCTGCCGCCACGGTCGGCGGAGACGTCCGCCAGCGCGTCGGCCAGCGCCACGTCCTGACAGTCGAGCACGGCCTGTGCCCGCGCGCCGATCTCGCCCAGCTGCGAGCGCAGCGACGCGTGGGCGAGCGGTTCGACGGGCAGCAGCACGGTGTTGGCGAACATGCCGACCCCGGACACGAACTCCCGTACCGGCCGGTTGGCCACCGGCCCCGCGACCCGGAGCCCGGTGCGGCCGGTGACCCCGTACAGGCTCCAGGCGTACACGCCCAGCAGAACCTGGAAGCGGGTGAGGCCCAGCTCGGCACAGAGCCGGTCCAGAGCGGCCCGGCGGCCCGCGTCGAGGCGGGTGTGCAGCAGCCGGCCCGCGGGACCCGGTATCCCGGCCGCCGAGCGGACCGGTTCCAGGGGGCCCGGGGTGCTCAGCGCGGTGGCGTCGCGCTCCGCCCACTCGCCGTACAGCGCCCGCAGCTCGGTGCGCCGGGTGTCGTAGGCGTCCTGCCCGAACCACTCGGTCTGCCAGGCGGCGAAGTCGAGCGGAGTGGGCGCCCCTGCCGGCGCTTCGCCGCGCTTCGCCGGCCGTTCCGCGTCCAGGGCCGCCGTGTACGCGGCGGACAGCTCGCCGAACAGCACGTTGAGCGACCAGCCGTCGACCGCGATGTGGTGGAGGCACAGCAGCAACTCGCCGCCGTCCACGCCCGCGTCCCCGGCTCCGGGCACCCAGCTCGCCCGGAGGAGTTCGGGGCGCGACAGGTCGAACGGCTCGGTGAAGAGCGGTGCGGCGGCACTGTCCGCGCCCGCCGGTGCGGGCCGCCCGCCCGGTGCGTGCCACGGATCGTACGGCTCGCCCACCACCTGCCGCAGACCCTCCGGCGTGGCCTCGAACGATGTGCGCAGCGCCGGATGCCGCACGACCAGGGACCGCAGGGCGTGCCGCAGCGCGGGCACGTCGAGCGCTCCCGTCACACGGAAGGAGAGCGGTACGTGGTAGGCGAGGGAGCCCGGGTCCTGCTGCTGGAGCAGCCACAGCCGCTCCTGCTCGGCGGTTGCGGGACCGGAGCGCGCACCCGCGGAGACGGCGGGCACCGGCGGATAGGGACTGCCGCCCCGCGCATGGTCTTCCGCCGGGCCCTGCGCACGGCTCGCCTCCACCGCGGCACCCAGTTCCGCGAGGTCCGCCCGCAGCACCAGGCCCTGGGACAGCTCGACGCCCCACAGCCGCCGCACCTCGAAGCGCAGCCGCAGCGCCTTCAGGGAGTCGCCGCCCACCGCGATCCACCGGTCGGAGCCGCGCAGCCCTTCCACACCCGTGACCGACGACGCCAGCGCGAGCAGCTCGCGCTGGGTGTCGGAGAGGGCCGCGTCCTCGCGCTCGGGGCCGTCCGCGTCCGTGCGCCGCCAGGGCGTGCCCGCCCGGCGCAGCAGCGCGTCCTTGTCGACCTTTCCGTTGGCGTTCAGCGGCAGCTCGTCCACCAGATAGGTGCGGTGCGGGCGCATGTACGTCGGCAGGCCGTCGGCCAGGTGGCGGGCGAACTCGTCGTACGACAGGGACGAGCCCAGCACCAGGTGGGCCAGCAGCTCGTTGACGCCGTGCTCGTCGCGGCGGGTGCACACGTAGGCCTGGCGCACCGCCGGGTGCGCGACGACGCGCCGCTCCAGCTCGCCCGGCTCGATGCGGAACCCGCGCACCTTGACCTGCCGGTCGGCGCGCTCCACGTAGCTGTAGCGGCCCTCGGCGTCCCGGCGCACCAGGTCGCCGGTGCGGTAGTGGCGGTGGGTGCCGCCGTCGTACCAGGGCAGGGTCACGAAGCGGCGTTCGGTCTCCTCGGGGAGGTTGCGGTAGCCGGCCGCCAACGCGTCGCCCGCAAGGTGCAGTTCGGCCGTCTCGCCGACCTCCGCCTCACGGGTGCCGTCGACCACCGCCAGCGCGGCGGTGCCGGGCAGCGGGCGGCCGATCGGCACGACCTCGCCGGTGAAGTCCCGGGGAATGGGGTGGCACAGCGCGAAGGTGGTGGCCTCGGTCGGACCGTAGACGTTGTGCAGCTGGGTGGTGCTCGCGCCGTTGTGCGCGTACCAGCGGCGGATCAGCCGGGCGTTGAGCTGCTCGCCGCCCACCAGCACCTGTCCGATGCCGCCGAAGCAGTGCGGCACCTTGTCGACCACCGCGTTGAACAGCGCCACCGTGATGAACAGGACGTCCACGCGCAGCCGTTCGAGTTCGGCCGCCAGGGCGTCGGGCGTCTGTACCGTCTCGTCGCCGAGGATCACGCAGCAGCCGCCGGTCAGGAGCGGAACCCACACCTCGAAACTGAGCGCGTCGAACGCCGGGTTGGACATGCAGGAGTACCGGGCGCCCTCCGTCACGGGAAGGTACCCGGGCCGGGCGAGCCGCAGGATCCCGGCGTCCAGCACCTCGACGCCCTTGGGGCGGCCGGTGCTGCCGGAGGTGTAGAAGAGGAAGGAGGGCGAGGCCGTGCCTGCGGTGCGCCCTTGGTGGTGTCCCCGCGTACCGTCGTGGGCGAGCAGCGACTCCACGGCCAAAGGCAGCACTCCCCTCGGGAGTTCAGTGGCGACCGAGGCGTTCCGTGCGTCGTGCACCACTGCCGTGCTCGACGAGTCGGCGAGGATGTGCGCCCGTCGCTCGGGCGGGCTCTGGGCGTCCAGCGGCACGACCACCGCGCCCAGCCGCAGTGCGCCGAGCATCGCGCAGACCAGTTGCCAGGAGCGCGGCAGGCACAGGGCGACCGCCTGACCCGGGCGGATACCGTGTGCGTGCAGTGCCTCGGCGACGTTCGCGGCGGCGGCGTCCAGGTCCGCGTAGCTCAGCCGGTGCGTGCCGTCCACGACAGCGGGCGCATCCGGATGGCGCCGGGCCCGGTCGAGCACGGCCGCCGCGAGGCCCGGAGAGGCTCCGGGGAAGGTGATGTCGCTCATGCCCGCACCGCCGTCCCGGCCACGGCGTCCGCACCCGCCGGCGAAGCCGTCTCGATGCCCAGTTCCGCCTTGATGCGCGCCGCGACGCGCGGCAGCTCCGCCGACTCCAGCATGTCCCAGTGCCCGCAGGACACCGGCTCGACCGTGTACGAACCCCCGTCCGTCCGCCGCCCCCAGAACTCGCGCACCTGCCGCAGTTCCTCCTCCGTCGCGCCCTCGGTCGCCTGCATCAGTACGGTCCTTGCTGTCGTCGGGGAGGCGACGTGGTCGACGGTGGTCATCCGGTTGTGGTTGTAGAGGTGGAAGTACTGCTCGATCTGCTGGTCGTCGATGCCCGGGTACATGCCGTTGAACCTGATCAGCTTCTCCCGGAACTCGCCCATCTCGGCGGGCACGACCTCCGCCCGCGCCTGCGGGTCGTCCGTGCCGGGGGTGTCGAGGAGCACCACGCTCAGACCCTCGCGTCCCGCGTCGGCGAGCCTGCGGCCCATCTCGTGCGCGACCAGCCCGCCGTAGGAGTGTCCGGTGAGGACCAGCGGCCCCGGCGAGGCGAGCAGCGGCTCGACGAGCGCGAGGTACGCCTCCGCCATGGCGTCCACCGTCGGCAGGAAGGACTCGCCAGGGTTGACCCCGGGGGACTGGATGCCGTGGACGCCCACCGAGTCGGGCAGCGCCCTGGCCAGCGTGAGATAGCAGAACGCGGTGCCGCCCGCCGGGTGCACACAGACCACCCGGGCATGTCCGTCGCCCGCCCGGAACGACAGGAGGTTGCTCGGCGGCGCCCCGTCCGCACCCCTGCGCAGCCGACCGCCCAGCTCCTCGATGGTCGGGTGCAGCAGCAGGTCGCGGATCGGCAGCGACCGGCCGAACTCCTCGCGCACCGCGTGGGCCAGCTTGATGGCCGAGATGGAGGTGCCGCCGATGTCGAAGAAGCTGTCCCGGATGCCTATGTCGGGGTGCAGCAGCAGCCGCTGCCATATCTGATACAGCGTCAGCTCAATGTGGTCGCGCGGACTGGCCTGATTGACCTGGGTCGGGCGGGCGGCCCGGGAGAGGTCCAGCACGGAGGTCCGGTCGAGCTTGCCGTTCGCGGTCTGCGGCAGCCGGGGCAGCTCGACGAAGAACGCCGGGATCATGTGGCTCGGCAGCCGCCGCGCGAGTGCGGCCCGCCACTGGGCCGCCGACCTCGGGGCGGTGCCCGGCGCGGCCCCGCCCGTGGCGATCGCCGCGACCAGGTACGGCTCGCCGCTCGCGTCGTGGTCGGTGAGCACCGCGGCCTCGGCCACACCGGGCTCGTCGGCCAGCGCAGCCTCGATCTCGCCCAGCTCAACCCGGAACCCGCGCAGCTTGATCTGGTGGTCGCCCCGCCCGACGTACATCAGGTCGCCCCCGGACAGCCGCCGCACCAGGTCCCCGCTGCGGTACATGCGCTCACCGGGCACGAACGGGTCGGGGAGGAACCGCTCGGCGGTGAGCCCGGGGCTGTTCAGATAGCCGCGGGCCAGTCCTGCACCGGCGATGTACAGCTCACCCGTCACACCGATCGCCACCGGCTCGTGCCGCTCGTCCAGCACGTACGTACGCGTATTGGCCACCGGTCCGCCGATCGGGGCCTGCCGGGCGAGCGGCCCCGGCCCGAGGTAGCCGGTGCAGTACAGGGCGGTCTCGGTCGGCCCGTACCCGTTGAGGACACGCAGCCCCGGCAGGGCCTGCTCCATCCGGTACAGACTCTCCTCGGGCAGCGGCTGCAGCCCGGTGCGCACGCACCGCAGCGCCAGTCCCCGCAGCCGCTCCCCGGGAGCCTCGCAGATCCACTTGACGAACGCGGGCGGCAGCAGCACGTCCACGACCCGGTGCTCAGCCAGCCACCCCATCAGCGCCTCCGGATCGTCCCGCACGTCCTGCGGTACGAGATGGAGCACGCCGCCGGTGGTGAGCGGCAGCAGGAACTCCTGCACCGAGGCGTCGAAGGAGAACGAGGGCCACATCGCCGAGGGCAGCCCGGGTGTCGCGCCGAACTCCGCCAGCCAGTAGTCCAGGAGGTTGAGGATGCCCCGGTGGGTGGCGGCCACCCCCTTCGGCCGGCCGGTCGAACCGGAGGTGTAGATCACGTACGCCAGGTCCTGGGGGCGGGACGCGGTGCCGGGAAGGTCCGCGGCGACCGGGGTCCCGGAGCCGCCCGCCCCGCCGCCGGCCGCGCTCTCGGCCTCCAGGGCCGCCAGCGACAGCCGGCCCTCCTGCGGCTCGGCCTCGTTGGTCAGCACCAGCACCGCACCAGAGTCCGCCACCATGCCCGCCAGCCGCTCGGCGGGCAGTGCGGGGTCCATCGGCAGATAGGCGCCGCCCGCCTTGAGCACGCCGAGGATCCCGACAACGGTGTCGAGGGACAGGACGGTGTGCAGTCCCACCACGCGGTCGGTGGTCACACCCCGGGAGACCAGGGCCCGCGCCAGCCGGTCGGCGCGCAGGTCGAGAGCCGCGTAGTCGAGCCGCTCGCCCCGGTGCACCACCGCGGTCTGCTCGGGACGCTCGCGGACCTGGGCCTCGAAGCGCGCGACCAGCCCGGTGGGGTCGTTGGGCAGAGCGGTGTCGTTGAAGTCGACCAGCACCTGCCGCCGCTCCTCCGCGTCCAGCAGCGACAGTTCCGCGGCGGGCCGGCCGGGGGAGGCGGCCATCTCGGCAAGCACCTGGCGCAGATGCCGTACGTACCGTGCCGCGGTCGTTGCGTCGAACAGTGCCACGGCGAAGTCCAGCGTGCCCGTGAGGCACCCCCGCACCTCACCCAGCGACAGCGCGAGGTCGAACTTGGCCGGTGCGTAAGCGATCTGACGAGGCGTGGCCTCGATTCCCCGAAGTGCCCACCCGTCGGCCGCGTCCTCCTCCCGCCAGTCGAAGAGGACCTGGAACAGCGGAGTGCGCGCCAGGCTCCGGGGCGGCTTGACCAGGTCGACGACCTGCTCGAAGGGCAGCGCCGCGTGCTCCGCCGCGGCCCGTGCCACCCCGTCGACCCTCTCGACCACCTCGGCCACCGTCGGCCGCCCGGTGAGATCGATCCGCAGGGCGAGCGTGTTGACGAAGGAGCCGATCAGTTCCTCCCACTCGGCGCGCCCGCGAGAGGCCGTGGGCGTGCCGATCACCAGGTCGTCCTGCCCGGAGTGCCGTGAGAGCACCAGCGACCATCCGGCCAGTACGGCCGTGGAGAGGGAGCAGTTGTGCCGACCTGCGAACTCCCTCAGTGCGGCGGTCAGTTCTTCGCCGAGGTGCACGGGAACCCGGTCGCCGCGATAGACCTGTTCGGCCGGACGGGGCCGGTCGGTCGGCAGTTCCAGCAGTTCGGGCGCGTCCGCCAGGGCCTTCTGCCAGTAGGCGCGCTGGACCTCGGCCGTTCCCTCGGCGCCCTCGGTGAGCCAACGAAGCTGCTCGGCGGCACAGTCGGCGTACTGCCCGGTCGGCGCGGCCGGAGCCTGTGAAGCGCCGTCCACCGCAACGCCCGCATCCACGAAGGCCGCGTACAGCGACCCGACTTCGCGCTTCAGAACGCGCATCGACCGCTCGTCGGCAGCTATGTGATGCACAGTCAGCAGCAGTACGTGACGATCCTCGGCCAGGGCGACCAGGCAGCCCCGCACCGGCAGCTCCGCCGTCAGGTCGAACGGAGCATGCGCCATCTCCGCCGTGAGCGCGCGGAGTTGTTCCTCCGCGTCCGGGAGTCCGGTCAGGTCCCGCAGCGGCAGGGCGAAGCCCGTGTCCGGCCCGGCGACCTCCCTGCGGGGTGCGCCGGCCACATCCGCAAACCGGGTGCGCAGCACCTCGTGCCGGGCGAGGAGAGCGTCCAGCGCACGGGACAGCGCCGAGCGGTCCAGGCCGCCGCGCAACTCCACCGCCACGGGGAGGTGGTAGGCCTCCCCGGCACCCGGGATCCGGGTCAGGAACCACAGCCGCTGCTGCGCCGGGGACAGTGCCTCCGCGGGTCTTCCGCCCGGGTCCTGCCGGAACTCGGTGGTGGAATGGCGGGACTTCGGATTCGCGGGCAAGGCCAACTCTTCCACTCGGTGGTAGCTGCCGTCGGCCGTACGAATGCGAAGCCAGAGCCACACCGTCGACCGGTCCGGCCTTGACCCGGATCATTGAACAACGCTTCCGATCCTGTCAATAGTCGCCCTTTCGTCGCTGAACGAGAGCCAAACCAAAGGAAAAGGGGGTTCAGTTGGAGAACTATCCAAGGCTTGCCTATGCGGCCCCCGATAAGGCAGGTTGTCACCACCGAGTTCGTCCCCGGTGCCGGACCGCCGTCGCGCGGCCCGTCCCGGCCCCCCACCACGTCCCACCCGGACGCCCTGAGACCGCCGTAGGAGCCGTACTCCGATGCTCGAAAAGCTCTTGCCGTACCCGGGTGCGTCCACGCACCCCGACGGCTCTCGGAATCAGTGGTTCACGGTGGGTGCGGGCGGTGTCCAGCGCCGGGTGCGGGAGGGCGTCGAGGGGACGCCGTACTCCTGTCGCAGCTCCTCGGGGATCGCGTAGTGCATGACGCGTCCGCGCGTCAGGGAGGACAGTTCGAAGACCGTCGTCAGATGGCCGAGCCGGTCCAGCGCCCAGGCCCCGAACGGTGACCGGTCCTCGATGGTCTCCAGCACTCCGAGCAGGTGGGGCACCGCACGGACCACCGTGTCGAAGCGGGTGCGGGGCACCTCCAGCCAGTTCGCGCAGGTGTCGCCGACCAGGTGGCGGATCAGGGCGGAGACGATCGGGTCGAGCACCGTGCCGGGCACGACCTCCTCGTAGAGGTCGATGAGCTGCCGGGTCAGCCGCGCGCCCTCCGGGGACGGCCCCATGTACCGGACCATGTAAAGGTCGAGGAACTGCCGGGCCTCCTGGAGGTTCTGCGGTACCGCTTCCTGGTCGACGCCGAGCATGGCACCCACCACGCGCCACGCGTAGTAGTACGCCTCGGCGCCCTCCGTGGACATGTGGATGCCCAGCCGGTGCAGACTGTCCAGCACGAGCATCGAGAAGAACATCTGCCCGCCGATCATGTCCTCCTGGCAGATCGGCACCCCCGGGACCCCCGCGTCCAGGCGGCCCTCGCGGCGGAGGTGGTGCCGGATGGAGGCGTGCAGCAGACGCACCTTCTGCGCCGCGGGAATGAAGCGGCTGCCCGCCTCGAAAGCGTCCGGCCGCATCAGATGGACGGTGAATTGGCCCGTCTCCGCCATCCGCTTGGAGGGGTAATTCAGGCCGTGCGACGCCGACAACAGCTTCGCCACGTGCGGAACGACATAGCACGCCGGCATGGAGGCGAAGGAGAGCGCCGTGGAAATGTGCACGTTGTTGTCGAGGAAGAAGAGCCGGGCCTTCTCCATTTCCGCCCAGTCCACCCAGTCCGGCGGCGCGCTGGTGGCCCGCAGGTACTCCCGGGCCACGTCGGGCAGCCCCTCGGGGAGAGGTGCGCCGACGGTGGACACGTACCGCATCAGGCTGTTGAACCTGCCCACCTCTCCCCGTTCGAAGAGGGTGGCGACCGTGGCGTCGGCCAGCTCGTCGCCGACGTGCCGCAGGGCGTCCATCGATGCTTCGGTGGGGATCATGGCGGGGCTCCTCGTCGCTGTGTGATCGATGTGCGGGTGCGGGTGCGGGTGCGGGTGCGGGTGCGGTTCACGCCCGGCGGGAGCGGGCGGATGGTGGTGGCGAGTGCGGCTCAGGCGGCCCGGTCGCCCCGGGCTCCGGGTTTCCGGCGGTGGCCGGTGCTCCTGGCTCCCCGGGGTGCGGTCGTGTCAGGAGTGCCGGACCGACGCGGAGTGCGCCAGCGAGGTGAGGGCGCCGAGCGCGGCCCGGGGCAGGTTCAGGGCGTCGAGGGCGTCCAGCGACTCGTCGACCCGTACGGCGATCAGCTTCTCCACGCGCTCCGGCGCCCTCAGCCGGCGCATCACCTCGCGCACCGCGTCCGGGCGGGTCCCGGCGGCGGCCTGGTCACCGGTGCGACGGGCGCAGGCCGCGTCCCCCGTGCCGCCCTGTGCGGTACCGCCGTGCGTCGCGTCGTCGGCGCCGAACAGCTCGCGCAGCAGACCGCGTTCCTCCTCCCCGGCCAGGTGCCAGGTCTCCGCGAGCAGGACGGTGGGCCGGCAGCCCCGCACGTCGTCGGCGTCGGCCTTCCCGGTGAGCGCCGGGTCCCCGAACAGGCCCAGCAGGTCGTCCCGCAGCTGGAACGCCTCGCCCAACGGCAGCCCGTACGCCGAGTACCCGGTGCGCAGCCGCTCGCCCGCCCCGGCCAGTGCACCCCCGATCAGCAGGGGCTGCTCCACGGTGTACTTGGCGGTCTTGTACCGCACGACCTTCAACGACGCCGACGTGTCCGGCACGGCACCGGTGTGCAGGATCTCCAGGCACTCGCCCGCGACCAGGTCCCGGGCCAGCGCCGCCCAGAGCGGGCGGGCCCGCCCGAGATAGGCGGCGGGCAGCCCGCTGGTCACGAACAGCTGCCCGGCCAGCGACATCAGCAGGTCACCGACCAGCATGGCCAGCGACCGGGCGGCCTCGGCGGGCGCCGGGTGGTGGGTCACCGCGTCGCGCAGCGCGATGTGCGCGGTGGGCCGCCCGTGCCGCAGGGGGCTGTCGTCGATCAGGTCGTCGTGCACGACGGCTGCCGCGTGCACCAGTTCCATGGCTGCAGCCGCCCGCACCAGGGCGTCGCTGTCCGGCTGGCCCGCTGCCCGCCAGCCCCAGTAGCAGAACGCCGCGCGGAGCCTTTTGCCGGACGCGGCGGCGCCCGCGACCTCCTCGGCCACCGGCCCGAGCGCGGGATCGACCGCCGTGAGCCGCTCGCTCTCCGGCAGGACGAAGGTCCGCAGCGCCTCGTCCACCCGCGCCCTGAATCCGGCCGCCTCCCACCCCTCAGACACCGGCGTCACCGTCTGCCCGCCGGGCCAGCGCGTGCCGGGCGAGCGTCTCCAGGTGCGCGGGCGGTGCCGCCGCGAACCGGTCGAGCACCAGCCGCCCGCGCGCCACCAGTTCCTGCTCGGCATCCGCCGCCAGTTCGGCGCCGTCCGATCGCCGCAACAGACCCCGGGCCACCCCGAGGGCCGAGCCCACCGTGCTCACCGCCAGGTCCGCCAGACCCACCGCCAGCAGCACCACTTGAGCTTCCGGACCCTCACGGTCCGCCGTCTCCCGTGCCATCCGCACCCCGCCCCTCGCCGTGACCGGCACCGCTCGCGTGCCGCTGTCTCCAGCGTGGTGGCGCGCGGGGCGGGAGTCCGGGCGAACTCACCAACGAGTGATCACCTCGCTGACGCGTACTAACCTCGTCAAAGTTGATGAGACCGGGGAATTCAGACAGGGAACGAGGTACGGCGATGTCGGCGATCCGGCTGCTGGTACTGGGAGCCGTGCGCGGGCACGGCCGGGCGCACGGCTATCAGGTCCGCAACGACCTGGAGTACTGGGGCGCCCACGAGTGGTCCAACGCCAAGCCCGGCTCGATCTACCACGCCCTGAAGCAACTGGCCAAGCAGGGACTGCTGCACGCGCACGAGATGGCGCCCAGCGCCGTCGGCGGCCCGCCGAGGGTCGAGTACGAGATCACCGAGGACGGCACGGAGGAGTTCTTCAAGCTGCTGCGCGAGTCGCTGACGTCCTTCGACCAGAAGACGGACATGCTCTCGGCCGGCCTCGGCTTCATCGTCGAGCTGGAGCGGGCGGAGGCCGTCGCCCTGCTCAAGGAGCGGGTGAGCGGACTGGAGGGCTGGCGGCGGGGCGTCACCGAGCACTACACGCCCGAGAGCGGCCCCCAGTCCCTGGGCCACATCGGCGAGATCATGCACATGTGGATCCACACCGCCGACGCGGGCGCCGAGTGGACGCAGGGCCTCATCGAGCGGATCGAGGGCGGGGACTACACCTTCGCGGGCGAGGAAGGCGAACCCTTCGTGGGGGTGCTCGTGGACGGCCAGGTGAACCCCTGGGCGACGGGTGAGAAGCACCCCGAGGACCAACGCTAATCAAGTTTGACTAATCGAGGGGCGGGGTGTACCTTCGCGGCCTTAGTCAAGTTTGACTAGCTGACGGAGGGGTGAAGTTGGCTGACGCGTTGGTCGTCGAAGGAGTACGGAAGCGGTACGGGAAGAAGGTCGCGCTGGACGGGCTCGACCTGACGGTGCGGGCCGGCACGGTGCACGGCGTGCTCGGGCCCAACGGGGCGGGCAAGACCACCGCCGTGCGCATCATGGCCACCCTGCTGCGGGCGGACGCGGGACGCGTGGAGGTAGCGGGACACGACGTGCGGAAGCGGCCGGCCGAGGTGCGCCGGCGGATCGGGCTCCTGGGCCAGCACGCCGCGCTGGACGAGGAGTTGAGCGGCCGGCAGAACCTGGAGATGTTCGGCAGGCTCTACCGGCTGGGCGCCCGCGGGGCCGGGGCCAGGGCGGACGAACTGCTCGCCCGGTTCGGCCTGGCCGACACCGGCCGCAAGGCGGTCAAGCTGTACAGCGGCGGCATGCGGCGGCGCCTCGACCTCGCCGCCTCGCTCATCACGGACCCGGACGTGCTGTTCCTGGACGAGCCGACCACCGGGCTCGACCCGCGCGGCCGGGCGGAGGTGTGGGGTGCGGTGCGCTCGCTGGTCGGCGGCGGCACGACCGTCCTGCTGACCACCCAGTACCTGGAGGAGGCCGACCGGTTGGCGGACCGCATCGCGGTGATCGACGGCGGGACGGTGATCGCGGACGGCACGGCCGACGAACTGAAGGCGAAGGTGGGCGGCGACCGCATCGACGTCGTGGTGCGCGACGCCGTGCAACTGGACGCCGCGGCGATGCTGTTGGGGACCGCGGCGGCGGTCGACGAGGACCGGCGGCTGGTGAGCGCACCGGTCGACGACCGCATGGCGGCGCTCACCGGTGCCGTACAGGCGCTGGCGGGAGCGGGAATCGTGGCGGAGGACATCGCGGTGCGCAGGCCGACCCTGGACGAGGTGTTCCTGCACCTGACGAAGGAGGGACCGGGGAGGGGCGACGCACCGGAGGACCGGTCGGCACAAGTCCGCCCGCGGCGGTCCGGCCTGCCGCAGCAGACGAAGGAGAGCGTGTGATGTCTCTCGGTTACGCCCTGAGCGACTCCTGGACCCTCACGCGCCGTGAACTGGCGCACTGGGCACGCCAGCCGGTGCAGGTGGTGGTGGGACTCGCCTTCCCCGTGATGCTGCTGCTGATGTTCGGCTTCCTGATGGGCGGCGGCAAGGGCCTCGAAGGGGAGTACGTCGACTTCCTCGTGCCCGGCATGCTGGCGCTGACCATGGTCTTCGGCCTCGACGCGACGATGCTCGCGGTCACCCAGGACCTGAACCGCGGAGTGGTCGACCGCTTCCGCTCCATGCCGATGGCTTCGGGCGCGGTACTGGTCGGGCGCAGCGTCGCCGACATGCTCCAGTCGACCGTGGGCCTGGCCGTGATGATCGGGGTCGGGTACGCGATCGGCTGGCGCTGGCACGGCGGCTTCGCGGCGGCCCTGGGAGCCGTGGGACTGCTGCTGCTCCTGCGGTTCGCGATGCTGTGGATCGGCATCCATCTCGCGATGGTCGCGGGCAAGCCGGAACTCGTCCAGGCGGTGCAGATCCTGGTCTGGCCGCTGGGCTTCCTGTCCAACGCGTTCGCCCTCCCGGAGACCATGCCGGCCTGGCTGGGCGCGGTCGTGCAGTGGAACCCGCTGTCGGCGACGGCGACGGCGGTGCGCGACCTGTTCGGCAACCAGACGGGAACGGCGACCTCCTGGGCCGCCGAACACGCGGCGATGCTGGCGGTGGTGTGGCCGGCGGTGCTGATCGCGGTGTTCTTCCCACTGGCGGTACGCCGGTTCGCCCGGCTGAGCCGCTAGGGAGTCCCCGGTGGATCGGGCCGGGTGCGTGGGCCCGGTTCAGGGGTGCCTCCGGGCCGGGTGTGCGGGCCGGTTCAGGGGTGCCTCCAGGGTGCGTGCGCGGCGGGTCCGGTGCGCGGTGCGGCGAGGGGGCGTGCGGGGGGTGTGCCGTCCGGGGTGTGCGGCTGGCCGCCGTGCGCCCCGGGCGGCGCCTTTCGGCGGATCTCCCTGCCTTCCCGAGCCCGCCGCCTCGGCCGGTCGGCTGCCAGGATGGGCGGATGAGGCCGCGACTGAGGTTCGGGGAGCACTTGCGGGCCGAGCTGGGGGTGCCCCGCGGGCCGCGTCTGCTGGACAGCAGCCCCCGCTCGCACGTGTGGCGCGTCGAACTCCCCGGCGGGCCCGCGGTGGTCAAGCATTTGGCCGACGGTCCCGGCGCGGACGAGCGGTACGCCCGCGAGGTCGCGGCGCTGCGGATCGCGGGCCGTGCGCCCGTGGTGCCCGCGCTGCTGGCCACCGACCCCGCCGCCCGCGTACTGGTCCTGGAGCACCTCGACCACCAACGTCCGCCCGGCGACTGGACCGTGGGCTACGCCGCCGCGCTCGCGACGCTGCACGCCACGGCGCGCCCGGCGGACGCGGGCACGCTGCCCCCGTGGCAGGCCCCCGGCCGGGCGGACGTCGAGGCCTTCCTCCGTCTGGCCGAAGCCCTCGGGGTCCCCGTCACCCCCGCCCACGCGGCGGAACTGGACGGCCTGACGGGCCGCCTCGGCCGGGCGCCGCGCAACGCCCTGCTGCACGGCGACCCGTGCCCCGGCAACGACCTCCACACCGCCGCCGGAGTCCGGTTCATCGACTTCGAACAGGCGTCGCTGGGCAACGGGCTGATGGAACTGGCCTATCTGCGCATCGGCTTCCCGGCCTGCTGGTGCGTCACCGCGCCACCCGCACCGGCCCTGGCGCGCGCGGAAGACGCCTACCGCGCCGCATGGCGCGCGGCGACCGGCACGGAACCCGGCGGAAGCAGCCTCGCCGACGCCTGCGCGGGCTGGCTCCTGCGGGGCGACGCGCTGGTCGAACGGGCCCACCGCGAAGGCGCCGACCACCTGGCCGGGGCCGTGCGGAAGGACTGGACCTGGGGCACCGCCACGGCCAGGCAGCGCCTCGCCCACCGCCTCGCCGTGGTCGGCCGGCTGACGGCGGACGACCCCGCCCTGAGCGCCACCAGCGCCCTCGCCACCGCCGTGCACCACCACATGCGCGCCCGCTGGCCCGCACTCCGCCCCGTCCCCGCGGCACTTCCGGCCACGGCGTGGTGACCTTCGGACTCGCCAAATGTCGCTAAGTGACATAGTGTCGTTGAAGGGCACTGGAGAGAGGCGGTGGCGCGAGCGATGGCGGTGACGAAGCGCGGCGGAGGGATGAGCGAGCAGCGGCGTGCGCGGCTGCGGCTGGAGATCTCCCGCGAGGCGGCACGGCTGTTCTGGGAGCAGGGTGTGTCCGCGACGAGCGGCGATCAGATAGCCGAGGCCGTCGGACTGTCGACGCGTACCATCTGGCGCCACTTCCGCAACAAGGAGGCCTGCGCCGAGCCGATCGTGATGCAGGGTGTCGTGACCCTGCTGGGCGTGCTGCGCCGCTGGCCCCGGGAGCTGTCCCTGGAGGAGCACCTCCTCGCCTCGCTGGGCGGGCCGGGCCGGGAGAAGCCGCCCGTCGGCCTCGCGGACGAGATGCTCGCGATGAAGATGATCCGGCTCGCCGACACCGAGCCCGCGCTCCGCTCCGCATGGCTGATGGCCTGCGACCAGACGGAGAGCGAACTGCGCGCGATCATCGGCGAACGGCTCGGCAGACCGGCCGACGACCCGGACGTACGGGTGCACGCGGCGGCGGCGGGCTCCGTGGTGCGGGTGCTCGACGAGCACATCGGCAACGCCATCCTCGACGGCTCCGACCTCACCGGAATGACGGAACTGCAGGCCCTCACCCGCCAGTACGCCGGCGCGATCCGCACCGCCACCGACGGCGCGGTCGGCGACCCGATCGGCGACGGCCGGGGCTGAGCGCCGCGCCACCACCCCGGCGGCGGCAGGTGCCGCACCGGGACGAACCCAGCATGCCGAACCAGCAGGACAAGCCCAGAAGGGTGCGCGACATGCCATATTCCGCCCGTACGCACGACGTTCCGCGGCTCGCCGTCGAGGACATCTTCGGCTCGCCCGTCCGCACCGGTGCGACGATCTCGCCCGACGGCACCAGAATCGCCTACCTCGCGCCGTGGCGGGACCGGCTCAACGTATGGGTGCAGGGCGTCGACGACGACGTCAGCGAAGCCCGCTGCGTCACCGCCGACGACCGGCGCAGCGTCCTGCGCTACCACTGGACCGACGACCCGCGCTGGCTGCTGTACGAGCAGGACGGGGCCGGCGACGAGAACTGGCACGTCTTCCGGGTGGACCTGGACGACCCGGACGCCGAGGCCGTCGACCTCACGCCGTACCCCGGCGCCAGGGCGGTGGGCCTGGAGCTGAGCGTGGCCAGGCCGGGCCGGGCCACCCTGCACCTGAACCACCGCGACCCCCTCGAATTCGACCTCTACGAACTCGACATCGCCGCGGGCGAACTGACCGTGCTGGCCCAGAACCCCGGCCACGTCGGCGGCCTGCTGCACACGCCCGACGGCGAGCTGTACGGCCACGGGCTGACGGCGGACGGCGACATCGAGCTGTCGCGGTGGGACCCCGAAACGGGCCGGATGCACCCCGTCATCACCTTCGACGGCACCGACTACCCCCTGGACATCCAGCCCTTCCGGCTCACCCCCGACGGCACCGGCGCGTGGATCGGCTCCAGCCGCGACAGCGAACGCACCCGGGTGGTGCGGCTCGACCTGGCCACCGGCGAGGAGACCGAGGTCGACAGCCACCCGCTGTACGACCTCGACCCGCGCTCCGCCGTCTTCCCGACCCTGCCCTCACCGCTCGTCCTCGACCGGCGCACCGGGGAACTGATCGGGGTGCGCTACCTCGGCGAGCGGCAGGTGATCCAGCCGCTGGACCCGCACTTCGCCGCCGTACTGGAGAACCTGCAAAAGCTCTCCGACGGCGACCCGATGGCCCTGTCGTCCGACGAGAGCGGGCAGCGCTGGGTCGTCTCCTTCGGCCACGACCGCGACCCGGGCGTCACCCACTACTACGACCACACCACCGGGGAGAGCCGCCTGCTGTTCCGGCCCTTTCCGCACCTGGACCCCGAAGTCCTCGCTCCGATGACACCGGTCACCGTTCCCGCGCGCGACGGACTCGACCTTCCCGCCTACCTGACGCTGCCCGTCGGAGTGGAGGCCTCGCGGCTGCCGATGGTGCTGCTCGTCCACGGCGGCCCGTGGCACCGGGACAGCTGGGGCTTCGACCCCACCGCCCAGTTCCTCGCCAACCGCGGCTTCGCGGTCCTCCAGGTCAACTTCCGGGGGTCCACCGGGTACGGCAAGGCGTTCCTCAAGGCGGGCATCGGGGAACTGGCCGGAGCCATGCACCACGACCTCGTCGACGGCGTCGACTGGGCCGTCGCGCAGGGGTACGCCGACCCGGACCGCGTCGCGATCTTCGGCGCCTCGTACGGCGGCTACGCCACCCTGGTCGGCGTCTCCTTCACCCCCGACCTGTTCGCCGCCGCGATCGACTTCTGCGGCCCCTCCAACCTCGTCACCTATCTGCGTACCGCCCCGGAGTTCGTCAAGCCCTACATGATCAACAACTGGTACCTGTACGCGGGCAACCCGGACGACCCGCAGCAGGAGGCGGACCTCTGGGCCCGCTCGCCGCTCAGCCGGGTGGACGACATCCGCACGCCCCTGATGGTGATCCAGGGTGCCAACGACCCGCGCGTCGTCCAGGCTGAGTCCGACCAGATCGTCGAAGCGCTGCGGGCCCGCGGGGTCGAGGTCGAGTACATGGTCAAGGAGGACGAGGGGCACGGCTTCGTGAACCCGGAGAACAACATCGACATGTACCGCGCGGCCGACCGGTTCCTCGTCCGGCACCTCGGCGCTACGCCGCCCGGAGCGGAGGAGTCCGGCAGCAGGTAGCCCGCACGCCACCCGGCCGGCACCCGTCGACCGGCATCGACCCCCATCGAGCGATACGTACGGAGGCAGACACATGTCCGCACAGTGGGAGTACAAGATGCTGTACTACAAGCTCAAGATGAAGGGCTTCGACTACGGCCAGATGGAGAAGGACCTCAACGAGCTGGGCCGGGAGGGCTGGGAGGCGTTCAGCACGCTCGCACCCAGCTACGGCTCCGGCCAGGCCATCGAGATCACCGTGCTGCTGAAACGGGCCAGCGTCTGACCACGGGCCGGCGTCCGACCACGGGCCGGGGTCCGACCGCGGGCCCCGGCCGGCCCTACGGGGCGGGCGCGTACCCGCGTGCGCTGACGAGGTCCTGGGTCAGCCGGGTGAACGCGCGGGCCGCGGCACTGCGGTAGGCGCCCTCGCGGTGCAGCAGGGTGACGGTCCGGGTGGGCAGGGCCGGGTCCAGGGGCACGGGGGTGAGGTGCGGGTGGTCGTGCGTGATCGCCTCGGGCAGCACGGTGGCCAGTTCGGTGCGCTGGACGATCTCGGTGAGGGCCTGGATGGACGTGGCCTCGACCGCGATCCGCGGGGCCGACCGGTGCTCGGCGAAGTAGTCGTCGATATGGCCGCGAGTGGCGAAGTCCCCACTGAGGAGGGCCAGTTGTTCGTCCTTCAGCGCGTCAACGGGCAGCGGCCGGGGCAGCGCCCGGGTACGCGCGGTACCGGTGACCAGGGTCAGCGTCTCCGTGAACAGAGCGGTGGGGGTGATGCCGGGCAGGTGGCTTCCGGCGAAGGCGATGCCCACGTCGAGACCGTCGGCGAGCAGGGCCGCCTCGATGCGGTCCTGGGTCATCTCCATCAGGGTGAGGCCGACACCGGGATGGCGGGCGTGCAGCTCGGCGGTGAGCGGACCGACGAGGTAGGTGGTGAAGGTGGGGGTGACGCCCAGCCGGAGGTGGCCGCGGGAGAGGTCCTGCACGTCGTGCACCGCGCGTTCGGCGGCGGCCAGGTCGCGCAGCGCCCGCCTGGCGTGGTCGGTGTACACCGCCCCGGCGTCGGTGAGCCGTACGGTGCGCCCGGTGCGGTCCAGCAGCTGCACCCCCAGCGTCCGCTCCAGCTGCTTGATCTGCTGGGAGAGCGTGGGCTGCGAGATGTGCAGCTCCTCGGCGGCACGGGTGAAGTTGCCCTGCTCGGCCACGGCGAGCAGATAGCGCAGGTGTCGCAGTTCGAGAGCGGCCATGAGACGCATCATAGGTGCGATCGATGGATCTTCGGTCTCGTCGCTCCTGGACGCTATAGGCACAGCTCGTCCGGGTCGCGATTCGCGCGACGGCCGACGCGTGGGCCGCTTGCCGGGCAGACCGCCGCACCTCGTGGATGCCGCGGGGGTGCGCGGAGCGCCCGCAACGCCGGGGGTTAGGGTCCGGGGATGCACGAAGATCAGGACGGCGTCAGAAGACACCAGGGCGCGGTCAGGCGCCTGACCTCACTGCCCGCCCCGGTCCTGGTGCTGCTGGGCGCGGTGCTGCTGTTCGTGGTGCTGAACTGCGTACAGGCCTCCCCGCCCTACGCCCGGCACCTCGCTTCGCGGACGATCCTGTCGGCCAAGGACCTCGGTTACCCGTGGCAGCGCGCGGACGATGCCGAGGACTTGGTCGACGGCGATCTGCAATCCGTCCCGCGCTCCCTCTCGCCCGCCTGCCACGACAACCAGCGGACCGTCGAGGATCTCTGGGACCGGCGGGCCGACACCTCCTTCCCCGGAGCCCACGCCGTCTACCGGTACTCCGGCGACGCCTACGACGAGTTCCGGATCGTGGTCGCCCGGCTCCCGACCGCCGGGAGCGACCGCCTCTTCCAGGCCCTGGAAGAGTCCCCGGCGCTGTGCGACGGCATCCGCGAAACCGCCGAGGAGCGCGACTCCCTCTACGGCTGGAGCTACGCCGTGAAGACCCTCCCGGACCCCGGGCTGGGGGACCGCAGCATCGCGGTGCGGCGCTTCGACACCCCGGGAGGCGGCGCGGACTGGCCGGGGCACGGCCGGACCCAGTACGCGATCCAGAAGGGCTCGTACGTGGCCCTGCTGACCTTCGTCGGCCGCGAGGAGCGCTTCACGGAACGCATGGCCGGGACGGTCCGGCACCTGCTGATCACGGCCGCGGACAAGCTCGACCGCGCGCAGTGAGGCCGCTGCTCGGCGAGCCCCGTCCGGGGGCGGGCGCACGGGTCACACCGCCGGTGTCGCCCCGGGCGTGGCGCAGGCCTCGGCGATGGCCCGGGTGTCCCAGTAGAAGGGGCGGACCTCGGTGATCCGGCCGTCCCTGACCGTGAGGGTCTGCAGCATCGGGAAGCGAAGCTCCCGGCCGGTGGCACGGGCCCGTGCCCGGATCCGGGTGGACACCACCGAGGTCCCGCCGATGGCGAGGAACTCCTGATCCGTCATGGCGAAGGTCTCCCACACCCCGCCCATCGTGCGGAAGAACCGGGCCAGCCCCTCGTGCCCGCGCCAAGTGCCGCCGTACGGGAGGCCCTCGGCCTGGTGCAGCGCGACGTCGGGCGCGAAGAACGGTGCGAGCAGATCGAAGGAGGCCGCGTCCGGGCCCCCGGCCGCCAGGTACTCCGCCTCGGCGGCGTACATACCGGTGAGGACGGTGTGCGGGTCGGTGGTGGGGTTCGTCATGGCGTCAGCATGGTGGGCGGGCGCGGCACGGGCTGGCGGCGATCGGACATCGTCCTGGAGTCCGACCCGACATCCCGCGATGACCATCGAAACGCTCAATCAATATGGCTTTTGATCATTGAATGTGTTGGTGAGATTGCAGTTCACCTTGGAACGGCGAAATGTGAGCGGGCTCTCACCTGGTCGTCCGTTCGGTGCTCCGCCGCGGGGGAATGTCCGACTCGTACGCAATCTCTGTGGCGGGAACATTGCGGGCCTGTTGCGCACAACAGGGCGCACGACATGAGCGGTTCGCAAACGGTCATCCAGTGCGGAACCCGATTTGCCGGGCGCCGGGCGGCTGGATTCTCATAGCGGCCATGTCAACGATCCGCGCCCTGCGCGCAGACCGCACCGGCCTGGCGGCGTTCGCCGTGGTCCTGCTCTTCGTGGTGCTCGCGCTCGCCGCACCCCTGATCACGGCCCTCTACGGGAAGAACGCCACCGAGCACTACGGGCAGAACACGCCCGGCCTGCTCAGCGCCGAAGGGCTGCCGATGCTGCCCAACGGCGGCATCTCGGGGGAGTTCTGGTTCGGGATCGAGCCGGGGCTCGGCCGGGACGTGTTCGCCCAACTCCTCTACGGCATCCGGACGTCGCTCCTGGTGGCCGGTGTCGCGGGGGCCGTCATCGCCGTGGTCGGGGTCGTCGTCGGACTGGCCGTCGGATACCTCGGCGGCGTCACCGACCGCGTCTTCGGCTACCTCTCCCACATCCTGCTCGCCTTCCCCACCCTGCTCCTGCTGCTCGCACTGGGCCCCGTCGTCCGCACCAGGTTCGTCGATCCGGGCGAGAACGAGCCCGCCTGGATGCAGTTCACCGTGCTCGTCCTGGTGTTCGCCGCCTTCGGCTGGGTGCCGCTCGCGATGATGCTCCGTACGACCGTACGGTCCCTGCGGGAGCGGGAGTTCATCGAGGCGGCCCGCGCCTCCGGGGCCGGCCGCCGGCACATCCTGCTTCGCGAACTGCTGCCCCACGTGTGGGCGCCGGTGCTGGTGAACCTCAGCCTCACCCTGCCCGGCATCGTCACCGCGGAGGCCGCGCTCTCCTTCCTCGGCGTCGGCATCGACGAACCCGTCCCCGACTGGGGGCGGATGATCTCCCGGGGCGCCGAGGTCTTCTACGACGACCCGACCTACATGGTCTTCCCCGGCGTGGCGATCCTCCTCTTCGTCCTCGCCTTCAACCTGTTCGGCGACGCGCTGCGGGACGCGCTCGACCCGCGCGCCGCCCGCTGAACCACCCCGTACCACCAGTCAATTCACCTCTGCCACACCGGAGTTCGCCATGCCCAGATTCGGTCCGCGCACCGCAGCCGTCCCCGCTCTCGCCACCGCCGCGGCCCTGCTGCTCTGCTCCTGCTCGGCGGGTGCCGGAGCGGGTGCCGGAGCGGGCGGCACCCCGCAGGACGGCACGGTCGGGAGCGGGCAGCGGCTCACCGCCACCGTCGGCACCGCCCAGGACAGCCAGGGCCCGGCCCCCGCCGTCCCGGGCGCCCGGTCCGGCGGCACGATCAAGGTCGCCAACCTCGACGACTACAGCCACCTCGACCCCCAGAAGATCTACGCGGGGGAGGGGTACAGCACCTCCCTGCTGTGGGGCCGCCAGCTCACCCAGTACCAAGTGGTCGACGGCAAGCCCAAGCTGGTGGGCGACCTGGCCACCGACACCGGCCGCCCGTCCGACGGCGGCCGGACCTGGACGTACCGCCTCAAGGAGGGGATCGCCTGGGAGGACGGCCGTCCGATCACCTCCGAGCACGTCAAGTACGGCATCGAACGCACCTTCGCCCCCGGCTTCGAACTCGGCCCGACCTACTGGCCCGAATGGCTCACCGGGTCCGAGGACCGCAGCGCCGCCGTAAGGAAGTACGGCGGGCCGCGCGACGGCGGACTCGACGCCATCCAGACCCCGGACGCCCGCACCGTCGTCCTCCACTTCCCCGAGCCGCAGTCCGACGTGCCGTTCATGGCCGCCCAGTCCTCGTCCTCGCCGGTCCGCAAGGACAAGGACACCGGCACCGGCTACGACGTACGCCCCTTCGCCACCGGCCCCTACCGCATCGTCGAGCACAAGCAGAACCGGAGCCTGACCCTGGAGCGCAACCCGCACTGGAAGGCCGCCACCGACCCGATCCGCCACCAGTACGCCGACCGCTTCGAGTTCACCTTCGGCAAGAAGGTCCTCAACACCGCGCAGGAGGTCTTCAACGGGCGCGGCGACGGCGCGAACACCCTGACCACCAAGGGACAGGTGCCGCCCGAGCTGTACACACAGGCAGACCGCGACCCGAGGAAGAAGCGGCTCGTCGTCTCCGGCAGCCAGGGCGCCTACACCAACGACCTCTACATCAAGAACAGCCGGGTCACCGACCCCGAGGTCCGCAAGGCCATCCACTACCTCTTCCCGCGAGAACAGGCCCGCCAGGTGCTCGGCGGCCCCCGCGTCGGCGACTTCGCCACCACCCTCTCCTCACCGGCGGTCGTCGGCTGGAAGAAGTACGACCTGTATCCGGTGGCCCCCACCGGCGACCTCGCCAAGGCCAAGGAGCACCTCGCCAGGGCCAAGCACAAGGTCACCACGCTCACCTACGCCTACGAGTCCGACGCACCCGAGAACGACCGGCTCGCCCGGGTCCTCGTCGACGCCTTCGCCAAGGCGGGCATCAAGCTCGTCGTGAAGCCCATGGACAAGGCGGCCTTCACCAACCAGGTCTTCCGCGGGCCCGCCCCGTACGACCTGTGGATGTCCACCAACTCCGTCGACTGGCCGACCCCCGCGACCCTGCTGCCCGACAGCTACCACAGCAAGCTCGACGCCCTGTCGAACTCCATCCGCTACAGCAACCCCGAGGTCGACGGGGAACTCGAACGCATCGCCACCGTCGGCGACGCCCGGCAGAAGGCCGAGCAGCTCATCGACCTGGAGCAGAAGGTCATGAAGGACGTGCCGGTCGTGCCGTTCCTCTACACCTCCGTCTCGCAATTCCGCGGCGAGAACATCGGCGGCGCCGCCATCCACCCGATCTACGGCGCCATCGCGGCGGCCGATCTCTACCTCAAGAAGCAGTGATCCGACAGTGACCGGTTACGTCGTCCGACGTGCCCTGCGGGCCGCGGCGGTGCTCCTCGCGATCACCGCCGCCGCCTTCGGGCTCTTCTACGCAGCACCGTCCGACCCGGCCCTCATCGCCTGCGGACCCCAGTGCGACACCGCCCAGGTCGAAGCCGTCCGGCACAGCATGGGGCTCGACCAGCCGCTGGCCGCCCAGTACGCCGACTACCTGCGCGGCCTGGTCGCCGGACGCACCATCGCCGACGTCGACGGCAGCCCCATCGACTGCCAGGCACCCTGCCTCGGCTACTCCTACGCCCTCCACCAGCCCGTCCTCGCAGCGATCACCGACCGCTTCGCGGCCACCGCCTCCCTCGCCGCCGGCGCGCTCGTGGTGATCCTCGTCCTGGGGATCGGCGTCGGCTTCGCGGCCGCCCTGCGCCACGGCACCCGCACCGACCGGCTGCTCTCCGGCTTCACCCTGCTCGGCGCCAGCGTGCAGATCTACTTCCTCGGCTACGCCCTGCAGTACCTGCTGGTGTACCTGACGGGCGTGCTGCCGGTACCGGGATTCACCCCCTTCGGCACGTCGCCAGGGGCCTGGGCCGCCGGGTTGCTGCTGCCCTGGCTGGTGCTCGGCTTCGTCAACGCGGCCGTCTTCGCCCGGCTCTCCCGCGCCCAGCTCCTGGACTCCCTGCACGAGGGGTACGTCCGCACCGCGCGCGCCCGCGGCCTGTCCACCCTGCGCACCCATCTGAAGTACAGCGCGCGCGGGGCCGCCGCGCCGCTGGTGCAACTGCTCGGGCTTGAGGCGGGCGCGCTGTTCGGCGGCGCCTTCATCACCGAGACGGTCTTCGGCATCGACGGCATCGGCAAGCTGGCCGTCGACTCCGTGGTCCAGAACGACCTGCCGACCGTGGTGGGGACCGTACTGCTCGCCGCGTTCTTCGTCGTGGTGTTCGTGGCCGTCGCCGACCTGGTGGTGGCATGGCTCGACCCGAGAGTGAGGCTCGCGTGAGCACCCCACTGGATTCCGCCGACCGCCCCGTGCTGAACGTACGGGGGCTGTCGCTCGCGTTCGCTCCCCGTGCCGGTCGCCCCCGCCGGGGCGGCGGCGACCGTGCCGCCCCGGCGGAGCGGCCCGCCCTCGCCGTCGACGACGTCAGCTTCGAGCTGCGGCGCGGTGAAGTCCTCGGCCTGGTGGGGGAGTCGGGCTCGGGGAAGTCCTCCGTCGGGCTCGCCGCGCTGGGCCTGCACGATCCCGCCCGCACCCGGATCAGCGGCAGCATCGAGGTACGGGGCACCGAGGTGGTCGGCGCCCCCGAGGCCCGGCTGCGGACGCTGCGCGGCTCCCGGATCGCCATGGTCTTCCAGGACGCGCCGGCCGCCCTGTCGCCGTTCCACCCGGTCGGGGCACAGATCGCCGAGGCCTACCGGATCCACCATCCGCGCGCCTCGCGCGCCGAGGGCCGCGAGCGGGCCGCCGCGATGCTGGAGCGGGTCGGCATCCCCGCCGGCCGGGCCGCCGACCACCCGCACCAATTCTCCGGCGGGATGCGCCAGCGCGTCATGATCGCCGCCGCGCTCGTCAACCGGCCGGACGTGGTGATCGCCGACGAGCCCACCACCGCGCTGGACGCCCAGGTGCAGCGCCAAGTCCTGGACGTGCTCGCCGAACTGGTCCGGGAGAGCGGCACCGCGGTCCTCCTGATCAGCCACGACATCGGCGTGGTCGGCGCGGTCACCGACCGCACCGCCGTCATGCGCGGCGGCCGACTGGTCGAGCAGGGCCCGACCGGGCACCTCCTCAAGCACCCCCGGCACCCCTACACCCGCGCCCTGCTCGGCGCCGTACCCACCCTCGCGACCGTACCGGGAAGCCGCCTGGCCACCGTCGACGTACCACGGCCCGCACCGCGCGAGCTGCCCCCGCCGCCGCCCGCCGACGCACCGCCGCTGGCCGAACTGGACTCCCTGCGCGTCGAGTTCCCCGGCAGGCGCGGGGTCCTCGGGCGCCGGGCCGCACCCGTGGTCGCCGTACGGGACGTCAGCCTGCGCATCGCGCCCGGCGAGACCCTCGGCCTGGTCGGCGCCTCCGGCTCCGGCAAGTCGACGACCGCCCGGGTGCTCGCCGGACTGCGCCGACCCACCTCGGGATCCGTACGCTTCGACGGCCGGGACATCTCGGGAGCCGCCACGGACACCGCCCTGCGCCGCGAACTGAGCCGGGACGTCCAGCTCGTCTTCCAGGACCCGTACTCCTCGCTCAACCCGCGCCGCACCGTCGAGGAGTCGATCACCACGCCGCTGCGGGCCCACACCGGCATGACCCGCGAGGAACGGCGCGCACGGGCCGCCGAACTGATGACACAGGTGGGCCTCGCACCCGGACAACTGGACCGCTACCCGCACCAGTTCAGCGGCGGGCAGCGCCAGCGCATCGGCATCGCCCGCGCCCTGGCCGTACGCCCGAGGCTGATCGTCGCCGACGAACCGGTCGCCGCCCTCGACGTCTCCGTCCAGGCCCAGGTGCTCAACCTGCTGGGGGACCTGCGCGACGAACTGGGCCTCTCTCTGCTGTTCGTCTCGCACGACCTGGCGGTGGTGCGGCACTTCTGCGACCGCGTCGCCGTGATGCGCGCGGGCACGGTGGTGGAGAGCGGCACCCGCGACGCGGTGTTCGGCGACCCGCGGGCCGACTACACCCGGGAACTGCTGTCGGCGGTGTACTGAGCGCGAAAGCAAGGGAGTTGGGATGAAATTCGAGTGTCGGGCGGTGTTCGGGGGTAGGGCGCGTGAGGCCATCCAAGCGATCCGCGCGTCCTCGTGACGCGCCAGGAGAAGGGCGACGACGCCATGAACAGATCCGCCTCCAGGGGCCCGGCCCGGCTGGGACTCGCGCTGGGCGCAGCCCTGGCATCGACCGTGCTCGGCGCGTCCGCCGCGCTCACCACCACGGCGAGCGCGGCCGTGCCCGGGGAGACCGGCGGCGCCGGGGCGGCCCCCGTCGCGCGCACGGGTGTCGAACGGGGCTGCCCCGTCGTGTACTTCGACCTGGGCGAGACCCTCGTGCACACCGCCGAGGACGGCAGCACCGGCTACCTGCCCGGTGCCGCCGCCTATCTGCGCGCCCTGCGCGAGCGCCACATCCGGGTCGGTCTGATCACCAATGTGCCGCCCTCCTGGGGCAGCACCGACACCGAGCGCGCCGCCAGGCTGAAGAAGGAGGTGGACGCCACGTGGCGGGGCCCGGCGCCCTTCGCCTGGCAGGACTTCGGCGACCGGATCCGCACGCCCCGCACCGAGGCGGAACGCAAGCCCGCCACCGTGCTGTGGCAGCGGGCGAAGGCCGACGCGGGGCACTGCCGGGTCGTCTACCAGGCGGAGACGGCCGAGGAGGTCGCGGTCGCCGGCTCGCTCGGCTTCGTGCCCTACCAGATCGGACGCCCCCACCGGCCCGCGTTCCTGCCGGTCCCGCTGGTCGAACTCCTCGGCCGGCTGCCCGGCTGACCCGGCGGCGCGTTCCGCCGGCGGGCGGGCCGGTCAGCCGGCCGGCCGGTCCGCCCCGCTGCGGGACCCGGCCCGAGCGGCCGTGCCCTCGGGCCCGGTCCGCC
Organism: Streptomyces sp. NPDC004111; assembly: GCF_042874215.1. NCBI lineage: Bacteria > Bacillati > Actinomycetota > Actinomycetes > Kitasatosporales > Streptomycetaceae > Streptomyces > Streptomyces sp. NPDC004111. The sequence goes on from NZ_JBIAMU010000018.1 coordinate 41,793, forward strand.
GTACGAAGCCGCTGCGCAGCAGCAGCTGGAAGGCGCCGAACAGGACCGCCGTCGCCAGCGCGCTGTGCCACAGCAGGGCGTCCAGGTGCCCGGCGGACAGGTAGGCGCCCGCGGCGACCGCGGCCAGCGCGCACACCGCGCGGTCCACGATGCTCTCGACCGACAGCAGCGTGGCGCGCGGGGCGTGCGCGGGCACCGCGTCGTTCATCAGTTTGCGCTGCACGGGGTACGCGAAGCCGGTCGCGGCGGCGAACAGGCACAGCAGCGCAACGACCGCCCACGGCCCGCCGAACGTCATCGCCGCCAGCGTGCCCGCGAGCGCCAGGCTGAGCACCGACACCCAGGCCACCGGGGTCAGCCGGCCGCTCAGCCACTGCGGCCGGGCCGACGCCACCGCCTCCGCCACCGTCATCGCGGCCAGCACCCCGCCGTGCGACGCCTCCGCGATGCCGTGGTCCAGCAGGATCGGCTGGAACAGGTTGACCTGGCAGATCCGCGACAGCGTGAACACCGCCACGCCCTGCACCATCACCAGCGCCAGCCACCGCGAGGACGCCACGCAGCGCAGCGCGGCCCCCGCGTCCCGCAGGAACGCACCGCCCCTGCGCCCGCCGCCAGCCCGGTCGGCGGCCCGCCCCGTACCGCCTCCCGAACCGCTCCCGGCCGCCTTGCCGGGTCCGGCGAGCCGGGGCAGCGCGACGGCACAGACCAGCGAGCCCGCCGCACTGACCGCGCTCAGCAGGTACGGGGCCGCGTGCGCCACCGCCATCAGCGGCCCGACCAGCGGCCAGCACACCACCTTCGCCGCCAGCCCCAGGGCCCGCGCGGTGCCCTCGGCCCGCAGATAGTGCGCGTCGCACCCCTCGGCCCGCAGCCCGTCGTACAGGTAGGCGCTCGCCGCGCCCGAGGTCAGCGAACGGCCCGCCGCGATGGCCAGGAAGTGGACCAGGAACCCGGTGTAGGAGGCGCTGAACACCGGGGCCAGGTTCGCCGCCGTCATCACCACCGCCCCGGCCCGCAGGCAGTTGCGGGTGCCGATCCGGTCGGCGATCAGCCCGGTCGGGATCTCGAACAGGCAGAACGCCACGTAGTAGATGCTCTGGATGCCGAAGATCTCCCCGTCGGAGAGACCGGCCGCCTTCTGGTAGGCGTAGAAGACCGGCATCCACCACAGCAGGTTGAACAGCAGCTGGAAGCCGTAGTTGAGCCGGATGATCCGCCGGGCCCGGACCGTCGGCGCCCCGTACGCCGCCTTCCCCGGGCGCCTGCCGGTGCGCGCCCTCACAGCGCGTACGGGCGGATCTGGACCAGCCGGAAGTCGCCCCGCTCCGTCATCAGCCACTCGATGTCCAGCGGCCGGTCCACGTCGGACCCGCTGAAGTGGGACTGCAGCAGCCGCCCGGTCAGCGACAGGTCCGCGAGCCGGGCGCGGGCGGCCGGCGGCAGCGCCTCGCCCCAGGAGCCCAGGGCGACGGTCCGCCCGCCGCCCTCCACCGTGTTGTACAGGTACTGCTGCGGCAGCACCGAACCCTCGACGACCTGCTCGGGGGAGCCGGGGGAGCAGTTGAGGTAGACGTTGCGGAAGTCCTCGCGGCGGGTCGGGTCGCAGGTCACCAGGACACCGCCGAGGGAGGCGGGCACGTACTCCTGGACGATGACGCCCATGTACGTGTCGTCCAGCGAGATCCCGACCTGGTGGCGCAGCCGCACACTGCGCGGCGACACCAGCGACGCCCACACCTGCCGCACCGCGTCCAGCAGTTCGGCGGTGGAGTGCACGGTGGTCACCGAGTCGTAGACACCGGCCGCCGAGAAGCCGGGCAGGTCCTCGGCGTTCGACGAGGAACGCACCACCAGCCGCCCCCGGGAGGCCTCCGGCACCGGGAACGCCTCGTCGATCCGGCGGGCCACCGACCCGGGGACCGGGGTGTGCCGGATCAGGTGCTGGAGGTGCAGGCACAGCGAGTCCAGCACGTCGGTGGCGTCGAGTTCGAGCGCCATCTTCAGCTTGCCGATGCCCTGCTGGAGCGCCGGGGAGGAGGCGAGGAAGTGCTGCTGGAGGGAGAAGGGCAGCGCCACGCCCTCCGGGGCGCCGACCGTGTCGGCCACGAAGTCCGAGGCGCGCGAACGGAGTTCCGCCCGGGACGGGGCATCGAGTCCGAGCCGGGCCGCGAGATGCCCGTAGAGGTCCTCGCGCGGCGGGCGGGGACGGCCGTAGAAGGCGGTCAGGTCGGCGCTGCGGCTGTCCAGTACGTGGTGCAGCTCGCCCAGGTTGGCGGCCTTGGTGCCGTACCGGTCGCGGTCGCCGGCCCGCAGCCGGTGCAGGGCCAGCACGGGTGCGTCCGCCAGCAGCGGCGGTTCCAGCCGGATGCGCTGCTGGTGCCAGGCCGGGGCCCGCAGCTCGGGCTCCTCGGCCAGCCGCTCCAGGGTGACGGCGTCCTCGGACACCCGGTAGCCCACCCACGCGCCGTCGAGACCGTCCCGCTCGACGAGCTCCGCCAGGTCGCGCACGATGGCGTTGGGTATGCCCCAGCCGGAGGCCAGCACATTGGTGTGCGACAGCGGGGTGATCGGGGCGGTGTTGAGGAAACCCGCCACCCGGGGCACGTCGTCCGGCAGGCACGGCATGGCCACGATGTCCGACCAGCCGAGCGTGGACTCCGCCGCCGCGTACTCCTCGTGGTCGCGGAAGTGGCGCAGCCGGCCGACCGCCTCGCCCGGGTTCAGCGGTGTCCGCGTGCGGGAGCCGAACAGCTCGTGGCTCAGGATGCGCGGCAGCCGCTGCTCGCTGATCGCCGCCAGCTCCTCCTCCTGCCCGTGGTTGGCGGGCTTCAGCAGCAGCGGGAGCCGTCCGTCCACCCGCGCCCGGACGAACTCGTGGAAGAACGCCAGGAGTTCGCCGTCCATGGTGTCGGCCTCGGTGGTCTCCAGCACCAGGAAGGTGCGCTCGCGGCCCTCCGCGTCCTCGTCGGTGTGCAGGGACAGCACACCGAGCAGGAACCGCCGCCCGGGATCCATGTAGACGGAGGCGTTGAAGGCGTCCAGCTCCGCGTCCAGGGCTTCCAGCTCCATGCCCAGGACGCGGGTGGCGATGTAGTTCACGTGGAAGGGGTGCGCGGCGGTGTCGAGCAGGTGCCAGGTGTCCTCCGCCCGGTCCACGACGACCTTCAGGTACGGGTGTCCCGCCAGCACCCCGGAGAGCGTGCGGAACAGCGGCAGCGACAGGTACCCGCCGACGACGGTGCGGTCGGTGACGGGCTCGGCGACACCGGTGAACAGCCGGGCGGTCATCGGACGGCCCCCTCGGCACGCGCGGCGGGCAGCACCCGGGGCAGGGCGTCCACCAGCTCCTCGAAGTCGCGCAGCACCGTCCGCGGATCGGTGGCGGACAGCAGGCACAGGGCCGCCATCGTGTTGGCGCCGCCGGCCGGGTCGTAGACCGGTACGGGACTGCCGTCGGGCAGCGAACTCTCCGCCACCACCGACAGCTCGCTGCCCGGACTCAGGGAGACGGACGCGGCGAGCGCGGGGAAGTCCCACACCCTGCGGTCCCGCCAGGCACCGCCCTCGCCGTCCACCGCGAGGACCACCAGGGAGCCCGCGGCGCCCCGCGCCTGCGCCGGGCCGAGGGTGTGCGGCGGCCACTCGACCCGGCGGCCGAGCAGATGGTCGACGAGCATGCCGACCAGATCGAGCCCGAAGACCTCCTCGATCTGCGGCACCGTCATCGCACCGCCGAACCGGGCGGCCGTCTCGATCAGCCACATCCGGCCGTCCGCGCCGAGCTTGATCTCGGTGTGGGTCCCGCAGTCCCGCAGGCCCAGCGCGTCCACCGCCTCCCGGGCGAGTGCCACGACCCGGTCCTGGGCGTCCTGCGGCAGCCGGGCCGGGGTGATCCCGGCCCGCTCCGTGAACGGCTCGACCGTCGGCATCCGGCCGCTGAGGCACACCGGGTGGAAGACCCCGTCCGCCACCACGCCCTCGACGCTGACGTAGTCGCCCCAGCCGGGCTCCTCGAACCAGTCCGACGCGGTACCGGTCACGATCTGCTCGACGACGAAGTCCGCGTCCGCCTCGGCCACATGCAGCTCGGCGAACCCCAGCAGGGCGGATTCGGCCATCACCTCGCGGGAGCGGCGCCAGGCGGCGGACACCTCCTGCGGGGAGCGGACGACCTGGTGCGCGGTCGAACCGGCGCTCCACGCCGCCTTGAGGAGCAGCGGCAAGGGCAGCGAACCGGCCGCCCGGTGCAGGTCCTCCTCGGTGGCGACGGCACGGAACTCGGGCTGCGGCAGGCCGTGTTCGCGCCAGGTGGCCCGCATCAGCCGCTTGTCCCGGGCGAGCGCCGCGGCGCCGCCGGCCCCCGCGAGACCCAGTTCCTCGCAGGCCTCGGCGACGGCCACGACCGCGTACTCGGAGAAGGTGAGCACCGCGTCCGCGCCCACGGTCCTGGCCCGCCCGGCGATCAGGGACACCAGGTCGCGGCGGTGCGCGTCGTCGGGGGTCACCACCGAGGCGCACAGTCCGCGGGCGGTGTCCGCCACGGCGGGAGGAAGCGCGCTGAGCGCCAGCAGGTGGACCTCCGCCCTCGCGGCCGTCCGGGACAGGACGTGACCGAGCGGCGGACCACCCTTGGCATGCACCAACAGCACCTTGCTCACTGAAACTCGTCTCCAATCGTCACTACCGGGGGTGCGGGTTGCGCGCGATGTGCAGGAGTCGTACGAGCCGTACATCCCGTACGAGCCGTACGTCTCGGGGCGTATGCACCCGCTCCTTCAAGGGGACCAGGCGACAGCTGCCCGCAACGACCGCGGAGGTGTCCGCGACTCAGGCAAATGCCTGAGTGGCAGGGCGTGTTGGGGGACGCGGTGAAGACGGCGGCAGGAAAACGCGGGTGCGGTGTGCGCGAGCGCCGTCCGTCAACGGGTGCGTGGGTGCGCCCACTTCGGCCGAGAAGCGGGCTTGCCCGGCGGCGCTGGGGGATACCCATCGCGAGGTGACTGTGCGTCAGCCGGTTGTATACGCGTGGTACGCGTAACGCATAGGGACGGAGAGACATCTGTGGACGATTCCAGCCTCAAGGCGCTTCTCGAACACCTTCCCGTGTTCTGGTGGGAGGTCGACGAACCGTGGCAGGTGCGCGAGCGGGGCGGCGGCGCCTTCCCCGACCCCGACACGGCACGGCGCTTCCTGGAACGGATGCGCCAGGAACTCGCGCCCCCCGGCCACCCGCCGCAGGAAGGGCCCTGGCAGGCCAGTTTCGACGGCCGCACCTTCGACGTGAGCTGGCCGCTGGAGGAGGACGGCGGGCACGGCCGGGTGCGGGGGCTCGCGGTGGAGGTCGACGCCCGTCCGGAGGCCCCGCGCCGGTACGCCGCCTTCGCCGGTCTCGTCGACCTCGCCCCGGCCGCCGCCTTCATCCGCGACCGGGAGGGCCGCTACCTGTGGGCCAACCACGCCTACGCGCACCTCTACCACACCGTGCCGGAAGACCTCGTCGGCAAGTACATCGAGCACTTCGACGCGCCCGCCGAGGCCGACCGGTTCCGCGCCCTGGACCAGGAGATCCTCACCCGGGGCGCCCCGGTGCGGCACACCCTGCGCTACCGGCGCCCGGACGGCAGCCCCGGCCATGCCGTGGGCCACCGCTTCCCCGTCCGGGAGAACGCGCGGACCTGCGTCGCCGGAATCTACGTCGACGTCACCGACCACCTCAGCGCCACCGTCCGCCGGCAGGAGGCGGAGGAGAACCTGCGGGCCCTGCGCGACCACAGCGGCCTGCCCTGCGCGCTGCTGTCGGCCAACGGGCGCGTCGTCGAGGCGAGCGCGGCGGCGGCCGAACTCTTCCACCTCAGCCCCTCCGACCTGGTCGGCCGCCGGGCGCACACCCTGCTCGCGCCCGAACCCGACCTCGACCGGCTGCACCGCAGGTGGAACGGGCTGATAGCACGGCGCACCAGACGGGTGGAGACCTCCACCGTGCTCGTCGACGCCCGGGGCTTCCAGCGCCGCGCACAGCTCCACCTGACGACGGTCGGCCACTCCGCCACCCGCGCCCGCCACGTGTGGGCCGTCGTCACCCACCAGAGCCTCGCCCACGACGCGCACCCCGCGCTCACCGCCGCGCAGATCCGCATCCTCTCCCTCCTCGCGGAGGGCAGCAGCAACGGCGACATCGCCACCTCGCTGAAGCTGTCCCGCCAGACGGTGGACTACCACCTCAGCCGACTGCGCGAACTCCTGGGCGCCGCGACCCGCCCCGCCCTCGTCGCCCGCGCGTATGTCCTCGGCATCCTCGCCCCGCGCGCCTGGCCCCCGCGCTCCGCCACCGCGGCCCACCCGCTGAGCACCGTCTGACGCGGCGGCGCACGGGGGAGCGGCGCGCCGGGCGTCGGGGCCCGGCGGCAGGGAACACCCGCTCAGCCCGCCGGACGACGTTCCAGGCGGCGGGAACACCCGCTCAGCCCGCCGGGCCGAGCGCCACCGTCGTCGTCAGCCGGGTGAGGGAGGGCGCGGCCGGCGCCGAGCCGAACCCGAACCGCACCGGCGGCTCGACCGGAGCCAGCGCCCCCAGGTCACGGCCCTCGAAGACCGCCGACACGGCACGCACCGGCCGCAGGTCCCGCGCGCCGTACCACTCCGTGCGCCCGCCGCCCGCACTGCCACGGGTGCGCACCCCTGGCATCAGCAGGCGTGCGGGCAGATCGGTCAGCGCCACCCACGCCGGACGGCGGGCGAGCACCTCGGGAACGGCGCACAGCAGCCACCCCGGCCACCCCCGCCGCCCGGTGCGAAACCGCAGGTCGAGTTCGCCCGCCGTCACGCGCCAGGTGTCCGCCGCCACCCGCACCGAGACCGGCACGATCCGTACGGTGTCGAAGGTGTACGTGGCGGCGACGAAGGCCGCGATCTCGGCGGTGGGCGCCAGCAACAGCCGCTCCCCGTCCGCCCTTTCGAGCATCACGTCGCTGAACGCCCCGAACGGCGAGCGCCGCCAGTGCCCGAGCACCACGCGCGTGCCGGACTCCGTGCCCACGCCCGCGATCCACCCCTCGAAGCGCAGCAGGGAACGCCGCGCACCACCCTCGGAATATCGACCCATGCCCCGAACGTGCCACCTCGACGCGCCCCGCACGCGCCGCCGCGCCGGACGGGGGCTGTCCCTGCTCCCGGACGCACGGGATGATCACGTCATGACAGAGATCGTTCTGATGTCCGACCCGAAGGTGGCGGCCGTCCCCGTCGCGGAGTGCGGCGAACGCCTCCTCGACATACGGGGGGACGGCCGCCTGACGATCGAGGCGCGCACCTGGCAGGACCCCGCGGGCGCCTTCGCCCACCTGCGCGCGGGAGTCCTCGCCCGGCTCCTGGAAGCCCAGGAGCAACTGCCGCCGGGCTTCAGGTTGCTGTTCGTCGAGGGCTACCGTCCGCCGTCCCTCCAGCGCGAGTACTTCGAGGAGTACGCGGCCGAACTGCGCGCCCTGCACCCGCGGTGGTCCGCCGACCGGATCCACTCGGCGGCCAGCAGCTACGTGTCGCCCCCGGACATCGCACCGCACAGCGCCGGAGCCGCCGTCGACCTGACCCTCGGCGACGCGGACGGACGCGAACTCGACCTGGGGACGCCCATCGACGCCTCCCCGGAGGAGAGCGACGGCGCCTGCTACACCCACGCGGCCAACATCTCCGAGGAGGCGCGCGCCCACCGCGCCGTCCTGAGCGGGGCGCTCACCGCCGCAGGACTCGTCAACTACCCCACGGAGTGGTGGCACTGGTCCTACGGCGACCGCTACTGGGCCCTGCGGACCGGCGCGCCGGCCGCCCTCTACGGGCCCGGGGAACTCGCCCCGCCGCCGAGCTGACCTGTCCGACCGGCGGCGCGGCGTTCAGGCGGCGCGCTCCGCGTCCGTCGCGCGGTCCGCACCCGCCGCCGCGGCGAGGGCCGCGTCCGTGTCGGCGGTGGCCAGGTGGGCGTTGATGTGCGCGCCCGCCAGCGCACCCGCCGCGGCGGACGCGCCGACCTGGGCGCTCAGGTCGGTGACGTTGCCCGCCACCCACACCCCCGGCACCTCGGTCAGGCCGGCCGGGCCGGAGGCGAACCGGTGGCCCATCCCGTCGGGCAGTTCCTCGACGGGCAGCCGCAGCCCCTCCAGGCCCTCGACCCGGGCCCGCATCGAGGTGGCGACCGCGAGCACGCGGCGGGCCACGGTGCTGCCGTCGGCCAGGCGCACCCCGGCGATCTCGCCGTCCGCGTCCTTCCGCACCTCCTCCACCGGGGTGTCGACCACCCGGATGCCGCGGGCCGCGAAGCGCGCCCGGGTGCCGTCGTCCAGCCCGGTGCCGCGGACGAAGTAGACGAGGTCGTCGGTCAACTGGCGGAACAGCAGGGCGTGGTGGACCGAGGCGGGGCCGACCGCGAGCACGCCGACGGGTTCGTCGCGCACCTCCCAGCCGTGGCAGTACGGACAGTGCACCACCCCGTGCCCCCAGTGCTCCGCCAGCCCGGGGACGTCGGGCAGCACGTCGCGCAGTCCGGTGGCCACCAGCAGGCGGCGCGCGACCACGGTCCGCCCGTCGGCCAGGGCGACCGTGAAGCGCGGGTCGCCCAGCGCCGACGGCGCGGCCGGCCCGGCCGACGTCACCTCGCCCGCGACGATCACGCCCCCGTACCGGCGGACCTCCTCGCGGCCTCTCGCGTACAGCTCGGCGGGCGGCGTGCCGTCCAGTGCGAGCAGGCCGTGAACCCCCTCGGCGGGGGCGTTGCGCGGGCTGCCGCTGTCGATCACGACGACGGAGCGGCGGGAGCGGGCGAGCATCAGCGCCCCGTTCAGTCCTGCGGCGCCGCCGCCGATCACCACGGCGTCGACGGTCCGGTCGGGAAGGGGGGCCGTCGTACCGGTGGCGGTCGCGGCAGCAGTCACAGACATGGCTTCACAGCTTTCTCTTCGCGCGTCCGGGCGGAATCCGGAGGCCCGCCCGGTGGGGTCCTCCTGCCTACGACCGTAAGCGCGGTTTGCGTCAGGCGCACAATGAATTGCGTACAACGCAAGAAGGTGCCGAGGTCCCTGCCGCAGGTCCCGCCCACTCGGGCCCAACGGTCCGCGCGGACCGTGCGTCCCGTCACTAGCGTGGACATCATGGATCAACAGCGCATTCTGGACCTCGACCGCGAACAGCTCGCCGCCCTGCGCGGCAGTGCACTGACCCGCGCGGTGGCCGCCGCCGAAGGCCGGACGATGATCGCCGAAGTCTTCGCCGAGCGGGCCGCGCTCTCCCCGCACCCCGACGGGCGCGGGGTGCACAACGCGGAACTGATGGCCGCGTTCGGCGCCGACATCGTCATCCTCAACCTCATCGAACGGGCCTGGGACGGTGAGCGGCTGGTGCTTCCCGGGCTCGGCACCTTCCGCTCGTTCGCCGACCTGGCCGCCACCATCGGCTGCCCGGTCGGAGTGAACCTGGAGCCGGGCGACGTGCCGGAGATCCGGCGGGCCGCTCCCGAACACGCCAAGCGGCTCGTGGACATGGGCGCGGCACTGCTGTGCATCACCGCCAACCCCGGAACCGGCGGCTCGTACGACGCGATGGCGCGCGTCACCGAGGAGGTCCGGGCGGGCGTGGGCGCGGACGCGGCCGTGTGGTCGGGGAAGATGCACCACGCCGGGCACCCGGAGCGGGTCACCACCGCCCGGCTGACCGCACTGGTCGCCGCGGGCGCGGACGGCGTGGTGATGCCGCTGCCCGGCACGCTGCCCGGAGTGACCAGGGAACTCGCCGCCGAAGCGGTGGCCGCGGTGCAGGACGCCGGAGCCGTCGTCATGGGCGCGATCGGTACGAGCCAGGAGGGCGCGCACGCCAACGTGGTCCCGCAGCTCGCCCTGAACGCCAAGGAGGCGGGCTTCGACGCGCACCACTTCGGCGACTCGTACATCCCCGGAATGTGCGACCCGGAGGTCATGTACGCCTACTCGGTGGCCATCCGCGGCCGTCGGCACACCTGGAACAGGATGGCCCTCTCGGGACGCCGGGCCCGCTGACCCTACCGCCGAACTATCACCTCACGTACGATCGTGGACGAAGTGATAGTTCTGCGCGCAGGCGCGCCGCACGGAGGGGGCACGGTATGGCAGCGGACACGACCGGCACCGGGACCGGCACGACGGCGGTGACCGTACGGCGGGGCATCCCGCCCGGCGCCGAACGGCGGGCCGCCGAGCTGTACTGGAACGCCTTCGGCCGCAAGCTCGGCCCCGCCCTGAACCCGCCGGAGCGGGCCGTCCCCTTCCTCGCCGCCCACCTCCGCCCGGACCGCGCGGTCTGCGCGCTGCACGGCGACCGGCTGGTCGGCCTGGCCGGATACCAGCTCGACGGCCGCTCCCTCACCGGGGGACCGGCCGCCGACGTGCTGCGTGCCTACGGCCGGCTGCGCGGACTGCACCGGCTGGCGCTCCTCGCCCTCTTCGAACGCCGCCCGGCCGCAGGCGAGTTGGTCATGGACGGCATCGCCGTGGACCCGGACCTGCGCGGCCGGGGCGTCGGAAGCCTGCTCCTCGCGGAGGTGGCCGCCGTCGCGGAGCAGGCGCACTGCCGGGAGATCAGGCTGGACGTGATCGACACCAACCCGCGCGCCCGGGACCTGTACGAGCGGCGCGGCTTCACCGCCGTACGGACCCGGCGAACGCCGGTACTGCGCGGCCTGATGGGGTTCGGCGCGGTGACCACCATGCGCCGCCCCGTCACGGCGCACGACGAGCAAGGACCGAACATCCCGTGAGCGAGCACGCCACTGCCCGCCCTCCGCACGGCGAAAGCCCCGCCGCCGACCCCGTGGAGATCCCCACCCGCACGCTCGTCCACGCCCTGGTCCGCGCGGACGGCACGGTCGGCGCCGACGAGCTCTACTCCGTCGCCTCGGCCCTCGGCATGAGCGACCAGCAGGTACGGCTGTGCGTCAAACGCCTGGTCAACGAGGGGCGGTTCACCCACGAGGGCCGCGGGCGCAAAGCGGTGCTGCACGCCACCGAGGACACCGCGCACGCCCTCGCCCCGCAGCCGGACTTCCTGCGGCACGCGTTCCGCCAGGACGCCGGACTCGCCCCCTGGGACGGGGTCTGGCACCTGGCCGCCTTCGCCGTGCCCGAATCGGCGCGCACGGCCCGCGACGCCCTGCGCGAGAAGCTCGTCCACCTCGGCGGCGCCCCGCTCCAGGGCGGACTGTACGTCTGTGCCAACGCCTGGGAACCGTACGCGGAACAGGAGGCGCGGCGGCTCGGCGCCCACGGCGCGCTCACCCTCCTCACCACGAGGGACCTGCGCCGGGGCGAGGTGGGCGAGCCCGCCGCGCTCGCCCGCGCGCTCTGGCCGACGGCGGAGATCGCCGACCGCTACCACCGGCTCGCCCGGGTTGCCCGGCCCCGCCTCGACCGGCTCACCGGTCCCGCGGAACTCGCCCCCTGCGACCTCCTCACCCTCGCGGTCGAGCTGGCCGCCGAACTGTCCCGCGCCCTCGACCCCGACCCGCTGCTGCCGCCCGAACTGCTGCCCCGGCCCTGGGCGGGTGCCGAGGCCAGGGAACTCGTCGCCCGGTGCTGGGCGGCCCTGGACGCGCGCGAGCACGCACAGGGCCGCCCGGGACGGGCGGCACTGCCGGTCCTGTTCCGCCGCTACGCGGAGGTCGCCCGCGAGGCGGCGGCCCGGTTCACGGCCTAGCCGCCCCACCGGACCGGGTCTCGCCCCGGCCGCCCCCGGACCGGCTCGGACCCTGGTCGCCCCGCCCGGCAGCCCCGGGGGGTGCGGCGGCCGGTGCGCCCGCCCGTACCGACACGGCGACGTGGTCGACCCGCATCGGGTGCCCGGGTTCGGTGGCCGGGCCCGGCACCCCGCCGTCCCCGCGCGGCAGTTCCCCGCCGACCGCCACGTTCAGGATCAGGAACAGCCCGTGGTCCACGGCCCGCCGCCAGGTCGCCGGGTCCATCCGGGCCGCGGCCACCCGGTGGTACACCCGCCCGTCCAGGTACCAGCGGACCTCCTCGGCGCCGGGCGAGCGGTCGATCTCCACCGCGTACGTGTGGAAACCCGCGCGGCAGTCCGGGCACGGCTGCGGGGCGGAGGAGAGGCCGGCGGGCTCCTCGCAGGGGCCGCCCCGCAGCACACCGCAGTGCATCGTGCCGAAGACGGTGTCCCGGCCGTTGACCGACTCCATCACGTCGAGTTCGCCGATGCCCGGCCAGCCGGTGTACCCGTCGCGCAGCGGTGCTCCCAGGGTCCAGAACGCGGGCCAGTAGCCCGCCGCCCGCGCACCCGTCACGTCCGGCAGGGCGATCGACGCCTCGACGCGCAGGGTCCCGCCGGGCGGCGCGGCGAAGTCCGCGCGCCGGGTCTCGATCCGGCCCGAGCTCCAGCGGCCGTCGCGCCGGGTCGGGACGATCTCCAGCGCGCCCCTGCCGTCGAGCCGCACGTTGTCGGTCGAGTCGGTCATCGTCTCGATCTCGCCGGTGCCCCACCGCGGGGCCGGGCAGCCCGGGTAGCAGGTGCCCACGTCGTGGAGCCAGGTGGCGGGGGAGGGGCGGCTGCCCGCGGGGCCGTCGAAGTCGTCCCGCAGCAGCCGCGTCCAGCCGTCGGGCCCCGGCCGCCCGGCCGCCGCGCCCCCCGGCGCCGGCCCGCCCGCGGCACGGTCCGCGCCGGGGGCGGGGAGCGATCCGGCTTCCGTCAGCAGCCGCTCCAGCCGGGGGGTGAGGACGACGGCCGCCGCGTTCGTCAGATGGGCGTCGTCCCGGTAGAGCAGGACCCGCTCCCGGACCGCCGGGCACTTCGGCCCGGTACCCGGGCACAGCACCCCGTTCAAACCGACCGTCCGCACCCCGGGCAGCGCCCCGGACTCGATCCGCCGGGCCAGCGGGTCGGGCCGCAGCGCCTCCTGGCGGTCGAACGCGCAGGCCCCGGGCGCCTCCTGGTGCCCGGAGACACAGGCCGGTACGTCCGTTCCCGGCACCGGGGTGTCCTCCAGGTAGACGATCGGCACCCCCAGCTCGCGCAGCGGACGCAGCGTCCTCTCCCAGCCCTCGGCCAGCAGCGCGCGGTCCTCGGTGTAGCGGTTGAGCGAGGAGATCACGATCAGCCGCGGTCTCGGCTGCTGCCGCAGCCCGCGCAGCGTGTCCGCCCGCCAGGTGTCGCACTCGCGGTAGGCGCGGCCCAGCTGCGGGCTGCGCACCGCGACCTGTGGCAACGGGCAGCCCTGCTTGACCAGTTCCTGCAGCGCCCACCCCCGCTTCGCGGCGAGCGCGAGCACGGGTGAGAACCACTGCCCGGCGTGCGAGTCACCGAGCAGCACGATCCGGTCGGGACTGTGCACCGCACCGAACAGGCACGTGGGGCCGCGCGTCACGGCCGGGGCGAGCTGGCACTCCCCGTCCGGCGGGAAGTCCGCACGGGCCTGGGCGGGACCCGGCACCACCGGCCCGTCCGGGAGGGGCACGCCCGGCCGGCGCACCAGCAGGTGCGGCCCCGAGGCGGCGCCCTCCGGCAGTCCGGCCACGTCCACCGGCCCCGCCGACCCGAGCAGGTTCAGGGACGTGGTGCCGACCACCAGGGCGAGCGCGACCGGCAGCACGATGGCGGTGATGCCCACCGAGATCCCGCGCCGGGGATGCGCGGACACCGTACGGCTGCGGCGCAGCGGCCGTTCCACCCAGCGCATCGTGGCCAGCGCGAGCAGCGCGGCCCCCAGCGTCAGCGCCGTCCGCGCGGGCCAGCCGAGCGCACCGGTCCGGGCCTCGGCCAGCACCAGCACCGGCCAGTGCCACAGGTACCAGGTGTACGACAGCCGCCCCACCGCCCTGGGCGCGCGCAGCGCGAGCAGCCGTCCCACCCCGAGGGCGTCCTGGGCGCCGCGCTCGCCCCGGCCGGGTATCGCGGCCAGCACGACGGCGGCGGCACCCAGCGTGGGCACCAGCGCCGCGACACCGGGATACGGGGTCGAGGCGTCGTACGACACCACGCACCAGCCGACGGCGACCGCCCCGGCCCAGCCGCACAGCAGCCGCAGCGGCCGGGGCCCGCGCATCAGGTGCCAGGGCAGCAGGGCGAGCAGCGCCCCGACACCGAACTGCCAGACCCGCGACGGGGTCGCCAGGTACGCCAGCGACACCGAGTCCCCGGTCCAGTACAGCGACAGGAGGAACGAGGCGACGGCCAGCGGCACGACGACGAGCGCCACCGCGGCACGCACCGCGCGGCCCCGGCGCACCGCGCGCGCGACGCACAGCGCGGCGAGCGCCAGCAGCGGAGCCCAGCAGAAGTAGAACTGCTCCTCGACCGCGAGGGACCAGAAGTGCAGCAGCGGGCTCTGGTCGTGCCCGGCGGCCAGGTAGTCGGTCTGCTGGGAGACGAACCGCCAGTTGACGACCGACAGCGCCGCCGCGACGACGTCGTGCTCCAGGTCCGTGCGCCGCAGCGGTACGGTCAGCCAGGCGCCGGCCGCCGCCACCGCGACGAGGACCACCGCGGCGGACGGCAGCAGCCGCCGGGCCCGCCGCGAGAAGAAGTCACCGAGGGCGATCCGGCCCGTGCCGATCGCCTCGCGGACCAGGAGACCGGTGATCAGATAGCCGGAGATGACGAAGAAGACGTCCACGCCGACGAAGCCGCCCTGCATGCCGGGGATCTGGGCGTGGAAGGCGAGGACCGCGAGGACCGCGACCGCGCGCAGCCCTTCGATGTCGGGCCGGAACGCGGAACGGTGCGGGCTGGGCCCCGACTCCGGGTTTCCGGGAGGTGAGGGGGCGCCGGGCGGCGGGGCACTGCGGCCCGGCGGCGCCGATTCGGTGGTGCGGGAGTGCCGTTGGCCGGGGGCCGCGGGGGACGACATGGAGACGGTGCCTTTCGGATCGGCTCAACTGAGCCAGGGGAGCATCGGGTTGACCCAGCCGGACGCCAGCAGGGCGGTCAGCAGCAGGACGGCGGACGCGGCGAGGGTCTCGGGCCAGCGCCGCGGCAGCATCCCGGCCGGGGAGAACGCGGGGAGCCGGACCTTCGGGAGGAGTTCGGCGGCCAGGTGGCGCATCAGCGGCACGTTGATCTGGCACTGCACCAGCAGATACAGCAGCAGCCCCCAGTTGGGCTCCCAGCCGTTGCGGTGCACGGCCAGGACCAGCCCCGCCGCGGCCGCCCCGTGGGACAGCAGCAGCCAGACCAGCGAGACGGCCACCACCCGGCGGGCCATGCCGCCCCGCTTCCCCGCGCCCCGGACACCGGTGGGCACCCAGGCGGCGCTGCGGCCCCGCAGCGTGTGCACGAACGCCGCCGCGGTGGCCACGCTCGTCAGGACGTTCGCCCGGATCACCTCCACCCGCCAGCGGGTGCGGCTGACCCGCGGCAGCAGCACGTGCCACAGCCACAGCGGCGCCAGCAGCGGCAGCACGTGCCAGGGCCGTACGTCGTCGGGGTAGCCGAACATCATCACCAGCGGCGGCAGCGGCGCCACGAAGGTGTTCACCGCCGTGGTCAGGTAGCCGACGATGCCCTCGGCGAAGCACAGCCGCATCCGCCACGGCGCGCCCATCCGCTTCAGCACGGGGGTGCTCAGCAGATGCAGGTTGCCCATCGCCCACCGGTACTGCTGGTTGACGAAGGAGGTGACCGACTCGGGGGAGGTGCCCTTGGCGACGAGCACCGGCACGTACAGGGTGCGGAACCCCCGCGCGTGCAGGGCCAGTCCGGTGTACAGGTCCTCGCTGTGGTCGAGCCGGGCGAAGCCGCCGGCCAGGTCGACGGCGCTGCGCCGGTAGACGGCGTTGCTGCCGCAGCAGATCGCGGCGTCGCTGACGTCCCGGGACGGCTGGATCCAGCGGAAGAACCACTCCTGGGCGCTGCCCGCGGCGCGCTGGATCCAGCCCATCGACTCGTCCGTGTCGAAGCACTGCGGGCTCTGCACGATGCCCACGGTGGGGTCGGACAGGTAGGGGACGAGGTGGCGCAGGAAGTCCGCCCGGGGCGCGAAGTCCGCGTCCAGGATGGCGACGACCTCGGCGCTGCTCAGGGTCAGCGCGTGGTTGAGGTTGCCGGCCTTCTTCAGGTGACCCCGGTCGGGCCGCACGACGTACGTGTGGCCGAACGAGGCGGCGAGCCGCGCCACTTCGGGGCGGTCGGCGTCGTCCAGCACCCAGACGGTCAGCGGCGCGGACCAGTCCAGCGCGGCGACCGCCCGGTAGGCGTTGGCCAGGACGTCGAGCGGTTCGCCGCAGGTGGGCAGGTAGAGGTCGACGGACGGGGGCCGGGCGGGCTGCCAGGCGCGGACGAGGAGTTCGTGCGAGCGCCGGGTGAGCCGGCGGCTGCGCAGGCTGTTGACGCAGGAGAGCCCGAGCGCCACGACGTTGAGGCCGAGCACGGCGAGGAAGACCCATAACGCCGGGGTGCGCAGCGCGAAGGTGAACATGGTCGCCGCCGTGAGGACGAAGGCGAGCGAGGTGGCCACCAGCACCCAGCGGTGCTGCGGCCCGAAGTACCAGTAGAGCTCTTCGTCGGACGGAGGTTGCGGAAGGTGTTGCACGGTCATGAAGCCCCACCGGGAACGAGACACGGAAGCGAAACGACTCAAGTGGTCCAGACCTTTGAGTCGTTTCCCATCCGACAGGCCGCGCCCCCTGGCCCGGTGGGGTCGCGGGCCACGTCCGGATGAACAGCTTCCGAACAGTCGCCCGGACCGGGCGGGCGCCGCCCCGGCCCGGCATTCACCCGAACGGCTCTTGCGCGTGCCCTCCCCGCGGGTGGCCGCGGCGGGGCGCTGGTACGCACGAGGGAGAAGAACGCGTCGACGAAAGGTCCGATCGTGCTCTCACCCCAAGAGAACGCCGCACTCGCGGTGGAATTCCAGCAGGGCATCTCCGATGCCTGGTCCAAGGTCGCCCAGTTCGTGCCGAAGCTCGCGGGCTTCCTCGTCGTCCTGGTGGTCGGCTGGTTCGTCTCCAAGATGATCGCCAAGGTCGTCGACAGGGTCCTGCGCAAGGTGGGCTTCGAGCGGCTCAGCGAGCGGGCGGGCTCCGCCCGGATCTTCGACGACTCCAAGTACGACGCGACCTCCCTGGTCTGCAAGGTCGTCTACTACGCACTGCTGCTGGTCACCCTCCAGCTGGCCTTCGGGGTGTTCGGCCCCAACCCGGTCAGCGGCATGATCGACGGCATCGTCGCCTGGCTGCCGCGGGCACTGGTCGCGCTCGTGCTGATCGTCGTGGCCATGGCCATCGCCAACGCCGTCCGGGGCATCGTCGGCGGCGTGCTGTCGGCCGCCTCCTACGGTCCGATGGTCGCCCGCCTCACCTGGGCGGTCATCGTGGTCCTCGGTGTGATCGCGGCCCTCGGCCAGGTCGGCATCGCCACCACCGTCACCCAGCCCGTGCTGATCGCGGCGCTGGCCGCCGTCGCGGGCATCCTCATCGTCGGTGTCGGCGGCGCCATGATCCAGCCGATGCGCGGTCGCATCGAGCGCTGGATGGACACCGCCGAGGCGGAGACGGGCCGGCTGCGGGCCCAGCAGCCGTCGGCCGACGGCACTCGCGACGGCGCCTACCAGGCGGGCCGGGAGGACGCGCTGCGCCACCAGCCGGTGGTGGACCCGGAGCGGGTCGACCCGATGTGACCTCCGCTGTCCGTCGCGCGTACGTCACCGCCGGTGCCGTGTGCACGCACCTCACCCGGCCGACCCGGTCCGCGCGCCTCGCGGACCGGGTCGGCCGCGTGGAGGGGGCGATCAGGTCGCGCGGAGCGCGAGCGGGTCGCGCGGGTCAGTCGCGCGGGGCGACGAGCCGGTGCCGGTTGGCCAGCCAGCTCAGGGCCGTCAGCCGGCACACCGCGTAGTCGTGTCCCACGGGCTCGCGCCACCCGGTCTCCGTGAGCGCGTCCAGGAAGCCGAGGGCGTAGTCGGCGAGGGCCTCGCGGGGCGGTGCGGGCGGCTCCAGCCCGGCGTCCCGCACACCCAGCCGCGACCGGATCTCCGCCACGTGCTGGTCCACCGCGGCGGCGAAGCCGGGCTCGAAGGCGAACTCGGCGAATCGCCGGTCGAAGTCGGCGCAGATCGCCGTCAGAACACAGGGCATGGCCTGACGTTAGGCGACCGGTGCGGTTGTTTTGATACCGGAAGACCGTTCTGGGACGTATCTCACGCGGCGGATTTCCGGCCGAAGAGGGTTGAGTACGCGTACTCATGATCGTGACGCCGCGTTCCGGGCAGGGTGAAGAGAACGAACACGACCGGTGCCAGCCTCTCTCCGACGGGAGTCACCATGCGACAGTCCCTCCGAGTCCGTACACCGCTGTGGGCCGCCGGTGCGGCCGCCCTCGTGCTCGCCGCCACCGGGTGCTCGATGCAGGACGCGATCTGCGGGGGCGGCGAGTACCCCGTGCTCAACATCGGGTCGACGGGCAGCGCCTGTGTGAAGGACGGCGAGGACCCGCCCCAGGGCTACACCCGCTACCCCGAGGGCAAGGTGCCCCAGCACGTGGACGACGAGTGGGCGGTGTACTGGCAGACCCACACCGTCGACAAGAACGGAAAGATCGTCGACGCGCCCAAGGACTGACGGGCGCGGAACCCCGCGCCGCCCCCGGTCCCGCACCCGCCCCTTTGTGCCGCCCCCGTCCACGCCTGCTCCTCGCGGCGCCACCACGGCGAGCCGCCGGACGCGTCGCGCCGGGCGTTCGTCGCACAGGGCGCCTCGCCGCCCGCCAGGTGCGCCCACGTGAAGCCCTCCGGCCCGCGGGCCCGCTCCCGGCCCGTACCCGCCCGCTCCCCGATGCCGCACCCCGCTGGCCGACGGCCGCGAGTCGTGGTCCGCTGAAGTCCCACCGGCGCCCGCGAGCGGGCGGCGGGCGGGGAACCGCGCCCGGGACCGGCGAACCGACGCCCCCGGTGCGCACACGCGCAGGCACCACGGCCGCGGCTGGAGGCAGAGCATGGGCCACGATCACGGCGCGCCGACGGCCGCGTCCGGCACCCTCAGCGGCCGGTACCGCAAGCGGCTCCTGTGGACCATCGGCATCAGCGCGTCGATCACCGTCATCCAGGTGGTCGGCGCCCTGCTCTCCGGCAGTCTGGCCCTCCTCGCGGACGCCGCGCACAGCCTGACGGACGCGGTCGGCGTCTCGCTCGCCCTCGGCGCGGTCACGCTCGCCCAGCGCGCCCCCACTCCCCGCCGCACCTTCGGCTTCTACCGGGTCGAGATCTTCTCGGCGGTCCTCAACGCCCTGCTGCTCCTGGCGATCTTCGTCTGGGTCGTGTGGTCGGCGATCGGGCGCTTCAGCGAACCGGTGGAGGTCAAGGGCGGGCTGATGTTCGTGGTCGCCCTCGGCGGGCTCGCCGCGAACCTGCTCGGCATGTGGCTGCTGCGCGAGGCCAAGAACGACAGCCTCAACATGCGCGGTGCCTATCTGGAGGTGCTCGGGGACGCGCTGGGCTCGGTCGCGGTGATCATCGGCGGCCTGATCATCCTGTTCACCGGCTGGCAGGCCGCCGACCCGGTCGCCTCCATCGTCATCGGACTGCTCATCGTCCCCAGGGCCTACGGGCTGCTCCGCGACGCGCTGCACGTCCTGCTCGAAGCCACCCCGCAGGACACGGACCTCGCGGAGGTGCGCGGGCACCTGCTCGACGAGCCGGGCGTGGTGGCCGTGCACGACCTGCACGGGTGGACCGTCACCTCCGGAATGCCGGTCCTGACCGCGCACGTCGTGGTGACCCGGGAAGCCCTGGCCGCCGGGCCGGAGGGCTACGCCGCACTGCTCACCCGGCTCCAGGCCTGCGTCGGCGACCACTTCGACATCGCGCACTCCACGATCCAGCTGGAACCGGAGGGGCACGACGAGGCCACCGGCGCACTGCACCACTGACACCACCGGCCTCCGGGCGCACCGTCCGGGACCACCGGCCCGACGCCCTCGGGGGGACGGCCTCTTTCGGCCAATGATCGGGTCGGGGCGAACCCCCGGCCGGAGTCCGGCGGGAGTCAGCCGTGGCTCCACCGGAGTTCCACCGTCCGTCGAGCCGTGCTCCGCCGCCCCGCGAGCGGCCCCGTCCGCACGAGCGCCGCGCTTCGCCACCGAGAACGCGCCGGCCGCGGAAACGCCGTAAGCCGTGTGACCACTGTGACGTGTGAGGAACAAGAGTCCCCGTGTGGGCCGATTCGCCCGAGGGTGCGCCGGTACGGGTGTGCTCGTGCGAAGGGGTACGCCGTACGAGACGCCGGGCGCGCGGGCGCGGAGCGAGCCCTTCCGGTGCCCTCGGCGGCCGGGTCCCGGCATCCGCGCGTACTCGTTCAACACCGTTGCGCACAAGCGGAATTGAGCCGCCCAGTGGGTGGCGCGGTGCGGTGACGGGCCCTTGTGGCGCCCGACGGCGCGTGGTTAGGCTCCGGCTCGTTTCAGATCCTTCGTAGTTTCTTCAAGTTCTGGATATTCAGTGAACGAAATTGCATGCCGCCGTGTGCGGAGGCGATCCGCCGCGCCTCGACGGCGGCGGGAGACGGGAAGGGGGTGCGGATGACGGACACGACCGAGTCCCGGGCCCACGAGACCCCGCCCGCACCCCACCCGGCGGCGACCGGCGCCACGCCCCGCGACCTCCGCCTCTTCTGGTGGTCGAACACGGCCGACGCCCTCGGCAGCCAGACCTCCGGCGTCGTCCTCCCGCTGCTGCTGCTCGCCCTCGGATACTCGGCGACCGCCGTCGGCGTCATCGTGGGCGTCTCCGCGGCCCTCGGGCTGCTGCTCGGCCCCCTGGCGG
This sequence comes from Streptomyces sp. NPDC004111, assembly GCF_042874215.1. Classification (NCBI taxonomy): domain Bacteria; kingdom Bacillati; phylum Actinomycetota; class Actinomycetes; order Kitasatosporales; family Streptomycetaceae; genus Streptomyces; species Streptomyces sp. NPDC004111. The sequence continues at coordinate 62,566 of NZ_JBIAMU010000018.1, forward strand.
CAGTGCCCGCCGACCGGGGCGCCCGCAAACCCGTCATGGTGTGGTCCGCGAGCCTGGCCGCGCTGGCCATGGCGGGCGTGGCCGTCGCGGTCGCCGCCGGACGCCCGCCACTGGCCCTGGTGCTCGGCGGCGTCCTGGTGGAACGCTTCTGCACGGCCGTGTACGAAGCGGCGTCACGCGGCACCATCGCCATGATCTGCCCGCCGGCCGGCTACCCCCGGCTGGTCGCCCGCCTCGAAGTCGGCGACCGGCTCGCACTGGTCCTCGGCCCGGTGCTCGGCGGCGCGCTCTACCAGCTGGGCCGCGCCTGGCCGTTCGTCGCAGACGCCCTGTCGTACGCCGTGACCGCCCTGTGCGTCCGGTCGATGCGCGCCGACCTCAGCGCCCCCGCCACGCCCGCCCCGGAACGCCCCCGCCCCGGCACCCGCAGGCCTCCGCGCCGCGCCGCGCGCACCGAACTCGCCGCAGGACTGCGGCTCGTCGCCGGCTCGGCCGTCCTGCGGCAGGTCCTGCTGTGGACCTCCGTCGTCAACGGGGTCCTGGTCGCCCTCTACTTCGCGATGCTCCTCACCCTCCAGGGCGAGGGCCACAGCGGCACCGCCACCGGGGCGGTGCTGGCCGTGGCGGGCGGCGCCGGCATCGCGGGCGCCCTCGCCGCCCCCGCGCTCGCCACCCGGCTCGGCGGCGCCCGCAGCGTCCTCGGCGTGACCTGGGCGCTCGTACCGCTCACCGCGGCCCTGGCCGCCACCCGCACGCCCTGGGGCCAGGCCGCCCTGTTCGGCGCGATCTGCGTGACCATGCCGGTCGCCACGGTCGTCCTCCAGTCCCGGGCCATCGCCACCACCCCGCCGGACCTCCAGGCCCGCGCCGGAGCGGTACTGGCCACGGCGGCCGGCGCCACGGCCGCGCTCGGGCCGGTCGCGGCGGGCGTGCTCGCCGGACTGCTGGGCACGGGCGGCCCCGCACTCACCTGCGCCGCCGTCCTCACCGTCCTCGCCCTGTACGTCAGCTGGACGCACCTGCGCACCCCGGCCCGCACCGGAGCCACCGCGTGAGCGCCCGCCCGTTACCCGGCGGACGGGCCGGCGACTCCGCACCGGCCTACCGGGTCTTCCGCGCCGAACTGCCCGAGGTGTGCGCGGGCGACCCCGCGCGCATGGTGTTCACCGCCGACGCCCAGGGCCGCTGCGAGGTCTTCACCTGGGACGCCCGGACCTCCGCCGCCCGCCGGGTGACCGACCGGCCCGGCGGCACCTTCCACTGCTCCATCGACGCCGACGCCCACGTCTGGTGGTTCGAGGAGGACGCCCACGCCGTCGGCACCTGGCGCTACCAGGACTTCGGCGGCGGACCCGTGCACGAGGGACTGCGCGGCGTTCCCGCCGGGCTGCCGCGCGGCCTGGCCGTCGGCCGCACCGGCGCCGTCGCCCTCGCTCTGGGCGACGACCGGGGCACCACCGTCCACGCCGGCCAACGGGGCGGCCGGGCCCGCACCGTGACCCGGCTGCCGCACCACGCCCGCCTGACCGGCATCAGCCCCGACGGCGCGCTCCTCGCGGTCGGCGGACAGGCCCGCTCTGCGGACGCCGTCACCGTCCTCCACGTCCGCGACGGCAGCCGTGCGGCGGCGCTCGGCCCCCAGGGCGGCGCACTGTGGTCCCTCGGCTTCGGCCCCGCGGCGGGACAGCGGGACCTGCTGCTGGTACGGCAGGACACCGACAGGTACGTGCTCGCCACCTGGCGGCCGGGGGAGTCCGTGCGCACCCACACCTGGTGCGCGTTCGACACGGAGATAACCGCCCGCTGGTGCCCGGACGGCCGCCACGTACTGATCCGCCAGGACCGCCACGGGCGCAGCGTCCTGCACCGCGCCGACCTGCGCACCGGCACCTCGGAGGTCCTGCCCACCGCCCCCGGCACGCTGCTCGACGCGGCCGAGCACACCGGCGGCGACCTGCACACCCTGTGGACCAGCACCACCCTGCCGCCGCGCACCGCCTCCAGCGCGGGCACCCCGCTGCCGTCGCTGCCGCAGCTGCCCGAACCCGTACCCGGGGAGCAGCACGACGTGTGGACCCCCGGCCCGGACGGCGACCTGCACACCCTCGTCACCCTGCCGGACACCCCGCACGGGCGCCCGCGGCGTCCGCTGCCCACCGTCTTCCTCGTCCACGGCGGCCCCGCCGACCACGACCGGGACGCCTACGACGGCACCGTGCACTCGCTCGTCGCCTCCGGGTTCGCCGTCGCCCGCGTCAACTACCGGGGCTCCACCGGATACGGGCCCGCCTGGCGCGCCGCGATGACCGAGGGCGTCGGCCTCACCCAGGTCAACGACCTCGCCGCGGCCCGCGCCGACCTGGTCGCCCGCGGCTGGGCCGACCCCGCGGCACTCGCCCTGTGGGGCACCTCGTGGGGCGGCTACCTCACCCTGCTCGCCCTCGGCGCCCGCCCCGGGCTCTGGCGGGCCGGCGTCGCCGTGAAGCCGCTCGCCCGGCTCGCCCAGGCGCACGCCACCACCACCCCGGCCCTGCGCGCCCTCGACGAACGGCTCTTCGGCGGCACCCCCGACGAGGTCCCCGAGCGCTACGCGCGCAGCTCCCCGCACACCTATCTCCCGCACCTCGACGCCCCGCTGCTCGTCGTCGCCGCCCGGCACGACGCGAAGTGCCCGCCCGGCCAGATCCGCGACTACACGGCAGGCCTGGCGGCCCACGGCAAGCGGCACGAGGTGCTCTGGCTGGACACCGGCCACGACGGCTACGACGGCGCGGACCACGTCCACGTCCTGCGCAGGGCCGTCGTCTTCCTCGACCGCGAACTGCGCGGCCGGCCCCGCACCACCCCCACAGCGCCCCCCGCCACCCGGCGGGGGGAGTCCGGCAGTACGGCGCGCCACGCGCCCGTACCGGCCGGAACAGCCACAGTGCACCTCACGGAGAGGACCACAGATCATGCAGAAGGACATCATCCACAACGACCCGCTCGCGGGTGACGAGGAAAACCGCAAGCCGAGCGTCGGCATCACCGTGACCGTCCCGTTCCGCAACACCGAGGAGGGCGCGGACGAGGAGTAGGCACCCCGCCACTCCCGCTCGGCGCAGCACGGACCGGTCCGGGGCGTACCGCGCCCCGGACCGGCTCCACCCGCCGCCCGGCCCGTTCCTGTCCCGTCCCGTTCCGCCTCGTCGCCGCCGCAAAGGAGCCCCCGTGCGGGTACTGCTGGTCAACATGCCCTGGTCGCCCATCGACCTTCCGTCGCTCGCCCTGGGGATCCTCAAGCGCAGCGTCGACGAGCGCGTGCCCGGCGCCTCGGCGACCGTCCTGCACGCCAACCTCGAATTCACCGACTGGATCACCGCGCGCACCGGGTTCACCGCCGACGACTACGAGTACTACGCCCTGTCCTCGTACTTCATGGGCTGCGGCGACTGGGTGTTCTCCTCCGCCCTGTACGACGACCCGGCCTGGCGGGAGAAGGAGTTCACCGAGACCATGCGGACCCGCCTCAACAAGGCCCGCATGAAGATGTCCCACGAACTGCACGCCGTCGTGCCCGAGTTCGTCGACGAGATGGCCCGGCGCATCGTCGCCGAGAACCCCGACGTCGTCGGCTTCACCTCCACCTTCCAGCAGAACACCGCCGCGCTGGCCGCCGCCAAGCACGTCAAGCGCCTGGCCCCGCACATCAGGACCGTCATCGGCGGCGCCAACTGCGACGCCGAACAGGGCGCCGCCCTGCACCGCAACTTCGACTTCGTCGACTTCGTCGTACGGGGCGAGGGCGAGGCCGCATTCCCGCAACTGCTCACCGCGCTCGGCGAGGGCAGCGACCTCAGCAAGGTCTCCGGGCTCTGCCGGCGCACCGAGGACGGCGAGTCCGTCGCCAACGCCATGGCCACCAGCCCACTGCCCCCGGCGACGATCCTGCCGCCCGACTACAGCGGCTACTTCGAGCGCCTCGCCGCCTCCGTCGCCCGCAACTGGGTCGAGCCCAAACTCGTCGTGGAGGGCGCGCGCGGCTGCTGGTGGGGCGAGAAGCACCACTGCACGTTCTGCGGACTCAACGGCTCGTTCATGCAGTTCCGCAGCAAGAGCCCCGACGTCTTCTACGACGAGATCATGGACCTCGCCCGCAGGCACAAGGTCCTCGACATGTACGTCGTCGACAACATCCTCGACATGGGCTACCTCTCCACGGTGCTGCCCCGCATCATCGACAGCGGCTACGACCTGCGCCTGCACATCGAGATCAAGGCCAACATGCGCCGCAACCAGCTGCGCACCCTCTCCGACGCGGGCCTGATCTACGTCCAGCCCGGCATCGAGAGCCTCAACAACCGGGTCCTCGACCTGATGGACAAGGGCGTCAGCGGCTGCCAGAACGTCCGGATGCTCCGCGACGGCGCCGAGACCGGTCTCTCCGTCTCCTGGAACTACCTCCACGGCTTCCCCGGCGAGAGCGCCGAGGACTACGACGGCGTCATCGGACAGCTCGCCGCCCTCGAACACCTCGACCCGCCCGTCGACCTCTCCGCCCGCATCGCCATCGAACGCTTCAGCCCCTACTTCAACCGCCCCGAACTCGGCTTCGACGGACTGCGCCCCGAGGCCCACTACCGCTTCACCTACGACCTCCCCGAAGCGGAGCTGTACGACCTCGCGTACGTCTTCGAGGCACCCGAGCGCGGTATCACCGAACCCACCGTCTCCGCCCTCAACGACGCCCTCGCCCTGTGGAAGAAGCACCACGCGGACGCCCGCCTCACCCACACCGACCTCGGGAGCCGCATCGTCCTGGTCAGCAGGCGGCGCGCCTTCCCCTGGCGTACGAAGGAACTCACCGACCCCTTCGAACTCGCGCTCTTCCGCCTCCTCGACCAGCCCCACGCCCCGGCCGCCCTGCTGCGCAAGGCGGGCGCCAGGGTCCCGGGCCACGGCCGCACCGAGGCCGACGTCGAGGCGCTGCTCACCGGATGGGTGGGGGAGGGGCTGGTCTTCACCGACGCCGGACAGTACGTCCACCTCGCCCCGGCCGCCGTCAACGAGGACCTCCTGCGGCTCGACTTCATGCGGCACACCCATGCCGCGACCGCACCGGACCCCGACGCGGCGCACACCGGCGCCGCCGACGTGGACACCGCGTCCGGCCGGGCCCCCGTACCGGCGTGAACCCGCCGTCCTCCCGGCCCGCTCCCGACCGCACCCCGACGACCCGCAAGGACCCCGCCATGGACGCAGCCCCCGCCACCGCCGAGGACACCGCCCCGCTGGGCGTCACCGCCTGGCGCGACTACGACGAGGCGGCCTGCGCGCTGCCCGGCATGTACCTGGGCGAACTCGAACTCACCGGCCCCGTCGCCGAGGAGAGCGACCGGCTCTGGGAACTCGGCGCCCGCCGCGTCGCCCTGTCCGCACCCGTAGACCTCACCGCCACCGGCGACCTCGGCGCGGCCCGCCGCACGGTGCGGGCGCTCAGCCTCGTCCGGGACCTCACCGCCCGCGCCGTACTCGTCGAATGGGACCTCCGCCTCGACCCGGCGCGCCCGCAGGACCCGGGCATCCTCAGCCACCTCCAGCCCCCGCGCACCCTGCGCGGCGTCCCCGACGCGGACGCCGCGCTCGCCCGCTGGCGCGCAGGTCACTACCTGGGCAAGTGCCTGTGGCGCAACGGCCCCGGCTTCTTCCAGATCCGCGACCGCCGCTGGGGCAACCTCCAGCGCTTCACCGCCGACGAGCCGCACTACCGGACCGCCGTCGACGCCCTCGCCTACGGGGCGCTGCCGCAGTCCGTCGCCAAGGACGCCCTGGACGACTTCACCGAGGAGCACCTGGTCCTGCACCTGGGCCCGCTGGCCTGGTGGGTGCCGTACCGGGTGAGCCGGTGGACCCAGGAGGCGATGGCGATCTGACGGCTGCCCCTCCGCCGCCGTCGAGGCTCCCGCCGGTGCGCACGGCGGTCGTCGCGAGGGTGGTGAAGGACATCGTGAAGCTGCCGCCCAGGGCGTCGACGGCGTCCCCCACCGGGCCCAGCACCTCGGCCAGCGGGCCGGGGCCGAGCCCGGTGAGGGGCCCGGTGGTGGGCAGCAGGTCCAGCCACTGGTCGCGGGTGTACGTCCGCACCCGGTCGAACCGCCACTGCTCGGGCTCGCCGAACCGCCCCGACTCCCGGATCCCGTCCGCGACCTTCGCGTACATCGCCCGGTAGACGCTCAGCGGGCGCCGGGCCGGCTGTCCGTGGAACGGGGAGTCGGGCACCGCCCGGCGGTAGGCGGCGGCGAAGGCTTCGGCCACCTCGGCGGGCGGTTCGTAGACATGCCCGAAGACCGCCAACCGGCCACCGGGCAGCAGTACTTGGGCCGCCTTGGCGGCGCCCGCGACCGGGTCCACCCAGTGCCACGACTGGGCGGCGACCACCGCGCCGAACGTTCGCCCGGCCGGCTCCCAGTCCTCGAAAGTGGCCACTTCGACCCGCAGACCGGTGGCCCGTGCCCGCGCGGCCATCCGCGCGTCGGGCTCGACGCCCAGCACGGAGCAGCCCACGGCCAGGAACTGACGGCCCGCGATGCCGGTGCCGCACCCGACGTCGAGCACGTCGAGCACGCCGGACCCGGGGCCCAAGGGGCGGCCGGAGCGCCCGGAGTCCTCGATGCTGCCGGGGCTTGGGGTGCGGCCAGGGCCTGCGGTGCTCGTAGCGCTCATGATTCTCGTGGGGCTCGTAGAGACGATCCGTGCCACCAGCTCCTCGGGGTAGCCGGGCCTGGCCCGGTCGTAGCGAGCCGCATCGGAGCCGAAGGACTCGGCGATCCGACGGGCCAAGTGCGCTTCCACCGGCGGCTGTTCGGGCTGCTCTCGCGGTAAAGTGGGCATGCGCCCACCTTAGTGGGCGCATGCCCACTGGGCAATGGCCGTCGGCCGGGCGACGTACGGGAGGATGGGGGAATGCCGACTGGGGTGCATCTGCGCGACGCGAAACAGCAGCTGTTCGACGCTGCCGAACGAGTGCTGCTGCGGGACGGGCCGAACGTCCTGACCAGCCGGGCCGTCACGGACGAGGCGGGCTGCGCGAAGGGCGTACTGCACCGGCACTTCGCCGACTTCGACGCGTTCCTCGCCGACCTGGTGCTCGACCGCGCCGCGCGCCTCGCGGCACAGACGGGCGAACTGCGCGGGGCCGCCGGCACCGGCACGGTCGCCGGCAACCTCACCGGCGCGCTGACCACCCTGTTCGGACCGGTTCCGGTGGCGATCATCCCGCTCATCACGTTCCGCGACGAACTGCGCGCCCGGCTGAGGCAGGCCAGGCCCGGAGGCGGCATCGCGATCCTCGCCGAGGCCACCACCGCGATCTCCGCCTACCTCGCCGACGAGCGCACCCGGGGCCGCATCGCGGCGGACACCGACATCGACTCGCTCACCCTCTCCCTCGTGGGCGGCGCACACCTGCTCTCGGCGGACCGCGACCCGGGGCCGCCCGCCGAGGCGGCCGTCGGCAGGCTCGTCACCGCGGCCCTCCGCGGAGCCGAGGTGACGGAGGCCGAGCAGCCGCGTGGCAGCGAAACCGCTGACTAGCCGTCAACACCCGCACACCCGAACCGAGTTACCGACTCCACGCTCCGGCCCAGAGAACGCCGACCCTCCCCGTAGGAGATCCGACATGCCCAGGCTCTTCCCCGCCCTCGACACCCTCGGCGACGCCCCCGCACTGCGCTTCGGCGACCGCTCGCTGGACTACGCGCAACTGCGGGCCGCCGCCCTCGCCACCGCGGCGCGCCTCGACGGGGCCCGGCGGGTCGCACTGTGGGCCACCCCGACCCTGGAGTCCGCCGTCGGAGCGGTCGCCGCGCTCCTGGCCGGGGTGCCCCTGGTGCCGGTCAACCCGGGCAGCGGAGCCCGTGAGCTGGCACATGTGGTGGCGGACAGCGCGCCCGAACTCGTCCTGGCCGCACCGGGAGCGGAGCTTCCGGAGCCGCTGGCCGCGCTGCCCGTCGTCCACCCCGACCTCGCGCCCCGAGGGCCGCTGCCGCAACTGTCCGAGGAGCCCGGCGAGGAGGAGCCGGCGCTGATCATCTACACCTCCGGCACCACCGGCCCGCCGAAGGGGGCCGTGCTGCCGCGCCGGGCGGTCCGGGTCACCCTCGACTCCCTCGCGCAGGCCTGGAAGTGGAGCGGGGACGACGTGCTGGTGCACGGGCTGCCGCTGTTCCATGTGCACGGCCTGGTCCTCGGGGTGCTCGGACCGCTGCGGCGGGGCGGCAGCCTGCGCCACCTCGGCCGGTTCTCGCCGGAGGGAGTGCGGGCGGAGCTGTCGAGCGGGGCCACGATGCTGTTCGGGGTGCCGACGATGTACCACCGGATCGCCGAGGCGCTGCCCGCGGATCCGGCGCTCGCCGAGGCCCTCGCCGGAGCCAGGCTCCTCGTCTCCGGCTCAGCCGCGCTGTCCCGCCGCGACCACGAGGCCATCGCATCGGCGACCGGCCAGCAGGTCGTCGAGCGGTACGGGATGACCGAGACGCTGATGAACACGAGCGTACGGCCGGGCGGCGTGCCCGCACCGGGCAGCGTGGGCACCCCGCTGGACGGCGTCGAACTGCGTCTGGTGGACGACGAGGGCCACCCCGTCGAGGAACGCGACGGCGAGACGATCGGCGAGATCCAGGTGAAGGGCCCGAACCTCTTCACCGCCTACCTGGGCCGCCCGGACGCCACCGAGGCGGCCTTCGACCGGGGCTGGTTCAGGACCGGCGACATGGCGACGCTGGACGCCGACGGAAGCGTACGGATCGTGGGCCGCAGGTCGACGGACCTGATCAAGAGCGGCGGCTACAAGATCGGCGCGGGCGAGATCGAGAACGTCCTGCTGGAGCACCCGGCCGTCGCCGACGCCGCCGTCACCGGCGAACCCGACCCCGACCTGGGGGAGACCGTCGTCGCCTGGATCGTCCCCCGCGACCCGGCGGCTCCGCCGAGCGGGAAGGAGCTCGCCGACCACGTCGCCCGCCAGCTCACCCCGTACAAGCGGCCGCGGATCGTCCGGCTGCGGGAGTCGCTGCCGCGCAACGACATGGGGAAGATCATGAAGAAGGCGCTGAAGGACTGACCGGACGGCGGCCCGCCGGTCCCGGCCGTCCACGCCGGTGACACGCCTCCACCCCTGCCGCCGGACGCCGGGCGTCCTGCGGGCAGGGGTGGGGAGCAGAGGGTGTGGAGGGGGAGGGCTCAGGCGCCGTTGCGGTTGCGGCGCAGGAAGGTGTAGCCCAGCCCCGCGGCACTGGCCGCCGCGACACCGCCCGCCGCCATCAGCAGCCCTGACGGACCGGACTCGTGCACGTTCTCGGCACCCGCCCGGACGCCGCCCTTCGGGACGGCGCCGGTAGCCGTGTGGACGGTCCGGTGGGCCGGTGCGGTCCGGTTCTGCCGCGGGTCCGTCCGGTCACCGTGGTGCGTGTGCCGGGAGTTGAGGTACGTGATGCCGATGTGGCCGTTGGAGGGGTGGAGTTCGTAGGTGACGTTGTTGTCGGTGACGGTGGGGTGGGTGGAGGAGAGGGTGGCGATTTCCTTGCCGTTGACGGTGATGGTGGCGACGTAGGCTCCGCCGCGGTTCTGGATGCGGGCGGTGGCGCCGTTGCCGAGCTTGACGGTGTAGACCTCGCCCCACTTGCCGGACCGGTCGTGGCTCTTGTCCTGGTCCTTGTTCTTGGTGTCGTCCCTGCCCTGCTCCTTCTTCTTGTCCTTGTCCTTGTCCTTGTCCGACCCGTCGGTGTTCTTCAGGTACGTGATGCCGATGTGGCCGTTGGAGGGGTGGAGTTCGTAGGTGACGTTGTTGTCGGTGACGGTGGGGTGGGTGGAGGAGAGGGTGGCGATTTCCTTGCCGTTGACGGTGATGGTGGCGACGTAGGCTCCGCCGCGGTTCTGGATCTGGGCGGTGGCGCCGTTGCCGAGCGTGACCGTGTAGACCTCGCCCCACTGGTTGGCCTGGTCGCCCTGGGTCTTGTCGCCGTCCTTGCCCTGGGTGCCGGTGTCCGTGCTCGTGCCTGTGCCGGTGTCCGTGGCAGTGGCAGTGCCGGTGTCAGTGCCAGTACTCGTGCCGTCCTGCTGGGTGCCCTGGGTGTCCACCGGGGCCGGGGTGTCCGCGAAGGCCGCCGCGGCGGGGACGAGCAGCGCACCGGCGACGACCGTGGTCATGGCTGCCGTGCGGATCAGGTTCTTGGGGCGGTTCGTGGTCACGGGGCGTTCCTTACGGTCGGTTCGCTCGGAGGCGATCGTTCTGACACCAAGAACGCTAAATGCCCGTTATTGCGGCGATTTGTTTGTTTCGTAACGGTGGGCCGTACCTGTCAGGGACGTTCTGTTACGTAGGACGTTCGGCCCGCCGGGGCCCGGGACCTTGGGCTCGGCGGCCCCTTCCGGAGGCGGGACTTCGGGCACCGTCCGAGGGGAAACGCCGACGCCGGCCACCCGGGGCTGAGAAGCCCGAGTGACCGGCGCCGTCGAACCGCGGAGCCGAGCCGTGCGGTCAGCCCACCGGCTGCCGCGTCGCGTCCCTGCGCTGCTTCGCCCAGCCGCCGAGCGCCAGCGCGGCCACCATGACCGCCGAGACGTACAGCTGGTCGCGTCCGCCCGGTGTCGTGGCCATCGCCACGAAGACTCCGCAGATCGCCACCAGCGCGGCCCACGTCAGGTACGGGAAGCCCCACATCCGGACGGTCAGCAGCTCGGGCGCCTCCAGCTCCAGCCTGCGCCGCATCCTCAGCTGGGTGACGCAGATGAAGACCCAGCCCACCAGGACGGCGACGCCCGTGGTGTTCATCAGCCAGGTGAAGACGGTGTCCGGCCACCAGATCCCGGCGAACACGGCGAAGAAGCCGAAGCAGCAGGAGGCGACGACCGCGGCCATCGGCACCCCGCCGCGCACCCCGCCCAGGAAGCGCGGGCCCAGGCCGCGCGAGACCAGCGAGTACGCCATCCGCGAGGAGCCGTAGATGTTGGCGTTCATCGCGGAGAGCAGCGCGATCAGGATGACGACCTGCATGATCGTGCCTGCGGCGGGGATGCCCAGCCGGTCCAGGACCGTGACGTACGGGCCGTCGGCCGCCACCCGCGGGTCGTTCCACGGCACCAGGACGACGACCAGGGCCATCGAGCCGACGTAGAACAGGGCGATCCGCCACACGGCGGTGCGCACGGCGCGGGCCACGTTGGCGCGCGGGTCGTCGGACTCGGCGGCGGCGATGGTGACGGTCTCCAGACCGCCGTACGCGAACACCGCGGTCAGCAGCCCCGCGATCAGCCCGGTCGTACCGGTCGGGAAGAAGCCGCCCTCACCGGTGAGGTTCGAGGTGCCCGGCGCCTCGCCGAACACCCCGCAGATGCCCAGCACGCCGAGGACCAGGAACGCGCAGATCGCGGCCACCTTCAGGGCCGAGAAGCAGAACTCGAACTCGCCGAAGTTGCGCACCGCCGCGAGGTTGCTGAGGCAGAAGAAGACCATGAAGACGGCGACCCACCCGTAGGCGGGCAGGAACGGCACCCAGCCGTGCATGATCTCGCCCGCCGCCGTCGCCTCGGCGGCCACACCGCAGCACAGCATGGTCCAGTACGTCCACCCGGAGGTGGCTCCGGCCCACGCGCCCAGCTCCCGCTCGGCGTGCACCGAGAACGAACCGGTGGCGGGCCGCGCGGCGGACATCTCGCCCAGCATCCGCATCAGCAGCATGACGACCGCGCCCGCGGCCGCGAACAGCAGCACCACCGCGGGACCCGCCGCGGCGATGCCCGCTCCCGAACCCACGAAGAGGCCCGCGCCGATGACTCCGCCGAGGGCGATCATCGAAAGGTGCCGCTGCTTGAGCCCCTGGGAGAGGCCGCTGGGCGAGTCGGCTTCGGCGGGGCTGTGCGACGGCGGGGGGTCGGCCAGTGCCGTACCCGCGGGAGTTGTCCGGTTCATGGTCATGCCTGTTCGCTATGTGAGACGCGTGCGGTCACAGTATGGGGCGATCATGCGAGGAGTGGAGCGGGCGTCCGATATTCGGACAGGTGTCTGCGGGGACTGGCCGAAGTGGCGGACGTGCGGCGGCGGTCGAGGCCCGGGAGGAGAGGTGGGGGGGTGTGGCCGGCCGCCCGGTCGGCCGAACCTAGGATGGGCCGGTGCGCCGGTGGGGGGAGGCGTCGGGCGGGATGCCCGGCCGGCTCGCCGGCGCGTACCGGCGAACCCCAGGGAGGACCGCGGCTTGTCCAGCGACCGTCTGATGCGTATTCACAGTGAAGAGTTCCGGGCCATGGCGGATCGGGTCCTTCGGGTCACCGAACTGACCTCGCGCCTGAACGTGCTGCCCTTCGAGGACGAGGCGGGCAAGGCGGAGCTGTTCGCGCAGATCCTCGGCAAGCCGCTGCCGTCGCGGGTCACGATCTACCCGCCCTTCTACACCGACCACGGTCTGCGGCTCGACCTCGCCGAGCGCGTCTTCATCAACCAGAACTGCACGTTCCTCGACTACGCGGGCATCCGGCTCGCCGAGCGCGTGATGGTCGGCCCGAAGGTCACGTTCATCACCAGCGGCCACCCCGTCGACCCCGAGGAGCGGCGGCACTACCTCACCGGGGCGCCCATCGACGTGGCGGAGAACGTGTGGATCGGCGCCGGCGCGACGATCCTGCCCGGTGTCAGCATCGGCCGTGACTCGGTGATCGCCGCCGGTGCTGTCGTCGCCGACGACGTGCCCCCGGCGACCCTGGTGACCGGCGCGAAGGGCACCGTCCAGCGGCAGTGGTGACGGCGTGGCGGGGGCCGGCGGGACCGCCCCCGCCCCGATGAAGATCAAGATCAGGGGAAGTGCGGAAATTCCGGAAAGAAGATTCCGGTAAGCGAAATTCTGTAGGGGATGTGTGGTGTTTGCACCCCTCTTGCGGGCAGGGTGTCCCTGTACGACGAAGACCACAGCCCGCAACCCAGGAGATCGCGTGATCCCCGCCGTACGCGCCATCGGGCGCGCCGCACTCGCCGCCCGCCCGCTCTCGCTGAGCGAACTCGACCGCAGCGCCCAGCTGTTGGTGCGCCGCGACCGCAACTACCTCGTGCCCGTCGACGTCTTCGAGGACTTCGCCGCCCTGCTCACGGACACCCGGCGGCCCGAAGGGCCCTTCCGCGCACTGTCGTTGAACGGACGCCGCTGGTTCTCCTACCGCTCCACCCACTACGACACCACCGACCTGCGCACCTACCACGCCCACCGGCAGGACCGGCCGGTCCGCTACAAGATCCGGGAGCTGCGCTACCAGGACACCGGGGAGCGGCAGTTCGAGATAGAGCTGCGCAACCGGCGGGGCGAAACGGTCAAGCACCGCCGCCGTCTCGCGGGCGACGACCACGTTCTCGACCCGGCCCAGCGCGGCCTGCTCGCCCGCGTCCTCGGCGGGCCGTACGACATCGAGCAGTTCGGCGACCTGCGCCCCGCCCTGGTCGCCGACTACCAGCGGGCCACCCTCGTCGCCGACGGGCAGCGGGTGACCTGCGACGCCGGGCTCGTGGCGCACGACCCGCACAGCGGCCGGACGGTACGCGCGGACAGCGGGCTGGTGCTGGTGGCGATGAAGACGCGCAAGCACCGCACGGAGGCGGAACGGGTGCTGCACCGGTTCGGCGTACGGGCCACGGACTTCACCAAGTACCTCGGCGGATGCGCGGCCCTGCGACCGGAACTGGGTGCGGGGCCGTGGGCCCGCTCGGCACGGCTGGCGTTTCCCGGCGCGGGCTGCTGAGAAGGCCGGCGGACGGCGCCCCGGACGGCGGGGGAGCGTGGCCGGAGGAGGCTGCGGGCCGGGCCTCAGCCGTCGTTTGCCTCGCTCCCGGCGTCCGCCGCCGCTTCCATCGCCTCGCGCAGTACGGCCGTGTGCGCGTGCTCCGGGTCCTTGGCGGCGGTCAGCAGGGTGAGGGGGCCGCGCCCGGCCAGATCGCGCAGGTGCTCCAGGGCCCGTGCCGCGGCGGGCTGCCGCAGTTCCGCCTCGTAGCGGTGCCGGAACTCCTCGAAGGAACCCTCCGGCCCGTGGAACCAGCGCCTCAGCTCCGTCGACGGGGTGACGTCCTTCAGCCACTCGTCGAGCCGCGCCTTCTCCTTGGACTCGCCGCGCGGCCACAGCCGGTCGACGAGCACGCGGTAGCCGTCCTGCGGCTCCGGCGCGTCGTAGACGCGGCGCAGCCGGACGCCGGAGGGGGAGCGGGGGGAAGCGGCGGCCATCGTGGCTCCGTGCGGTGTCGGGCCCGGCCGGGTCCGGTGCGGTGCTGCGAGGCGCGGTGCCGTGCCGTGTCGTGCCGGGGAACGGTGGGAGGTATTCCGCCCTGACACCCTACGACCGGGCGCACGAATCCGCTGGCGCGCGGCCCCGCCCCGGAGCGGTGCCGCCCCCGCCGCGACGCGTCAGAGGGCCGAGGGGCCCGCCCCGGTGTCCGGGCCGTAGAGGTCGCGGTAGGACAGATGCGTGCCGCCGGGACCGTGCACGGACTCGGCCGCGCGTACGGCCCTCACGATCGCCCGGGTCACCAGGTCGGCACCCGCCGCGAGGATCTCGTTGAGGGCGAGCGGGTTCGCGGCGTCGAGGGCCCTGGCACCCGTGGCCACGGCGAAGACGGTGTCGCCGTCGTTCAGCAGGTGCACCGGCCGCACGGCGCGCGCGATGCCGTCGTGGGCGGTGCCCGCCATCTTCTGGGCCTGGGCCCGGGTCAGGTCCGCGTCCGTGGCGACGACCGCGAGGGTGGTGTTGAGCGGGGCCGGGCCGTTCGCGGCGGCGGCCTGCGCGAGCCGTTTGCCCGCCGCCTCGTGCACCTCGGCCGCCGGGTAGGCCACCGGGCCGCGCTCCGCGAAGAAGTCCCCGTACAGTGCGCCGGTCGACGGATCCACGGCCGAGCCCGCCGCGTTGGCGACGACCAGGGCGCCCACCGTGATCCCCGAGCCGAGCACCGTGGAGGCGGTGCCGACGCCGCCGCGCAGCCTCCCGACGAGCGCGCCCGTGCCCGCGCCCACGTTGCCCTCCTCGACGGGGGAGCCCGGCCCGGTCGCCGCCGCGGCCTCCACCGCCGCCCGGCCCGTCGAGGCGTCCGGGCGGGCCCGCCAGTCGCCGCCGCGGCCGAGGTCGAAGACGGCGGCAGCGGGCACCACGGGGACGACCCGGTCCCGCGACCCCAGCGACACGCCCCGACCCTGCTCCTCCAGCCACGCCATCACACCGGACGCGGAGTCGAGCCCGTACGCGCTGCCACCGGTCAGCACGACCGCCTCGATGCGCTGCACCAGGTTGCGCGGATCGAGGGCGTCGGTCTCCCGGGTGCCGGGGCCGCCGCCGCGTACGTCGACCGCGGTGACCGCGCCGCCCTCGGGGGCGAGCACGACGGTGGTACCGGTCAGGAAACCGTCACCGGTGCGGTGGGCGTGCCCGACGCGCAGCCCGGGAACATCGGTGAGGGAGCCGTTGAGGGTGGTCATCCTCCCTGCCTATCACGGGACTTGGGGCCGGTCGACCCGGCCCCCGGGCGGAGCGTCGGGTCCGCCCGGCGAGCGCTGGACGTCACGAGGGGGCGGCTCCGGACGTCACGGGGAGGGGTGCCCGCCTCCCGCCACCACCAGCCCCGACTCGTACGCGAAGACCACGGCCTGGGCACGGCTGCGCAGGTCCAGCTTGCTCATCACCCGGTGGAGGTGCGTCTTGACGGTGGCCTCCGAGATGCAGACCGTCCCGGAGATCTCCTCGTTGGACCGGCCCTGGCCGACGAGCCGCAGCACCTCCGTCTCCCGCTCCGTCAGCGCCCCCAGCATCGCCGGATCACCCGTCCGTCTGCTGACGGTGGCCACCCGCTGCTCGACCAGCCTGCGCACCCGGTGCGGGGCCACCAGCACGTCGCCGGAGAGGGTCGCGGTGACGGCGGCCAGCAGCTGCGCGGGCGGGGTGTCCTTGAGCAGGAAGCCGCTGCAGCCGATGCGCAGGGCCGCGTACACGAACTCGTCCTCGTCGAAGGTGGTCAGCACCACCACCCGGGGAGCCGGGTCCAGCGGCAGGGCCAGGATGTGCTCGGCCGCCGTGAGGCCGCTCATCTCCGGCATCTTGATGTCCATCAGGACGAGATCCGGCCGCCCCGTGCGGGCCGCCTCGATCGCGCCGGGACCGTCCGCGGCCTCGGTGACCGGGGAGAGGGCGGGGTCGGTGCGCAGCAGCGCGAGCAGACCGGCCCTGATCAGGTGCTGGTCGTCCACGACGAGAACGCCCGGCATCGTATGACCTCCGTTGTGCCGTGCGGTGTCATACGGATGCCGATGACGAGGGCCGCTCCTGGAGGGGGACGCGCAACTGCACGGCGAATCCCCCCTGTTCGCGTGGCCCCGTGACCAGGGAGCCGTTCCAGATCTTGGCGCGCTCCCTCATGCCGGGCAAGCCGGAGCCGGAGCCGGGGGCGGATATGGCCGGTTTTCCCTCACCGCCCGGGTCGATCACGTCGACCTGGAGGTGACTGCCGCCGAAGTCGAGGGTCACCTGGGCACGGTCGGCGGGCGAGTGCTTGACGACATTGGTCAGGGCCTCCTGGACCACGCGCAGCACACAGAGCTCAAGACCCGGGTGGAGCGGCCTGGCGGTGCCCGTGGTGCGCAGCTCGACGCGCAGCCCGGACGCCTCCAGCCGGTGCGCGTACTCGGGGATGCGGGCGAGCGGGGAGGGTGTCCCGGCCGGGTCCGGCGCCGACTCGTCGGACGCGTCGGCCCGCAGCACCAGCAGCAGCCGGCGCAGCTCGTCGAGCGCGGCCCGCCCGGCGTCCGCGGCCGTGGACAGGGCGTTGTGCGCGGTGGGCGGATCGGCGGTGAAGAGGTACTGGGCGACCCCGGTCTGGAGCGTGATGACGGCCATGTGCTGGGAGATGGTGTCGTGCAGCTCGCGGGCGATGTGCAGCCGCTCGTCGGCGACCGCGAGGGCCGTCTCGCGCTCCTGGTGCCGGGCCAGTTCGAGGGTGATCGCGCGCAGTTCGTCGTTGCGCCGGGCGAGCGCGCGCTGGGTGCGCCCGAAGGCGAGCGCCACCGGGGGGACGACGGCCGCCTGGACGGCCACCACCACCGGGTGCACGTGTGCCGCGACGCCGCTGTGCACCAGCACCGCGGCCGTGGCGAGCGCGCCCGCGACGACCTTCGGGCGGCTGCCCCGGGTGGCCAGTCCGGTGAGCGCGATCGGCGGCACCCAGAAGTTCAGCGAGGGCTGGTAACCGCAGGCCAGGTACACCGCCAGCCCGCCGCAGCAAGCCAGCAGGGCCGCCAGGGGTGCGGCGCGCTGCCACAGCAGGGGCAGGGCGATGGCCCAGGTGAGGACGATCGCCCAGCCGTCGAAGGCGGGCCAGGGGGCCGGCCGCAGGAACCACCCCGCCAGACATCCGCTCACGGCGAGCCCCACGGTCAGTACCGCGTCGACCCCGCGTGGCGACCGCAACCGCCGCATCAGCACCCCGTCCCTCAGCACCCGGCCATGCTGCCAGGGCCCACCGGCGGCGCCCAGCTCCCGGCAGGCCGAGGGCCGGGCAGGACGGGTGACAAGTGCCGCCTCCCGGTGGCCACAGGCCGTACCTGGCAGGCGGAATCGCAGAAAATGTCCCACTCTTGGTAGGTCTCTGCGTGCTGCCCCGCAGTCCACGGGAGCAGCGGACACGCACCCGGCGACGGAGGAGCGGGCGTTGTACTACAGCAGTGGGAACTACGAAGCGTTCGCACGGCCGCGCAAGCCGGAAGGCGCCGACCGCAAGAGCGCGTGGTTCGTCGGGGCCGGGCTCGCCTCACTGGCCGGGGCCGCCTTCCTCGTACGGGACGGCCAGGTGCCCGGCGAGCGGATCACGATCCTGGAGCGGCTGAAACTGGCCGGCGGCGCCCTCGACGGGATCAAGGAGCCGAAGAAGGGCTTCGTCATCCGCGGCGGGCGTGAACTGGAGGACCACATGGAGTGCCTGTGGGACCTCTTCCGCTCGGTCCCCTCGCTGGAGATCCCCGACGCCTCCGTACTGGACGAGTTCTACTGGCTCAACAAGGACGACCCGAACCGCTCGCTGCAGCGCGTCACCGAACGCCGGGGGCAGGACGCGGGCACCGACGGACTGTTCGCCCTCAACGACCGCGCCCAGAAGGAACTCGTCAGGGTCTTCCTCGCCACCCGCGAGGAACTGGAGGGCAAGCGCATCGACGAGGTGTTCGGCCGGGACTTCCTCGACAGCAACTTCTGGCTGTACTGGCGCACCATGTTCGCCTTCGAGGAGTGGCACGGCGCCCTGGAGATGAAGCTGTACGTGCACCGGTTCGTGCACCACGTCGGCGGGCTGCCGGACCTCTCCGCGCTGAAGTTCACCAAGTACAACCAGTACGAGTCGATGGTCCTGCCGCTCACCCGCTGGCTGATGGACCAGGGCGTGACCTTCCGCTTCGAGACCGAGGTCACCGACATCGACTTCGACCTCACCCCCGGACACAAGCGGGCGACCCGCATCCACTGGCTCGCCGACGGGCAGGAGGGCGGCGTCGACCTCGGCGAGGACGACCTGGTCCTCACCACCATCGGCTCGCTGACCGAGAACTCCGACGAGGGCGACCAGCACACCCCGGCCCGGCTCGACGAGGGCCCCGCCCCCGCCTGGGACCTGTGGCGGCGGATCGCCGCGAAGGACCCGTCCTTCGGGCACCCCGAGGTGTTCTGCGGCAACATTCCCGCGAGCAAGTGGGAGTCGGCGACCGTCACCACCCTCGACCCGCGCATCCCCCGCTACATCCAGAAGATCGCCAAGCGGGACCCGTTCAGCGGCCGGGTGGTCACCGGCGGCATCGTCACCGCCAGGGACTCCAGCTGGCTGCTGAGCTGGACCGTCAACCGCCAGCCGCACTTCAAGCAGCAGCCGGACGACCAGATCGTCGTCTGGGTGTACTCGCTGTTCGTCGACCGCCCCGGCGACTACGTCCGCAAGCCGATGCAGGAGTGCACGGGCGAGGAGATCACGCGGGAATGGCTGTACCACCTGGGCGTGCCCGAGGAGGAGATCGGCGACCTCGCGGCGAACGCGGCCCGCTGCGTGCCGGTGATGATGCCGTACGTCACGTCGTTCTTCCTGCCCCGTCGGGCCGGCGACCGCCCCCGGGTGGTGCCGGAGGGCGCGGTGAACTTCGCCTTCATCGGACAGTTCGCCGAGACGACCAGGGACACCATCTTCACCACCGAGTACTCCGTGCGCACCGGCATGGAAGCGGCCTACCAACTGCTCGGCATCGAGCGCGGGGTGCCCGAGGTCTTCAACTCCACCTACGACGTCCGGGCGCTGCTGACGGCCACGAGCCATCTGCGCGACGGCGCGGAACTGAGCCTGCCGGGACCCGAGTTCGTCCGCCGGCGGCTGCTGCGGAAGCTGGAGTCGACCGAGGTCGGCCAGCTCCTGGCGGAGTTCGACCTGCTCGGCGGGGACGACGGCAAGTAGCCCTTATACGATCGCTGGCGTGTGTGCCCATGTGATCATCGCCGAGGACGACGAGAAGCAGGCCGAACTGCTTCGCCGCTATCTGGAACGTGAAGGACATGCCGTGACCGCCGTCGGCGACGGTCTCGCGACGCTGGAGGCGGTCCGGCAGCAGGAGCCGGACCTCCTCGTCCTGGACGTGATGATGCCGCGCGCCGACGGCCTGGACGTGGTGCGCATCCTCCGCGCCGAACAGCGGGAAGTGCCGGTGCTGATGCTCACCGCCCGCTCCACCGAGGACGACCTGCTGCTCGGCCTCGACCTCGGCGCGGACGACTACGTCACCAAGCCCTACAGCCCGCGCGAACTGATGGCCCGCATACGCACCCTGCTGCGCCGCACCCGGCGCACCCCGGGCGAGGCTCCCGCCGCGGACGGCGTGCTGCGGGTCGGCGGGCTGAGCGTCGACCCGGTACGGCACCTGGTGTCCGTGGACGGCCGGACCGTCGAGTGCACACCGGGGGAGTTCCGGGTCCTCGGCGCGCTCGCCGCCGAACCCGACCGGGTCTTCTCCCGCCAGCAGCTCCTCGCCGAACTCCACGGCTTCGACCGGTACATCAGCGACCGGACCGTCGACGTCCATGTGATGAACCTCCGCAAGAAGATCGAACCGGCCCCGCGCAGACCGGTCCGGCTGCTCACCGTCTTCGGCGTCGGCTACAAACTGACCGACCCGGCGAAGGCGGCTCCCCGTGCGTCCTCGTAGGAACCCCCGGGACGGGGCCGCCGAGAAATCCGCGGCGTCCGGGAAGCGGTCGCGACTGCCGCTGCGCAAGAGCGTGCTGGGCCGGCTGCTGGCCGTGTCCGCGCTGGTGGCGGCCTGCTCGGTGGCCGCCACCGCCTGGCTCGCCGTACAGACGACGTCGGGCGCCATCCGGCAGGAGCAGGGACAGAACCTGACCGCCGACGCCCGCATCTACCACGGCCTGCTCGGCTACGCGGCGGCCCACCGCACCTGGGACGGCGTCGGGCCGACCGTACGCGAGCTGGCCGAACAGTCGGGCCGGCGGATCACGCTGACCACCGAGACCCGCGTCCCGCTCGCCGACTCCGCCACCGCGGAAACCGCGACCGCCCTGCCCGCCCAGGCCTCGGCGGTCGTCGACCCGCTGTCCGTGGACACCGCGCTGGCGGCCGAGAGCTCCGGCAGCGCCGGCACCTCCGCGGACCGGGTGGACCCGCGCGCGGTGGGCCCCTTCCGGCTGCCCGCCAAGGAACTGGGGGAACTGCGCAGCATCGCCGACCGGCTGGTCACCTGCCTGGGCCGGTCGGGAATCGCCTCGGACGTCGTCGCGAGCCCCAGCGGACGGCCCAGGATCCAGATGGTCGGCAACGACCCCGACCGGCTCCAGGGCTCCGAGTGCGCGACCGACTCCCTGGACGCCCCCACCCCCACCGAACGCAAGGCGCTCGACGCCCTCAACCAGCTCGCCGACGCGTGCCTCAAACGGCAGGGCCGGGCCCCCGTCCGGCTCAACCTCGACCTCTCCTGGGGCTCCGCCTTCAAGATCCCGCCGACCGCCGCCCCCGCCGCGCCGGTGCCCTCCGAAGCCCCGCGCGACGGCGTGCCCAGGGTCGCCCAGGGCGACGCCGAGGGAGACCGGGCCATCGCCTCCTGCGTCGGCACCGCCCGCCGCGAGCAGCTCGGCTCCTACGTCGCGTCGCCCGCGCTGCTGTTCATCGGCGACACCGGCGCCGCCACCGTGCCCGGCTTCGACCTCTCGCCCGCCAACACCGCCAAGATCGCCGGCACCGCCGCGCTCGTCCTGGCCCTCACCGTCGGCGCCTCGGTGCTGGCCGGCGTCCGGCTGGTACGCCCCCTCCAGGCACTGACGAGCGCCGCCCAGCGGATGCGCGACGGCGCGGACACCACACCGGTGCGGGTGGGCGCGGACAACGAGATCGGCCGGCTCGCCGCCACGTTCAACGACATGTCGGCGCACCGCTCCCGGCTGGAGGCCCAGCGCAAGGCCATGGTCAGCGATGTCGCGCACGAACTGCGCACCCCGCTGAGCAACATCCGCGGCTGGCTGGAGGCGGTGCAGGACGGGGTGGCCGACGCCGACCCCGCCCTCATCGCCTCCCTGCACGAGGAGGCGGTCCAGCTCCAGCACATCGTCGGCGACCTCCAGGACCTCGCCCAGGCCGACGCCGGGGCGCTGCGGCTGCACCGGGAACCGGTACGGGTGGCCGAACTGCTCGCCCAGGTCGCCGCCGCCCACCAGACGCACGCGGAGACGGCGGGCGTCGCCCTGACCGTCGGCGCACCACCGCGGGACCGCCCCCTGCCGGGCCTGCACGCCGACCCGGTCCGGCTGCGTCAGGCCGTCGGCAACCTCGTCTCCAACGCGGTCCGCCACACCCCGGCGGGCGGCCGGGTCAGCCTGCGCGCCCGGGGCACGGCGTCCGGGGACGCCGTCCTCGTCGAGGTCGCCGACACCGGCGTCGGCATCGCACCCGAGGACCTGCCGCACGTCTTCGACCGGTTCTGGCGCGCCGAGAAGTCCCGCAGCCGGCGCACCGGCGGCAGCGGGCTCGGGCTCGCGATCGTACGCAAACTCACCGAGGCGCACGGCGGCACGGCGTACGCGACCAGCACACTCGGCCTGGGTTCGGTGTTCACCCTGCGCCTGCCGAGCGCCTCGCCACCGGCCGCGGCCGGTGAGCGGGCGCGCGAGGAGCAGCACAGCCCGGCACCGGCACCGGACCCGGCCCCGTACAAGCCTGATCCGATGACAACGACGTCCTGACAGCTTCCTCACAAGTTCGCGCCAGCCTGGGGCATGCCTCGCGGCGCGGGCACGCCCCCGTACCCGCGCCGCCGTCGAGGCCGAACAGGAACGGAGCTCTTGCTTATGTCGTTGAAGTCCCTCAGGAACCCCCTGCGCCACGCGGTGCTCGCCGCGGTCACGGCGGGCGCCGTCTGCCTCCCGGCCACCGCCGCCTTCGCCGACAGCAGCCCGAAGCCGGCCCCGGCCACCGAGCGGACGGAAGCCCCCACCCCGGCCCCGTCCGCCGAGCCGCCCACCAAGGCGCCCACCCCGGCCCCGGGCGAGCCCTCCGCGGCACCGGCGCCCGCCGCCCCCGGCGTCAAGGCGCCGCGCGGCGGCGTCGCCGCGGGCGACCGGCCCGCCGTGAGCGAGCCGGGCGCCGCCAGGAAGGCAGCCGCGCCGCAGGAGGCCGCCGAGCCGAAGGTGGCCGCACCCCGTGGCGGCGTGGCCGCCGGTGAGGAGCCCGGCACCGGGGCCGCCGGCAGCACGACCGCGGTCGTGGGCACCGCCGCCGGAGCGGCGCTGCTGCTCGTCGGCGCCGGAACCCTGGTGATCCGCCGCCGGACCGCCGCCCGCCACGACGGCTGACCCACCCCGCATCCGACGGCCGGTGCGGACGGCGCCCCTGCGCGGGGCCGCGTCCCGCCGGCCGTCGGCCTTTTCAGGAGCCCTTCGTCATGTCCCGTGCCACCACCCGCAGTCACCGCACCGCCAGGCCCCGCAGGCACGCTGTCGCGCACGCCTGCGCCGCGCTGGGCGTCACCGTGCTGGTCGCCGTGACCGGCTGTTCCGCCCCCGCCGGCACCGCGTCCGCCTCCCGTCCCGACACGGCCGCGGGCGCCGACTCGCCCCGCACCGGGCCCGCGTCGCAGGCCCCCTCCACCGACAGCGGCACGAGCAGGGCGAGCGACGCCGAGCCCGCCGACCCGGTGAACCTGTCCATCCCCTCGCTCGGTGTGAACAGCCCCGTGATGCGGCTGGGCCTCAACGCCGACGGCACGGTGGAAGTGCCGCCCGCCGACAAGGGCATGACGACCGGCTGGTACACCGGCGGCCCGGTGCCGGGCGCGCGCGGCCCCGCCGTACTGATCGGCCACAACGAGACCCGCAACGGGCGTGCCGTCTTCTACCGGTTGAAGAAGATCGCCCGGGGCGCCTACATCGTCGTCCGCGACGCCCGCGGAACGGACATCCACTTCAAGGTCACCGGCCGCGAGACGGCGAGCAAACAGGCCTTCCCCACGGAACGGGTCTACGGCCGCACCGACGGCCGGGTGCTGCGGCTGATCACCTGCGACGGCGCCTTCGACGCCCAGGGCCACCCGGTGGACAACCTGATCGTGTACGCCATGCGGTCCTGAACGCCAACCAGCCCTTCCGGCAACGCCGTTGACGGCCCGGGACGGTCCCGGACCGCCGCCGGTCCCGGGCCGCCGCCGGGCACGTGCCGGGTCGAAGGCTCAGCGCCCCACGGGGAAAGCCCCCTGGAACGCCAGACGTTGGTCCGCCGTGCCGCCCAGCTGTTCGAGCACGTCGTCCAGGGCGAGGTACTCCTCCCAGTGCGGCCGGCCGGTGCCGAGGGCGATCCGGGCCACGAGGAGGTCCTCCAGCTCCGGGACACGCTTGTTCTTCCAGACCTTGTCCGCGGTGCTGACCAGCAGGTCCTCGACCGTGGTCCCGGCAGCCCGCCAGGAGGCGTGCGTACCGGCGAAGCGCGCGAGGCGCGGCGGAAAACCGTGCTCCAGCAGCAGCGCGCGGCCCGCCTCCTCGTGCGCCGAGCCGGGGCCGGACAGCTCGGCGACGTGCACCGTCTTGCCGATGTCGTGGGTGGCCGCGCCGAACAGCACCGCCTCCCGGTCCGTCCCGAGCCCCGGACACCGCTCCTGCACCCACTCCACCAGGCGGTACGCCACGTCGTGCACCGCACGCAGATGCGCGGCCAGCCGGGGCGGGGCGTCGAGCGCCAGCAGCAGTTCGGCGGCGGCGGACGGCAGCGGGCGCAGCGGCGGGTCGGCGGGGGAGTGCAGGGCACGGGCAAGGGCTTCGGAGGGTGGCATGGAGGCAGGGTAGGCGCCGCCCGGCGGAGCGGGGCGCACCCGCCCGCAGCGGACGCGGGGCCTCCGCCGCGCACGGGCGACCGCGCAGAACGCACCGAGGGGCGCGCCGGAGCAACTGAGGTGCGTGCGTGCTCTGTTCATGGTGGGGCAACCCCCTTAGGCTGTGCGCCCTTCGTGCTCCGGGAGGTCATGTGAACGGTCTCCGTGCGGTCCTCGTCTGCGTGATGATCGCGTGCGTCACCGCCCTGTCGCCGGCACCACCGGCGGACGCCGCCGCGCGGCCGGGCTGGTCCGACGTACCGCTGCCCGCCACCGCCCCGCCCGCCTCCGTGGCCGACGTCGCGGCCCGGGGCCCGGACGAGGCGTGGGCGACCGGGTCCGAGAGCGCCGCCGAGGGATCGCGGCCCCTGCTCCTGCGATGGAACGGCAGGACGTGGAACCGGGACACCGGCTTCCCGGGCGCCGCCGAACCCGGCTCGCTGCGGACCGTGCGGTTCGTCGGCGAGGAAATGTGGATCTTCCGCCACCGGGCCGGCGTGGGCGAGATCCTGCGCCGCTCGGCACCGGGCCCCGACGGGTCGGTGACCTGGAGCGTCGTCACCGTGCCGCGGATCCTGTGGACCTACCAGGACTTCGTCGCCGTGCCCGGTGCCGCCTGGGTGGTCGGCGAGGACTCCACCGGGCTGAAGGTGCTGCGCTTCGACGGCTCCGGCTGGAGCGAACAGCGCACCCCCGACGGCGTGCTGTTCCTGATGGGCATCACCGCCAGGTCCGCCACCGACGCCTGGGCCTGGGCGGACACCACCTCCGGGACCGCCGTCCTGCACTGGGACGGCACGTCCTGGAAGGACGCCGAGGTGCCGCTCCCGGCGAACGCCAACGTGCACACGATGCTCCTGGAACCCGCGGGCCGGATCACGGTCGGCGGCAGCCAGTACACCGACGGGGTCGGCCGCACCTACCTCATGACCCGCAGCGGCGGCACCTGGCGCACGGTCTTCCCGACGGCACTGGGCGACGCCCACACCGCGGAAATGGTCCGCGGCCCGGACGGCGCGCTGTGGTTCCCGATGCGCAGCGACCGCGCGTTCCAGTCGAAGTACGCGCGCGTGGACGGGCCCCGCGTCACCTTCACCTACGGACCCGCCCGGGAGAACGCGATCGAGGTCAAACCGCAGGCGCTGACCCGGGCCGGAGCCGCACTGCTGGCCCTGGGAACCGCCGAGATCTACGGCTCGAAACCGAACCTCATGAGCGAGCGGCTGGGAGGCCGACCTTGAAACGGCGCGCACTCATCGTCACGGCCCTCGCGGCCCCCCTGACCCTCGCCCTGCCCGCGGCGTCCGCGGACACCCCGTCCTGGCAGCACGTACCGGCCCCCGGACAGGTCCGCCCGCAGGCCGGTCTGAACGAGACCGTGGCGTCCGGCCCCCGCCGGGCCTGGGCGGTGGGCACCGACGCAGTCGGCCGCTCCGCGCCCGGCTACCCCCTCGTCCTGCGCTGGGACGGCACCGCGTGGCAGCGCCAGAGCCTGCCGGGGATCCGCTGGCAGGGCGAACTCCTGTCCGTCGCCGCGCCCGCACCCACCGAGGTCTGGGCGGTCGGCCGCGACTCCGCGGGCGCCACCCGCCTGCTCCGCTCCAACGGCACCACCTGGTCCGAGAGCCGGGCCCCGAGCGGCTTCGTCCTGACGAAGGCCGTCGCGGGCGCCGGCCGCACCTGGCTGATCGGCACGCGGGACCAGGCACCGGCGATGCTGCGCCGGGACGGGCGCGGCTGGCAGGAGTTACCGGCGCCGCCCGGCTCCGTGTACGGCATGCACGTCCTGGCCGACGACGACGTCTGGGCCGCGGGTGCCTCGGAGTTGGGTGCGACGGCTTCCCACTGGGACGGCAGGGCGTGGCAGCAGACCATCGTGTCCGGGTCCCCGCGAGCGGTCGTCGGCAGCATCCTGGCCGTCTCGCCGACGGAGGTGTGGGCGGGCGGCTCGGGCGGCTTCATCGGAGGCCCGCCGGGCAAGCCGATCCCGCCGCTGCTGGCCCGCTGGGACGGCCAGACCTGGGAAAGGGTCGCCGTGCCCACCAACTTCGGCGGCATCACCTCGCTGACCCCGGGACCGTCCGGCGAACTGGCATGGGTCGCGGTGGCCCGCTCGCTGAAGTGGGCCCCGCCGGGCAGCAACCCGCCGCTCGTCCCCGGCCCGGACTTCCTCGCCCGGAACGGCCAGTCGTTCGCCGAGTACGACGAACCGCAGGTGCCCGGCGAGGGCGACTCCTACTCCCTGCAACTGGCCGCCGTCCCCGGCACGTCGATGGTCTGGGCGGTCGGCCGGGCGGGCGGACCCGACGGCACCTTCGCACCGCGCATCCTGCGGTTCGGCTGAGAGGCAGGGGCGCCGCGGGACCCGTGCGGGCTCGTGGGGCCCCTTTTGCCTGCCAGGTGGCCAATCCGCCCGGGGCCACCGCCGCGAATCCCCTGTGTCCGACAACTCAGCAGCAGAAGCAGGGAGTCAGCGATGCAGCGCAACACCACCAAGCCGGGCCGCACCTGGACCGGGCGAATCGCCACCGCCGTCGCAGCCGTCGGTGTCCTCGTCGGCGGCGGGATCGCCGTGGCCGGTCCGGCCAGTGCCGACACCTTCTGCGGGGCGACGGGCGACGGCGGCTTCGGATGCGTGATCGACCAGGGGGACGGAACGTTCAAGATGGTCAACAGCAACGGGGACATCGTCTACAACTGGTGAGCCCCGCCGACGTCGCACCCGCGGCGTCCCGCACCGGTACCCGGCCTTGGTGATCCGGGGCCGGGCCGACGGCGGGCGGACCACGAGCGGCTGCTGCCGACGGGAGTCCGCCCGCCGTGTGCTGTCCGCCCGTCCGCCTGCCACCGGGCGACACGGACAGCGCCGTCGGGCGAACGTCCCGCACACCTGGGAGGGACGCGCCGCTACGCGTGCTTCCCCGGCCCGTACCGCTCCCGGTACCAGGCCACCGACTCGGCACTCATCGACGACGAGATGGCATGTACATCGCCCCGGAGTTGGCCGCCGTGCCGGCACCTCTCACCGCGAGTGGTCCGCCGTGCCATGACGGACACCTGCGAGGCGGGCTGCCAGTGCAGGCTGTACTGGGGTGCGTTGGCATCCGGTACGTCCTCCAGCCGTACGCCGCGGCGGTCCAGCAGCCGCTCCAGCTTGTCGTAGCGCAGATGGCGGTCGAAACGGCCGTACCGCCCGCGGATCACCGGGTTGACCGTGCTGCCGCCCCAGGCCGCCGGGAGCCGATGGACCTGCAGGGTGAAGTGATGCCCCCGCCACGGGTGGTCGCGCGACTCCCGCTCCCAGAAGAACTCGACCATGCCGTAGTCGCGCCACATGCTCCCGCGGCTGGTGGAGTTCTCCGCGAAGCCGGTGCCGAGGACGGCGGTGACCTCCTCGGGACCCGCCGTCGGCGCGAGACCGAGAACCGTTCCGGAGGTGATCACGTCCAAGTAGAACGCGAGGGAGTACGGGGTCAACGGAATCTTCCTGGAAAGGGCGGTACGGCCGACGGCAACGGCGCCACGGCTGCCCCAGCATAGGGGGGCGAAATCCGCCGCCCCGAACCGGCCGAAGTGACGCGGCCCGTACGACACCTCCGACCCGGTCCGGACACTCTGGAGTCAGCATGAGCAGCAGAGCACCGTACACCCTGGGCCGCGCGCTTCTGCCCGCGCTCCTCGCCGCTGTCCTGGCCGCCGCCTCCGGCTGCGGCAACAGGAACGAGCGGGCCGACGACGACGCCAAGGCGTCGGCACACCGCGCCCGGCAGGTCGCCGACGCCTGGCAGGGCTCGACCGCGGCCGCGGCCTGGCGGGCCGGCTACCACCCCATGGGTGACGTGGTCCAACTCCCCGAGGGCGGCCTGCGCGGCGCCTCCGACCGGCAGGCGTACGCGGCCCACAGCTTCGTGCTGCGCGCGAAGCTGCCCACCACCTCGCCCGCGCAGGGCCAGGTGGTGTGGTCGGCGAAGGAACGGCTCGCACGGCCCCTCCAGGGCGCGGACGCGTCGTACCGAGCCCTGGCAGGCGACCGGGACGGCCGGGCACCCCATCTCACGGTGACCGCCGTCGAACGGGGCGAGATGACCGTCGCCACCAGCCGCGGCCCGGCGGTGGTCCCGGCCTGGCTCTACACCCTGGACGGCTACGACTCCCCGCTGCGGCGGGCCGCCGCCGTCCCGTCGCCACTCCCGCGGCCCCCGATCGCAGAGGCTCGCGACGTACCGGGACACGCACTGCGCAACCTCGTCCGCACGGGCCGGGACGGACGCTCGGCGACCGTGAACTCCCTGCACGGCACCTGCGACGCGGGCCCCGTCGTCGCCGTGCTGGAAACGGACGACAGCGTGGTCCTGTCCGGCTCCGTCTCCTCCCCGGAGCACCGGCGCGCCTGCACGAAGCAGGGGAGGATCCAGCAGGTGACCGTGCGACTGCGGCGCCCCCTGGACGACCGGGTGCTCCTCGACGGCCACACCGGGCGCCCCGTCCCCTACCAACCGCCCAACGGGCCGTCGCCAAGCTGGAGTTGACGGAGCGCGCTCGTCGGGGCCGTTCCCGTACCGCGGTCTTCCGTGCCGTGCCGACCGACGCCCGGAGGACGAGCCGATGCGATCCGGGCGCAGGTCCCTAGCTGCCCGGAGCGCGGTCCATCCGCCGGGCCAGCTCCGCCAGTCGGCTGCCCTGGACCTTCGTCGCCTGTCCGACGACCAGGGCCCGCAGGATTCCCGGGAAGGTGACCCGGACCGTTTCGCTCACCCGGGTCTTCGCGGAGTCGTCGGTCAGCACGACCGTCGACTCCAGCCGTACCCGGCCGGGGCTCCAGACCTCGCTGACGATCCGTCTGCCGGGCTCGGGAAACGTCATGGTCACCCTGATCGGGTTGTCCCAGCGCAGGGCCCGCAGACGGAACCGTTCGACGGCGACGTAGCGCACCGCGTCCGCCGACACGTCGACCTCGCGCACCGCGACGATCAGCGGGGACAGCCCGATGTAGCTCTCCGGGCGCGCCAGGTGCGCGAACACCTCCTCCACGGGACGCGCGACCACGACGCTCCGGGTGAACTCCTCGGTAGGCATGGGCACATCATGCCCCGGAACCGTGTCCGGCACGGCGAGATCCCTCGCGGAGGACGCGGACCCGCGGCCCGGCTGCGCGCGTCCGGGGACCGACGGGCCTCAGCGGTCCGGGCGCGGCTCCCCGGCCAGATGGCGCTGGAGGCTGATGTGACGGAACTGGTGGACGGTGCCGACCTGGCGCAGCACACCACGCGCGTGCGCGTCGCCGAGGAACGACATCAGCGACCAGGGGAGATCGCCGCGCATCGCCAGACAGGCCCGGGTCACGGCGAACTGCGCCCAGGCCGTCTCCGCGCAGCCGACCTGGAACCCGCGCGCCAGCCCCACGGTGAGCCCCACCGCGAGGCCACCGGCGACCCCCAGCGCGGGTACGAACCCGAACGCGCTGCGCAGCCCGAACAGGAAGACGCCCCAGGCGCCGAACGCCAGGGTGTACACGAGCACGATCCGCACGAAGATCCGGCGGTCTTGGACCACCAGCGTCCGCGGGCCGATCCGGACCGTGAGGTCGGCCCGCTCCAACGACAGCCGCCCCGACAGCTTCTCGAAGAGGACCAGCCCGGCGAGACCGCCCACGACCTGGACGACGTACACACCGTTCAACCGGTACACCACACCGGCCACCAGGACCGCCGCCAGGAGCCCCGCGATGAGGGTGCTGCGGAACCGGGCGCTCGGATAGACGACGTCCGCCGCTCCCCGCAGGCCCGCGCGGGCCGCGAGCCCGGTGGCGAGCCCGCCGGCCGCCGCGCCGAGCAGCCCCCAGCCGGGGCCGAAGCCGAACGCGACGACGAGACCGACCGCCACCGCGCCGACGAGACCCGCCGCCAGGGCCGCCGTCAGCAGCCGTCGCCCGGCGGGGACCGCCCGGCTCAGCTCCCACCACGCCAGGTCGGTACCGCCGAGTGCCTCCAGGTGCCGGGCGAGCACGGTCAGCGCGTGCCGGGCCCGCGGCGCGCGCCCGCGGGGCCGTTCGGCTCCGGTGCCGTCGTCGTAGACGGCGGTGAGGAACCGGCTGAAGAGATGACGCTCCAGCTCCTCGCGGGTGCCCCACGCCGTGGTGTCGCAGAGTTCGTCGGGATGCCGGAGCGGTTCGGGCTCCCCGGCCCGGGGCGGCGGCGCGTAGACGGTGCGCGCCAGGTAAAGCCCCAGCGGTGTGCTCAACGTCAGGCCCACCGGTGTGTCGCCCCCCAGGCGGTCGACGACCGGGTTCCACCGCGAGGGGTCGGGCAGCCCGGCGCGCAGATAGGCGGCGGCGGGTCCGGGGGCGAGCGGCACCAGCCGGACGCCGGCGGCACCGTCCAGGCGCCTGGCGTCCGGCCGGTCCAGGGCCGCGCGGTAGACGTCGGTGCGGCAGGCCAGTACCAGGGGCCGGGTCCGCCACGCCTGGTTGATCCCGTGCAGGGCCACGGAGTGAAGGGCGGGCGGGATCTCGTCGAACCCGTCCAGCAGCGGCAGTACGAGACCGCTGTCGACCAGCGCCTGCGCCCGGTCGGTGCCCGGCGGCTCGCCCCGGGCGGGTTTGCGCAGGGCGACGTTGCGGTTGCGGCGCAGCTGCTCGGCCATCCACGCGCGCAGGTCCTCCTCGGCCGGGTTCCAGGAGGCCAGCGAGAACAGCACCGGCACCGGTCCGCCGGGCTCCGGGCGCACCAGCTCCTGGAGCAGCCGGATCAGCAGTGCCGTCTTGCCGGACCCGTGCTCGCCCAGGACCAGCAGGCGGTGCGTGGGCACCCGTTGGAGGAAGACCTCACCGATCTGCGGGTAGGTGCCCGCCAGTCCCGTGGCGTCCGCGGGCCAGTTGTCGCCGCCGGCGGGCGGACCGCCGGGCAGGCCGCGGGCGGTCCTGACCAGGTCCGCCCAGTCCTCGGCCAGGGCGGCTCCGGCGGGCTGCCAGGCCACCGGCAGCGCGGAGGACTCGACCAGCGCGTACCTCGTTGCTCTCGCGTCCGACTCCCGCTGGACGTCGGCGGCCAACTCCCGTGCCACCGCTTCCAGTTCCTTCGCGTCCTCAGGGCGGTTCGTCAGCAGACCAACCAGGCCCGAGACGACGGCCAGCGCGACCAGCACGTAGGAGAGCTCCTGCCCGATGCCCTTCAGCCGCACCGCCAGCACCAGGACGACCAGCGCCA
This sequence comes from Streptomyces sp. NPDC004111, assembly GCF_042874215.1. Taxonomy (NCBI): domain Bacteria; kingdom Bacillati; phylum Actinomycetota; class Actinomycetes; order Kitasatosporales; family Streptomycetaceae; genus Streptomyces; species Streptomyces sp. NPDC004111. The sequence continues at coordinate 94,151 of NZ_JBIAMU010000018.1, forward strand.
CCAGCAGCAGTACCTTGCGCACCGTGCCACGCCGTCGGCCGAACCACCCCACCCGCATGGCACTTCATGATGCCGTGCCCGCACCGCGCGCGGACCCGTTCGCGACAAGCCCGCGAAGAGCGGACAGTGGCAGACAGTGGCCGTGCGCGGCGGTAGGTTCGGCGGAACACACGGCGGCCACCGGGGGAGGACCCGAGAAGTGAAGATCACCTTGCGTGAGGTGCGGGACGGAGACCTGGACGTCTTCTGGGCGCACACGAGCGACCGTACGGCACAGCGGATGGCCGCCGTCACGAGCGACTACCACAACGACCGGGGGCTGTTCGACGCGCACTGGGCGAAGGTGCGTGCCAACCCCGGGGTCACGGCGCGGACCGTGCTTGCGGACGGGGCGGTGGCGGGCAACGCGGCGGTGTTCGGGCCGCCCGACGAGCGCGAGGTGACCTACTGGATCGCCGCCGAGTACTGGGGGCGCGGGGTCGCCGGTGCCGCGCTGAAGGAACTCGTCGCGCTGGAGCCGACCCGGCCGCTGTACGCCCACGCGGCGGCGGACAACGCCGGCTCGCTGCGCGTCCTGGAGAAGTGCGGCTTCACCGTCACCGGCCGCGGCCGGATCTTCGCGCAGGCGCGCGACGAGGAGATCGACGAAGTGGCACTGGTCCTGGAGTGACGCGGGGGTGCGAGCGCCGGCCGCACGGACTCCCGCGGGCGACCGGGACCGCTTCGAGGGCCCGGTGCGACCGCGCCGTACGCCCATCCGTCCCGGTGTGCCCGCGCCGGATGCTCACCCCCGGCGAAGTCCCTCGGCGTCGCAGGGCAGTTCGGAGGCGGAGTGGTTGGCGAGGAAGTCGCGGTCGGCCTGCCGCCCGATCTCGGTGATCGCGGTCGGCTGCACCGCGGTGACACCCCCGAAGGGCCGGTCGACGTCGCGGATGATGCACAGCGTCGTCGTCAGCAGCGCCGTGATCAGGGCGAGCGTGATCAGCTGGCCGCGGTTGTTCCTGCGGGGCAGACAGACACCGAGCGCCATGACCGTGAGGGTCAGGGTCGCGAGCAGGAACCAGAAGATGGCGCCGGGAATGCTGGGCGTGGCCTGGGTGAGCCGTTCCTCGCGCTCGTCCGACCGCTTGTGGTCGGCGCCGACCAGCATCCCGAACACCGGCGTGCCCTGCACCTCGGCGAACGCGCGCCGGAAGTCGGTCGACCACACGCTCGGCGCGGTCGACCCCTTCCCTTCGGCCATCGCGGGCCACTCCCGGGACCGTACGGCGCGCGCGTAGCAGACGGCGTCCGCCTGGATGCGGCCCCGCTGGGCGGCCGGCGCGTACTCGGCGGTCTCGACGAGCTGGTCCAGGGCGCGTGCCTCCCCGCGCGCGGCGACCTCCGCCTTGCCGTACGAACCGGAGGCGGTGACCAGGACGAAGGCCAGCAGCAGGATCGTCAGGGTCAGCAGCGGAGCCACGAGGTCCTTGACCGCCATGCCCTCGCTGTCGTCGGCGGTGATGATCCGTGGCCGCAGATAGCGGTTGGCGGCGAGTCCCGCGAGCAGGGCGAGCACGGCGACAACGATGACGACGACCACGGGCAAGGACCTCCACGACGACGGGGCCCGGACGCACCCCGGGCCCCGTGATCATGTCCACGGGCCAAGGGGCGAGACCCGAAGAAACGTTCGTCCACCTCGAACGGGCTACCCGGTTTACGCCGGAGGGCCCCGCCCGCCGGGCGGCGACCGCCCCGGCGGCCCGTGAGAGCGCCGCTACCCGCGCGGCATCGGCGGAACGACCTCCTGCGGGACGGCCGGCGGCTCGACGACCGGGACCGGTGCCTCGAAGAGGCGGGCGGTGCCGGCCGTGCCCGCGTTGAGGTCGCGGTGGACGGCCCGGGACACCGCCTGGATGGTGTCGACACCCTGCTGCATCGTCTTGTTGCCGTGGGTCAGCACCGTGATCGTGTAGTCGTGGCCCTGGCCGGTGAACGCGCCGAGCGAGTGCACGCGCCACCCGTTGGTGGCGCGCGGCAGCCACCCGTTCTTGACGTGCACCTTGGCTCTGCCGGGCGCGCCGACCGGGGTGCCCCAGCGCTGCCCGGACACGACGGCCGCCATCCGGTTCAGGACGTACGCCCGGGAAGCGTCGCTCAGGACGTTGTTGTGCAGGGTGATCGTGCCCAGGAGCTTGCTCTGCTCGGAGGCGTTGACCTGGGTGAGTCCCCAGTAGCCGCCCGCGCCCGGCTTCGTGTACTTGATCCCGGCGGCGCGCAGGAACCCGTTGATCTTTCCGGTGCCCAGCTGGCGCCACAGGGTGCTGGTCGCGTTGTTGTCCGACTTGGTGATCATGGCGTCGACGAGGCCGCGCTCGCGGGTGGTGAGGGACCGTCTGGTCTTCTGCGCGTCCCACATCAGGGCGGACAGGACGGTGACCTTGACGATGCTGGCGGAGTCGAAGGAGTTCCAGGCGCGCAGCGAACAGTAGGTGCGGCTGGAGTGCTCGTAGACGGTGACCGCGACGGTACCGGGTCTGCCGCGCAGGGCCGCGGTGATGTCGCCCCTGAGCTTGTTGGCCAGCCCGGCCTTGTTCGAACTGCACGCCACCTGCGGCGCGGCGGCCCCGGCGGGAGCGGCGCCGGCCAGCGGCAGGACGACTCCCGCGGCCAGGGCGGTGGCGGTCAGGGCACGCGGTATGCGCTTGTCGGACATGGGTGGAGCCCCCCGTGAGTGTGAGTGAGCCGGGAGGACGCACCTGCTCGCGTCACTCCCGACTCAGTTGACTCACGAGAAGGGGAATGGTTGTACGGATCGGGCAGAGGTGAGCGACACGTCCGCCGACGCCCCGGCGGGTACGGCCGCGCGTCCGCGCGCGAGCCGTCCCGCCGGGCCCCGGTGGCCGACGCCGCTACAGCTCCTTGATGCGCACGTCGCGGTAGGAGATCACATCGGTGGTCCCGTGGACCTGGAGGCCGATGTAGCCGGAGGCGTACCGGCGGCCGTCCGTCCCCGGGTCGTCGCCGCGCGGCGGGTAGAAGTCCTGCCCGCCGTTGTTGTCGAACTCGTTGATCAGGACACCGTTGCGGAAGAGCGAGTAGTGCTGGCCCTCCACGCGGATCTCGTAGTCGTTCCAGGTGCCCTTGGGCGTGACGCCCGCGCCACCCAGGCCCACACGGTCGAAGCCGTACACCGAGCCCGTCTTGTACATGTCGCCGTCCGGGCGGTCGAGGATCTGCATCTCGTGCCCGTACTTGATGGCGACCCACTCCGGACGCGACTCCTCCGGGTGGTCGTGGACCTGCGGGAAGCGCACGAAGACACCGCCGTTGGCGTTGCCGGTGCCCGGTGCGTCGTCGCGCCAGCGCAGCTTGAGCGAGAAGTTCTCGTACTTGCGCCCCGGGAACCACAGCATGCCCATGCCCGGCGTGGTGGTGGAGCTGGTCATCGAGCCGTCCGCGTTCAGTCCGAAGGAACCGCCGCCGACCTGCTCCCAGCAGTCGAAGGACGCCTTCGAACCGTCGAACAGGTCCCGGTAGCCGCCCGTCTGCCCCGGCTTGCCGATGCCGGACTGCTTGGCCGCACGGTAGATCACACGGGTCTCGCGCGCGTCGACGACCCCGTCGTACAGCAGCTTGTCGAGGACCGTGTCGACGTGCTTGAGGAACAGGGCGTGGGAGGTCCACTCCCGCTCGTCCTCGATCAGCTCGTTGATGGTGCAGCGCCGGTTGGTGATGCGGTTCGGTACGCCCGAGTCGACGGTGCCGACGATGACCGTCAGCCGTTCGTCGTGCTCGGGGCAGTTCGGTGCCGGCACGCCGCCGCCCTCCGCGACGGAGAGCGCCACCTTCTTGGCGACGGAGGTGTTGCCCGCCTTGTCGGTGGCGCGGTGGTCGACGGTGTGCCGTCCCACCCGGTCGACGATCACCGGCGCGGTGTACGCCAGGTACGGGCCGCCGTCGAGCGAGTACTCGACCTTGTCGACGCCCGAGCCGCCCGCGTCCGTCGCGGTCAGCGTCACCTTCGCGCTGCCGATGTACGCGCCGTCGGCGTTCCGGTCGCCGCTGACGGCGGCCGTGGTCTCCGGCGGGGTCTTGTCCTGCGTCGGCGGCGCCACGACCGTGAAGTCGACCGCCTTCTCCGCAGCGACGTTCCCGGCCCGGTCGGTGGCCCGGTAGCGGACCTTGTGCGTGCCGACCTCGTGGACCATCACCGGCCCCGTGTACGCGGTCCAGGCGCCGGCCGCCCCGACCGCGTACTCGATGGTGTTGACGCCCGAGCCGGTGTCGGAAGCGGTCACCGTGACCGTCGCCATGCCCAGGTACTGGCCCTCCGGGTTCTTCTCGCCGCTGACCGTCGCCGAGGTCTCGGGCGGGGTCTTGTCGTCGGTGGGCGGTGCGACGACGGTGAAGTCGACGGCCTTCTCGGCGGCGGTGTTGCCCGCCTTGTCGGTGGCCCGGTAGCGGATCTTGTGCGTGCCGACCTCGTGGACCATGACGGGCGCGGTGTACGGGGTCCAGGCGCCGTCCGCCCCGACCGCGTACTCGATCCTCTCCACGCCCGAACCCGCGTCGGTGGCACCGACCGTCACCGAGGCGTGCCCGATGTACGCGCCGTCGGCGTTCTTCTCGCCCTCGACCTTCGCCGTGGTCTCCGGCGCGGTGGTGTCCTCGCCGCCGCCCTCGGTGACGGTCAGCACGCCCTGCATCGCGCCGTGGCCGGGGATGGTGCAGTGGTAGAAGTACCGGCCGGGCGTGAGGGTGACCGTGGCGGTGTGCTTGCCGCCCTTGTCGTCGTTGGGGTTGGCGAGGATGTTCAGCTGCACGTCGCTGTTGTACTCGGGGTCGGACACCCCGAACGTCAGCGTGTGCGGCATCGAGGTGGTGTTGCCGGTCGCCGTGCTGTTCTCGAAGACGATCGTCGTCTCGCCCGCGACCGCCGTCTTCGGGAAGGACAGATAGCGGTCGATCGGGTCGCCGGCCGTCCAGGTCAGCGTCTGGACGGGCGCCGCCGCGCCCGCTGCCGCACCGCCGTCGTCACGCCCGTACGCCGCCGTCGACGTCAGGCCGAGGACCATCAGCAGGGCGGCCACCAGCGCCGTCCACAGCCGCGGGGTTCTGCGTTTCCTCTGCACTGCCTACTCCGCCTTCCTGGCCAGGTCACCGGCGGCCGGGGTCGGCTCGCCGCCCTTGTACGTCACGCGCCACAGCGCCGACTGCGCGTCCGAGGTGAAGAAGCCGCGCCCGTAGTCGAGGACGTAGAGCGAGCCGTCCGGCGCGAACTTCCAGTCCATGAGGTTGCGGATGCCGTTGGTGCCGACCGGGATGATCTTCTTGAGGGACTCGGCGTGGGTGGGCAGCCCGCCGTTGCCGACGGTCTTCGGGTCGGTCAGCACCGCGTGGCGGGGCTGGTCGCCGTCGTAGAAGTCACCGACGAACCACTTGCCGTCCCAGTACGAGGGCCACTTGTCCTTCGATTCGCTCGAACCGTCGAAGCGGTAGACGGGGCCGTTCATGGTGGCCTGGCCGCCGCCCTTGAGCCACGGCAGCAGCAGCTTCTGCTCCTCCTGCTTGTAGCTGGGCACGCCGTTCGCGTCGCGCGGATAGTCCACGCCGCCGCCCTGGGGCGAGTACCAGATGGTGTTGGGCGTGACGGGCGGCAGGTTCACCAGACCGTTGTTGTTGGGCGACTCGTTCTTCGGCGCCTTGCAGTCGTACCAGCCCAGCGGCTTGCTCGGGTCGGGCAGATTGCGGTCGCGGTAGGGCTGGTTGTTGCCCATGCAGTACGGCCAGCCGTGGTTGCCCGGCTTGGTGATCGCGGCGAACGTGTCGTACTTCGCCGGGCCCCAGGTGGTGCTCGGCGCCCCCGCGTCGGGGCCGACCCACCCGGCGTACAGGGTGTCGGTCTTCGGGTCGACCGCGATGCGGGCGGGATTGCGCACGCCCATCACGTAGATCTCGCCGCGCGTCTTGCCGCCGCCCTCGTCCGGCTCCTTGCCGGTGAAGAGGTTGCCCGCGGGCAGGGTGTACGTACCGTCGTCCTCGGGGTGGATGCGCAGGATCTTCCCGTTGAGGTTGTTGGTGTTGCCGGCGGTGCGGCGGGCGTCGGCGAAGGAGACGCCCTTGAAGTTGGGCTGCGGGTTGTTGCCCGAGTAACCCTCGCTGAACTGCGAGGAGTTGTTGTCCCCGGTCGCGATGTACAGGTTCTGCTTGGAGTCCCAGGCCAGGCCGCCACCCGCGTGGCAGCAGCTGTGGATCTGGACCGGCCACTTCAGCAGGACCTTCTCGGAGGCGAGGTCGAGCTTGTTGGTGGCGAGGTCGAGGGTGAAGCGGGAGACCCGGCGCTCTGCCATGTGGGTGTCCCTGTTGATCTGCGAGTGGGGCGTGTAGTGCAGGTACACCCACCCGTTGGAGAGGAAGTCCGGGTCGGTCTCGACGCCGAGCAGACCCTCCTCGTTCTTGACCAGTTCGTCGCCGCCGCCCTTGTTGCCGAAGACCGTCAGCGCGCCCGCGAACGTCACCTTCTTCGTCTTCGGGTCCCAGACGTGGATCTGGCCCTGGCCCTTGCCGATGTCCGGGTTGTTCCAGTCGGTGACCACGGGCGCGTCGTTGTCCCCGCCGCCGCGGCCGATGTAGATGATCCGGCCGTCCTTCGCGGTCACCAGGCCGTGCGGCTCGCCGATCTGGTCGGCCTGGCCCGGCTGGTTGGGCGCGGTGAGCCGCTCGGCCTTGTAGTGCGCGTTGATGCTCGCCTTGCAGTCGGCGCGCGACAGGCGCGTCGTCCACTGGAGGGCGCCGCGCAGGTGGTCGCGGAAGTCCGTCTCCTGGAAGGACTCGGCGGTCCCGCCCATGCCGGTGTAGAAGGACCGGCCGCCGTCGTAGTCGCGGCACCAGGAGACCGGGTGGTCCCAGCCGTTGGCGCTCGCGCCCGGCTTGTAGGTGGCCTCTCGCACCCGCGCCACGGTGTGCACGTCGCCGGACGGGTTCTTCGTCCAGTTCAGCCACTTGTCGGGCCGCTTCCACTGGAGCGGCAGGTCCTTGGTGGCCGGGTGCTGCCGGTCGCCGACCTCCACGGTCGCGCGCTGGACGCCCGCGGGGCTGTTCGCGGCGGGCCGGGCGCCGATCAGGCCGCCGAACCAGTCGGAGTACGGCTCGGTGCGCGCCGCGTCGTGGATGCCGAGGAAGCCGCCGCCGGCCTCCATGTACGCCTCCAGGCCCGCCTCCTGCTCCGGGTCCAGCACGTCGCCGCCGCCGGTCAGGAAGACCACGGCGTTGAACTTGCCGAGCTTGGCGGTGGTGAAGACCGACGGGTCGTCCGTGGCCTCCACGCGGAAGCGCTGGGCGGCCGGACCGGACTGGCCGATCTTCTCGATGGCCTCGATGCCGGCGTTGACGGTCGGCGGCTCGTCCGCTCCGGCGGAGCCGTGGAAGACCAGCACGCGCACGTTCGCGCCACCGGGGGGAGACGGCAGCGCGGGAAGGGACAACGTTGTCTTGGGCGGAGGTTCTGGGAACGGCCGCGCGGAGGCCGCGCCGCCGCCGAGCAGGCCGGATGCGACAACTCCGGCCGCCAGAGCGGCAATCAGCCCGCGTCGGCGTCTTGACCGGTGATGTGGTGCGCGATGCATGTGTTCACCCATCCCTCTGTGGTCACAGGAACAGCCGATGAAGCTAGACCTCTTTTCGTCACTCGCCAAGAGGTATGACCGGAGTACCGCAAACTTTGTCCTCAGTGTGGATGAACTGCGTTCGCCCGGCTACGGTGTGGCCGTCAATCTCCGTACGGAGTGGGGAGTTGGGCATGGACAGACGGAGCTTCAACAGGCGCCTGCTGGTGGGCGGGGCGGTCGCGGCGACCGGTGCGACATCGTTGTCACTGGCGGCGGAAACCGCACCCCCGGCCGCGGCGGCCGCCGCGGCCGACAGCCCGCCGAAAACCGCACCGGCGGGCGGCCGGATCCACCGGCTGAAGATGTACGCCGAGAAACTGCCCGACGGGCAACTGGGCTACGGCTTCGAGAAGGGCAAGGCGTCCGTGCCGGGCCCGCTGATCGAGGTGATCGAGGGCGACACCGTCCACATCGAGTTCGAGAACACCCTCGACGTGCCGGCCAGCCTCCATGTGCACGGCGTCGACTACGAGATCGGCAGCGACGGCACCAAGCTCAGCAAGAGCCACGTCGAGCCCGGCGGAACCCGGACCTACACCTGGCGCACCCACGCCCCCGGCCGCCGCAAGGACGGCACCTGGCAGGCCGGCAGCGCGGGCTACTGGCACTACCACGACCACGTGGTGGGCACCGACCACGGCACCGGCGGCATCCGCCAGGGCCTCTACGGCGGTGTCATCGTGCGCCGCAAGGGCGACATCCTCCCGGACAAGACGTTCACCATCGTCTTCAACGACATGACCATCAACAACAGGCCGGGCCACCAGAGCCCCGACTTCCGGGCCACGGTGGGTGACCGCGTCGAGATCCTCATGATCACGCACGGCGAGTACTACCACACGTTCCACATGCACGGACACCGCTGGGCCGACAACAGGACCGGCCTGCTGACCGGCCCGGACGACCCCAGCCGCATCGTCGACAACAAGATCACCGGCCCGGCCGACTCCTTCGGCTTCCAGATCATCGCGGGCGAACACGTCGGCGCGGGCGCCTGGATGTACCACTGCCACGTCCAGAGCCACTCCGACATGGGCATGGCCGGACTCTTCCTGGTCGCCAAACCCGACGGCACGATCCCCGGGTACGAACCGCACCACCCGGCGGAGCACACCAGCAAGGACCGCGCCCCGGCGGCCGGACACTCCCACTGACCGCACCCGCACACCGACCCCGGCTGCCACCGTCGACGCCCGCGGTCAGGCCGGCGACCACCGGCCCGACCCGGCACGATCCTCCCCGCCGGCGGCACCGGCGGCACCGGCGGCGCGGGGGAGCGGACCCTCACCGGTCACCAGCCGATCCTGGCCGCCACCGGGAGATGGTCGCTGCCGGTCCTCGCCAGCAGCCACGCGCCCACCGGCTCCACACCGCGCACCAGGACCTGGTCGATCCGCGCCACCGGGAACGCGGCGGGCCAGCTGAACCCGAAGCCGTCCCCGGCCGCGTCCTGGACCGAGCGAAGCCGCGAGGTGAGAGGGGCGAACGCCCGGTCGTCCGTCGTGCCGTTCAGGTCACCGAGCAGCACCACCCGCGCACCGCGCTCGGCGGCGACGGCCCGCGCGAGCGAACGCGCGCCCTCGTCCCGCTGGTCCGTGGAGAACCCCGCCCGCGGATTCACCCGCACGGACCCCAGATGGGCCACGTACACCACCAGCGGCCCCCGCTCCGTCGCCACCGTCGTGCGCAGAGCGCGGGGGGTGGCCGCCCGCTCCTCGGGCGTCAGGTGCGCGGCCAGCGGCCCGGCCATGCCCTGCATCGCGACGTCGACCGTGCGCGTGCCGGACAGCGGCAGCCTGCTCCACAGCCCGACCGTGCCCCGGACCGTGTGGTGCGGGTACGCCTCGGCCAGCGCCTTCTCGTACACCGGCTCCGCCTCCCCGGTCAGCTCCTGGAGTGCCAGCAGGTCCGCGCCGGAGGCGGCCAGGGCACGGGCGGTACCGGCCGGGTCCGCGTTCTCGGCGCCGACGTTGTGACTGACCACGGTGAGGTCACCGCCCGCACGGGACCGGTCCCCGAGCAGCCCGCCGAACAGACCCGCCCACACCAGTGCGGGCAGCAGCAGCGCGACCACCGCGGACGCGGACCTGCGCCACAGCGCTGCGGCGAGCAGCACCAAAACGCCCAGAGCGGACCACGGCAGGAAGGTCTCCACCAGACTGCCGAGGCCACCGAAGTCCGTGAGCCACCCGTGCCCCAGCATCACCAGGCCCAGCAGCAGCGCCGAACCGGCCAGGACACGGCCGCGCCGCCACGGCGCGGGCGTGGCCAGCGGGGCCAGGGCCCGGCGCACCCGGGCCCGCCGCCTCCCGGTGGCCCGGCCGTCCGGCACACCGGAGTCTCCCGGGCCGTCCCGCCCCGCCCGTTCCCCCCGCGGGGTGTCCGTCTTCGTCATCGTCGCGGTCCGTGCTCGCTCGTCGCTGTTCACTGCTGTGTCCTCGGGTCCTGCGTGGGTTCGACGCGACCAGTGAAAGCAACCCGCCGTTGCCGGCCTGTATGCGGTTTTCGATACGCGGACGATATGCGCCCGCCGCGGAACCGCCCCCGAGCGCACGGCACGGCCGCCGGGGGCGGGAGCCGCTGGGCCGTTCGCCGCGCGCAGGGAGGTGCCACCTGGACGGCGGGCATGAGGGCACCGACCGCGGTCAACAGATCAGCCATGAAGCGTTTCGGTGCTGTCGCCCTGCTGGTTCTGTGCGCGGCCGCCGGTACGGCGGCGGCCCTCCTGCTGTCGCCCTGGTGGTGGCCGGCCGCCGTACCCCTGGCCGCCGCCGCGCTCGTCGGCCTGTACGACCTGACGCAGCGGCGCCACTCGGTGCTGCGCAACTACCCCGTGATCGGGCACGCGCGGTTCCTCCTGGAGGCGGTCCGGCCGGAACTCCAGCAGTACTTCGTCGAGCGCAGCTTCGACGGACGGCCCTACGACCGGGACACCCGCAGCATCGTCTACGAGCGGGCCAAGGGCGTGGACGCCGAGGAACCCTTCGGCAGCGAACGGGACATGTACGCCCGCGGCTACGAGTTCCTGGTGCCGTCCATGCACCCCGCCGACGTGCCCGCGACCCCGCCCCGGGTCCGCGTCGGCGGCCCCGACTGCACCCGGCCGTACGACATGGCCCTGCTGAACGTCTCCGCCATGAGCTTCGGGTCGCTGTCCGCGAACGCGGTGCTCGCCCTCAACACGGGCGCGGCCCGCGGCGGCTTCGCCCACGACACCGGCGAGGGCGGGCTCTCCGAATACCACCTGAGGCCCGGCGGCGACCTGATCTGGGAGATCGGCACCGGCTACTTCGGCTGCCGCACCGAGGACGGCGGCTTCGACCCCGAACAGTTCCGCGAGAAGGCCGCGCACCCCGCCGTCAAGTGCGTCTCCCTCAAGCTGTCCCAGGGGGCCAAGCCCGGCATCGGGGGAGTGCTCCCGGGCGGCAAGGTCAACGCCGAGATCGCCCGGGTCCGGGGCGTCCCGCAGGGGCGGACGGTCGTCTCGCCGCCCTACCACCGGGTGTTCTCCACCCCGCGCGAGCTGGTGCGCTTCCTCGCGCGGATGCGGGAACTCGCGGACGGCAAACCGGTCGGCGTCAAACTCTGCCCGGGATCGCGGGTGCAGTTCCTCGCCCTCTGCAAGGCGATGCTCGCCGAGGGCACCGCCCCGGACTTCGTCGTCGTGGACGGCGCCGAGGGCGGCACCGGCGCGGCCCCGCTGGAGTTCGCCGACCACCTCGGCATGCCCCTGACCGAGGGGCTCGTCACCGTGCACAACGCCCTGGTCGGGGCAGGTCTGCGGGACCGCGTCAGGATCGGCGCGAGCGGCAAGGTGGCCACCGGGTCCGACATCGTCAAACGGCTCGCCATGGGCGCCGACTGGACCAACGCCGCCCGCGCCATGATGTTCGCCGTCGGATGCATCCAGGCCCAGCGCTGCCACACCAACCGCTGCCCCACCGGAGTCACCACCCAGGACCCGCGCCGCGCCCGCTCCCTGGTCGTCGCGGACAAGTCCGAGCGGGTCCACCGGTTCCAGGAGGCGACCGTCGCCAGTGCCCTGCAGATCATGGCCGCCATGGGCGTCACCGACCCCGCGGAACTCGGCCCGCACCTGCTGCGCCGGCGTGCCACCGACGCCGACGACTTCCGCTCCTACGCGGAGCTGTACGAGTGGCTGACCCCCGGCGAGCTGACGGCCGGCCCGCCGCAGGGATGGGCGGCGGACTGGGCGGCGGCAGACCCCGACACCTTCCGGTACACGGGAAGTTCCGCCAAACGCGCGTGAGCCGCCCGATCCACGGAACCCGTAAAGGTCTCCTGGGTGGGCTGCCGGCACGAAGAGGCCGCCGCGTTCGCCGCCGTCGCGCAGTCGCAGCTCACCGGCTCCCTCGGCGTCCGCATGGGCACGGTCGGCCCCGGCGCGGTCCATCTCCTCAACGGCCTGTACGACGCCGCCAAGAGCGGCACCCCGGTGCTGGCCGTCGCCGTGCAGGTACCGCTGGCCGAGATCGGCACCGAGATGCGGGGCGCGCGCAGGCTGCTCGGCTCCTACAACCTCGGCTCGATGGCCAACGCCATGCCCCAGGCGATCGGCGCGCAGCTGCTGGACCGCGACCGTCAGGTCGTGGCGTTCTGCGGCGACGGCGGTCTCTCGATGTTCCTGGGGGACCTGATGACGATCCGCGCCGAGCGGCTGCCCGTGAAGCTCGTCGTCTTCGACAACCAGCGCCTGGGAATGGTGAAGCTGGAACAGGAACAGGCGGGCCTGCCCGAGTTCGGTACGGTCCTGGACACCCCGGACTTCGCCGCCGTCGCGCAGGCACTGGGCATCACCGGAATCCGCGTCACCGGGGCCGAGGAACTGGCCGACGGGGTACGGCGCGCCTTCGAGGAGCCGGGGCCCGTGCTCCTCGACGTGCTCACCAACCCCGACGAGATCGCCGTCCCCGCCAAACCGACGGTCCAGCAGGGCTGGGGGTTCGCCATCGCCAAGGTGCGGGAGAACCAGCGCAGCGCGGGCGACTGAGCGCACCGGGCCCGCCGCACCCGCGACCGGCCGCCCAGGTGGGGCCTTTCGCCCCTGTCGGCGCGCCGCGCGACTCCCGCAGCCTGTTGCTTCGGACAGGTGCGGAAGTGTGGGTGATGGGGTGGGTGCCGGGCGGGACTCGGGACGGCGCGGTACGACGGGGAGGCGCCGCGATCCGGCGCCGCGGCGGGCCGTCGCCCGGGTGCGGCGGCTGCGGGCGACGGGCTGCCTGCTGGCGCCGCCCGTCGCGTTCCTGCTGCTGATGGGGGTGGCGGGCCTGCTGTCGATGCCCGAGGCGGTGGCCGAGGAGGAGGCGTACCCGCGGGCGCGGCCGTGCGTCGGCGCGCAGCGGTGGGACTGCTTGTACGAGGAGACCGCGACCGTCGGCGAGGTCACCGTCGAGAACCCGGAGTCGAGCAAGGGCCGCGACATCAAGGCCGACGTGGTCGGTGACACCCGGCACGTCGAGCGGCTCTCCTTCGGCACCCACGAGCCGTTGGTGAAGACCCTGCGGCCGGGGGACAGGGTCACCGTGACCCTCTGGCGCGACTACGCGGTCGAGCTGTCGAAGGACGGCGTGCGACAGACCACCGAGGACACCCCCGACGGCACCAGCCTGTGGCTGCTGGGCCTGGCCCTCGCCCTGCTGGTCGCGGGAGGCTGGGCGGCTCCGCTGTGCTGGCGGCTGCTGTTCCGGGCCCGCGAGCAGGCGGAGTCGGGGTGGCCGCGCCACGTCGGGCGGCGGGCCCGGTGCGCCCTGTGGTGTGCACTGGGCCTGATCCCGGCGGGGGTGTGCGGCCTCGTCGTCCGTGACCTCGGGGGCTCGTCGGTGTGGGGCGGGGCCGTGGTGATGACCGCCGTATGGGTGGTGGTGTGCGGGGTGACCGCCGCCGTCCTGCGGTGGCGGGACGGAGCGGCCGTCACGGCTTCCTGACGGCCCGTCGTCGGCGGGCCGCGGCGGCCGGGGGGCCGGGGGCCGGGCACGGCACGGCTCCGTGGCTGCCCGTTCGCGGCCGTGCGGGAACCGGCTCCGTGCCCCCGGCCACCGCACGGCCGTGCGGTGGCGCCCGCAGGGCCGGGTCAGTCGTCGATGGCCTGGTAGAGCGTGGTCCAGAAGTCCTGCATGGCGTGCGCCGAGTCCGGTGTGGACATGCCGGTCTGGGTGAGCAGCATGCCGACGAGCCCGTTCTTGGGGTCGGCGTACGTGGTGGTGCCCGCCCCGCCGTCCCAGCCGAACTGGCCGACGGGCGCGTAGTCCCCGCGGTAGGTGCGCACCGTCATCCCGAACCCCCAGCCGCCGGTCTGCCCCTGACCGTGCGACAGATGGACGACGCTGCGCGCCCAGGACTGGAGGGAGGCCGTCTGCTCGGCCGTGAGGCGGTTGGTGGTCATCAGCTCGACGGCCTGCCGGGACAGGATCCGATCGGTGCCGTGCGTTCCGCCGTTCAGGAGCATCCGGAAGTAGGCGTGGTAGTCGTCGACGGTCGAGTCCAGTCCGCCGCCGGCCGAGGCGAACGCCGGGGGCCTGCTGTGGTGCCCTCCTTCGGCCGGGTCCCCCACGGTGAACTCGCCGGTCCGCGGGTCGGGGGCGTACAGCGGCGGCAGCCGGTGGATCTTGTCGGCGGGCACGTGGAACCCGGTGTCCTTCATGCCCAGCGGCTCGAAGATCCGCTCGCGCAGGAACGCCTCGAACGGCCGGCCGGTCACGCGGGCCACCAGCACCCCGAGCACGTCGTCGCTGACGTTGTACATCCACCGCTCGCCCGGCTGGTGCATGAGCGGCAGGGTGCCCAGTCGCCGTATCCACTCGTCCGGTTCCACCGCCGGGAGCAGCCAGCCGTTCTCACCGTAGATCTTCCGGGCGAAGTAGGCGGCCATCATCGGGGAGTCCGCCGCGGTCATGTCCAGGCCGAGTCCGCAGGTGGAGGTGAGCAGGTCGCGCACGGTGATCGGCCGCCGCGCCGCGACGGTGTCGTCCAGGGGGCCGTCGGGGCGCCGGAGGACCTGTCGCCCGGCCAGTTCCGGCAGCCACTCGTCCACCGGGTCGTCGAGCCGCAGCCGGCATTCGTCGAGCAGGACCATGGTGGCGGCGACCGCGACGGGCTTGGTCGTGGAGGCCATCCGGAAGATGGTGTCCCGCAGCATCGGTGCGCCGCCGTCGTGACGCATCGTCCCGATCGTCTCGACATGGGTCTCCTCGCCCAGGCCGACCAGGGCGACGAGCCCGGGGATCCTCTTGGACTCCACGTGCGCCTCCAGTACCTCGCGCAGGCGGCGGAGTCCTGCCGCGGAGAGGCCGTTGCCGCTGTTCGCCATCATGAATCTCCTTGTACGCAAGGGTCGCCCCGGCTAATCAGTGCTACTGAGTACCGGTACAACGTAGTACGGAGTACCGGTACTCGGCAACAAGTAGTACCGGGGGAGGGGGTGCTGCGCCGCCCGCTCTCCCCGGTCACCGCGCTCGCCCCCTCCTTCCGTTCGCGCAAGGATGAGCAGGGAACCGCTCCTCGCACCTCGGCACGCGGAACGACCGGCAGGCGGCATGCCGACGGGCACCACGGTCGGCGAGCAGAACAGGAACCCCCACCCCATGACCGAAGAGCGCTCCTCCCGGCGGGCCCGCGCGTGGCTGCTGGAGGGGCTGAGCGAGCAGTCGGCCCGGCACCCGGGACCGCACGGCACACCACCGGCCGAACACACCGGGCACACCTGGTGGCGCGTCATGTGCCTGACCGGCGTCGACTACTTCTCCACGCTCGGCTACCAGCCCGGCATCGCCGCCCTCGCCGCCGGACTCCTCTCCCCCCTCGCCACCCTCGTCCTGATCGCGCTCACCCTGCTGGGGGCGCTGCCGGTGTACCGGCGGGTGGCCCGTGAGAGCCCGCACGGCGAAGGATCGATCGCCATGCTGGAGCGGCTGCTGCCCTGGTGGGCGGGGAAGCTGTTCGTACTCGTCCTGCTCGGGTTCGCCGCCACCGACTTCATGATCACCATCACTCTTTCGGCCGCCGACGCCTCCGCCCACGTGGTGGAGAACCCGTTCGCCCCGCACTGGCTGCGCGGCGAGAACGTCTGGATCACCCTCGTCCTGGTCGGCGCGCTCGGCGCCGTCTTCCTCAAGGGCTTCCGCGAGGCCATCCGCGTCGCGGTGGTCCTGGTCGCGCTCTACCTCGGCCTGAACCTGGTGGTGCTGGCCGCCTCCGTCCGGCAGATCGCCGCCGGCCCCGTGGTGATCGAGGACTGGTGGCAGGCCGCCACCGCCTCGCACTCCTCACCCCTGGCCATGGTCGGCGTCGCCCTCCTCGTCTTCCCGAAGCTGGCGCTCGGCATGTCCGGCTTCGAGACCGGCGTGGCCGTCATGCCCCAGGTCAGGGGCGACGCCTCGGACACGTACCGCAAACCCGCCGGGCGGGTGCGCGACACCCGCAGACTGCTGACCACGGCCGCCCTCGTCATGAGCTGCTTCCTGCTGCTCTCCAGCCTGGCGACGACGCTGCTGATCCCGCAGCAGGCGTTCGAGTCCGGCGGCCGGGCGAACGGCCGGGCGCTCGCCTATCTGGCGCACGAGCACCTCGGCGAGGTGTTCGGCACGCTGTACGACGTCTCGACCATCGCCATCCTCTGGTTCGCGGGGGCCTCCGCACTGGCCGGACTGCTCAACCTCGTACCCCGGTACCTGCCGCGCTACGGCATGGCCCCCGAGTGGACCCGCGCCGTACGCCCCCTGGTACTGCTCTTCTTCGCCATCGCCGTCGCCATCACCCTGTGGTTCGACGCGGACGTCGACGCGCAGAGCGGGGCGTACGCGACGGGCGTCCTGGTCCTCATGCTGTCCGCCTCCTTCGCCTCCACCGCCGCGGCCCGGCGCCGCGGGCACCGGGCCGCGACCGCCGGATTCGGGGTGATCACGGCGGTGTTCGCCTACACCCTGGTCGCCAACGTGGTGGAACGGCCCGACGGCATCAAGATCGCCCTGCTGTTCATCCTCGGCATCCTGCTGACCTCGTTCGCCTCTCGGGTGCACCGCGCCTTCGAACTGCGCGCGGCGACCGTGACGTTCGACGACACGGCGCTGCGGCTGATCGACGCGGCGGCGGCCGACGGACCCCTGCGGATCATCGCGAACGAACCGCAGGAGCACACCACGGCCGAGTACCGGGCCAAGGAGTACGAGCAGCGGGAGCAGACCCACATCCCCGACGGGCGGCCCGTGCTGTTCCTGGAGGTGTTCGTCACGAACTCCTCGGACTTCACCACCGACCTGCACGTGCACGGCGACGAGAAGCACGGCGTACGCAGACTCCGGGTCCGCGGGCCCGGAGTGCCCAACACGATCGCCGCCGTACTGCTCAGGCTGCGCGACCGCACCGGCCGCGTCCCGCACGCCTACTTCGACTGGACCGAGGGCCATCCCCTCGGGCACCTCATCCGCTTCCTCGTCTTCGGAGACGGCGAAGTCGCCCCCGTCACCCGCGAGGTGCTGCGCCGCGCCGAACCCGACATGGACCGGCGGCCACGGGTGCACGTCGGCTGACACGGCGCCGACGGCCGCTCGGCCCGGCGCGCAGAAGCCGACGGCGGGCCGGCGGCACGGTCCGCCCCGCCCCCCGCATGTGCGGCTTTCGCCCACTTCGATACGGGTGGGCCACGCCGGTATCTGTGAACTTTTGCGCGGAGTTGGAGAAAAAGAAGCACTTCGGTGTGCTCTTGGTATGGACCATTTTCCGAGCCTTCGCTACTGTCCCGGACCGGACGCCGCCGTGACCGAGGGCTTCCGGCGCTGCCGCGTTCCGTTCCGTGTTCCGCACCCCCCCACGTACGCGAGAACAACGACGAAGGGTCACCGCCATGAGACAGAGATCGGGCACGCCCGGATCCACCCCCTCCAGCCACCGTCCGAGCCGGTCCGCCGCCGCCCCCGGCGCGGCCTTCGTACGACGTCCGGCGCGCCGGGGCCGCGCGGGCATCGCCGTGCTGGCGCTCGTGGGAGCGCTCCTGTCCACCGGCGCGCTCTCCACCAGCGCCGGAGCCGCACCCGTCGCACCCGCCGGCTCCGCCGCCGGGGCACCCGCCTCCAGCGGCCTGATCGCCGCCATGCAGCGCGACCTCGGGCTGACCGCGGCGCAGGCACGGGCCCGGCTCGACGCGGAGACCACCGCCCGCGCCACCGAACCCCGCGCCCGCGCGGCGGCCGGTGCCGGATACGCGGGCGCCTGGTTCGACACCGCGACCCACCGCCTGACCGTCGCCGTGGCCGACGCCGCCCGCGCCGACGCCGTACGCGCCACCGGCGCCACCGTGCGCACCGTCACCCACAGCGCCCGGACGCTGGCCACGGCCCACCGGGCCATCGACGCCCTCAAGGCCCCTGTCGCGGTGACCAGTTGGGGAGTCGACCCGCGGGCCAACAGCGTCGTGGTGAAGGTCGTCGCGAAGGAGGCCAGGACACCCGCGGTCAGGGCCTTCCTGGCCGCCGCGCGCGCGGCAGGCCCCGTACAGGTCCAGGAGACCACCGCGGCGGCACGGCCGCTGGCCGCGGGCACCGTGGGCGGCGACCCCTTCTACACCGGCAACGTCCGCTGCTCCATAGGCTTCTCCGTGCACGGCGGCTTCGTGACCGCCGGGCACTGCGGCGGCGCCGGACAGAGCGTGCGCGGCTGGGACAACAGCGCCATCGGCTCCATCCAGGCCTCCAGCTTCCCCGGCGACGACATGGCGTGGGTCAACGTGGGCAACGGCTGGTGGACCACCCCGGTCGTGCTCGGCTGGGGCACCATCCCCGACCGGCTCGTGCGCGGCTCCGGCGTGGCCCCGATCGGCACCTCCGTGTGCCGCTCCGGCTCCACCTCCCACTGGCACTGCGGCCAGATGAGCGCGTACAACGAGACCGTCAACTACAGCGACGGCCGCACGGTCTACGGGCTGACCCGCACCAGCGTGTGCGCCGAACCGGGCGACTCCGGCGGCTCGTTCATCAGCGGCGACCAGGCCCAGGGCGTGACCTCGGGCGGTTACGGCAACTGCTCCTCAGGCGGCGAGACCTGGTTCCAGCCCGTCAACGAGATCCTCGCGAGGTACGGGCTGAGCCTGGTGACGTCGTGACCTTGTGACGTCGCGACGGCCGGACCGGCCCTGAACCGGTCCGGCCCTGAACCGCTCCGGCCCTGAAGAGGATTCGCGGGACGCCCCCGGCGCGTCCCGCGAATCCTCGTCCGCGGCCCCCGGGCTACCCGGCCGGGGCGTCGCCGGACCCGCCGAGTCCCGCCACGAACAGCCGGGTGAGCGCGGTCGGCGCGGTGATCGCGGTGCCGACGACCACGGAGGCCGCGCCCGCCGCGAGCGCCTCGGCGGCCTGGGCCGGGGTCGCGATGCGCCCCTCGGCGACGACGGGCGTCTCCAGGGCCGCGGCCAGCTCGGCGACCAGCCGCAGGTCCGGCGCGGTCTGCCGCGGCGAGCCGGGTACGTAGCCGGAGAGCGTCGTCGAAACGAAGTCGGCCCCCCGGCGCGCGGCTTCCAGACCCTCCGCGAGGCCGGACACATCGGCCATCACCAGTGCCCCCGCGGTGTGCACGGCCGCGACCAGATCGGCGAAGGTGCTGCCGTCCGGCCTCGGCCGCGCGGTCGCGTCCGCGGCGACGACCGCTGCTCCCGCGTCGACGAGCGCGAGGGCGTGACGCACCGTCGGGGTGATGTAGACGCCGGTGTCACCGTCCTTCCACAGGCCGATGACGGGTACGCAGACGGCGGCGGCGACGGCCGCGACGACCTCGGGCCCGTTGACCCGGACGGCTGCGGCCCCTCCGTCCTGGGCGGCCCTGGCCATGCGGACGAGGGTGCCGGTGTCGCGCATCGCGTCGCCGGGAGGCGCTTGGCAGGAGACGACGAGGCGGCCGGCGAGGGTGTCGGCGAGCGGGGTGGCGGTCATCGGGGCGCTCCGGTGGTGCGGGTGCGGGGGGCGTGCAGGGGCAGGGTGCGGGTGAGGCCGGCAGCACCCAGGACGGCGGCGTCGTGCCCGACGTGCGGCGCGGTGGGCCTCAACTCCCGCAGCGGGGTGATGAGTTCGGCGGCGAACGCCTCGCACAGTGCGTCCCGGTACAGCGCTCCCGTACGGAGTACGCCGCCCGCGACGACGACGCGCTCGGGGCCGAGCGCGTTGGCGAGCCCGCCCAGCGCGCGTCCCACCGCGCGGGCACCCCTGGTGAGGGCGGCCAGGGCGTGCGGGTCGCCGTGGCCCGCGTACGCGGCGACCCGCTGGAGCGGGCCGGGCGAGGTCCCGGTGAGCCGGGCGTAGTGGGCCGCGATGGCCGGCCCGGCCGCGACGGCTTCGAGGTGGCCGGTGGCCCCGCAGGTGCAGGGCAGGCCGGTGGCCTCGGGGCTCGGCAGGTGGCCGAGGTGCCCTGCCGCCCCGGCGACCCCGTGCAGCAGGCGCCCGGCGACGGCGACGGCGCCGCCGACCCCGGTGCCGACCGCCGCGTAGAGGAACGAGCCGCCGGGCAGCGCCAGTTCGGTCGTCGCGGCGGCCCGTACGTCGTTGTCGCAGGCGACGGGGAGTCCGGTACGGGCGGCGAGGCCCGCGGCGAGCGGGGTTCCCGCCCAGCCGGCGATGGTGTCGGTGGCACTGGTGACCGTTCCGGTGACGGGGTCGATCACCCCGGCCGCGGCGACACCGAGGGCCGCGGCCTCCGGCCCGCGCACCGCCCGTGCCGCCTCGGCCAGGGCGTCCAGGACGGCCTCGGGGCCCTCGGTCGCCGGGGTGGGGGAGCGGTGCCGGGCCAGCACCGTCCCGTCGGCCGCGACCAGGGCGGCGTCGATCTTCGTGCCGCCCAGGTCGAGGCCGACGACCGGCGGGGAGCCGGGCGTCATCGGACGGGCAGCAGGCCGGCGGTGCGCAGGTGCCGCTCGACGAGGGCGACCGGCTCCGTGCCCAGCGGGATCTGCGGGTCCGCGGTGGTGCCGTGGGTGAACACCCCGAGCAGCCGCAGCGCGTGCTTGAACGCGCCGATGGCGGAGGAGTTGCGGCCCATCTCGCCCTCCGGGCCCGCGTCGACCATGCCGAACAGCTCGACGAGGCGCTCCTGTTCCTTGACGGCGGTGTCCAGGTCGCCGCCGCGCACGGCGTCGTAGAGACGGACGTACCCGGCCGGGTCGACGTTGCCGAGGCCCGGTACGACACCGTCGGCGCCCGCCAGCAGGGCGGCGTCCACCGTGAGTTCGGACCCGGTGAGGATACTGAAGGCGGGGGCCGGGCCGTCCGCGCGGCCGTGCCTGCCGCCGAGTGCGACGAGGAGCCGCCGCAGCGAGCCCTCGTCGCCGCTGCTGTCCTTGAGCCCGGCGAGGGTGCCGTCCTCGGCCAGTTCGCGCACCAGGGCGGGCGCGAGCTTGCTGTGCACGCAGACCGGCAGGTCGTAGGCGAACAGCGGCAGGTCCGCCCGCTCGCGCAGGATGCGGAAGTGCCGGGCGATCTCGACGGGATGCGTGCGGGCGTAGAAGGGGGCGGTGGCGACCAGGGCGTCGGCGCCCGCCGCGAGGGCGTCCCGGGCGTGTTCCACGACACGCGGGGTGGTCATGTCGATGACACCGGCGAGGACCGGCACGCGTCCGGCGGCGGCCTCCACGACCGTCTCCAGGGCCAGGGCCCGCTGCCGGTCGGTGAGGAAGGCGACCTCGCTGCTGGAGCCCAGCGCGAACAGGCCGTGCACACCCCCGTCCACGAGATGCCCGACGAGCCGGGCGAGCGACGCGGTGTCGACCTCGCCCGCCGCGTCCAGCGGGGTGCAGACGGGCGGGACGACGCCGCCGAGGGGCTGGGACCAAGACATGGGAACTCCAGGTTGTGCGGGTGCGGTACGGGAGGGGCGGGGCCGTCCGGCAACGGGCGGCCCCGCCGGTGTCACGAGGTGGAGACGGTCAGCGAGGCGTCGCCGTAGGCGTGCTGCCAGCCGCGGATCCGGTAGTCCGCCGTGACCTTGACGGACCCGGCGGACGCGCCGGCGGGCACGGTGACGGGAACCTTCACGGTCGCGCCCTGACCGGGTGCGAGGGCCGGAACCGGCACGGCGGGCGCGCTGTAGCCCTGCGGCAGCGTCAGCGCGACGGAGCCCGCCGGGACGGCCACGTCGTTCTGGCTGACGACGCGTACGTCGATCCCGGTGGTGGTGCCCGCCCGCAGTGCCGCGGGCGGGGTGACGGTGACCGGCGCGCAGATGCCGCCGAGCCACCGCAGGTCGAAGGAGGAGTAGGTGATCCGGCGGTAGTCGTCGCGCTCCCAGAGCAGACCCGTGCGCGGGTTGGCCGCGGTGCCGTCGCTCAGCGGGGTGAGCGTCGAGTAGGCGGCGGAGCCGGTCTCGACGGTCCTGCGGATGGGCCAGTTCCTGCCGTTGTCGCAGGACAGTCGCACGGTGAGGTTGCTGCGACCGCTGGTGGTCGCGGTGTTGCTGAACATCAGCCACTGGGCGCGCGGGTGCGAGGGGTCGACGTTCGGCGCGAAGCGGGTGATCGAGCCGTTGTTGGCCGGGTCGGGCAGTTCGGTGTCCGGCTGGAAGGGCGTGTAGGTGACGCCGCCGTCGCTGGAGTACGCGACGGTGCGGTACGGGGCCGACCGGTTGTTGAGCATGACGCGTCCGTCGGAGAGTTCGACGGTCTTGTTCTCGTCGCCGCCGGGGCCCACGGGCGTGCCCGTCCGCCAGGTCTTTCCGTGGTCGTCGCTGTAGGCACTGACCGCGTAGTTGGCGCCGTCGCGGCGGATCGCGTACTGCTGGATCAGCCGGCCCTTGTGGGCGCCGCGGCGCAGCTGGATGCCCTCGCCGGAGGCCGCGAACATGCCGCCCCAGGCGGGGTTCTTGAGGTCGGCGGTGATGCGCTCGTGCCGCCAGGTCAGGCCGTCGTCGTCGGAGTAGCTGTAGTCGGCCTGGAGGACGTTCGGGTCGCTCTCGTCGTTCCCGGTGGCCGAGCCGAAGAAGCCCTGGTTCACGGACGCGGCGTAGAAGAGGAAGATCCGGCCGGTCTCCCGGTCCACCAGCAGGCTCGGGTCGCCGAAGCCCTTGGGGGCCGCCTCCTTGCGCACCACCTGCTGGGGCTGCCAGGTGGCGCCGCCGTCGGTGCTGCGCCGCATCACGACGCCGATGTTGCCGGGCAGGTCCCCGAGCGTGGGGCGGGCGTCGTAGGCGGCGAGGACGGTGCCCCGCGACGTCGTGGTGAGCGCGGGTATGCGGTAGTACGGCGAGCCGGTGCCGGCGGTCGCCAGGTCCTGCGAGGTGAGGGTGCCGGCCTCGGCACCGTGGGCGGCGGTCGTGGTGGCGGCGACGAGGGCGAGCGTCGCGGCCAGTGCGGCCAGGGGGACTCTTCGCTGCATGAACGGGCCTCTTCTCGGGAGGGAGTCGGTCGAGGGGCGAGGAGGGAATCAGGCGGGCTGGGGTTCGGGCAGGGAGGTGGGGCCGGAACGGGCACCGGGGGAGAGGAGCGCGCGCACCCAGGAGAGCTGTTCGCGCCGGTGGTGTCCGCCGCCGCCCTCGTGGCCGTTGAACTCGTAGACGCGGACGTCCTTGGGACCCGCGTAGCGGTGGTAGGCGGCGAAGCAGGTGGAGGGCGGGCAGACGTCGTCCATCAGGGCGATGGAGAACAGCGCCGGGGCCGAGGCCCGGGAGGCGAGCAGCGCTGTGTCGACGTGGTCGAGCGTGCCGAACACCGCGTCGGCGCGGTCGCGGTGCAGACCCAGGTACGCGGCGATCTCGGTGTACGGTCCGGTGGCGCAGATCCGGGCGGCGCGCCGGATGTCGCAGAGGAACGGCACGTCGGGCATCACCCCGGCGAGGCCCGGCACCAGGGCGGCCACCGCCAGGGCGATGCCGCCGCCCTGGCTCAGGCCGGTCACCACGATCCGCTCCGGATCGACGGCCGGGTGGTCGCGGAGCGCGTCGACACAGCGCACCGCGTCCGTGAACACCCGCCGGTAGTAGTGGGTTTCCGGGCTCTGTACGCCCCGGGTCAGGAAGCCCGGTACCGAGCCGCCCAGGGTCGCCGTGTCGGGGGTGTCCCCGCCGGCCGTGGACCAGCCCTGGCCGCGGGTGTCCATGACGAAGTGCGCGTATCCGGCGTTCGCCCACAGCACCTGCTCGTGGGCGAGGCCCCGGCCGCGTCCGTAGCCGAGGAACTCCACGACGCAGCCGAGGGGTTCGTCCGTCCCGGTCGGCAGGTGCAGCCAGCCCCGTACGGGTTCGCCCGCGTGGCCCGGCACCGTCGCGTCGTACGTCGTGACGTGGGTCAGCCCGCTGTCCACCGGGACGAAGCGCGGGCGCCCGCCGACGGCGCGGGACTCGGCCAGGGTCCGGGTCCAGAACCGGTCGAGGCCGGCCGGTTCGTCGAGGTCGGGCCGCAGCGCCAGGCACTGGGCGAGCGTCAGGTCCGTCAATGGCATGAAGGGGCCCCGCTGGGAGAGAGGTGGGTGCGGCGCGGCGCGCTGGCATGGCGCGCGGCAGCGGCCGGCACAAGACAACGGCAGACATCTGATGTCTGCTGTCCTGGGACCATAGAGTTGTCCGGCGAGGTGCGTCAAGTGCTGCGGGGCGAGGAGCAGTTCGCCGGGCGGGGCTCCCGCGGGGACCCGCGGGGGAGGGGCACAGCGAAACGGCGCACGCCCCCGGTGGGGACGTGCGCCGACGGCCGGTGCGGCCGGGTCAGCCGCGGGCGCGGGCCTCGGCGAGACGCCGGCGCACGGGCGCGTAGTGCTCGGTCAGCGCCGCGGCGAACTCCGCGGCGTCGCGGGCGCGCACGGCGTCCACGATGCGCTGGTGACTGGCGATGGTGGCCGCCTCGTGCTCGTGCGTGAACACGTCGAGGTGCGGCGCGACGATGACGTACACGTCCCAGAACGCCGCGGACAGCTGGCCTATCAGGTCGTTGCCGAGCGGGGTGACGAGCAGGGTGTGGAAGGCCCGGTCGGTGTCGACGAAACCGTTCCCCTCGCCCGCGTGCCCCTCGCGCATCGCGTCGACACAGCCCTGGAGCCGCTCCACCTGTTCCTCGGAGAGCCCGTGGACGAGACGCTCGGCCATGCTCCGCTCGAAGAGCTCCCGCACTTCGACGAGGTCGGCAAGGACCTGGAAGTCGTCGTCGGGGCTGAGCAGTCCGCGAAACGCCAGGCTCTCCACGAGCGCCGACATGCTGAGCCGGCCGACGTACGTGCCGTGCCCGTGCCGTACCTCGACGATGTCCAGGGCGGTCAGCACCCTGATGGCCTCCCGCACGCTGGAGCGGCTGGCGCCCAGTGCCTCGCACAGGGCCGACTCGGTCGGCAGCGGGTCACCGGGGCGGAGCTTGTTGCGCAGGATGTACGACTTGATTCCGTCGGCCACCTCTTGCCTGAGCGGCTGCCGCGCCGCCTTGGGCTCCGGCACCGTCGCCCTCTGTTCCACCGCCACCTCTTGACCCCTCCCGTTGGCCGGACTACCTTCCCACACTATCAAGGCATCGGACATCAGACATCTGATGCCCAGGGCAGTGGGGTGATCACCGCACTCGCCGCCGGAACGACTGCTTCCTCGGCCGTCGTCAGTCTCCCTCTCTTCCGCCTGGAGGACCCCCTTGCCCTCGCGCAGCACTGCCGGCGTGGACCGCCGCACCTTCCTGAGAATCACCAGCGCCCTCGGTGTGACGACCGCGATCACCACCGGCCTGACCGCCTGCGGCGGCCCGGCGTCCACCGGTGGCGGGCAGAGCACCGGCGGCGACACCTCCACCATCGAGGCCGGCCTGTCCTACCCGCTGTCCACCGGGTTCGACCCGATGATCACCTCCGGCGCCACGCCCTACGCCGCCAACATGCACATCTTCGAGGGACTGGTCGACCTCGACCCGGCCACCCTCACCGCCCGCCCCGCCCTGGCCACCGCCATGCCGCAGCGGATCAACGCCACCACGTACCGCGTCGCACTGCGCCAGGGAGCCACCTTCCACGACGGCTCCGCCGTCACCGCCGACGACGTCGTCTTCAGCTTCGAGCGGGTCCTCGACCCGAAGAACGCCTCACTCATGGCTCAGTTCGTGCCGTTCATCGACAAGGTGAACGCGGTCGACCCGGGCACGGTCGAGTTCAAGCTGAAGCACCCCTTCGCCCTGTTCCCGTCCCGGATCTCCGTGGTGCGCATCGTCCCCAGGAAGATCGCAGGAGCGGACGCCAAGGCGTTCGACGCCAAGCCCGTCGGCTCGGGCCCCTACCGCTTCGTCTCCGCGGTCCGCGAGGACAAGATCGTGATGGAGGCGTACGACAAGTACAACGGCCCCCGCCCCGCCAAGGCCAAGAAGATGGTCTGGCGCCTCATGTCGGACCCCTCCGCCAGGGTCAGCGCCCTGCAGTCCGGCCGCGTACAGGCCATCGAGGACGTGCCCTACATCGACATCAAGGGCTTCACCGGCAGGAACAAGGTCGAGTCCGTGCAGTCCTTCGGCCTGCTCTTCCTGATGTTCAACTGCGCGGACAAGCGGTTCGCCGACAAGCGCGTGCGCCAGGCACTGCACTACGCCCTGGACACCGAGAAGATCATCAAGACCGCGCTGCTCGGCAACGCCGAACCCGCCACCGGCTACGTACCCCCCACCCACCCCGACTACCACCGGGCCGCCACCGTCTACGGCCACGACGTCGCCAGGGCGAAGAAGCTCCTCGCCGACGCCGGAGCACAGAAACTGTCGTTCACCCTGATGCTCACCGACACCGGCTGGGTCAAGGACATCGCCCCCCTCATCAAGGAGAGCTGGGCGGCGGCCGGCATCGACGCCACGCTCGACATCGCACAGTCCCCGGCCCAGTACGCCAAGGTCGACAAGGGGAACTTCGACGTCCTGGCCGCACCGGGCGACCCGTCCGTCTTCGGCAACGACGCCGACCTCCTGCTGCGCTGGTTCTACTACGGGTTCTGGCCCGAGAAGCGCTACGGATGGACCGGCTCGCCCGCCTACAAGCAGACCAAGTCGCTGCTCGACCGGGCCGCGAGCGCCCCCGACGAGACCCGGCGCAAGGAACTGTGGGGACAGGTCATGGACCTGGTCGCCGAGGAGGCCGCACTGTACCCGGTGCTGCACCGCAAGCTGCCCACCGCCTGGAGCGGCGCCGCGCTCCCCGGCTTCAAGCCGCTGCCCACGACCGGACTGTCCTTCGTCGACGTCGGCCGCGCCTGAGCGGCACACCGCAAGGCCGCCGGGCCGGCCCGCTCCCCGACGTGCGGCCGGCCCGGCCCCAATCCCTAGGAACCTCACGATGGTTGCATTTCTCCGGCTCGCGCTGCGTCGCGTCGCGATGATGCCGGTGATGATCCTCGGCATCGCACTGCTGGTCTTCGTGGTCCTGCAGTTCTCGCCGGCCGATCCCGCCTACAACGCGCTCGGCGACAGCGCGAGCCCCGAGGCACGGGCCGCCTTCGCCGAAGCACAGGGCCTCAACGACCCCCTGCCGGTGCGCTACTTCCACTTCCTGGGCCAGCTGGTGCAGGGCGACCTCGGCGTCACCGTGCCCCCCAGCCAGCCCGTCGTCGACCGCATCACCACCGCGTTCCCCCTCACCCTCCAGCTCACCCTGCTCGGCCTCCTGCTCGCCGTCGTCCTCGCGCTCGTCCTCGGCGTCACCAGCGCCATGTACCGCGACCGCTGGCCCGACCAGGTCTTCCGCGTCCTGTCCATGGCCGGGATCGCACTGCCCTCGTTCTGGCTCGGCGTCCTGCTCATCCAGCAGTTCGCCCTGAACACACCGCTCTTCCCGACCGGCGGCTACGTCAACCCCGCCGAGTCCCTCGGCGGCTGGCTGCGCTCCCTGGCACTGCCCGCGATCTCCCTCGCACTGCCCGTCGCCGCCTCCCTCGCCCGCCTCGTCCGCACGTCGATGGTCGCCGAACTCGACCGCGACTACGTCCGCACCGCACGCGGCAGCGGCCTGCCACCGTTCCTGATCATCCGGTCGGTGCTGCGCAACGCCCTGGTCACCCCGCTCACCGTGCTCGGCGTCAAGGTCGGCTACCTGCTCAGCGGCGCCGTCGTCATCGAGGCGATCTTCGACCTGCCCGGCATGGGCAAGCTGATCCTCGAAGGATCCACCGGCGGTGACGTCGCCCTCGTCCAGGGCACGGTGCTCACCATCGCCCTCGCGTTCCTCGTGGTGAACGTCGTCGTCGACCTGCTCTATCTGCTCGTCAACCCGCGTATCAGGACGGTGTGATGTTCGCCCCAAGCTCCCTCGCCGGGCGTCTCGCCCGGCCCGGCACGCGGCTGCGCCGCCTGCCCCCGGCCTCCCGGATCGCGCTCGGCGTCCTGCTGGTCGTCGTCCTCGGCGCGCTCCTCGCGCCACTGCTGACCCAGGACCCGCTCGCCACCGGAATCCCGGCCCAGCCGCCCGGCGGCGACCACTGGTTCGGCACCGACCGGGCCGGCCGCGACGTCTTCGCCCGCGTCGTGCACGGCGCCCGCTACTCCCTCGCCATCGGCCTCGGCGCCACCCTGCTGGCCCTCGTCCTCGGCTCACTGCTCGGCGCGCTCGCCGCCACCTCGCGCAAATTCGCCGACGAGTCGGTGATGCGCACGCTGGACGTCGTCATGTCGTTCCCGCCGATCGCCCTGGCGGCCGTCCTGGTCGCCGTGTTCGGCCCGAGCCTCCCGGTGATCGTCTTCACCATCGCGTTCGTGTACGCACCCTCGCTCGCCCGCGTCGTGCGCGCGGGCGTCCTGGAGCAGTACGGCGAGGACTACGTCGCCGCCGAACGAGTCATCGGAGCCCGGCGCGGCCACATCGTGCTCCGGCACGTGGCCGTCAACTGCGCGGCCCCGGTGCTGGTGTTCGCCACCGTCATGGTCGCCGACTCGATCATCTTCGAGGCCAGCCTGTCCTTCATCGGCGCCGGAGTGCAGGACCCCGACCCGAGCTGGGGCAGCGTCCTGGCGTACGGCCGCCAGATCCTGCTGTCCGGCGGCTGGTGGGCCACCTTCTTCCCGGGCCTGTGCCTGCTGATCACCGTACTCGCGCTGAACATCCTCTCCGAGGGCATGACGGACGCGGCAGCCTCCCCCGACAGGTCCCGCACCGACGGCGAGGCGCCCGCCAAGGCCCCCGCGGCCGCCGTCACCGACGCACACGACGTGGACGCCGCCCTCACCGAACTGGCGGCGCGGCTCACCGGCACCGAACCCGCCGTCCGCCCGCTGCCCGACGACGCCCCCGCCCTGCTGACCGTACGCAACCTCACCATCCGCTTCCCCGACCGCTACGGCGACACCCGCGTCGTCGACGACATCTCCTTCACCGTCCGCGAGGGCGAGACCCTCGGCCTGGTCGGCGAATCGGGCTGCGGCAAATCCGTCACCAGCCTCGCCGTCATGGGCCTGCTGGCCCGCAACGCAGAGGTGGAGGGCGAGATCCGCTACCGCGACCGCGACCTGCTCAAGCTGTCGCCCAGGGAACGCCGCGCCCTGATGGGCCCACAGATCGCGATGGTCTACCAGGACGCCATGTCCTCCCTGAACCCGTCCGTCCTCATCGGCACCCAGCTGGGCCGGCTCACCTCGCGCGGCGGCACCCGCACCCCGGCCGAACTCCTCGACCTGGTCGGGCTCTCACCCGAACGCACCCTGCGCAGCTACCCCCACGAACTCTCCGGCGGCCAGCGCCAGCGCGTCCTGATCGCCATGGCCCTCTCCCGCAGCCCCCGCCTGCTCATCGCCGACGAGCCGACCACCGCCCTCGACGTCACCGTCCAGGCCCAGGTCGTCGAACTGCTGGTGCGACTGCGCGACGAACTCGGCTTCGCCATGGTCCTCGTCTCGCACGACCTCGCCCTCGTCGGCGACCTCGCCCACCGGGTGGCCGTCATGTACGCGGGCCAGGTCGCCGAGGCCGGCGCCACCCGTGCCCTGCTGACCGACCCGGCCCACCACTACAGCCGCGGCCTGCTGGGCTCCGTCGTCTCCCTGGAAGCGGGGGCCCAGCGGCTGCACCAGATCCGCGGTGTCGTACCGGCGCCCCGCGCGTTCGGTGCGGGCTGCCGCTTCGCCTCACGGTGCGCCGCAGCCATCGGACTCTGCGCCACGACCCCGCCACCCGCCGCACCTCGCGGCACCGACGAGGACCACCTGTTCGCCTGCCACCACCCGGCTCCCGCCGCGCAGCCGGCGCAGCCCCTGGGGAGCACCCGATGACCACCGAGCACCCGCACCCCGGCCCCCGGGACACGGCAGCCGACCCGCACGGCACCACCGCGGCCCCGCGGACCACCACCGCGGCCCCGCGGACCACCACCGCGGCCCCGCGGACCACCGCCGGGGCCCCGCTGATCCGGCTCGACGGCATCCACGTACAGCACAGGGCCCGCAGCGGCGGCGTCTTCCGCAGGGACACCGTCCACGCCCTCACCGACGCCACCCTCGAAGTGCGCCGCGGCGAGATCCTGGGCCTGGTCGGCGAGTCGGGCTGCGGAAAGTCGACACTGGCCCGCGTGGTCACCGGACTGCAGCGCCCGACCGAGGGACAGGTCCACTTCCGCGGACGCGACCTGTGGGCGATGAGCGCGGCGGAGCGGCGCGGGGAGTTCGGCCCCGCGGTGGGCGTGATCTTCCAGGACCCCTCCACCGCCCTCAACCCGCGCCTGCCGGTCCGCCGTATCCTGCGCGACCCCCTCGACGTGCACCGCCGCGGTACCGGGGAGGCCCGCGAGGCACGGGTGGCGGAACTCCTCGACCTGGTCGGGCTGCCCGGCCACACCCGGGACGCCCTGCCGGGCCAGCTCTCCGGCGGGCAGCGCCAGCGCGTGGCCATCGCCCGCGCGCTCGCGCTCGAACCGGAACTGATCGTCGCCGACGAACCCACCAGCGCGCTCGACGTGTCCGTCCGCGCGCAGATCCTCAACCTCCTCACCGATCTGCGCGCACGCCTCGGCCTCGGCATGGTGTTCATCTCCCACGACGTCCAGACCGTGCGCTACCTCGCGGACCGCATCGCCGTCCTCTACCTCGGCCGAGTCGTCGAGGAGGGGCCCGCCCACGAGGTCACCGGCGGCCCCCGCCACCCGTACACCGAGGCCCTTCTGTCGGCGACCCCGAGCCTGCTGGAACGCCCGGAGCGCATCGTGCTGCACGGCCCGGTGCCCTCCGCCACCCACCCGCCCACCGGCTGCCCCTTCCGCACCCGCTGCTGGAAGGCGGACGACGAGTGCGCGACCGCGTTCCCCGCCCGCACCGAACCCACCGAAGGACACCGCTGGCACTGCGTCCACCCCC
This sequence comes from Streptomyces sp. NPDC004111, assembly GCF_042874215.1. Taxonomy (NCBI): domain Bacteria; kingdom Bacillati; phylum Actinomycetota; class Actinomycetes; order Kitasatosporales; family Streptomycetaceae; genus Streptomyces; species Streptomyces sp. NPDC004111. Next base: position 125,063 of record NZ_JBIAMU010000018.1, read on the forward strand.
AGCCGGACCCGCTCGGGGCCGCACGCACGCGCTGACGCACGGCGGGAGCCCGCCCGCGGGCGATCCGGCCGGACGGGTGTAGGTGTTCCGTGCCGTCAGCGGGGTGTGCGGGTGACGGTCAGGCCGTGGGCCTCGACGAGGGCGACGGCCTTGCCGAGTGCCTCGTCGTCCAGCCGGCAGTGGTCGGGAACGGTGATCCGCGCGGTACCGAACTCGTTGGACAGGGCAGTACCGGAAGCGACGTCCGCCGCCTGCGACTGGTACGCGCCGTGCACGGCCTTCGCGAAGAGCTTCATTCCGAGGGCTCGATCGGTGAGTCTCATGGTTCCCCCTGCTGGTCGGTGTCCGCCTGCGTGGTCCGCCGCGTACGAACTCATGATCATGCCGTACGTCCGCGCGGGAGGACCTCCCCACCCGAAAAAGGCCTCGCGGGCGCGCAACGCCACGAGGCCGGCCGGGGCGTGCGGCCGGCCGCCGCGGGGGACGGGCCGCCGCCGCGAGGAGTGCGGCGACGGCCCGTCCAGGTGCGGCGGGGTCAGCAGGGCTTGATGTACCAGGTGCGGACGCCGACGCTGTGCGCCACGTTCCGGTCGGCGTACGGGGCCGCCGTGGTCAGGATCGTCCTGCGGTCGTGGTTCTTGAACTTGGCTTTGGTGCCCCGCGTCTGGTTGTTGATGTAACGGGTGGGGACCCACTTGCCGCTGATGTACCAGTTCTTGCAGTAGTAGAGGTCCTTCCACGTCGACTTCCCGGTGGAGGTGTTGCGCAGCTTCACGCACAGCGCGCCGGACGGGCAGCTCTTCTGCACCGACACCTCCGCCGGCGCCGACGCCTGGGCGGGTGCGACACCGGCGCCCAGCGCCAGAGCCGCCGCACCGGCGACGGAAACCGCGGCCACTCGTCCCTTGATGTTCGACAGTGCCATGACACGTCCTCATGTGATCGGTCCTCTGCGCGACTTCTGCCGCGTGCCGAGCAGCGTCACCGGCGGCCGCACGACCGGACAACGTGCTTCGGCCCTGCCCGAAACACCCGGGACACGTTGTCCGACGGGGGCGTACGGTACCGGCTGACGGCGGGGAGGTTCGGTGCCGAGCCTGCCGCGACGGTACGAGCGGCCCGGCAGAGGTGGGCGGGACCGGCCGCGGGAACCACTCACCCCAAGCCCCCACCAACTCTGACAGGAAGCCGATATGACGCTCCAGCAGATGAGTCGCACCACCCTGTGCATCGCGACCCGGATCACCGGCCGGGGCCGGTGGGAGGTGCTGCTGGGGGAGAAGCTGTCCGGGCCCGGGACCGGGAAGATCGTGGTGATCGGCGGGCATCTGGATCCCGGCGAAAGCCCCGAGGAAGCCGCCGTTCGCGAACTGGAGGAGGAAACCGGGCTCCGCCCGTCCGGCGACGTGCTGCACGTCGCCAACCTCACCTTCACCTTCCCGGAACAGCGCTGGGACCACAGCACCCCGGTCTTCCTCGCCACCGGGCTCGAAGGCAGGCTGCGGGAGTGCGAGGAGATCCGCCCCGGCTGGTACCCGGCCGACGCCCTGCCGCTGCACCGCATGTGGGCCGACGCCGCCTACTGGCTCCCGCAGGCACTGCACGGCATCCGGATCAAAGCCGCCGTCACCTACACCTCCGGCAGCCGCGAACACGTCGTCACCGCCCGCCTCGCACCCCTCACCGACCTCGACGAACCGCTCTCGCTGGGCGCCCCGGTGCCGACGACCCCCCGACCGGCGCACCACTCCGGCACGGGCCCCTCGACCGGGCTCTGAGTACGCTCAGCCGCCGTCGCCCTCGAATGCCCGCAGCAGGTCCGCCGCGATGCTCACCGCGATCGTGGCGGGCTCCTTGCCGGTGATCCCGGGGATACCGACCGGAGTCTTGATCCGGTCGATCGTGCTGTCGTCGTGCCCGCCCTCGGTGGCCAGGCGCTTGCGGAACCGGGCCCACTTGGGTGCGGAGCCGATCAGCCCGATCGAGCCGAGACCGGGCGTGCGCAGAGCCGCGTCGCACAGCGCGGCGTCCTCGGCGTGGTCGTGGGTCATGATCAGGACGTGGGTGCCCGGCGCCAGATCCGCGAGCACCTCCTCCGGCAGCAGCGGCACGTGGTGCACATGGACCTCCGCCACCGCGTCCGCCAGCACGCCGAGGCGCTCGTCGGTGAGGACGTCCGGGCGGGTGTCGATCAGATGCAGGTCGAGGTGGTGCCGGGCCAGGAGGCGCGCGAGTTCCAGCCCGACGTGGCCGACACCGAAGATCGCCACCGCGGGCACCACCGGCAGCGGTTCGGTCAGTACGGTGACGACTCCGCCGCAGCACTGCACACCGTGCCGGTTGGTGACCTTGTCGTTCAACGCGAACTCCCTGAGCTCCGGCTCCGCACCCGATGCGGCGATTAGCTCGCGGGACCTGTCGATCGCGACGGCCTCGATGTTGCCGCCGCCGATCGAACCCCACGTCTCGGTCAGCCCCACGACGAGCTTGGCACCGGCCTTGCGGGGCGCGTGGCCGCGCACGGCCGCGACGGTCACGAGCGCGCCGGGTTCCCGGCGGGCCCGCAACCGCGCGACCGCGGCCACCCACGTCATGTCAGGCATTGCTCAGAGCACTCGTGCCGGTGCGGATCCCGTCGCCCTCGTGCCGCCCGTCGCCCTCGCGCGCGGACTCGACGGCCCAGTACACCGCCTCCGGGGTCGCCGGAGAGGCCAGTTCCACACTGGTCCCCGCGGGCCCGAAAGCGGCGGCGGCCTGCCGCAGCGCTTCGCGGACCGAGAAGGCCAGCATCAGCGGAGGCTCGCCCACGGCCTTGGAACCGTAGACCGCGCCCTCCTCGGTGGCGTTCTCCATCAGCGTGACGTTGAACTCCTCGGGCATCTCCGAGAAGCTCGGCAGCTTGTACGTGCTGGCCGCCTGCGTCTGGAGGCGGCCCCGGTGCGGGCCCTCGCCGGTGTCCCAGCGCAGGTCCTCCAGCGTCAGCCAGCCCGCGCCCTGCACGAACCCGCCCTCGACCTGACCGATGTCGATCATCGGGGAGAGGCTGTCGCCGACGTCGTGCACGATGTCGACCCGCCGGATCCTGTACGCACCCGTGAACCCGTCCACCTCGACCTCGGTCGCGGCGGCCCCGTTGGAGAAGTACTTGAACGGCGTGCCGCGGAAGCTCTTGGCGTCCCAGTGCAGCCCCTGCGTCCGGTAGAAGCCGGCCGCCGAGAGCTGGACCCGCTGGAAGTACGCGGTGCGCACCAGGTCGTCCCAGGCCAGCTCCTTGTCACCGCCCAGGACGCGGGCGACGCCCTCGACGATGCGGACGTCCGAGGCGTTCCCGCCCAGCTGGGACCCGGCCACCTGGTGCAGCCTCTCCCGCAACTGCTCGCAGGCGTTCTTGATCGCGCCGCCGTTGAGGTCCGCGCCCGCACTGGCCGCCGTGGCGGAGGTGTTGGGCACCTTGTCCGTACGGGTCGGAGCCAGCCGCACCCGGTGCAGCGGGATGCCGAGCGTGGTCGCGGCCACCTGCATCATCTTGGTGTGCAGGCCCTGGCCCATCTCGGTGCCGCCGTGGTTGATCAGGACGGAGCCGTCCTTGTAGATCAGCACCAGCGCGCCGCCCTGGTTGAAGGCGGTCAGGTTGAACGAGATGCCGAACTTGATGCCGGTCAGGGCGATCGCCCGCTTCGTGTGCGGGTGGGCCGCGTTGAACGCGGCGATCTCGCGCCTGCGGTCGGCGAGGTTGCCGTTCTCCTTCACCTGCTCCCACACGGCGGAGATCCGGTCGGCCTGCGTGACCGGCTGGCCGTACGGTGTGGTCTGGCCCTGCCCCGGCCGGTAGAAGTTGCGTTCGCGCAGCTCGACGGGGTCCAGTCCCAGCAGGGGGGCGACCCGGCCGAGGATGTCCTCGATGACGAGCATGCCCTGGGGGCCGCCGAAGCCGCGGAACGCCGTGTGGGAGACGGTGTTGGTCTTCGCGATACGTCCCGCGACGCGCGCGTTCGGAATCCAGTACGTGTTGTCGATGTGGCACAGCGCGCGGGCCAGCACCGGCTCGGACAGGTCCAGGCTCCAGCCGCCGTCGGCGGTCAGCGTGGCGTCGAGGGCCTGGATGCGGCCCTCGGCGTCGAAGCCGATCCGCCACGAGGAGTGGAAGCCGTGCCGCTTGCCGGACATGGTGAGGTCCTGCGTGCGGTTCAGCCGGAAGCGCACCGGTCGGCCGGTGAGCTTGGCGCCGAGCGCGGCGACGGCAGCGAACCCGTGCGGCTGCATCTCCTTGCCGCCGAAACCGCCGCCCATCCGCAGGCACTGCACGGTGATCTCGTGCGCCGGGACGCCGAGCACGTGCGAGACGATCTCCTGGGTCTCGGACGGATGCTGGGTGCTGCTCTGGATGAACAGCTGCCCGCCCTCGTCGACCATGGCGAGCGCGGCGTGCGTCTCCAGGTAGAAGTGCTCCTGCCCGGAGAAGGTGAACTCGCCGGTGAACACGTGCGCGGAGTCGGCGAACCCGGCGTCGATGTCCCCGGTCTCCATCAGCGGCCGGGCGCCGTGGAAGCTCCCGGCCTCGATGGCCTCCGCGACGGTGACGATCGAGGGCTTCTCGTCGAGCTCGACCTCCACGGCCGCCGCGCCGAGGCGGGCCGCCTCCAGGCTCTCGCCCAGCACCCACGCCACGGCGTGGCCGTGGAACATGACCTCGTCGGGGAAGAGCGGCTCGTCGTGCTTCATACCGGCGTCGTTCACGCCCGGTACGTCCGCGCCGGTCAGGACGCGGACCACACCGGGCACGGCCAGTGCGGGCCCGGTGCGGAGCGCGGTGATGCGGCCGTGCGCCTTCATGACCTGGACCGGGTAGGCGTGCAGGACGTCCTTGGTGCGGTACACGAGGTCGTCGGTGTACAGCGCGCCGCCGGTGACGTGCTGGTAGGCGCTCTCGTGCGGCATGGAGACGCCGACGACCGGCTTCTCGGGGCGTTCGGACAGCTGGCTCATGACGAAACCGCCTCGGTGGTCTGTGCGTACAGCTTCTTCAGGCTCGTACCGAGCATCGCGGACCGGTAGAGGGAGCTGGCGCGGTGGTCGCTCATCGGCGTGCCCTCGCCGCGCAGGACGCGGGCGGCCTCGTCCACGGTCTCCTGCGACCAGGGCCTGCCCTCCAGGGCGGCCTCGGTGGCCAGCGACCGGATCGGGGTGGCGGCGACGCCGCCCAGACCGATCCGGGCCTTGCGGACGATGCCGCCCTCGATGTCGAGCGCGAAGGCGACGGCGACGCTGGAGATGTCGTCGAATCGTCTCTTGGCGATCTTGTGGAAGGCGGTGGTGCGGGAGAGCGGCGTCGGAATGCGCACCGCGCGGATCAGCTCGTCCGGGCGGCGCACGCTCTGCCGGTAGCCGGTGAAGTAGTCGGCCAGCGGGACCGTGCGCTCGCCGTCGGCGCCGGCGAGCACGAGCGAGGCCTCCAGCGCGAGCAGCACCGGCGGGCTGTCGCCGATGGGGGAGCCGGTACCCAGGTTGCCGCCGAGGGTGGCGCTGTTGCGGATGAGCCGGGAGGCGAACTGCGGGAACAGCTGGTCCAGCAAAGGCACGCCGCCGTCGAGACGGCGCTCGATCTCGGTGAGAGTGAGTGCCGCACCGATCTCGACGTACTCGGACTCGGCGCGCAGCACCCGCAGTTCGGGCAGCCGGTCGACGGCCACGACGCAGTTGTCCCGGCGGGAGCGGATGTTGACCTCGACGCCGTGGTCGGTGCTTCCGGCGACCACGACCGCCTCCGGACGCTCGCGCAGGGTCCGCAGCGCCCCTTCGAGGGTCGCGGGGCGCAGGAACGTGCGACCGCCCTGGGTGTACTCGGAGGCGACCGGCTCGGGCGGGGACTGCTCGCGGCGCCGGGCCAGCGGATCGTCCTCGGCCGGCCGGTCGAGTGCGTACGCGGCATCACGGATCGGCCGGTAGCCGGTGCAGCGGCACAGGTTGCCGCTCAGCGAGTGCAGGTCGAACCCGTTCGGACCGTGCTCGGCATCGGCGCCGTGGCCGGCGGCACCGTCCGCGTCCTCGTGCGCGCAACGGTCCGGCCGGTAGTACTCCGAGGCCATGCTGCAGATGAACCCCGGTGTGCAGTAACCGCATTGGGAACCCCCACGGTCCGCCATCTCCTGCTGTACGGGGTGCAGGGCCGGGGGAGTGCCGGCCGCGCCGGGGGTGGCGAGGCCCTCGGAGGTGACGACCTCCTGGCCGTCGAGCGCCACTGCCGGGACCAGGCAGGCGTTGATCGCCACCCAGTCGGTCGGCTTGTTCACCCCGGGCCGGGCCACCAGCACGGAACAGGCCCCGCACTCACCCTCGGCGCAGCCCTCCTTGGTGCCCGTGAGGCCACGCTCGCGCAGGAAGTCGAGCACTGTGGTGTGGGGGGCATCCGGTGCGACGGGGGTTTCTTTCCCATTGACTGTGATTCGCGCACCTACCATGGCAAAACCTCTTTTTTGGGCACAGTAAACCTCGTTGCCGTCATGGCTATTTCGGAAGCTCTCTATTTCGGTGACGCAGCCTTCGACGGCGCGGCCGCACAAGCGGGCGCGCAGACCGGCACGCGGCGAAGTCCGCGCGATGCCACAGGCGGTGAAAGAAATCAAAGGGGGCCGTACGTGCGCGATTTGGGCACATCGGCGAGGCTGCCTCAGCAGCCGTGTGCTACCCGCCCCGGAGTCCAGGCGGTCCGCCGAGCGAGGCGCTGCAGGTCGGAGAGTATCGACATCCGACTTCGCCTCCTTACGGCTTGACGGTGCACGGATGAATCCGTTCGAAATTACGACGCCGAGGGGAGGCCGGTCAAGCAACCAGCGAAAACTGGCAAGCAATTGCAAGTATGAGACGAAATAGAATTCAATTGCCCCATTTTCACAGAATAGGTTGCATTGCCCCCTGCACTGACTCGATCACAGCCACCCCTCTGCCACTCCGCCCACCCCGATCACTCCAACCACTCCAACCGCTCAGGGCGCGGAACTCCGACCACGGACCACGGCTCCGCACCGAAGTGACCGGCGGCAATGGAGGATTGGCGCCATGGAATCTTCTCGTTTCGATGTGGACGCCTTTCTGCGGCAACCGCTCACCGCACGCATCGCGACCGGCGGGCCGACGGTGCGCCCCGTCTGGTACCTCTGGGAAGAGGGAGCCTTCTGGATCCTGACAGGCCGGTGGGCCCGGCTGTGCGACCGCGTGAAGGACGACCCGAACGTCGCGCTGGTGGTGGACGAGTGCGATCTCGCGACGGGGCTGGTCCGGCAGGTGGTCGCTCGCGGCCGGGCCGAACTGGTGCCCTTCGACGTGCCCCGGGGGCGGCGCAAGCTCGCCCGCTACCTGGGACCGGATGCCAACTTGCAACAGGATGTCCGAGCCCGTGCAGCGAGATGTCACGAAGGCTTGCAAGGTTGTGGCCTGCGAGAAGGTCTGCATTCAAGTGCGCTCGGGCGTGGTGTGGCGTTGTCACCTCGCTGCAAATCCGCAGGACGTCTCGCTGCAACCCTCAGTCAGATTGACATGTACGCATCACTAGAGTGAATTCCTACCCTTGCCCTTGAGGAACGAATCATGACGGGAGAATGCCGATTAATCAGCGCTCCTGAGTGCGCGGGTTGCCGGCGTCCCTTTGTGTGTGTGGTGAGGATCATGAGCTGCGCGGTGGCCGGAAAGTCGCGCGTACGGCCGACCCCTACTCGCGTGGGGAATTCGCCTGCTATTCGGCGTACACCGGCATCAAGACCGCAAAACCCCTGCTCGCGCGGGGAGTGAGCCAGCCGTGTCGGGCGATTTTCGCGAAGGCCACCACAAGATCCCTACATGCGCTGGGAGCCCGAGGAGGCCGGCCGCAAGGTGGATGTGGCCGCCGCAAGGCCCCTGCTTGCGCTGGGAGCCCGGCACCGTCGACAGAACCCGCAGGGCCCGGGCCGCAAGACCCCTGCTTGCGCTGGGAGCCCGTGGGTCGCGCATAGTCCTGCGGAGTTTCCCGCGCAAGACCCCTGCTTGCGCTGGGAGCCCTCTTTTTGACCTGCGCTCTTGTGATGGTTTTGCCGGTTCTTGACTGGGTTTGATGGCATGGTCAATGTGAAGGGTTTTTTGATCTTTTCTTGTAACTCAAGGCGAATTTTAGCAGTCCGGTTCGGACTGCAGGGGAGAATTATCGGGATTCTTACCCGTGGGGGTGGTTGTGGACCCCGTGGTGCCGGGACTGAGGTCCAATTGCGGGAGGATGCGGGCCGGGCGCAGCGAGGTTCCGGGGCTTTTGTACCCTTCCGTCCCGTGGGGAGGTTCCCATGAGTGTGGCGATCAGGAGTGCCGTCGTTGCTGACGAGGCTGCCCCCGATATCGATGTCAAGGACACTCGGCTGCGTGCTGCCGCGGTAGCCCATCTGCTGGCGTTGGAGCGGGCCGGTATGTCCGGCGGCGGCCAGGTGGCGATCTCAGCGGATTCGTTCCGGTGCACGAAGAGGACGGTCTACCGGTGGATGGCGAGGGCCCGTGCTGCGGGCGGCCAGTATGTCCCGGCAGAACGGAAGCGGCACCATCTGACGCAGGAAATGCACGATGCGTATGCGCTGTTCTGCGGCCGCGCCAAGGAGGCCTACGACGACCTCAAGAAGCGTGGCCGACTGGGGCCGAAGCCCTTCAGCTACGACACGTTCTGCCGCATGATCCGCCGTGAGTTGACACCCGCGTACCGGGCGGGTCTGCGGGGCGGCGAGGTGGCACGGCGCGCCTACGACCTGCGCTGTGAACGGCCGCGCGGGCACCGCAATGAGGCCTGGGAGGCGGACCACAAGGAAGCAGACGTGTGGGTGGATGTGGAAGGCACGCCCCGCAAGCCGTGGATCACCCTGTTCGTCGGCTGCTCCCACGACGGCATCATGGGCTGGGCCGTCACCCCGCACGAGGCAAGCAGCGATGCGGTCCTGCTGGCCTTTCGTGACGCGGTGCAGACCGGAGGAGACCACGGGCCCTTCGGCGGGCTTCCCGCACTGGTGCGCGTCGACGGGGGAAAGGACTTCCGGTGCGATGCGCTGAAGGAATCGTTCGGGAAGTTCGGCATCGCCCACGTGATCCTGCCGCGCGGGCACCCGGAGCTGAAAGGAACCGTCGAGGCCATCAACGGTGCCATGAAGGAGATGCTCTTCGTCGGTCTGCCCGGGTTCACCGAACGGCCGACGAACGGGGTGAGCCTGAAGAGGAAGCCAAAATCGGTCGAAGGGCTCCTAACCTTCGAGCGGTTCGTCCACGAACTGCGCACCTGGGTGCACCAGTGGAACTACGAGCACCGCATCCGCAACCTCGAGAACCGGACGCCCAAGGAAGTGTGGGACGCCGACCTTACCGTCCTCAGGGAGGTTGACCCCGCAGCCCTGCACGCCTACAGCCTCAAGGCCGCCCGCGGCGACCGCGTGATCGGCGGCAGCGGCATCGCCTGGAACAACGCCCACTACCTCACGCACGAGCCGTGGATGAGCCAGCACATCGGGGACAAGGTGACGGTCCGCTACCAGCCCCACCACACACAGCAGATCGAGGTGTACGACGCCCGCACCGGACGCTATCTCGGTTCGGCCACCCGGCAGGACGAGATCTCCGCACAGCAGCGCAAACTGCTCCGCGCGGCCAGCTCGCGCGAGGCACGGCGGCTGAAGCAAGCTCTGGATAGGACTGCGAAGCAACTCCGGGAGCGTTTCGCGGCGACCACCGAACCGGCGGCGCCCCAACGTCTCGACGCGCTCACCCGGCGTGAGGCGGACGCGCAACTGCGCACCCTGGGCGCGGCCCCCGACCTGTACCTGCAGCCACAGGACCTTGGCTGGCTCCCGGAGCCTTCCCCCGTCTGGCACCAGGACGGCCGCCCCGGCGGCCCCAACGCCACGGCCTGCGCGGCCACCGCCACCGACCGCGGTGGTCCGCTGCTCCCGCGGCGCAGCGTGTGGCGCGACGAGGACCTGCCGGAGCCCAACGCCGCCTGGCTTGCCGCCGTCCAACCGGACCCGAAGGAGGAACGGTGAGTATCTACGGCGCGGAACATGATCACTTCATACAAGTGCCGGGCATGCGGCACGTGGCCACCCGGGCTACCCGGCTCAACGAGAAGAACCTTCGACTTGCCATCGACACGGCGCGCATCATGTGCGTCGACGGAGGCGTCGGTCTCGGCAAGTCCGTGGCGGTGAGGAACAATCTGCGCTACCTCGCGCCCGACGACACCCTCTACTTCGACCTCCCGCGGCCCTTCCTCGCCCCGCGGGAGGCGGAGCGGCAGGTGGCCGAGGCGCTGGGGCTGCCCGAAGGCACTCCGAACACGGACGCCTACATCAGGGCAGCGCTGCAGGACCGGCAGCGTGTTCTGGTCTTCGACGAAGCGCAGAACCTTCATTCCCTGTTCCTCGAGTACCTCCGAAATCTCTGGGCCGACACCACCAACCGGACCACCATCGTCCTGGTCGGCACCGGCATCCGGCGGCGGCTCCACCGGCTGCACGCCTTCTTTTCCCGCGTCAACCCCTGGCAGCCGTTCAGCCCGCTGCTCCCCGACGAGATCCTCACCGTGATGCCCCACCTCCATGCGGTGTGGGCCCCGCTCAGCCACGAGGACCTCCTGTGGGTCAACGAGAGCGCCTGCCACGGCAACTTCCGAATGTGGGCTGCCAGCACCGACGTTCTCACCCGCGCCCTGGAGGAGGAGAAGCAGCGAGGCAACCCCGACCCGCAATTCACCCGTGAGCTCTTCACCCGGGCCGTGCAGGGACTCACCGCCCGCCCCCCGGAGGCGCTCCCCGTCTACCGGCTGCCGGAACCGCAAGCCGCAGGAGCTGGCCCCGAGCCTCTTTCCCCTCCAGCGGAGACCCGAGGGGACACCGCGCCGGGCGACGACACCCCTCCGCCGGCGTCGTCCGAGAACTAGGCCGGCGGGCGTCCCGGCGAGGGTGCTCCCGGCCGCCGTGCCCTGCCGCCGGGGTTGTTGCCGGGTCCGCCCACGCGAGGAGCCGACACCGGGGCCGGGAAAGGCACCGGCCCCAAACCCAACGAACGCTCAGCCCGCTGGCCCCCGGGGCCCTTCGGGCCCGGGGCGGGAGCACAGGAGGTGCGCTGTGGGAGTGGTCGAGGACGGTGCGGTCCGGGGCCTGGACCTGCGCCCGTGGGGGAAATGCATACCGGGAGTGGAACTGCTGGTATACGCGCTGCTGTTCCACCTGATCGATGTGGCCGCCCTGGTGGGGGAGCTGTGGGACCGGTTCCTCACTCCGTCCCAGCGCGCTGTCATCACCCAGGGGCTGGGGGTGCGGAGGAAGGAGGCCCGCGCCCTGGCGATGTTCTGGGGAGGCTGCCACGACCTGGGAAAACTGAGCCCGTTCCAGGCGTGCGAGCCCGCCGTCTGGGCGGGCATCGGCGAGGACCTGCGCGCTGACGCCTGCGGCTGGCGGCTGATGCGCCACGAACGTGCCTCCATGCACGCCATGGTGGGCATCCTCGCCCGCTTCGGCTACCCGCTGGACGGCAACGCGAGCCCCGCGGCGCGGGTGGCCCAGATCGTGGGCAGCCACCACGGACAGTGGCTGCAGCTCGACCTGCACGGGGCGGCCAGCCCCGCCCGGGTCCGCCAGGAACTGGGCGGGGCCCTGTGGCAGGGCCTGCGCTACCGGTACGCGGCGCAGATTCGCCACCTCACCGGCGCCCATGCGGTGCCGTCCCAGGTGTCGGTGCCCGCCGCGGTCCTGCTCTCCGGGTTGATCATGGTGGCCGACCGGCTGGCAAGCCAGCCTCACGTCTGGATTCCGCTGGCGCAGAATCCCAGCTTCGGGGCTGCCCAGCACTACGCCTTCGTCCGCGGCCCGGCCCTGAGCGGTCCTCACGAGCCGGAGGACACCTGGGCGGGGGAGATCGTCACTGCCTCCGGTCTGGACCGCGTGGCCCTCTCGGCGTCCCCCTTCCCCCAGGTGCACCGCGGCGTAGCCGCCCCCAACTTGATGCAGCGCTCCGTCATGCAGCAACTGCCTCCCGTGGTACGGGAGGTGGGGGCGGGCATCCTGGTGATCACGGACGGCACCGGCACCGGCAAGACCATCACCGCCCTGGAGGCTGCCCGGATCTTCAACACGCACTGCGGGAGCGCCGGGATCGCCATCCTGCAGCCCACCACGGCGATCGCTGACGCCATGCACGAGACACTCGTGGACTATGTGGCCGCGCACCACCCCGACCGGGCGCCGGTCACCCTGGTGCACAGCCACAGCTGGCTCTCCGCCGCCTTCCCCGACTCCCACCTGGCACCCGGCGGACAGATCACCCTCGACGACCTCGCCCCGGACACCGAGGAGAACGGCCGCCCACCGCGCCAGGTGACCGTGCCCGACGCGTTCCTCCGCGGCTGGGACCGGGCCCTCCTCGCCCCGTTCACCGTCGCCACCGTGGACCAGGACCTCATGGGCGTACTGCCGGTGCGGTACAGCGCCCTGCGCCTGCTGGGCCTGTCCGGGCACACCGTCGTCATCGACGAGGCCCACACCTACACCCCCTACACCCAACATCTCCTCGGGCGGCTGCTGCACTGGCTCGGTGCGATGAAAGCCCCGGTCGTCCTGCTGTCCGCCACCCTGCCTGCGGACACCGGCCAGCACCTGGTCCGCGCCTACCTGGCCGGAGCCGGCCACGACGCCCGCCAGCTCGCCCGCAGCGACTACGCCACCGCCTACCCCGGCTGGCTGTTCGCCGCCGCCCGCGACGGTACCCGCACCGTGATGCACCCCGCCCGACGTCGCGCCCACATCACGGAACACCGGCGCTCGGTGACCCTCCGGCGCCAGCCGGTCCACTACCGCGAACTCGAGGACGTCCAGCGGCACTTCGACCCCGCCGAGCGCCTGGCGTGCATCGCCGACACCCTGACCCCCCTGGCCCGCCACGGCGGCTGCGCCGTCGTGGCGAACGCCTCCGTGGCCGACGCGCAGGACACCAAGGTCTACCTTGAGCACCATCTCCCCTGGACACACGCCGAGGACGAACTCCTGCTGCTGCACGCCCGGACCCCTGCCCAGAAGCGCGAGATCCTCACCCGGCACGTCCGTACCGTGCTCGGCCCGCGCGGTCCGCGCCCGCACCGGCTGGTCGTCGTCACCACCAGCCTCCTCGACATGAGTCTCAACGTCGACGCCGACCTGATCATCAGCGACCTCGCCCCGTACGCCGACCTCATGCAACGCCTGGGCCGGCTCTGGCGCTTCGAACGCACCTGGCAGCTCCAGCGCCCCCGGGCGGTGGGGGAGCGGCCCGCCTGGGTCCGCGACCAGGGACCCCTACTGATCGTCCTCGACCCGCTCGGGCACAAGCCCCACACCCTCCCCGAAGCCTGGACGTCCATCCACTCCCCCTACCTCCTGCACGCCACCTCCCGCCTGCTCACCGCGCCTCCCACCCACACCCACCACCTCACTCTCCCCGACGACGTGGCCACCCTGGTGTCCGCCGTCCATGCCCCCACCCCCGCCCAGCAGGCCGCCCTGCCCGCCCCCCCTCACCGCGCTTTACCACGCCCACAGCGCCCACCAACAGGTCGAAGACCACCTCGGCCTCACCCGGGCGATCCCGCCCCCCAGCCGGGTCGCCTCCATGGCCGACCTGCACCGCCTGCCCACCACCGCCGCCAGGGCCCCCACCCGCACCGGCGCCCGCCCCCGCCGCCTGCTGGCCTGCTACCGCCAGCTCACCGGCCTCACCCTCGACCCCCACGGCCACCTGCCCCTGCCGGCCGGCCCCACGCTGCGCCCCGCCGAGATCCGCACCGTCCTGGACCGCACCCTGTCCGTGCCCGACGCGTGGACGAACGGACAGCCACCCCACCCGGAGATCCCCGAGGCGTGGCACGCACACCCGCTCCTGCACGATCTCGTCCTGCTCGTGCACGACCCGGCCGCCCCCGCAGCCGTGCCCTTCGGCCGGCACCTGCTGCGCCTGGACGACGCCCTCGGCCTGGTGCACAACCTTGCGGACCGGCTGCCCCGGGACCGTCGGCGCTGAGCTGCCGCACACAGCCCAAGGGACGAGGAAGCCGCGAACCTCGCAGACCGGACCGCGCAACCGCCCCCACCACCGGTGCGCGACCGGCTGCCAGGCGACATGCGCCTGCCCGGGCAGTTCCCGCCCTCGAGCGGCCGCTGGCCGCCGAGAGAGCCCGCCGCGCGGACCGAGCCCCACATGTTGCCGGAGGCCGTCCGAACCGTCGTCCACAGGCAAGCAGCAGGGCTCGCCCCGTGGACGAGCCCTGCCCGAGCCGCCCCGGCTCAGAGGCCGAAGCTGCTCTTGTCGTAACGAGACCTGCACCTTGTGCACGGCAGCTTGTCCGTGCTGGTCCGCTGCACCCGTGTGAGTACCGCACACCGGGCACTTGTGTCCCCTGGGCATGACGCCTTTCCCCATACGCCGTCGGGCACCCCATCGTCGCGCATTGGGCCGGAGAGCAGTCCGTGAGCTGCGGACACGGAGGGAGAACCGGCTAATGATCAATCAGCAGCCCGGGCACCGTGTGGTCCCGGGACGGCGGCGAGCCCCATGCTGGCCGGGGAGCGAAACGCCTGCAACCGCCCCTCGGCGGCCCTATGCGGACGCGCGGGGCGGACGGCGCCGAAAGCTCCCCGGGAGCACGCGCGGTCGGCAGAGCGCCGGATGGGGCGCGCAGTGCCTGACGGGCGCGAACGGCGGCCGCTGGGGCACCTCGCTCGGGCAACTCTTCCCCAAGGAGCGCCCCGGCAGGGCCCCTGGGGGGGGGCACACAGGAGCTACGGGCCGCGGACAGCAGCGGGAAAGTGTACTCCGCGATGCAGTCGCCCATGGGCGCATCCGCAATATCCGGTCCCCGCAGCGGGCACCTGCTTCGCTCGAAAGACAGCGCGGGAACGGCCCTGCCGTTCCCCCGCACCGCGCGCCACCCGACGGGCCCCGGCCCTGGCCGTCCCGGGCCTCGCCTCGCCGCCCGGCCCGAGGGAGTCGCGCAGGAAGGCCCCTGCGCATGCCCACCGCGACCTACCCCACCGACCTGAGCCCGTGGATACCGGTCCACGCCCAGGACGGCCCCGCCATGCTCGGCCTGCGTGCCCTGTTCTCCCGCGCGCACCGCATCACCCAGCTCACCCTGCCAATACCGCCCGCCGCCTCCGGGCTCTACCGCATCCTCACCGCCATCACGGCCCGGCTCACCCGCCTGGACGACCCGCAGACCCCACTGAGCGCCTGGACCAGGGAACGCAGCCGCCTGCTGACCGGGGACAGCGGATTTGACGAGGCCACCGTCCACGCCTATTTCGACAGCCACGCCTGGGACCTCTTCGACCCCTGCCGGCCCTTCCTGCAGGACCCCTCCCTCGCCACCCAGTGCACGGAGACCGCAGGGATCAACACGCTCGTCTACGGTCGCCCCGCTGGCAACAACCTCGCCTGGCACTCGCCCCACAACGACACCGCCCCCCAGCCCGTGTCCTGCGACGAAGCGCTGTGGCACCTGCTCATCCACCACTACTACGGACGCTCGGGAAACGTCACGCCCCGCACCGTCGGCCACGTCAAGAGCTGGAAAGGAACCGCCGGCCCGCTGCGCTCCACACTGTCCTTCCACCCCCTGGGCGCCACCCTGTACGAAACGCTCCTCCTGCACCTGACGCCCTACCAGGGAGACGGGGACCAGCCGCCCGACCAGTGCCCCTGGGAACGGGACGCACCCCCCGACCCGGTCGCCCCGCAGCCGCCGCTCACCTGGCCCGGTCGCCTGCTCACCGGACGCTCCCGGCACGCCGCCCTGCTGGTGCCCACCGAGGACGGCAGCGCCGTTGCCGACCTCTACCTGACCTGGGCCGCCCACCACCGTACCGCTCCCAAATTACCCGCCACCGACCCTTATCTGATCTACGATGAGGTCGCCGTCCGCCCGCAGCTGCCCGTCCAACAGCACCGCCACCCGCGCAAGGCCGACACCGCCCGCGCCCTGTGGCGCGACCTCGACGCCCTGCTCCTGGCCGGCGACGAAACCGCCACCACCCAACGGCCCACCGTCTTCGCCACGCTCAACGACCTGCCCGAGCGGATTGCCATGCGCCTGCGCGTGCAGGTCTGCGGCTTCGTCCAGGAAGGACAGGTTCGCGACACCGCCTGGTACACCGCCTTCACCCCGCCCCTGTGGACCTACGCGCAGGAACACGACCCCGCCGCCGCACGGCGCATCGCCGACGCCCGCACCGCCGCCGAAGCCCTGGCCGGCACCCTGTCCCAGGCCGCGACCCGGGCCTGGCAGGACGCCACCGCCCCGCGCGCCACCACCCGGCCCCGGACCCCCCGCACCCCCTCCCCATGGGCCCGGGACGCGCTGGAGCGGTACTGGCCCCAGGCCGAGACCGTGTTCTGGGACCTGGTCCGCCACCCCGACCCGCACGACACACAGATCCGCCCCGCCTTCGCCCGCGCCGCCCTCGCCGCCCTCCACGCGGCCACCGCCCCGGCCCTCGCCCAGTACCGCAGCGCCGGCCCGGCCCTCGCCCGCGCCACCGCCGCCGTGCGTGCCGCAGCAGCCCCGCACCGCCCCCGCCCGAAAGGCCGCCGCCGTGCCCAGCCCTGAACCGCCCCGCCCGCCGCAGACCACCCCCAGGCACACCCCGGAAGAACGCCGCCTGCACTGCGACCAGTTCGTTACCGAGGTCCGCGAGCTGTGCACCGTGCCCCAGATCCGCAACACCCTCGCCCGCGGCCTGGGCCGCCCGGTGACACACTGCCAGCCGCAGCAGAAGTACCTCACCCGCCTCGCCGACGGGTACGGCGCCCGCCGCGCCCACTTCACCCTCGCCTGCCTCATCGCCCAAGAACGCCCCAGCCACCAGGACTCCGCCCCGCCCCGCTTGGCGTCGACTGGCACCGGCGCCCCAACCTCGGAGCCTCCTTCGCCCGCGCCGCCGCCCACCACCCGCGCGACCGGGCCCACACGGAGGAGAGACTGCAGGTCCTCATCCGGCTCTCCGCCGACCTCCTGCACACCATGCTGCCCGGCACGGCCCGCTACCTCCTGGAGCGCGGTGCGGTCCCCGACTGGGCGGTCCTCCTCGCCGACCTGGCCCTGTGGGACTACGCCCGGGACACCATCGCCACCCGCTGGCTCGACGCCTACTACCTCGCCCCACCCGCCAGCACCCGGCCGGACCCCGGCCCGCCCCGCAGCACCCCCACCCCCCTACGCACCCGGGAGATCTGACATGCCCGCCCGCTACCTCGACCTGCACGTCCTGCAGGACATCCCGGTGTCCTGCCTGAACCGCGGCGACCACAATCTGCCCAAGACCATGACGATCGGCGGGACGCCGCGCAGCGTACTCAGCAGCCAGTGCCTCAAACGCGCCTGCCGCACCGCCCTGGAAGCCGACCTGGGCGAACCGGCCGCCCGCACCCGCCTGCTGCCCCTGCGCCTGGCCGAGGCCCTGCGCACCGCCGGCTGGCCCGCCGACCTGGCCGCCTTCGCCGGCGCACAGATTGCCCGCTGCGCCACCGCGCAGGGCCTGCCGACCGACCCGGAGCACGCCCTGCGCACCCGCACCACGCTCTACCTGCCCACCACCGATCTCCTGGACCGGCTCACCGCCCTGTGCACGGCACACCGTCCCGCCCTCGAGCGCGGCCTCGCCACCGCGCAACAGGAGGCCCCGGTGGGCACGGAGGCAGATAAGGGCAGCACCGCAGACCGCTGCCTGCCCACCGAGGCGATCGTCGACCTGGTCACCGCCCGCACCGCCACCATCAACCTCTTCGGACGCTTCCTGGCCGAGCTCCGCGCCGCCGACGTTCCCGGCGCCGTCCAGATGGCCTGGGCCTTCACCACCCACACCGCCGACCTGCAGCCAGACTTCTTCACGTCCGTCGAGGACTGGGCCCGTCCCGGCGAGCCCGGGGGCACCTACCTGAGCAGCACCTTCCTCACTGCCGGCGTCTTCTACCGCTACTCCAGCGTCAACCTCACCGAACTCACCCACACCCTGGGCGGCGACCGCGAGCAAGCCATCGAACTCGCCCTGCTGTACGTCGGCACGTTCCTCACCGCCCTGCCGAAGGCCAAGACCAACTCCACCGCCCCGCACACCCTGCCCGACCTCGCCCACTACGTCGTCCGCGACCGCCGCCCCGTCTCCTACGCCGCCGCCTTCCACCGGAGCGTCCGTGCCGACCCCCACGGCGGCGGCCATCTCAGCCCCTCCCGCCGGGCACTTGCCGAGCACGCCGCCGCCCTCGACCGGCTGCTGGGCACCCGCCACCGGATCGCCCACGGCTACTGCGCGGGCTCCACCGACACCCTCGATCCCCTCGGTACCCGCCACGACAGCTACGACGACCTGCTCGCCGCCCTCGCCCGTGCCGCCGCCGAACCCTCCGCACCCCTACCGCCCGCACGCCTCAACCCAAGCCCCGCCAAGGCCTCCCGATGAGCACCCCCGCCCCACCCCCGACGCCGCACCCCGGGCTCCTGCTGCGCCTGGCGGGGCCCCTGAGCGCCTACGGCACCCCCAGCACCGTCGTGCACCGCCCCACCGCCCCGCACCCCACCCGCGGCGCCCTCATAGGCCTGTTCGCCAGTGCCGCCGGCCGCGCCCAGGAACACGCTCTCGCCCCGCACACCGACCTGCCCGGCACCCCCGCCTACCACGACCTCACCTTCACCGTGCGCATCGACAACCCCGGCACCCCCTACACGGACTTCCACACCACGGGCGGCGGATACCCCCGCGACCAGCAGCTCCGCACCAGCAGCGGCGGCCGCCGGGCACCCGGCAAGTCCACCGCGACCAGCCGCCGCCAGTACCTCGCCGACGCCGCCTTCACCGTTGCCGTCCAAGGACCCGCCCCCCTCCTCGACCGCCTCGCCGCCACCCTCGAGCACCCCCACTGGGCCCCCTACCTCGGGCGCCGCCCCTGCATCCCCGACGAACCCCTCGTCCTCGGCCGCCCCCTCCGGGACCCGCTCACCCAACTCCTGCACCACGTACCGCTCACCCTGCCCACGCCCCCGCCGCACGACCAGCCCACCGTCCCCGTCGCCTTCTGCTGGGAATCCCCGCCCACCCACACCCCCGCAGACGCCCACTACTACCTCGCCAACGACCCCGTCGACCTCGTCCGCACCCGACGCCGCCACCGTCTCTATCCCGTGTGGCGCACCACCGAGCACCTGCCCGCCGCCCTGTACGCCGGGCCGCGTCCACTGCCCGCCCTGACCGCCTATCTCCAGCGGGAGACACCGTGCACACCGCCACGCTGACGCGCATCCACCTCAACCTCAACAACCGCACCGTCCGCCGGGACCTCGCCGACTACCCGACCCTCCACAGGACCGTCATGCTGCTCGCACCCGACGGGCTCGGACCTTGCCCCCGCCAGGAAGCCGGACTGCTCTTCCGCCTCGAACCCGAGAGCGACCCGCCCGTCCTCCTCATCCAGAGCACCCAGCCACCCGACCTCTCACGCCTCCCGCCCCTCTACGGCACCACCGCCATGCACAGCCTTGAGCACCTCTTCGCCGGCCTGCACCCGGGCCGCCGCGTTTGCTACCGCATCACCGCCAGCCCCCTCCGCTGGGCACACCACCCGCCCACCCAGGACCCCACCACCGCGCCTCCCCGCCGCAGCACGCCCGTGCTCCTGGCCGGCGACGACGCCCTCGCCTGGTGGCACCGCCGCGCCACCGCGGCCGGGCTCGCCCTGGAGAGCAGCTCCATGAGCCCGCGTCCCTTCCGCCGCGCCAGCGCCCGGCCCGGCCCCTGGTACCGGCTCACCCAGTTCGACGGCACCGCCCGCATCGCCGAGCCCGAGATCCTCGCCCAGGCCCTGTGCGCCGGCATCGGCAAGGCCAAGTCCTACGGGGCCGGCCTCCTCACCCTGGCTCCCGCCTGACCCGTCCGGGCCCCTCCGGCCGGGCACACCGTGCGCGGCACCGGTGGGCGCCTGGGCGCCCACCGGTGCCGCGGTGACGGCTCTGCCGCGGTGCGCCGGGCGGTGCACACCCGCCCGGCCCGCGGGCCCGCCCGCACGAGGGCGCCCGCCCCCGGCAGCGGGGCACGCTGTCAACGGCACCATTCCCGCCGCGGCCGCACGAGTGCGGGCCGCGCCGCGCGCTGCCGCAGTCCCGCAGGAGCGCACAGCCCCGCCCCCATGAGCAGGGCAGGTCGCAAAGGGTCTCTCGCCCAGCACACCCGCACCGGGCGGAAACCGGAAACCAGATGTCGATGTTGAGCGAGAGGCCTGTTTCAGGTCATCCCACCCCAAGCCGGTCCCTCGCAGCCTACGGTGTCGCATGCTGTAGGCACTTGCATCCGCACCGTGACACCTCCGGTGGGGACTCCACAGGGGGAGGAAACGCAATGAGCGATGCACTGGGATTTCCGGTACTGGCCGCATCGGCGCTGACGCAGGCCATCGGGTTTCTCTACCGCCGTGCCGAGGCGGTCCTCGACCGCCGGGCGGCGCGCAGGGGCGCTGGGGAACCGCACCCTCCGGAGGAGATCCCGGAGGTCGTGGCGGGAGAGCCGGGCGGCGAGCGCGACTTCGACCCGGGCAACGTGACGGACGACCGGGTCCACCAGCTTGAGACACTGCTGGAAGTACTTGCGCTGTACGAAGAGCAGGGACTGTCCCTCAACGGCCAGGACGAGCGGTTGCGGCGGACCCTGGGCCGGATCCGCGCTCTGCTGGAGGAGATCTACCAGCGGCGCATCACCTTCGTCGGCGAGGACCGTCCGGCGAGCGGCAGGCGGATCGTGGCCAGGGCCGGCGACGTGCACGGGGTCTCCCGGGCGCTGAAAGCCCGCCGTGCCGGCAGCGGCGCGACCTTCGACGTGGAGCACACGGCAGAGGTCATCCACCCCGGCGGCGAAATGACCAGCGTCGAGATCGACGACCTGAACTGAGCGCGCCGCCGCGGCCCACTGCCGCCGGGCCGACGGGATCACCATCAACGGGGGAGACCTCCATGGACCCAGCCCTGCCCCAGGAACCCATCGAGACCGCCGGAACCACCCGTCCGGCGGACACGGCCGACCTGCCCAGCACGGAGCGCGACGGTGACTGGCCACCCCGGCAGGACCCGCCCAAGCCGCACAGCACGAACGGGCCGGCGCCCGCCCCCGCCCCCCTCGGTCGACTCCCCGGCCAGCCGGCAGAGCCGGGCGCGGCAGGCGGAGCACAGACCATCACCCGGGCACTCGCACCAGAGGACCCCGCCGTGCGGGAGGCGCGCCGCGCGCTGCAAGGAGCAGTGGCCGATCTGCGCCAGCAGGCGCTGTTCAACTTCGGTGAGATGAACGCGGTCAAACTCACCGCAGTGCTCGGGCAACTGCTCGAACACTCGGAACTGCCGCGCCCCTACCTGGAGACGGTCCGCGCTGTCTTCGCCGAACCCGAAGGCTACCGAACCGCCTACGCACGGCTCCGGCAGCCGGGTGCCGTCCTTGTGCTGCTCCGTGAGCCCGGGGCCGGGCGCACCTTCGCAGCCCACGCCCTGCTGGCGGACCTGCACGTGAACACCGGTGCCAGAGTGGGGCCGCTGAGCTTCGGCGGCTCCGCCCGCTTCCCCTTGGGCCGCCTGCCCACGGAGCAGAACGCCGGATACCTGCTGGAACTGCCCACCGACGAAGACGACACGCTGGCAGTCGCTGACGACTTTGGGGCACTGCTCCCCAACATCCAGCAGGCCCTTGCCCGGTACTCCTCCCGGCTGATCGTGCTGACCACCCCCGAGCAGTGGCAGCGCATCCGGGGCGGTGCGCCCCACGACGCCGTTCCCCACCTGGGCCGCCCCGACCCGGTGGCGATGGCCCGTGCCTGGCTGAACGCCGAAGCCCCGGACCTGGACACCGGCAGCTGGCTGGCCGACGCGCGCATCCAGGAGCTCCTGTACGGGCAGGCCCCCTCGGACGTGCTGTCCGTCGTTGCACTGATCCTGAAGGCCGACCGCTCCCGAACGCACAGCAGGGTGCAGTCGGCGACGGACGAGCAAGGCACCCGCACCACCGAAGCGGACGCCTTCAACGCCAGCGTGCAGAGCGTGGTCCACGCCCGCACCGCCTGGCGCCGGGAGCTCCTCGCCTGGCACAGCACACCCGGGCGTACGCACTTCGAGCGGAACTTCCTGCTGGTCGCGGCGCTGCTGCGCAATGCGTCCGCCGCGCACATCTACGTCAAGACGGCGGAACTGTGCCGCGAATTCGCCACCCAGGTCTCGCTCCACGGGCAGGAGGCGCCCGGCGTCCTCGAACTGGTCGACAAGATCGAAGCCGATCTCGACCCCACCGATGACACCCTCAGCTTCAGCCGACCAGGCTGGGACGACGCGATCCTGAGCTACTTCTGGGTCGACCGCCCCGCCGCCCGAAAGACCTTCCTGAGCTGGATGGCCGAGGCCCCCACCGCCGCCAAGCCGAACGATTTCCTGGAGTCCTTCTCCCCAGAGGAACGACTGCTGTTGGCCAACCGCGTGGGTGCCTTCGCCGTCCGCTGGGCCGCCCGGCACCGCAAGCCGGATCCCCTGGAACGGATCATCTGCGCCTGGCAGCGGGACGAGGACCTGTGGAAGGCGGCGATCGAACTGGTCTCCGCAGCCACCTTCCATCCGAGGTTCGGGCGGTTCGTCCACGAACTGCTCCTGCGCTGGTCCAAGAACAAGGAGGAAGCGGCCCTTCCCCGGCTCACCGTCGACGTGTGCGCAGGAGAATTCGGCCGCCGCCACACCGCCAAGGCCATGGTGCGCCTGCAGCACGCCGCAGCCTCGGACGATCCGGCCGTACAGAAATCCCTGCACGCCGCGGTCCGCACCATCTGGGCCGACAGCACCGCCCGCGAGGGCCTGTTCAAGGCCGTCTCCGCCTGGTGCGCCCCCAGCTCCCCGCGGCGCGTCTCGGGCCGCCGCTCCTTCGCAGCCCTGGCCACTTTGACCGCCGCCCGCGGGCAGAGCGAGCCCGCCGTGCCGGTCCTGCTGCAGAGGAGCGACGAGGACGACTACCTGCCCCCGCCCCAGGACCTGGCCACCGGCTGGAGCGCCCTCCTGTCAGCCGCCGAGGACGACCCCGAGCCCCTGGCCGCCCTCGCGCTGTGGATGGACACCGCCCACCAGCGTCAGGAACTGCGGCCACTCGTGTTCGGTGCGCTGCGCGGCGCCCTCACCGCGGCCGACTCCGACCTCGCCCGCGCACTGCGCAACCGGCTCACCGACCTGCTCTACGCCTGGCAGCCGTTCCCCGCCACGGAAGCGGACCCGCAACGCGTCCGGCTGCGCCACGAACTCACCGACCTCCTGTTCCACGACCGGCGCCAGGCCGTCGCCCCCTACCACCCACGTGCCGCACGCACCGCGGAGACGAGGTGAGGCGGCGCACGCTCCGCACGCCCTCCCGGCAGGAGGCGGAACACGGCGGCAGCTGGGTACGGGAGTTCACGGACGTGCTCGCCAGCTGCGACGCCGGCCTCACCTTCACCGCAGTCTTCCGTGTCGAGTGGCAACGTTCACCCGACGAGAGATCCGCCGCTCCGCCGGGAGACGCCGGGCGGGCCATCCGGATGCTCGCCGAACACCTCGCCGGGCAGCGCAGCGTCCTGCGCTGCGCGGCTCTTGAACAGGACATCAACTACGACCTGCGCCAGCGCCTGCCATGGACCACCGACGGAGTGGAGATTGTGCGGGCACACGTCACGCTGCGCTGCGACGAACACACCCGTACCAGTGCCCACCGTCTTGCCCAGCTGCACCGGGAGGAGGAACTCGCAGAACTGGCGCGCCGCCAGGCCTCAGCACGTCTGCAATTCCTCCAGCACGAAGTACTGCGCACCCCCGCCACGGCTCGCCTCTACCTGATGCTGGAGCGCACGGGACCGCAACTGCCGTCCGAGACCGACCTCGACGCCCTGGTGCAAGACGTCCAGAAGTGGCATCCCCAGGCGCAATGGGTCGTGGTGGCGCAGCTTCTGCACACCTTTCTCGGCAAACTCAGTCCCGGAGACACCCGGGACCTCCTGCGCACCTTGCGCGCCCTGTTCCTGGACTACGGAGAAAAGGAGCTCGCCGAACGGCTCCCTGCCGGCGAGCCGGCCCCGACGACCGAACACCCGACATGAGGCCGTCGAGCGGCACTGGCCTGACTCTGTTGCGCGTGGTGCTGTCCCCGCGGACGAGCTGGCGCGCCTACAGGGCAATGCGCCGCACCCCCGGCGCCCTCGGCTTCGACACGGCCTGGCGCCGGGCCCGACTGGCGATCCACCCCGACGAGGCCCCGTACCTGATCCGCGGACACCGTGCCGAGCAGCCAGAGCCCCGACGGCGCCCGCCATGCTGACCCTGCACGCTCGGTGCTGCGCCGGATGCCGCCGAGGCCAAACCGCCGGCCCGATCCGTGCCGGCCCTCACCTGTCCGGGCGCCAGGCAGGATCGTGGCGGGCGGCGGGTTCCTGGGCGGGCAATGAGCCGTCCTCGGGTTCTGTGTCCTGCGGGGCAATGTTCCCCGTCTGGGCGGGGCAGAGCATTTCAACGCCCTCTGCTTCGAGGGGTGTTGCGGTCGGAATTCGCGCCCACACGGTCTTTCCCGTGCTTTCCGGCCGGGAGCACCCCCAGGCGGTGCTGAGCGCGGCCACGATGTGCAGGCCGCGTCCGGTCTCGCTGGGCACGGGGAGGTGCTGGGGCGTGGGTACGCAAGGGCTGGGATCCGCCACGGTGCATATGACAGCCTGGTGCCTGCGTACCAGGCCGAACCAGGCCAGGGCGCCGCTGTCCTGATACTGCAGGGCGTGCTGGAGCGCGTTGGCGCTGAGCTCCCCGGCGACGGTCACCGCGTTGTCCGCGTAGGCGGAAAGCCCCCATTTGATGAGAACATCCCTGACAAATCGCCGGACCTGCTGGAGGTCTGCGGGATCGGAGCCGAAGCTCCGCGCGGAGAATTCCCCCGCGCTGATTCCCAGAGTCAGTCGGCGGCGGCTCTGCCGAGGTTGAGGGCGATGCGGTAGTCCACGTACCGCTGCGCGAGCAGGAACTGCATCACGACCAGGGCCCAGAGCAGCGGGCTCTGCCCAAAGCGGCGCATCAGGAAGAACGCCATGCCCGCGATGAAGTACGGGGCGTAGATCGGCATGGCGAACACGTTGACGAACTCGCTGTGCAGGGAGGGGCCGATGGCCGCGAACACGGTCCATACCCCGCAGAACACCAGCAGGTTGCGGTACGTGATCCCGAACAGCATCACCACCGCGATCAGCAGGTAGAACTTCAGCTCCACGAACAGCGTCCAGTACACATGGTCGATGTCCGGCGTCCCGTTGCCCGCCTGCAGCATCGTCATGTTCACGACGACGTGCTCCCACCCCTTAATCGGAAAGACCTCAGGGAACATCTTCAGGAACACCGCCGTCAGCGGCACCGCGACCCAGTACGCGGGAAAGATCCGCGTCACCCGCGAGACGGCGAACTCACCGACGGTGCGCCCCCACAGGCTCATGGGGATGACGAAGCCGCTGATGAGGAAGAACAGCTCGACGCCGAGCCAGCCGAACTGGGCGAAGTCGAACAGGGTCGGGAAGATCGTGGCGGGCTTGTGGCCCCAGGCGTGGTTCAGCGCCACGTAGTGGTAGAGCACCACGATCAGCGCGGCGACGAGCCGCAGCCCGTCCAGCGCGCTGAGCCTGCTCTTCTTCGCCGTCGGGCGTGTGTTCATGCCGAACCTTCACCGCACCCGCCCTGGTCAGGGGCCGGCGCATGAGTGGAACACCCCGTGGTCAGCGAGGCGTAAACGATAGGTGATCGATGTATCGGTGCGTATGCCGCACATTCCTCGTGCGCAGTTGGTGGTACGCCTCACGCACCGTCATGCGCACTCGGGTAGTCCCGGCTCCTGCGGCGTGCCCGTGCGAGCGAGCTGACAAGCGCACGACGACGTGGCGCGGTGGGTGGTGTTGGTGGCAGCGGTGGCCGGCCAGTGTGTGAGGACGGGCCGGCCACCGGTCGTGTGGTGCTGGTGTTACGCGGTGGCGAGCTTCAGGGTGCCCCAGGTGTTGCCGGGGGTGGCGACGTTGTGGGCGGAGGAGATGTTGCCCTTGCCGTCGCCCTGGTAGTGGTGCATGGTTCCGTCGGCCCAGACGGCCATGACGTCGTCAATGCCGTCGCCGGTGAAGTCGCCGGCGACGATCTGCTTCATGCCGCCCCAGTTGGTGCCGCCGGGCTGGACGGTGTTCGTGCCGGCGAGGACGCCGTCAGCCTTGCCGGGGTGGATGTGCAGGCTGCCGTCGTGCCAGACGGAGGGGATGTCGGCGATGCCGTCGCCGTTGAAGTCACCTGCCGCGAGCAGCTTCATGGAGCCCCAGCCGGTGCCGCCGGTCTGGAGGATGTTTTTGCCTGTGAGCCCGCCCTGTCCGTTGCCGGGGTGGATGTGGAAGGTGCCGTCGTACCAGATACCGGCCAGGTCGGCGACGCCGTCGCCGGTGAAGTCGCCGGCGATGACCTGCTTCATGCTGCCCCAGCTGTTGCCGTCACCCACCGGGACCTGGTCGGCGACCTTGCCGTTGCCCAGTCCCTTGTACAGGTGCAGGGTGCCGTCGCCCCAGATGGCCATCAGGTCTGCCGTGCGGTCACCGGTGAACTCACCGACCATGAGGCGCTTCATGCCGCCCCAGTTGGTGCCCCCCAGTTGTGCGATGTTCGTTCCCGTCAGGCCGCCCTTGCCGTTGCCAGGGTGTACCCGCAGGCTGCCGTCGTACCAGACCGCTGTGAGGTCGGCGATGCCGTCACCGGTCAGGTCGTCCTGGGACAGGAAGGTCGTCTTCTTCACCCACGTACCGAGGTCATCGGCACGCGAGGCGACCGCGCCGGTGCGGGTCTCCGTCTTGTCGGTGCCCAGGCAACCGCCCTGCCAGGAACGGCTGTTCACCCCGACGAGCTCGGGGACGCCGTCCTTGACCCGGAAGGCCGGGCCGCCGGTGTCACCCTTGCACAGGACGGACTTGCCGACACCGTTGAGGCCGAGCGCGACCCCGTCGGCGTAGTCGACGGAAAAGTCGCCGGTGTGCAGGTAGTCCGGTACCCACTCGGTGCTAGTGCGGCCGAAACCAGCCGCCTTGAGCGTCTCGCCCGCCACGGGGGCGGTGGAGCTGATCTTCACCGGGGCGATTCCCTGCACCCGGGTGGAGAGCTTGGCGAGCACCACATTGCGGTCGTCACTGGTGACCAGCTCGACCACCTCGCGGGTCTGCACCGCGCTGCTGGCGAGGTCGGAACCGCCTACGCGCACCGTCGTCTTCAGGACGGGCTTGCCGTCACCCGCGCCTCCGCCGGGGGTGGTGGCGAAGCAGGTGGTGGCGGTGATGACCCACTGCGGGTGGACCAGGGCGCCGGTGCAGGCCTGCTGGCCGGAGCCGATGTTCAGGTGGGCGGTGAAGGGGTACGCCTGGGCTTCCGCGGGAGTGCCGGACAGGGCTGTGGCGGAGGTGCCGGTGAGCGTACTCAGGGCGGCGGCCGCGGTGAAGAGCCCTGCGGAGCGTATGGCGATTCGTCGCATCGTGCGTGTCTTTCTGGTGGTCTCATACCTGGCGCCCATGTGCAGGGACGTCAGAAGGCTCGGGGCCAGTCACAGGCAGTGCATGCATGAACGCTGAGGCCGGCTCGCCAGCGTTGAGTTGGCGCCAGCTGTGGGGCCGGTGTCTCGCTGTGGCGAGAGGGGCCGGGAGCGGGCAGTGGAGAGCGTTAGGCGTCAGCGATGGCAGTGACCGTGCGGGTGCACTACGAGTGTGATGGTCCCCGGAGGATGGCTGGGGCTTGAGGTTGCCGCGCGCAGGTCAGAAGCACGGGGAACGTGAGCCTGAGTTAGCCGGTGATGCGGAGCTCGACGAGGACGGAACGCTGCTCTCCGTTGGGGGTGTCGGTCTCGCCGATCTGGGTGACTTCGTTCTTCGGCGCGTCGTAGACCGTGCTCGTGCCGTCGGCCTTCACGGTGGCCTTCATGGCCCGGTCCTGGGTCCACAGGTAGAAGGCTTCCGGGATCTCCAGGGTGAGGTAGCCGGAGGTGCCGGTGGTGGTGAAGCAGAAGCCCTTCTTGTCCAGTCGGGACTCCACGAAGATGTCGCGGGCGTCACGGCAGGATTCCCTGCCTTGGTCGCCGGCACCGCCCTTGAGCACGATGCGGCCGTCACCGCGCTTCAGGACGATCTTGCGGTCCTGCAGGAGCTGCTCCGCGCCGGGGTAGCTGAAGTCCTCCACGGCGGAGGGCATCGCGGCGGCGGCGCGCGGGTCGGTGGGTGCCGCTGCGGCGTTCGCGGTGGCGAATCCAGTGATCGTTCCCCCCAGGGCAAGCAGGCCAAGCCCCCCGGCCAGTACCGCCTTGATCGATCGAATTTTCACAACAAGCCTTCATTTCTAGGTTCTAGACATGCATCCACCTTCGAAGTGGAGCCAGCGCAAGTTATCAGTAAAGAAACCGTAAGGAAAGCGTGTACGATCATCCGGCCGCTTGCACTTGTGCGAGCTGTGCACTTACGCAACGACCAACACATGAACCTCCGTTGAAGGCGCCTGCCAGCCCGTTCACGGTTGCCGTGAGGGCGCTGCCGCATACCTCTAGACCAGGGCGTGCGCAGGCCGCTCGGGGGTCACGCTGGGGGAGTACATGAAAACTTCAAGAACCCGCAGAGCGTTCTTTCTTGTAAGGGAGAAAAGCGGCAAAAAGGGTATGGCCGGGGGTGCGCGCCGTCTGACCGCCGTCGGGATCGCTGCCTCAGTTCTTGCCGGTGTTTTGGGCACCAGCCCCGCCGCTGCCGACGAAGCTCCCGCTGGGGGGGTGGACAGGTGGGAACGCGACTATGTCGTGCGTGCGTGGCAAACAGGCGGCCCAGGAGTGAAGGAGGCGGCTGAGGCAGCCTTGGCTGGAACCGATCAGGACATCATGAAGTTCATCGACTTCGAGGATGACCTGGCGGAGTACCACGACAACCGCGTCGCTGCCGGGCAGATGGCCAGCGTGAGTGGCAACGGGGTTCGAGAGGCTGCCAAGAAGGCGCTTGAGGGCACTGAGGAGGATTTGGAGAAGTTCCTTCTCGATGGGTGGAGGGACCCGCAGGAGCAGGACAACCGGGTCCGTGTTGGCCAGATCATGAGTACCGGCGGTAACGGTGTTCGCGACGCGGGCAAAGCCGCCCTGGAGGGCACCCCGGCGGATGTCGATAAGTTCCTGGAGGAAGGGCAGTTCGACGCCCGGATTACCGACCAGCGGGTTGAGGTCGGTCAGATCATGAGTGTGGGCGGGCCGGCCACGAAGGCGGCGGGCAAGCTCGCCTTGCAGGGCTCCCCGCAGGACGTGGCTGACTTCCTTGCGAGCGGCCAGTTCGTTGCCCGTGCCCGTGACGGGGAGCAGGCCACCATTGCGCAGCTCGCCAAGCAGGCCGAGCAGGCTGGCCGTCGGGCCAAGGAGCAGACTGACGCGGCGGTGGAGTCGTCTCAGCGTGCGCTGGTGGCTTCGGCGCTGGCCAAGCAGGCTGCGGCGAAGGCCGCGACGGAAACTCAGGCTGCGGGCAAGGACTCCGTGCGGGCGGCCAATGCCGCGAAGCGGGCTGCGGAAGCGGCCCGTGGCGCGGCGGCCGAGGCGCGGAACGCGATCGGTGCCGCCCAGGCCGCGAACGCAGCGTCCCGGACAGCCGCTGCCGCCGCTGCCGCGGCAGCGTCCGCAGCGACGAACGCGGCCAACGCGGCAGGCCAGGCCCGCAAGGCTGCCGCAGATGCGGCGACGGACGCCTCGAAGGCTGCCGACGCCCGCAGGCTGGCCGCAGTCGCCAGGAAGGCGGCCGATCTTGCCACGAAGTCGGCTACAGCATCCGAGCAAGCCGGCCGCGCCGCCGAAGCGGCGGACAACGCGGCGGGTGCTGCGCTGAGTGCAGCGGACAACGCCACCGCCGCGGCCGACGCGGCTACCCGCTCGGGTGAGTTCGCCGGCCAGGCTGGTGCCAGCGCCGCGGAAGCTAAGGCCGCCGCAGCCGAGGCACGGCGTAACGCCAACGCCGCCACCCGGGCTGCCAAGGCGTCCAGCGCGCTGGCACGCAAGTCTGCCGCAGCCGCCTATCAGGCCCGTGACGCTGCGCGCAGCGCCGCCACCCATGCCCGCAACGCCGCCGACGCCGCGGAGAACGCAGCCAACCACGCGGGCGATTCCGCCACGGCTGCTACGGAGTCGACCAAGCACGCGGGGGAGGCCAAGAACGCCGCCGACACCGCCGAGAAAGCGGTCGCCACGGCCAAGCAGGTCTTCGAGGTCGCCCGGGACGCCGAGGCCGAAGAACTCACCGACCGCACGACCGCCGGCGTGGAACAGGCCGAGACCCGCAGCCAGGACCGTATCGAGCTCAATGCGAAGGTTGCCGCGGCGGTCAAGGACATCTACGCCCTCGATGGTGAAGCGGCCCAGCTCGCCAAGGACGCCGCCCCCCCGGCCGCGGACCCCAAGGGCATCGCGTCCAAGGGACGCGCCTTCGCGGTCAAGGCCATGAAAAGCGGCGATCACGGCCCCTATACCCAGGAAGCCGCGATGGCCGCGCTTTCAGGTGATGACGCCGAGGTCGTCCTCTACATGCGTACCGGACGCAACCAGGCCGTTGCCCGTGACACGCGGTTCCGTGTCGAGCAGCTTGCTGCAGACAGCCCTTATCAGGTGGTCCGCGACGCAGCCACCGAGGTGCTCAAGGGCAGCGACGAGCAGGTCGAAACCTTCCTGCGCACTGGGCAGTACCAGGTCGCGGTCACCGAGTACCGCATCAAGGTCGGACAGATCCGCAGCACCGGCGGCCCTGGACTCAAGGAAGCCGCCAAAGCACTTCTGGAGGAGAACGACCCGAAGAAGCTCGCCACCTTCGTCCTCGCCGACCAGTATCTCGAACGCAATACCGACGAACGTGTCCTGGCCGGCCAGATCATGTCCACCGGCGGCCCCGAGGTCAAGGCCGCGGCCCGGATCGCCCTTTCCGGCACCCCGGAAGACCTCCACGAGTTCATTGAGCACGGGCAATACCAGGCAGACAGCATGGACCAGCTGACCGCCACCCACCTCGCCCAGACCACCCAGCTCATCGCCCACGCCTCCCGCATCTCCGCCAACGCACGGGCAGACTCCTGGCGCGCAGCCCAGGTCGCAGCCATCGCCCGCAAGGCATCGACCGAAGCCAACACAGCGGCCACCCAGGCCCAGAAGTCGGCCGAACAGGCCAACGGATACGCCAAGGACGCCAACCAGTCCGCCACCGCCGCCGAATCCTCCGCGGCCAAGGCCGCCAAATCTGCGGCAACAGCCCGCCAGGCCGCCGAGAACGCCAACCGCGACGCACGCAGCGCCGAACTCTCCGCACACCGCGCACAGTGGTCCGCCGACTACGCGGCCACCTCCGCCCGGAAGGCCCGCGAATCCGCAGACGACGCCCGTCGCAGCGCCGAAAACGCAGGTAAGGACTCCATCGCGGCAGCAGCCGATGCGGCTGCAGCCCTGAAGAAGACCCTGGAACTGCGCCAGTCGGAACTGGAAGCGGAAAAGCGCAAGGCCGAAGAAGAAATCAAGCAGAAGCAGCAGAAGGAGGAGGAAGCACGCAAGAAGAAGATATGCATGCCGGTCACGACGTACCGGGATACAGACCATGCAATGAACCAGTGCATCCTCTCCCAGATAAAAGTCGACTTCAAAGAACTCTTCAAGAACACCGTAAAAATCGCAGGGGAAATAACCGGCGTCACCGGCGTTCTCGAATGTTTCAAGGACCCCGACTTCAAACGCTGCTCCATCGCGATCGCCGAAGTTCTTCCCGCAGGAAAGGTCCTCAAGCTCCGCCACCTCACCAAGATTGGTGACTTGGCTGACGCATTTCGCGTCCGCAAGGGACTGAAGTGCGTAACCTGCTTCCTGGCAGGAACCAAGGTTCTGATGGGGGATGGATCCCACAAGGTCATCGAAAACGTCCGTCTCGGTGACTTGGTTACCGCCGCTGACCCGGTCACCGGGCGCACAGCGTCCCGACCCGTGACCAATCTCATCATCACCGCGAGCGACCGGTGGTTCAATGAACTGACCGTTAGCTCCAAGAGCGGCAGCGGGAAAATCAGTCCTACCGAGGAGCATCCTTTCTGGTCTCCCTCGGCAGGGAGATGGGTTAAGGCATCCGACCTGCACGTGGGAATGACACTGCGAACGACTACTGATACCGAAGTCGTCACAGTGGAGAAGAACCGGGCTTACGCGCTCAACGTGCGGACCTACAACCTGACTGTCGCCGACCTTCATACCTACTATGTTCTGGCGGCAAATACGGCTCTACTGGTCCATAACTCCGACGGAATATGTGGCATATGGTCAGGCGAACTGCAGAAGTTGCCCAAGGGGAACAATGGTCACGTGCGCATAATAGATTCTGTCGACGAGCTTCGGGCAACCTTTACGCGGTGGACGACGGGTGCCGAAAAGCTCCCGGCGCGGGGGCCAAAGGTTCCCGACGTGTACAAATTGTCAGATGGTACCGTAATGCAGTGGCGAACTGCATCAAGGTCAGGCGGGGAGACGATCGATATCTTTCCGCCTCAGGGTAAGGGAATGAAGGTGCATCTCCCTGATGCGTGAACAGGAAATCTGGCAGGAGATCCTCGAAGAAGGCCTCGATGATTGGGTTCCGGTAGACAGGCTTGTCGGCTTGGCTAAGGAGTACTCTGAGGATCATGGTGGCAGTTATAAGGATCTGGTCTCGAGAGTTCTTTCGAGTTTGCTGACGAAAGAACTGATCAGGGTTGGTGAGATCGGCGAAGATGGGTTCGAAGCCTGGCCTGGGGACCAAAAGGAGGTAGAAAGAAGGGTCGTCATGGCTCTGGGTGAGTCGGGCTGGGTTCCTGCAGGCGATGTCTGCTGGCTTGCGAATACAGCCGCTGGGGATTGTGCCGCAAGGGAACTGAGGGTGACCCTCGAATCTGATTCCGACATCAACTAGTTCATCTCTGGGGCAGGGTCGACCTGATGGTCGACCCCGCCCTGTTGATTTTGCTATTCACCTTCGACTTTCTGCCGACGCAACCGCTTGAACTCCTCGGTGTATCGCTTCGTGTACGGTCATGTCCCCTGTGGTGGTGTAGCCGACGTGAGTTGATCTTTGTCGCGGGGGTGGAGCGAACTTTCACTCCGGGCCGGACCCTGGACGCCGCCCGCATGACTCACAGTGACCGATTGGGGCGCTCCGAGCAGGAATACGCGACACCTCAACATGCGAGCTCACCCGTCCTGAAGCCGGAGGAGCACAGTCACTGCTGCACTGTCCGATCAACCTCAGCCCAGCAGAAACGAACCGCCACCATTGCGCAACTGGGGTTCCCTGAATGAATCTGGGCGGTGAGAACCCCGCGTCACCTCGACGTCTTGTAGCTGAATGGCCGCTGCCGTGGCCCCACTGCCGGAAGATCCGGAAGCGGGGCACAGTGCTGTCGAGGGGCCTTGCGCAGAACGGAGTTTCCGCAGGTCTGCTGGCGTTTTTGCTGGTCGCCGGATCTCACGTCCAGGTACCAGAGCGAATTGCCGTCGTCATGTGCGAGCGACGGGGGCATCCCACAGCCTCCCGCCCCAGGCATCAACCGGTTCGGGACATCAAGCCACGCCCCGCGCTGTCCATCCCACCCTGCCTGCACCGCTCCAGGCACGTTCCGCCGCCCGGCGTCCAGGGCTTGCTGCGCAGGTTGTGATCTTGCGTCAGCAGCACCGGTGCCCTACCACCCGCAGGCTGGTGGTGGGCCCGCGCGTCGCCGCACCGGGCGACCGTGACCGGCTTCTCCGGCACGACGACGGCCAGGACCGCGACCGCCCCCCACCTCCGCAGCGCCCGGACGCCGCGCCTCAACCGCGCACACCGCGGACCATGCACGCAGCGCCCCGTACGCCTCCCCGTGCTCGATCCCGCCCTCGGCAAGGAAGCGGGCGTTCTTCCGCGTCCACTCCTGCACCAGTTTGGTGTCGCCGATCCCGTCCAGCAGCGCATACGACCGCAGCCCACGCCGCGTCCGTGCGGTGGTCGCGTCGCACTGGAACCGCCGGCTGCCCCGATCCTGCCGCCGGGCATACAACTCGTTCCTCACCGCAGCGCTACCGGCACATCGACGACGCCGAACTGCGTGCTGCCGTCGACCGCATCGAGATGCTCCAGGAGCCGCCATGACCCTTCCCGCCACCACCACCCAGCTCACGTTCCACGAACGGCCCGAGTGGACTGCCTGGCTGCGTGAGCAGCTCGACCCACAGTGGCGTGTGGGGGAGTGGGAGGCCCAACGGTGGCTGTTCACCGGCGACCTGGACAGCCACCGTACCTCGTCCTCCCGCTGCCGCACCCAGCGGTGCGACGCCGTCATCCGCGACCCGGCATCGTTCTGAAACTACTGCCGCGAGAACCGGCTCAAGAGCGGCCTGCCACGCGAGGAGTTCGCCGCCACCTTCGTTCCCGACCGCGCACAGTCTCTGCGCGGCCAAGTCTCCGGGCAGTGCACCATCACCCGCGACGGCCGCCAGTGCGTGCGCCCCCAAGCCTCGAAAGGGCTCTGCCCCGCCCACGCAGGCGCCTTCCACTACCACCAGGCCCGCAACACCATCGATCGCTGGCTGCGTGAGCTCGTCACTCCGTTCACCGACGAGCTCACCTGCATGGTCGAGGAGTGCTCGGGGCCCTCCATGAACTCAACGGGGCTGTGCAACTACCACTGGCGCGCCTGGTGCAGCGTCAACCGTGCCGACCCCACTGCCCGCCGGATCCCCGCCGCGCAGTGGGCCCAGACCCAACAGCCCTACCTGGGAGTCCACCAGTTCACCCTCATCCCGCTGCCCGAACCGGTGCGCTGGGAGATGCGCTACGCCCTGCAACAGACCGACCAATGGGTCAGAGTCCTCCAACCCCACTGGATCCGCAGCGTCATCCGCGGCCAGGGAACATCCCCGCGTGTACGGGGAGCAGTCTATCGGGGGTTCTGCCTGGCCGACGTTGACGGGACCATCCCCGCGTGCGCGGGGAGCAGGAGATGGCGGCCGAATGCGGGCCGTGCGTGGAGGGAGCATCCCCGCGTGTACGGGGAGCAGAGTGCGTCCAGCTCCGCGTACGGGTCGTGGGTGGGAACATCCCCGCGTGTACGGGGAGCAGCCGTTGTCCGTCGCCCCACCGATCAGGGTGTGGGGAACATCCCCGCGTGTACGGGGAGCAGCGGGCAGCACCGAGTACCCCGCGGCCCATCTCGGGAACATCCCCGCGTGCACGGGGAGCAGGAGCCGGAGACTGCGGGGGAGGGCTACGTCCCGGGAACATCCCCGCGTGCGCGGGGAGCAGGTTATGGCGGAGGCGCAGCCCCAAGCCCCTGGGACCATCCCCGCGTGCGCGGGGAGCAGGAGGAGCGCGCGGCGGCGGAGGCGGGAACATCCCCGCGTGCACGGGGAGCAGCACCCGTACTGCCTGCTGCACCGGCAACGGCCGGGAACACCCCCGCGTGCGCGGGGAGCAGTCAGCCCGCAGGGCGGGAGCGGCACCACGAGGGGGACCATCCCCGCGTGCGCGGGGAGCAGTCAGCCCGCAGGGCGGGAGCGGCACCACGAGGGGGAACATCCCCGCGTGCGCGGGGAGCAGACCGTGAAGCGCACCCGCGCCGAAGCGATCGAGGGACCGTCCCCGCGTGCGCGGGGAGCAGCCGTCGGCTCGGCGTAGACCCTCGCACCGTCAGGGACCATCCCCGCGTGCGTGGGGAGCAGGCCGTGGTCTATGCGTACAAGAACTGGGGGTGGGGACCATCCCCGCGTGCGCGGGGAGCAGGTCGCGTCGCCCTTCTCCACGCTGTGCCCGATGGGACCATCCCCGCCGTGCGCGGGGAGCAGGCGGACCAGGTCGGCATCCGGCAGGAACGAGAGGGACCATCCCCGCGTGCGCGGGGAGCAGCGCAACAGGACCAGCACATCCACCGTGGTCGCAGGACCATCCCCGCGTGCGCGGGGAGCAGACGTACTGCTGCATGTGCAGGCGCTCGGCCGTGGGACCATCCCCGCGTGCGCGGGTAGCAGCGGTCATCGACCGTGACCGTCTCTCCCGTCTCGGGACCATCCCCGCGTGCGCGGGGAGCAGACGGACTACGACAACGACCAGTCGACCCAGCGGGGACCATCCCCGCGTGCGCGGGGAGCAGCGCTGTGCGGACTGCTCGACGGTCTCGGCGAGGGGACCATCCCCGCGTGCGCGGGGAGCAGTTGGTCTGCATGGGTACGGGGACGTCCCCGACGGGACCATCCCCGCGTGCGCGGGGAGCAGACAAGATGACCGAGGCGGAAGCCCTCAAGGAGGGGACCATCCCCGCGTGCGCGGGGAGCAGGCGGGACGCGACTGGGCAGGATTCGTTGCCGCGGGAACATCCCCGCGTGCACGGGGAGCAGAAGATGATCCAGAACAGCGACACCGTCGGAATGGGAACATCCCCGCGTGCGCGGGGAGCAGCGCAAGAAGTTCCCCAAGGACAGCAAGGGGCGGGGAACATCCCCGCGTGCGCGGGGAGCAGTTCACCTTAGCCCCGTCGAACTTCGCTTCCTGGGGACTATCCCCGCGTGTGCGGGGAGCAGCACCTTGGCGTCTGTCTCGCCACTCTCGATACGGGACCACCCCCGGGCGCGAGGGGAGCAGGTCGAGGCCGTCTCACGGTGCCGCCCGCTTCGGGGACCATCCCCGCGTGCGCGGGGAGCAGCTGCGCGGACTGGCGGAGACGGCCCGGGTGTCGGGACCATCCTCGCGTGCGCGGGGAGCAGTTACCGAGGAAATCGACGCGTGCCGCAACGCGGGGACCATCCCCGCGTGCGCGGGGAGCAGCACTCGATCTTCTCGCCCCATCCGGACATGCCGGGACCATCCCCGCGTGCGCGGGGAGCAGGCCCCGACCGTGACCCGTGTCCGCAAGGGCACGGGACCATCCCCGCGTGCGCGGGGAGCAGCTGCGCGAGGAACTGCGCGAGCTGGGCGAGGAGGGACCATCCCCGCGTGCGCGGGGAGCAGTGATTGGCGCGGTCGAGGTGCGCCGTCCACTGGGGAACATCCCCGCGTGTACGGGGAGCAGTCGGTCTGCCACAGTCCAGGTACGACCATCGGGGGAACATCCCCGCCTGCACGGGGAGCAGGCTTGAAGCGGCGCTGTACGCCCTCTTCGGCGCGGACCATCCCCGCGTGCACGGGGAGCAGGCGGACTGCGCGGACTGCTGCAGCAGAATGCTGGGAACATCCCCGCGTGCGCGGGGAGCAGGGCCGGGTCAGGTACCGGGTGTGGACCCCGCAGGGAACATCCCCGCGTGCGCGGGGAGCAGCGCAGGCCGGGGTGTCCTGGCGACGGCTGCCGGGGAACATCCCCGCGTACGCGGGGAGCAGTCTTCGTGAGCTGGTGTTTTATCGCCGGGGGTGCTGGTTTCTGGCTACTTTCGCCGAGTCGGGCATTCTGTGCATAGCGTCCGCGGGTTCTTTCGTTCGGGTTTGCCGGGGGCGTGGCGGGGTGGGGCCATCGTATGCGGCGGTGTGGTGTAGCAGCGGGGCCGGTGGGGCCGGGCAGTTTCCTCATCCTGCGTACTGGGGGATGGTTTTGCCGGTACTGATCGTGGCATGGCTGTTGCGGAGGGGCCGGGCTTAGGGCTTCGGGGACGATTGTCGGGGCCGGCGCGGGCGGTGTGGGCGAAGCATGAGCGGGACACTGGCGGGTGGCTGCCGTTGTGGCGGCATACGGAGGACAGCGCGGCGGTCGCGGGGCTGGTGTGCTACGAGTGGCTGCCGGCGAGCGTAAGGGCGCTGGTGGCCGGTTCGTTGCCGGAGGGGCCGGTGCAGGCGCGGCGGTTGGTGGTGTGGCTGGCTGCGGTGCACGACATCGGGAAGGCGACACCGGCGTTTGCCTGCCAGGTGGAGTCCCTTGCCGATGTGATGCGGGGACACGGGCTGGAGATGCGTACTGCGCGTGCGTATGGGCCGGAGTGGAGGCTGGGAGCGGCACGGGTGGACGGATCGGCAGAGCGGGCAGTTCACGGTGATAGTCGGAGGGCATCACAGGGTGCCTCCGAGCATTGCAGCTGCTAGATCTGGATGCGCGCCTGCAGCTGCTTGCCACGCGTGGTCCGAGCTATGCGGTGTGGCGGCGGGTGCAGGAGGAGTTGTTCGACGCGTGTGCCGAGGAGTACGGGGTCGGTGGACTGCTTGGCGGATGGCGGGCGGTGAAGCTCCCTCAGCCGGTGCGGGTTCTGCTCAGCGCGGTCGATGCCGGTGGCGGGGCTGATGGTTGTTGAGGCGCCGATGAGGGAGGGGAAGACGGAGGCCGCGCTGGCCGTGGCGGAGGTCTTTGCCGTGCGGGCGGGTGCGGGCGGGGTGTTCTCCGCGCTGCCCACGATGGCGACCGGCAGTGCGATGTTCCCGCGGTTGCTGGGATGGCTGGAGTGGCCGGTTGTGCGATGGGCGGAGAAGGGCCGGTGCTCTTCTGTGGGTTTGTTCTGCGTCCTGGGCTCTCGGCGCAGGGGGATTTTGTTCACGGTGGGCTGCTCGTAGGACGGGTGTCGGAGGCTGTGTGGATGGCGGCGATGTGGTGGAGGCGGGGGATGACGTCGGGCTCGAGGTGTGCCAGGGCGGGCAGTGTGTGGTTCCAGCTGGCGGTGCGGAGGCTGTGGTGGAGGAACCGGGCGGCTGCGGGGTTGTCCGCTGGGAGGGGGGTGACAGTGCGCGCCAAGTGCTGGATGGTGCGGGTGAAGGGGGCGGGGCGCAGGGGATCGGGTGCGGGGGTGGGGCGGGTGGGGGTCCGGGCCAGGAATTCCGCCACGGCGGTGAGTGCGAGGGCGCGGTGGGGGGCGTGGTGGTGGCGGGTGGCGATGGACAGTGCGGTGTCGAGGTCGCCCAGCGCTGCGTGGACGACCGCGAGGGCGGCGGTGGGGGAGTGCGCTGGGCCGCGGTTGGCCATGTCGCGGTGCAGCCAGCGTAGTTGTGTGCCGGGCTCGTGTCCCTGGCCGATGTCCAGGAGGGCGTGGACGAGGACGGTCTCGGGGAGCCAGCTCTCGGGGCTGTGTGTGGTGCGGTAGTCGCGTGCGGCTTCCTCCATGGCGCCGAGCGGGTCCTGGCTCACCGTTTTGTCGGGGGCCCTGGCAGGGAGGAGTTCGGCGAGGCGTGCCAGGGTTGCGAGTCTCCCCTGGGGTGTTCTCCGGCTCGCGTCCAGGGCCCGGAGGAGGGGGTGAAGCAGGTCCGCGGCCGTCTGGGGGGCGTGGGGGAGGAGCGCTGCTGCCAGGGCGATCCGGGCCAGCCGGTCGGTCGTTCGCCATGCTGCGGTGCTGCTGCGGTCCGCGGGCTTGTGGATGGCACTGAAGGCGTCGAGTGCCTCCTGCGTCTGGCCGGTGCAGGCGTGCGCGTGTGCAATGTGTGCCCAGGTGGTGTCGTCGCGGGGGGTGTCTGCGGGCGAGCTGGGGCCGGGGAGGTGTTCGGCTGCCTGGCAGGCGTGCCGGCGTGCCTGCGCGGCCTGGCCCATGTCCGCGAGGGCGATCGCGATGGCGGCGTGTGTGCGTGCTCTGACTGCAGGGTGGTGGCATCGGACGGGCAGCGACGTGGCGGTGATGGTGGCGTCGGTCTGGACGAGTGCTGCTGCCAGGTCCGGGAGCCAGAAGGGGGAGCCGCTGAGATCTGGTACGGGCAGCTGGGCCAGCGCTAGGTCAAGGTGCTGTGTGGCACCGGTGGGGTTGTCACGGTTCGCGAGCCGGAACGCTTCGTTCGCGAGTTCCTCGGCGGTTTCGAAGGGGGGCTTCTCCTGGTCGGGGTGTGCTTCCAGGTCCGGCGTTGCGGTGCGGAGCGCGTGTTCTGCCTCCGCGCGCAGGGCCCGGACCTCATTGTCGGGTGTCCCTGTATGGGTGAGTGCCTGAATGACCTGCACGAGGGTGTGACGGACGGTGGTTGCCCAGTGGATGTGGTCGGCGGCCGGAGAGGGCGCGGTGCCCTGAAGGAGCAGGTTCTGCAGATGTCGGCGGGCCGTCGTGGCGATGCGGGTGGCATCGGCGGGGCGGGCTGTGGCCACCAGTGAGGCAAGGGCCGCCAGGGTGCCGGCGGTCCCGGGTGCGGGCGGCGTGTCCTGGAGCTCCTGGGCGAGGCGGAGGGCGCGGGCGTGGAGGCGTCTGGCCCGCTGGGGCGCGGTGGCGGTGACGGTTTCCCAGATCTGAACGGCAATGGCGGTGGATGGTGCATGGCCGGACTCGGCGGCCAGGCCGTCGGCCTCTGCTTCGAGGTCGTCCAGGAGCAGCCGTACCAATTGCGGGTGCTGTGGCTGCAGGAGTGCGGCGGCCTCGGCCCATGCTTCGTACCGGGTGGAACTGGGCCTGCGGGTTGAGCGGAGCAGGGCGAGTCCGTCCTGGTGCTGCCCGGTCGCCAGCAGGGCGAGTGCGGCCTGGCAGGCTGCGGCTTCTGCTGTCTCGGCGTGCTCGAAGCGCTGTGCTGCGGACAGGGACGTCCTTGCGCAGTGGGCTGCTTCCTGGGCGGTCTTCCCGGCGTCCCTGTGTCCTAGGTCTGCCAGGACGCGGGCCACCTGGGCCAGTCCTGCGGCCTTCGCCGCCGGCTGGGGCGAGGTGGTGGCCAGAGACTTTGCCCGTTGTGCATCGCCGAGTCGGGCGACCGTCTGTGCGATGGCGGGCGGCAGGGGCTCTGTGTGCGCGCGCAGGGCCTCGCGGGACACGGCTGTTTGTGCCGCGACGGCCAGGCTGTTGGCAGGTGGCGGGTCTTCGGGCGAGGAGATGAGGGTGAGATCCGCGAGGGCAATGTCGGGTCCGGAGCGCTGGATGAGGCGCAGCTGGCGGCGAGGATCCAGCACGAGGGCCTCAAGCCTGCCGGTGTCTTTGCTGCGCTGCACGAGCCGGGTGTAGCCGGTGAGCAGGTAGCTGGGTGTGTCCGTGGGCCAGCCGCTTTCCCAGTAGCGGTCGGCCCAGGAATGAAGATCTCGCGTGTAGGTGCGCAGTTCGTCCTTGCCCAGGGCGTGGGAGGCGGCGGCACGGAGCTCTTCGTGGGCCAGGACGAGTGGTTGCAGGCCGGCCGATGAGTCCTCTCCATCCGGTGCGGTCAGCAGGGCTCGGTCGATCATGGTGGGTGCGAGGCTGCGGCTGGCCACCGTGCGCAGCATGCTGAGCACTTCGAAGTGCCGTGCGCCCGTGACGGCCGCCAGGTCTGCTGCGGTCAGAGATCCTTCTGCCACGGCAAGGACCCCCACAAGCGGCGCGCCGACCGTCCGGTCGTGGAGCAGGGAGGCCAGTTCGTGCAGGGCCGTGTCCCGGACGACGTGGGCCGCGGGCGAGGGGGCCAGCCGGCGTACGACGTGGGGGTCGCGGAGCGGGTGGCCGTCGAGGTCGGACGGGAGAGGCGGGTGGGCGCGCCCGGAGACGATGATGCGCATGCCGTGTGGGGGTTGTCGGGGGAGGAGCGCGGCGATGCTCTGTCTGCCCAGGGCGGCGTCGCCGTCCTCGTCCAGACCGTCGACGATGAGGACCAGTCGGCGGCGGCGCACGGCACTGGTCCGTGCGGCGGCTTCGAACAGTGTGTGCAGCTGGTCGGGATCACTGTGAGGGGAAGCCCGGGGGCTGGGGGCTGCGGCGGTGGCGAGTTGGTCGCCGACGGCCCGGAGGAAGTCCTGTCGGCTGTTCGTGCCCAGGCGCCGGGCGATGAAGTAGTGGGCAGCATCGATGCCTGCGGGCAGCCGGCGGGTGGCGAACCAGGCGAGAAGAGCGGATTTGCCCGCCCAGGCGTCCGCTTGC
This sequence comes from Streptomyces sp. NPDC004111, assembly GCF_042874215.1. Taxonomy (NCBI): domain Bacteria; kingdom Bacillati; phylum Actinomycetota; class Actinomycetes; order Kitasatosporales; family Streptomycetaceae; genus Streptomyces; species Streptomyces sp. NPDC004111. The sequence goes on from NZ_JBIAMU010000018.1 coordinate 166,882, forward strand.
CACCACACGTAGGACGGGCCGCTGTCCGGCGCGGTGACGAAGGCCGACAGGGCGTCCAGTTCCTCCTCCCGGCCGGTGAACGCCGTGGGGAGAGCGCTCTGCAGGGCCTGGGACGGCAGGCCGAGCAGACGGCCTTTCGAAGAGTCGTCAATCTTCCCTCCCCTGCCGCCCTGACTGCTCCTGCTGACCGCGCGCGCGGCATCGAGCCGAGCCTTCCAGATGCGGATGTCTGTCTGCCGGTGGCCCGGTGAGCGCAGGGATGCCTGGTCCTCCAGGAAACGGATGAGGGCGTGCAGAACGAAGCGGACCTGCTCCGGCTCGGAGGGGACCGACCTTTTCCCCTTGCCGAGCCATTCGCCGAGCGAGGACTTCGATATTTTGAAAGTCCTCGCCCCTGCAGGCCTGTTGGGCCTGGTGTCCTTCAGGCTGGCGAGTTTCCGGTAGGTGTGCACGCGGCTCCCGCCGGCGGCTGCGTAGAGGGCGCGCAGCTCCGCCCCGAAATCAGGGTTGCGGGCGCATGCGACATCAGGGGCCCCCTGGTTGTCCGTGCCTGCGGAAGACTTCTCCGGAAAATCCATGCCCCTCACCCTGACCTGCAGAAATGTGCTCTGCTTCTCTCGCCGGACGTCGCCGGACACCCTCCGGACACCGGATACCTAAGGGACCCGCCCGGCGGAGCAAGCCGCCGGGCGACCACGTGAAGGGAACACCGTGTCCGTTCTGATGTCCGTCGTAGAGTCCGTGTTCCAGGAGGCAGCCACCGTCACCGCGGTGACCGGCCTCGTCTATACCAGCACCGTTCTGGCGGTGGCCGCCGCGGCTGTCGTCTCTCGGGATCCGCAGCGGCGCCGGGATGCCCGGGCGACGCTGACGATTCTGACCCGCCGCACCACCAAGCGCTGACACCGGCCGCCCTGAATTGCTGCGGGCCGTCTGCAGGCGGCCCGCAGCAAAGGGGCACCCACCACCGGGAAGCGGCTGACCGGGCGGAAGCACGGTGCCGAGCGGGGATGCGGCCAACAGCGCCGCGGTCGGGTAGCCGCCCCACTTGCCCGCAGCGGGTACCGGCGACTGCCGTCAGGTTCAAGGTTGACAACCTCGTGAGCCCTCCCTCGCGATGTGCCTGCCAGCTGCAACCTGGCGCCAGGTCCAGCCACGGATGAGGCGTGCGGTGCCTCGCCTCCTGGAGATGCTCCCCGGAACCGTCCTGCCGGCGGAACGGGGAATGCGTGAGGTGCGGTGGCTTCTAGCGGGTCAGGATCAGCCCGCAGCTGTACGGGCGGGCGTGGCCCAGGCCGTTGGACAGGACGTTGACCAGGGTGTCGGGGTCGGTGACCGTGAGGGTGCCGCGGATCTCGGCACGGCCGATACGGACCGGCTTGTTGCGGTGGGCGCTGGACACGGTGGGCAGCATGCGGATTGCCAGCGTGTCTGGGTCTGCGGTGGCGCCGATGCGGGCCACACCGTCCTCAACGGAGGCGGGTTCACCGTCGGGTTGCAGGCGGCGCGTGAACCACCGCTTCACATGCTCCGGGGTGGAGTGCGCGGTCCGGACGCTGCGCCCCTGCGCCCTGCCCGGTTCGTCGGAGGGGCCGCGTCGGGGCTTGCTGCGGGTCGGGTTGACGACCGTACGAAAGCCCACGGACTCGCCGGCCTTGAACGTGCGGTCGACGGTGATGACGTGCGGCGGTGCGGTGTGAGCGGCCCGCGGGATGCGGTTCCAGTCCCCGGGGATTCGGGACTGCACGACCAGGACGAGTACAGCGGCCTTGAGATCCAGCGACCACGTCGAGAGCAGGCCCATGTGAGAGCGCGCGGCCGGGTCGCCGTCCTCCACCCAGCCGCGGAACCCGCTCATCACGGTGCGGTGCATGTCATGGGCGTCGACCAGGGACTTGGCGACCAGGGGATGGCGGGCGTCGAGCGACAGGATGCTGTGGGTCGCGACGAAGCGGGCCGAGGCGGCATCGGTGCTGCTCACGGAATGATGTCCCAATCGGTGGCGGTGGGGGCGATGCTGATGCGGGTGCGGCGTTCCCAGCGTGTGGCGTGGACCCGGTGGGCGGGGTCGAAGCTGACTGGCTGGTCGTTGGTCTGTGTGGCCCCTCGTACGCCGGGCGCCGTCTGAATCCAGGCCCATGGCCGCCGCTCGGGCCCGCTTGAGGTTTCCGAGGGGCCGGGGACTGCGGGGAGCAGGCGTTTGGCCGTGAAGGCCTCGGCGATTGTTCCGGGAAGGATCCCTGCCGCCAGCGTGCCTGAGGGCGGGCAGGACTTCCGGCCGAGCCAGAGCAGCCGCTTGGGATGTTCCAGCGCGTGCGCGATCTCTTCCAGCAGTGCGCGGTCGGTGTGCTGCAGGCCCACGATGAACGCCGCATCGGACAGGTACCAGCGCTCGGTGATCAGCGCGGTGCGCGAGAGCTTTGCGGATACGAGGGCTCCGGAGAGTGGGTCGGTCCTGATCTCCTTGGGCGCTCCGTACCAGCCTGCCAACGGGTGATGGCCGAAGCCCTCACCCTGGGCTGACTCCAGGCTCCCGGCGACGGCGGCCGCACGGCGGTGGTCGGTGATGATGTCCCGCGGGCTCAGAGGGAAGCGGCCTCCGCCCACGGTGTGGTAGTCGCGGACCGGCGTGCCCGGGTGATCGGCGCGCACGCCGAAGTCCAGGCGCGCGAGGTCATCTACCGCATCGGTGCGGTCCCGGCCCAGGGCCGCCGCGCACATGCCCACCACCGCGGACTTGGTGGGCCGGCTGTGGGTGTCGCGGTGGGAGAACCGGGAGGCCGCCCCCCAGGACTGCAGGGGAGCGGCGCACCGGACGAGAAGAACGTGTGTCACCCCGTCAGCTCCTCGGTACGGATCACCGGCGTTGCGCCGACGTCCGTGAGCGATCCCAGGAGTTCGTCGATCTGCGGGTCGTAGGTCAGGACGCGGCCGGACCTGATGTCGGGGCGGCGGCGGCTGACGAACGAGTGGTGCTTCAGCAGCCGCTTCACCGCGGCCGGGCCGGCCGGCCCCTCGCCCCCCTTGTCCAGGGGGTTCTCGTCGACGGGAGCCTGGAAGGCGGCCGCGTAGTTGTAGGGCCGCTCGCCTTCGAACGCCAGGACCAGTGCGGGCAGTGATCCGGTGGAGGCGGTCGAGTTCTTCTTCGCCTCGGGAAACGCGTCCACGAACGCAGTGACGAACTCCCTCTCGGCTGCCACGGACAACTCTTCAGCCTCTTCTGCGTTCATGCCCGCGGCCCGCAGGTTGCTCCGCAGCTTGACCCGGTCGAGGACCGCATGCCGGTAGAAGGTGCCAGTGATCAGCGACTGGTAGCCGGTCATGCCGGCGCCGGCATCGTCAGCCGCGTCGAGGAAGTCCAGCGCGTTCTTCTTGCGGTCGAGCTTTGCGTCGTCGGCGGCGGCGTAGAAGTCGTCGACCTGCTCCGCCTCGTGCACGGTAAAGGCGTGGCTGGACTGGACGGCTCCGTCCACGTTCGGAGAGTCAGCGATCTCGGCGAGGAACCGGCCGTACAGGGCGATGTCGATGGCATCGCGCGGCGCGAGGGCGGTGAGGACCGCGGCACGGGACGCGGCGGGCAGCGCGGGCAGCTTGGCATCAGCCGCGTCTGCGGCTTCCGGTTCGCTGGGCTCCTCCTGCGCGCCCTTGCGGCTCTTCTTTGCCTTGACGGCGGCTGCTGCCTGCGCTTCGAGGTACTGGGCCGTCCAGGTACGGAGCTCTTCTGCCTGCTCGCTGATGTGAGCGGCGATCCGCACACCCGCGTCGGAGGGCGCGAAGAGCAGCACCTTGGTGAGGTTCGCGACGGTCTTCTTTCCCACGTCGCCGAACTTCAGACCGGTCGCCTCGATGACGGCCCGCGCGGTGCGCAGAGCCTCCCCCTGTTCCCAGCCGTGCACAGAGCACAGCTCCCGGCTGGCGATCAGCGCCCACTCCCGCGTGCGCAGGCCGGTGCTGCGTCCGGCCAAGGCCCCGATGCCTGCGTTGGCCCGGTCTCGGGTGTGGACCCGCTCGGCGCGGCGCCGGGCCTGACTTGTGATCATGTGCCGCTCGCTCCCGCCGTAGACGATGGACTTGGGCGAACCGTTCTCGTCCCGCACGGGCAACACGGCCACGAGCGTTTCCAGCAGGTGCAGGGAGAGGAACTGGCTGCCGGTGGGAAGGGAGTCGCTGCTCACGTAGTGGTGTCCTTCTGAGGAGATACGGAAGAGGGCGTGGCCGGCGTCCGGGACCCGGCCGATTTCCCGGCAGGCATGTGGAAGGCCACGGCCCATTCGTAGGAGATGCGGGCCTTTCGGTCGTGCCACCGGCTGAGGTCGTCGGCCAACTGGGCCCAGGACGGCGGCGGTTGGCCGCAGGCGCGCAGCCGGGCGACCCCGTGCTGGAGGTGGCGCCAGGGAATGCGCCGACTGGCGACGATGCGATCGGTGAGCCGGGCGGCACCGGGGTCGTCCGGGCCACGGCCTGCCGTGCCGCCGATACGCCGGGCTGCCTCACCGAAGCTTCCGAAGCCGTAGGCGGGCGTGGACCGGCCCTGGTGGTAGACCGCGAACAGAAAGGCCACCTGCTCGTAGATCTCCCGCTGCTGCTCGCCAGGGCTGAACCAGATGGCCCGGAAGTGCGGTTCCTTGCGGAGCCGCGGGCGACGCAGGTCGGCCAGGCTGCCGTACTGCCGGTTGCGTACGAGGCTGGCCAGCCAGGTGGTGAGCGCCAGACTGTTCGGGCTGCATTCCGGCCCGGCCGCAGGCTCGGTCTCGATGGTCACGTGCTCTCCGTTCGGAGTTCCGCTGGTGCCTTTGCCGAGGCCAGTTCGCCATCGAACCGGTTCAGCGCGACGGCCTGGGTCTTGGCCCCCTGCGAGTTCCGCGGCAGTGAGTCGAGGCATTCGACCAGGAGCCGGCGGGCAGCCGCGGACACGGTGGCTGCGTAGTCGTGCAGACCTTCCTTCACCGGCGTACCGAGAGCGGTTTCGTCCATCAGAAGGTCGAACGGCTCCCGCGTTGCTTTCCAGTGCTGGTCACGTACGTCGAACCGTGCGATCTGGCTCGCCTTGTCAGCGGGTTTTGGGTTCGGGTAGGCGACAGTCCAGGCGGCGAATGCCGCTTTGCTCAGGGCCTTTGCGACATACTCGGCGACTTCTGACCCGCGGAAGGACGCCTGGTAGAGCTGGGCTTCGAGACCGGGGGCGAACGGGAACGTGCCGTCCACCCAGGCAATGGCCGTGGTCTGCTTGGCCACCAGCCCAACCGTCCACAGCTCCACCCGCCGTGACGGCTGCTGGCCGGGCTCGGGGGCCACGTCTTCCGGAGGGAAGAGCGCCAGCCGGCGGTACAGCGTCGCACCGTTGTTCCCTCGCCCGGAGGAACGTGCCTCGTCCACCGCCGCGTACAGGGCATGGGCGTCACGCCACACGGCGCGGGTAGCCGAGGCCCACAACGGCTTGGTGGCGCCGTCCGACTTCGTGACGTACACGGCGTCCTGCATCTGATCCTGTGCCAGGGACAGCACTTCGCCCGCCCCCAGCAGCACCCGGTCGACGCCGTCGCCCCTGGGCGTGGGGCGCATCAGGATGGACCGGCCCAGGACGCTGTGCAGGTCGGCGGGTCCGGTCACCGCCCGGCCCGCGGCCTTGGCCGCGAAGCCCCGGCGTTCTTTTCCTGTGGTCCAGGAGAGGTTGAGCTCGCCGGGCGGGCCGGATACCGGTGCCAGGTTCAAACGCAGTGTTTCGCCGAGCGTCGAGCCCAGTGCCACGACCCGGATCCGGGTGCCGAGGCGGCCGGCGGCGAGTCTGGTGAGGGGATCTCCCAGTGTTGCCTTGCCGGAAATGCGAGCCCGTCCGGCAGGCCCGTACACATGCTGGGTGAGCATCGCCCGGAAGGCCTGAGCGGCAGGCAGCGGAGCCGGGTGTTCCAGGTGATGTTGGTCGAAGAACTGGTTGTAGTCGCCGACCCGCTCGATCACCAACTGGGCGGGCCCGGAACCGTGCTCGTCGAGGAACGGCGCTAGAAGAGCGTTCTGCCCCAGCGGCTCGGCAGGATGAAAGAGGTCCCAGACCTCGTCCTCAGGACGGTTGACGAGCCAGTCCGCTGCCGGACGCAACGCGTCCTGCTCGTCCACCCACGCCGGCCACTTGGCGGCGGAGACCGGGTACGTCCCCGAGGCGTAGCAGATGGCCAGCAAGAACTCGATGAGCGCCACCTTCTCCCCGGGCGTGGACGCCTCGATCGTCCGCAACCGGTCGGCCCCGCGGAGCAAGTCGACGAGACTGAGTTCAAGGAGCTCACCGTCGAGAGCCAGCGCCGTGACGCACACATCCCGCCGGGGATCCCACCGCGCGCGTATCGATTCATCGCCCGGAACAGGTAACTCAACCAAGTCGCACCGGTCACTCCCTGCGCTCAGCGCTTGCCTGGTGGTGATGTGAGGCCGAAGCTAGCAGGTGAAGGACAGCAGAAGGAAAGATTCTTGAAATATTGTGATCACAGCCGAGGAAGGACACCCGGAGGCGGTCCTGCCCTGACCTCGCGGCTCATGGGCCTACACCATCGGGAAGTTCTGCGTGGTCCGTAACCTCCTTGTGCTGCCTGAAGCTGTGCGGCTCATCCCTCGGTAGTGGAGTAGTGGAGTAGTGGAGTGGAGGGGTCTGGCCGGAGCACCTGCTACGTGGACGGTCTTCTCCCGGCGCTGGCGGGGCTGGACCGGGGCGTATGCGAACCCCGGCGTACAAGCTGCCCTGGTTCCCGTATGTCGAACAGGGGCCCGCAGGACGGGCCAGTTGCGGGCAAGGCCACCCGCGACAGCGCGGTGGGGGAGGGACCGCCGCGTTCCTTGCAGCGAACGCCCACCGACCACCGCCGATGTTCGAGGATCGGCTGAACCAGTGGTGCCGTGCCGCGGGCAAGGCGATCCGCGCCCGGGTGAGCCCCAGGGTGGACACCAGGCTCGCGGCTATTGATGTCGCCGCGGTCGTGTTCACGGTGCGCGAATCCTTCGCCCGCCGCCACGTCCTGGCCGAAGCCCGCCGCCACCTGATGGAGACCCTGCGCGGCCGCGCGTTCCCGCCCGGCCTGGACAACTACATCGCCGACGCAGCCCTCTACCGCCACGCCCGCCAGACCACCGAGCCCCAAGAGGGGCGCCCTGCCCCGACTGCGGACCGGCTCGTCTACACCGCCGGCTTTGCCCTGCCGCACCGGTGGTGGATCGCCGCCGCCGACGGGAAACCGCCGCGGGAGTCGAGCCTGTACGAACGCGCCCAAGTCGCCAGCCTCGCCCTGCAGAACGCGATCCGCGACGCCCGGATCCGCCACGACCACCCCGACCGGGACACCGCCCTCGCCCCGGCCCAGCAGGCGGCGATGCCGCAGGAGTATCCGCAGGGCCGTACGACGGATCCGGCGACGTGGCTGCGCAGTCCGAAGAACATGGCCCGGCTCGGCGCCCTCACCCGGGCCTCCGAAGCCCGCCGCCGTGACATCGAGGACCGGGAAGCCCCGGCGCCCGCCCCCACCGCCGACCGGGGTGACCCGCACCGCCAGGAGCACGAGCTGCCCCGGCAGCCCCACCCCGGCCACGGGCCCGGTGTCGCGTGACAGGGAACTTGGACCGTTTGCCATCGAAGTTGGACCACCACTCGATGCGTGACAGCGAAGCCGGACGGGGAGCTGAGAGGTCAGCGCAGCCTACGAGGTCGAGGAGTGTGCTGAGGAAACCCGCGCTTGACCTCAACCGGGGTTGAGGGGCGAGTGTCGAGGCATGACTACTCACGACTCGTCGAGTCTCCTCTTCCGAAACACCATGCGCATCACCGAAGGTCACTTGGAGGCCTTCCGTGACGTCATCAGCAGGGCAGTCACGTTCGCGCAGGAGCACGGTCCTCAGCTGATGGTGGAGACCTTCGTGGACGAGGAGCGGATGCTCGCCCACAGCTTCCAGCTCTACCAGGACTCCGACGCGGTCCGCCTCCACTGGAAGCTGGCGGATCCGTACATCCAAGAGGTGATGAAGCACTGCCAGGTGGAACGCTTCGAGGTGTTCGGCGCGCCGGACGCCGACGTGGTGGCAGGCGTCCGTTCGGCTCTCGGCGAGCAGTGCATGTTGACGTTCAATCCGCGCATCGCCGGCTTCGTCCGCTTCGCCACCGGGCACCACGCACAGCTCTAGCCTCCTCATGCCCGGCACCAGCGGTCCAACTTCGATGGCAAACGGTCCAGCATCGCTGTCAGAGGACACCCGGCCTCCAGCCCTGACACGGCACGGCACTGCTCTGCTCCGGTGTCACGCCCGGCTGTCACGCTCGGGTGTCACGGTGACAGCACAGGGGGCTGACCTGCGGATACGTGGTGGTTTCCTTGCCGGGCTGTCAGCGTGACACCCAGGGCTGGTACCGCAGAGCCGGGCTCTCGGGCCGGTGGATTCTGTCCACAGGCAGGGCGTCAGATCCTCGGGTCATGAAGACGAAAGCACCGGGCCGTGCCCGGAAGAAGAAGGACCGCCAGGGGTGCGCCGTGGTGTGCAGGGCCCACGACGACTGGCTCACCGAGGACGAACGCGCCCTGCTCCTGGAGGAGTTCCCCACTGGCCTGCCGGCGCAGGTGCGCCTCATCCTGGACAAGGACGAGAGGGAGTGGAACGTGTCCCGTCTCGCCTCGTTGGTGAACCTGATGCCGCTCACGGTCCGCCTTCTCCTCCGGGGGTGGCGGCTGCCGGTCGGGTCGGGACCACGCCGCGCGATACGGCGCTGGGTTGTGGACCTGGTGTGCCCCGGGTGCATCGCCTTCCGCCAGCGCGAGCGGGACGAGCAGCAGGCCGCGGCCGGCCGGCGGGCCCGCCGTGCGCAACTGCGCGCACGCCACCGGGCCCTGGAAGCGGCCCGTTGGCGGCAGGAGTGAGAGCGCCCGGGGCCCGGAGTCCGGCGGCGGCCATGCCGAAGCCCGGCACGGAGAAGGGCGATGCAGCCGGCTGTGCAAGCCGTCGTGGCTAGATGCAAGATCGGCTTGTCAGTGCTGTCTGGCAGGCTTCACTCACCGGCACGCAGGACCGGCAGAGGACTGGGGGAGTAAGTGCCGCAGAAGAACAAGAACTTTGGGTTGTTCGGTGCCAGCGGTATCAAGGGCGGCGACGCCCTCGCCCGCCAGCTCGACCGCCTCGCCGGAGGTATTGCCACTCCGGTCACTTCCCGGCGCGGGTGGAGCGCCCGGCTGAACTATCTCACCCGCACCGCCCATGCCCGCCAGGCTGCCCGCGACGCCGGGCTGACTGTCACCGACCGCACCCTCAAGGCCTGGCAGAGCGGCAGGCAGACCCCGTCGCGGGCGAGTCTGGAGAAGATCGAGCGCGCCTATACGCAGGTGCGCCGCCAGAACGTGGCCGCCCATCTCCTCAAGCGTCTGAACCGGGAGGGGCGCGGGACTCGGATGGAGATACACCCGCTCAACCAGTCCCGCGTCGACCAGCAGCTCACCCGCGTCGTGGAGTTCCGCACGATGAACGTCCGCCGCTGGGACAGCATCGTCGCCTCCTGGGCTTCGGGCGACATCCAGGGCCTGGATGCGGCGTGGGACGACACCATTACCGATCTCGGCTCGAACTGGGGGCAGTACGAGTTCGTCACCACCGTCGGCTTCGCCGCATAGCCCCAGGGCCCGCAGGGTGCAGGGCCCGCGCCCTCGGGGGGACCGGAGGTGTGCGGGCCCTGCTGCCATGTGCGCATAGCGGTGTGCGCGTGGGGCCGCCCGCAGCCGGCCGGTCCCCATGGCCTTTCTGCGGAGCGTCCCGCCCCGGCACCCACCTGTCGATCCCCCGGACGAGTGAGGCCTGCCCCGTTCCGTCCGGCGGAACCGCGGGCAGCCGGCCGACCGGTGGGAGGGTGGAATCCAGAAGGCCCCCGGGTGTGCACGCGACCGGGGGCCTTCTCATGGAGTCGGTGCTCTGGGGGCACCGCCCGGTTCAACGACCGCCCCGCAGCACGAGTCACGGCCGCGGGCTCGGGTCCGCGGATCCGAAGTGACCGTGCCCGCCGCCCGGGTTCGCGCGGAACGTGGTGCCACCGGCCCGGCAAGCCCTGCCAGCCCCAGGCTTGCCCACCGGCGCTGACCTCACAGGCGGCAACCCAAGTTGCCGACAACCGGCGGTTGCCGCCCGCCCGCGCGTCGGCGGCGCCGTCCGTTGCACGGCTAAGGGGTCGGGGGCCTCGCCGTGCGCCGCCCTCGCGCACACGGGGCCAGGCCGCGGGCGCTCCGGCCCGTACACCCCCTTTGGAGGGAAGTAGTCGGCGCGCCGCCGCCACGCAAGAACCTGCTGTGAACTGGGGTTTTCGTGCCGCCCGCGCGGGGGGCTCCGCGACCCGGGGCGCGACGTGGAGTGCGACGTGGAGTGCGACCTGTGGAACCGGCCGGGGGTTGCACTGGGAGGGGGCTGCACAGGGGGCTGCACCGGGGGAATCAGCGGCGGATCGGAGGTCGCACCGCAGGTAGGCACCCCCCAAACCGGACATGGCCCGTTGTGCCTGGTCAGGGCATGTCGGGGGCCACCCTGTGGTGCGGACACCTCTTCTCGCGGAGCCGGGAGAGGTCCAGATGCGGGTGCGGGCGGGGTGGGCGGAGCGGCCCGGCGGTACGTCGGCGCTCATCCTCTTCTGTGCCGTCACCGCCCCCGGGAGCACACCGGCGCGAGCGCTGCGGCGCGCCGTCGGCCGGTGGCTCGGGCAGCGGGCTGTGTCCCTCGTTTGTATGGGGGGATGTATTGGGGGATTGGGGGATCGGAACGGTGTTTCCCCGAACTCGCGACCCAGGCGGGCCTCACCACTGACGAGGCCCGCGACGGCCTGGAAGCACAGCATGCCTTCGCCTCCCTGTCCCTGGACCGGCCCACCACCGACAACGGCACCGACTACGCGCTGAAGGACACCCTGGAGGCCACGGACACCGGATACGCCCTGGCGGTGGACCGGGAGGCGGTGAAGCCGCTGCTGCGGGCGCTGCCCGCGCGGGAGAAGACGATCCTGTACCTGCGCTACTTCGACGACATGACGCAGGCGGAGATCGCCCGGAAAGTGGGCCTGTCCCAGATGCATGTGTCGCGGATCCTGTCGCGCACCTGTACCCGTATCCGCCAGCAGGCCCTGCTCACCGGCGGACGCCAACCCGCCCGCGCGGCATGAGCGCTGCCGCTGCCCGCCCGGGTGTGCTCGCGCGTATGACCGAGGGCCGGAGGAGGGTGTCCGGCGCATCTGCGGGCCCGGCCGCTTTCTGGGCGCGGGCTTGGGCGTTCGTGCCGGGTTTGGGTTTCCGCTTGCGGGCAACTCGGGGTGCCAGGCCCTCTCTGAGGCTCTGGCGCATGGTTCGTGTGGGGCTTTCCCGCGCCCGGGAACCGGTGGCAGGGCGTGCGCCCTGCAGGCCCGTGGCGACCGGTCGCGCGGGGCGCACACGCCTCCGGCGGGAGCCCAGTGGTGCGCCCGAGTACCACTGCTTGCACCCCGTGACAACTCACTGTTCACGCGGGCGGCTGTCTTCCGGGCTCGGGGGGTGGTTCGGGCAGGTGGCCGTCGGGGGCGGGGAGTTCGCCCTGGCCTTCGGACCAGTGGTTGACCCATCCGCACAGGGTGCAGGCGTAGCGGCCGTTGAGCCCGTCGATGTCGGCATGGCAGCGCGGGCACACGCTGTGGGTGATCTCCGGGGGCACGGGTTCCGGCTGCATGTGCGCCTTTTTCTCTGTCCGGCCGGACCGCACGCTGGCGTTTGCGAGGGAGGCGGGCTTCGAGCGCGGATCCCTTGACGTGGTGTGCCCGGGTCCGGGCGCACCACGTCAAAAGGTCCCGGGCCCTGTGCGGTTCGGCGGTGGTGGCCGACCGTATGGGGGTGTCGTTCTGGCGGCGGGTGCGGGAGTGCCCGGCGGGGTAGGCAGGGCACGGGGCGGGATGCTGGGTCGTCGGCTGCGGCGCCCCGCCGGCCCGGGTGGTGGGGGAGAGTCTGCTCCCGTGTCCGGGCGTTGGGAGGGAGGAACGCGCGCATCGCGGGTCGGGGGTGGGTGTGCCGTGGTGCGGCGGGTGATCTGGCGGCGCAGTTCCTGGTGCAGGGCGGGGTCGAGGCGGAGGGTGTGGGCCCAGGAAACGGTCTGCTGTAAGGCGGTGCGCACCGAGATCTCGCGCAGCATGCCCCCTGCCTCGTCGACGAGCGGTATCCGCGTGGTCGCGGCGAGTACGCCGATGGCCTGGTCGACGAGGCGGTGCGTGGTGATCGCCTGCCCGAGGTCGGCGGCTTCTTCCTCCGGGGCCCGGACGTGGCCCGGGGTTCCTTCCTGCTCTCCCGGGCCGGGCGGGTGCACATGACTGGTTGCCTCCACAGGATGGCCGAGTGTCTGCGGACCTTTGTGAAGCCGCCTGTCCCCAACCACAGTGCCTGCACGCTTATTAGTTCACTGCCCAGGAGCGTGGGGCGCGGGCGGCGGGAACCGGCCAGAGGGGGCCTGGCCCTTCCCGGCCCGGGCCGCCCGGTGGTTGTCTACCAGTGCCGGGAGCGCCGCGGCTGCAGGTGTTCTCCCGGCCGGCCCTCGCGCGGGGTTGCGGAGCTTTTCCCGCCGCCGCAGCCCCTTTGCGGGGGTGCGCGGGGCCGCCTTCCTGGGGTATGCCCTGCGCCCGGCCGCCGTCCAACGCGGACATGACGGCGGCCGGCACCGCCACCTGTCCTCGGTGGGTGCGTGCCAGAGGGGGTGCCCGGTCGCGGGCCTGAACCCGGCCGCGGGGTGCCGGGGCCAAGACCATCCGCAAACCGCCCTGCCGCCGCGGTCGTCGCACGGGGCAGGCCGCGTCGGCGAGTTCGCCGAAGACATCGTGGTGGGGGTACAGCACGCGCCGGTCCACGTCGGCGGTGGCCGCCGGCCAGGGGGCCCGGGCATGTGGTGGAGGATCGTTCCGCCACGGACTGGATTGCCACATGCGTGTCTGTCGCACGGTATTTCGATGCACACTGAAAGGGCGTGAGTGCCCGGCCCGGACCCCGCCGGAGCAAGTCCTGTGAGCGGACTCCCCGGGGGCTGGAAGTGAGTGAGCGGTTGCATGTGGCGGCGTACCTCCTGGCCGAGGCAGCGTGTGAGCCTGACCCGTACCGTCTGCCCGTCCGTATCGTGCATGCCCTGCGGATGGGGATGCGTGCGGAGGGTGCTGCGGTCACCCTGATGCCGCACACGGCCACGGCGCAGCTGTTGTGCGCCTCCGACGACACCGCTCTGCGTCTGGAGGAGCTGCAGTTCGAGGTGGGCCGCGGTCCCGGGATCGCGTGCGCGGCCGACGGACAGCCGGTGGTCGTCGGCGACTGCCGGCAGGTTGACCCTCGGTGGCCGGTTTTCAGCACGGTTGTGGGGGAGCAGTTGCCGCAGGTGCGCGCCCTGCGGGCCTTCCCCGTGGTGCGCGGCTGTGAAGTACTCGGCTGCGTGCTGCTCTACCGCACGTGCCTGTGGCCCGCCCGGCCCGGGGAGGTGGAGCAGGGGAGGCTGGCGGCCCGGGCGGTGGCCCGCCTCCTGGAGGACATGGACAGTGCCCTGCGGGCCGAGGACCCGAGTCGTTTGTGGGATCCGCGCCGGATGATCGACGCGCACTGGGGCAGCACCCACCGGGCCGCCGGGATGCTCGCGGAACACCTCGGCCTGCCGGTGTCCGATGCCCTGCTGCTGATACGGGCCCGCGCGTTGAGCACCAACACCCCCCTGCCACGACTGGCCGACACCATTGCCCGGGACCCGGCAGGCTGGGACGAGGGCTGAGAGCCGCCACGGCCTGGGGGCCCCAAGCCCGCGTCGCCCGGTGGTCACCGTCCGCGCGCTCGCGTGGGCGGGCGGGGTGGTGGGGTTTCAGGCGGTTGCTGTGCGTGCGTCGTCGAGGGTGGGGTGGAGGTTGAGGACCTGGTCGGTGCCGGTGACCTCCAGGAGGCGCCGGAGGAGGTGGCCGGGTGCGGCGAGGTGCAGGGCGGTGGCCTGGTGGGTGGCGAGGAAGAGGCTGAGGGCGGTGGAGTCGGCGAAGGTGACCGCCTCCAGGTCCAGGATGACCGGTGTGCCGGTGACGGCGGCGAGGGTGAGGGCATGTGTCAGGGGTGGCAGGGAGGCGAGGTCGAGTTCGCCCCGCGCGGTGATGATCTGCCGCCCCTGGGCGTCGTACTGGCCGGTGAACGAGGCGAGGGGGCTGCTGTGGTCGGGCACGGTGACTCCACGGCGGGCGGGGGCGCGGGCATACGGCGACCACCGTCTGGGAAACCAGGGCCCCCGGCCGGGCACTGCGACGATACTTGCCGTGCGGCAACAGTTGCCGTCCGGGCCGTGCCCTGCCCCGAACCTTCACCCCACATCCGATTCACCCAGGCCCACCAGCCCCTTCCGCCCACGGCCACCCGCGGGCCGACGGCCACAGCAACAGTGGCGAGCAGGAGCGGCCCGGGCTGCTGCCCCGCGGTACCGTCGAGATCACCGACCGCCGGCGCTGCGGCAACGGCAGGCCCGGGCACCGTGTTCCAGCACACTGGTGAGTGCCGCGACGGCCGACTCCTGCTCGACCAGAGCCGCCAGCAGGACTGACTCCGCGCGCAGGGCGTCTCGGCGCGCCCGGTGTCGTGCCGCCTCGGCCTGGGCGGCGGCGGCGTGGGTGGCGCGGTAGCGTTCCTGGGCTGCTCGCACAGCGTCTTCGGTGTTCTTGCAGCGTGCGGTGGCCGTGTGCAGGGCCTCATCGTTTGCGGGCATGCCCACACAACGCTTCTTCCTGCGCGGTGATGCGATGCAGGTTCCGTAGGCGGCACCTTGTCGTGCGCAACGCCGCACCTGCAGTGGCCCTGGGCAGCGCCGATAGATTTCAAACGGGTGCGGCAGCTCCTCTTTCGAGTGGGGTGGAGCACAGCTGTCCCCTTTGGTACCTGGTCTTGATCCACCTATGATTCTGCGCCCGGGAAGCGGGGAGAGGCGGAAATGTCCATGAGTTCGGTGTGCTGGTGCCCGGCCGGAACGGGCCTGTCAGCCGAGTTCGCCGGTCAGTGGGCGGTACGTTTTGTAGGCGGGTTTGGGGCGGTAGTCGCTGGTGATGAGGCCGAGGCGGGGCGGTCGCCTCGGGGCGCGCCGAGTCGGCGTCGTGCAGGGCGAAGAGTTCCGTCTGGGTAGAGGCCCAGGCCCACGTCGGGGTGGGGGTGCGACAGGTCAACGGGACAGGGCGGCAGTTGCCCGTTCGGGTGATGGGCGGGGTCCTGGTATCGCGGGAGGATCCGCGTGTGTGGGGGGACGGTTGTTGAGCGCGGCCGCTACCGCGCGCCCCGTCGACCGGGGCGCACTCCCACGCATGGCAGAGCCCGTGGACGAGTTCCCCCTGGCCGGGCTCTGCCGCTGCTGTTGTGCCGCCCGCCCCCGGGTGGGCGGCCGGGGTCCCTCGCAGGGGTGATGGACGGGGTCCGCGGCCCGCAGGACGATGCGCAGAAAGCGTGTGGGGGCCGGTCATGTGAACGCGGCCGGTCCCGCGCGTGCCCTGTCCGCCGGGGCGCGCACGGCCGGGGAGCTTGTCGGCGGAGAGGACCGTCTCCGCCGACGGGCTCCTGTGTGTGCCTGCCCAGGGAGCCCGCTCGTACCGGCCGGTGCCGGAAAGGGTCCGAAAGGGGCGGGCGGGGGCACGCACGAGAGGTTCATCCCCGTGTGTGATGGACGGTGGCCGGAGTCCGCAGGACGATGCGCACAAGCCG
Source organism: Streptomyces sp. NPDC004111 (assembly GCF_042874215.1). Lineage (NCBI taxonomy): Bacteria > Bacillati > Actinomycetota > Actinomycetes > Kitasatosporales > Streptomycetaceae > Streptomyces > Streptomyces sp. NPDC004111. The sequence goes on from NZ_JBIAMU010000018.1 coordinate 182,583, forward strand.
TGTGTGGGGGCGGGCCGTTGGGGAGCCGGCCGGGCGTGCGCCTTGTTCGTCGGTCGGGGCGCGCACCACACACCGGCGGGGCCCGGCGAGACCCACCACCTCCGCCGGGCTCCGCACCGACGGTGCGGTCAGGGTTCTGCGGGGGAGGTGTGGGGGGTGCTGCTGACCGCCCTCGTCATCGGCCTCGTCACCGGAGGCCTCACCTTCCTGACAGGCGTTCCGGCAGCAGCCGCCGTCCTCGCCGGAATGACCAGTACGGGAGCCAGCATCCCTGTTCTGCGCACTCTCATCCGGTGACCATCCCCGGCCACCCCGCCGTACTCAGTCATACAAATCCTGTGAGGTCACTCAGAACCAGGGTTGGGAGTGACGAGAGGCGGGGCCGGCCCTCCGTTGCAGCGGGGGGCCGGCCCTGTGAGGTGCGGTGTCCGGACCAGTGGACCTCCGCTGGCCCCGGCCGACGGGGCGGGGCGTTGGTCCCAGTGTGGTTGATCCGGGGCAGTCGTGGTTGTGCGGCCTGTTGCGGATTGCGGTGCAACACCTGCGCACCTGTTGCGACCCGCAGTGTTGTGTCTTCCTGCGAGATGGCGCCGGGCCGGGAGCCGCGCCCGGCCGCAGAGGCTGTTGCTCCGGGGCGGGGATGGTGATGCGTCCAGCGGGCGGGCGCGGTGTCCGTGAGGTGAGAGTTGCGGGACCCACCGTGCAACCCCAAACGCTGGTGACGCGGCGGGGAGTTGAGGAAAGCTGAGGGCAAGTCAGCCGCTGGAGGCGCGGGTTGGGATTGCAGTCCCGGTCCGCGGAGGCACCGGGCGGCGGACGATCCAAGTGTCCGGACCAGAAGGAGCACCACGATGATCCTCACTCCTTACCGCAGGCGCCTCTGTCCGCCTGTGCCGTTGCCGCCCGTCGGACGGCTGACCATCCTCGTCGTGGTCTACGCCGTGGTGATCACCCTGGTGCTCGCGGGCTACAGCGCCGCTACGGTTCTGGCCGTCGTCTCGGGCGGGGTACTGGCTGCCACGCACGTGGCCGGTTACCTCTTCACCGCGCCGCTCACTTCTGCGGGTCTCCGGTGAGCGGGGAGCACCCTTCGGGCGCACCCCGTCCGGGCGGGCCCGGGAGCCCCCGCCCCCTCGACCCGCGCCACAGCCCAGCGCAGGCGTTCGCCTGGGCGCTGGTGAGGCTGCGAGAGGAGCAGATGGTCACGCAGAAGGGACTGGCGGACGCCCTCAGCCTCGACAAGAGCGCCGTCTCCCGGATGACCGAGGGCAAGAACCTGCCCGATGAGCAGCGCGTGAGGAAGTACGCCGAGCGTTGCGGCGCCGACCAGGAGCAGTGGGCGCGCCTGCGCAGGCTCGCCTCGGAAGCGATGTCCGCTCCCGCGGGCGATGCCGCACGCAAGGACCGGGAGACGTTCGCGCAGGCCCTGGTGGAACGCTGTGCCGCAGATCTCTCCGGCCTCAGCACCGTGCTGGGTGACGCGCAGTCACTGGCGTCAGCCTGGGCCGGCACCGGCAGTCCCTCCAGCTTGCCCACGGGGGCGGGTACCAGCAGCACGCCCGGCCCCGCCGCAGGGGCGGGGACGGATGCGGGCACGCCCGGGGCACCAGCTGCCGGGGCAGGTGCGGCTGCCGGGGAGACAGCGAGGAATACCGACCCCCTTGGGCACAGCCGCAAGGGACAGCGCAGGACGCTTCTCCTCTCCGGTGCACTGGTCGTGCTGGCGGCAGCCGTGAGCATCCCTCTCTCGTGCGAAGGCAACGGCGAGAAGCAGCCCGGCACTGCGTCCGGACTGGACTCCTGCCGCCAGCCCGCCCAGACGCTGCAAGTCGTCTCCTCGACCGACAAGTCCGCCGTCCTCGCCGACCTGGCGCACCGGTACGGAGCGCGTTCCAGCGGCGGCCAGTGCGTCAAGATCGAGGTCAGCAGCGTCGACTCGGGCACTGCGATGAAGGCGCTGGTCCGGGGCTGGGACACCCGCACGGACGGGCCGCGCCCGGATGTATGGACACCGGCTTCCACGGTATGGCTGGCGATCGCCCGCCAGCGAGCAGCAGGCAAAGACACCCTCGCCCTGCTGCCGCAGAGTGCGGGCGCCTCCCTCGCTTCCAGCCCTCTGACCGTCGCCATGCCCCGGCCGGCCGCCGTCAAGCTCGGCTGGCCCAGCAAGAAACTCAGCTGGGCAGACCTGGCCAACCTTGCCTCGAAGCCCGGATTCAAGCTGGGGAAGACGAACCCGGAGACGTCCACCTCCGGCCTGAACGCCACCATCGCTGCCTTCTACACCCAGACCGGCACGACGGGCGAACTCGTCCCCAGCGACCTCACCAACAAGAACAACCAGAACAAGGTCCGCACCATCGAGAAGGCAGCCGTCCACTACGGCGAAACCACGCTGACCTTCCTGGCCAACCTTCGCCGCTACGACGACGCCGGCCAGGCAGCCTCGTACATCGACGCGATAACCATGGAGGAGAACAGCGTCGTCGCCTACAACGAGGGCTACCCCTGCGGGAGCCGCTCCGCAGAACCCGGCTGCGCCAAGAAGGCCCCGCCCCGCACCAAACTCGTCGCCTTCTACCCCACCAACGACAGCGGCGTCGGCACGATCTACAGCGACCACCCCTACACCAAGCTGAACGGACTCACTGATGCCAAGCAGGGCGTCGCCGACGACTTCGCCCGCTTCCTGGCCTCCCAGACCGCCCAGGACAGCTTCACCGACCTCGGCTTCCGCACGCCCTCCAACGAACCCACCAAGAAAATCACCTCCGACAACGGGGCACGGCCCGACGCCCCTCTGCCCCAGCCCCTCCAGGCTCCTCCGGCCGGCGTGCTGGACAAGGTCCTGGAGGTCTGGCGGCAACTGCGCAAGCCCGCCAACGTCCTGATCCTCATGGACACCTCGGGATCCATGGGCTCCAACGCCGAGGACCGGAAACCCATCACGGGAGAGCCCAGCAAACTCGACCTCGTCAAACAGGCCCGCGGCCCGCTGCTGGACGGCTTCAGCGAGCAAGACCGGGTCGGACTGTGGCACTTCTCCGCCACCCACGTGGCCGACGCCGACCCCGCACCCATGGGCGCGAGGCAACCCGACGGGTCCACCCAGCGCGCTCGTCTCCAGGCCCAGGTCGCCCGGCTGAGCCCTGACGCAGCCACCGCCCTGTACAGCACCATCAACAAGGCGGTGCAGAACCTCCGCGACCACTACGACGCCGACGCCATCAACGCAGTCGTCGTCCTGACCGACGGAAAGAACGAGACCAAGGGAGGACCCGAACTCGAAGAGCTCAAGAGGATCATCGGCGACCCGGACAAACCGCCCATCCGCGTCTTCACCATCGCCTACGGAACCAATGCCGGCGCCTCGGAGCTGAAGCAGATCGCCGAAGCCACCAACGCCCGCGCCTACCGCGCCAGCGACCCCAACACCATCCCCAACGTTCTCACCAACGTCATCTCGAACTTCTGACACTCAGCGGACGCGGCGTCCGACCTACCTCCTCCGACGGCGGCGCCGGAGCACTCCGGCGCGCCGGGCGGCACTCCCAGCGCCAGGACGAGGACCGCGGCGCCCGTCCGCGCTCCGGCCCCGCGCCCGGGACCGGCGCGGAGGCGGGGCCAAGTCCCCTATGCAGTCCCCTTCACAGTCCCCTACGAGGGGTTCCCGGCCTCTCCGACTGTTTTCGCAGGTCAGCCCCCGTGGTCAGTGCGCCGGGAAACCCGGACAACCCCCGCTCGCCGCCGGCCTGCCCGCCCACCCACGAAAAGAATGGGGTGGGTGGGCAGGCAGGCCGGGGACTCGCGGGCGTTCCGCGACCCCGTTCAAGAGCAGCAGCAGCGCCGGCCTGGGCGGCCCGGCACCGGGCTCCGACCAGTGGAGCGGGCCCCTCCCCGGACAGTGGGGGTGAGCAGGGCGTCGGCGGCATGCTCGGGAAGCGCCGACAGCTCAGCGGCCGTCAGCGGAGCTTCTGCCGGCAGGACGGGCAGGTAGAGCGCAGCGTGTACCCGTCACTTTGAAGCTGTTGACGAAGAGTCCGCAGGCGCTGCATTTGAGGTCACCAGGGAGCTTGTAATCAAGCACGGTGACTTTCTTGTTACTTGTATTGGTGTCGTTGTACGCGCCGCAGTGGTCGCAGGACCAGATCCCTGTCTGTCCGGGCGCAGCCTTGTGGTAACACGCGAAGCACTGGACGCCCCCGGCGCTGCCGGGCTGATCAGGGGCGTGAGGGGCCGCTCGGACGGCATCCTCGTGCCGCGCAACGATCGCGCGTAGCAGGGCGGATCGCTCATCGTCCGCGTGCAGCGCGGCCGCGGCCATGTCGCCCGCGTGGAGAACGGTCTGGCTGCGGAGCCACTCGTCGAGCCAGTTGATGACGGTTCCCCCCGCGATGAGCATGGTCGCAACGGGAGAAGCTCCCGCATGCGCCTGGGCAGAGACGAAATCCACCATCTGCGACAGAGCCGCCTCGATCTGGCTGGCTGGCAGGGCGGCCGGTACGGCGGCCGGGTCCTCCGTCTCTGCAGCAGCGGAGACAGCGGGAGACCGGCGGGCGGCGGCACGCAGGGCTTCGATGGCGTTCCACCGCTCACGCCACGGTTCCAGCCGAGGATCTCGCCGCTCGGGCGGCTGCACTTCTTCGCCGTCGTCGTAGGACAGCAGCGTGCGCACGAGCCAGAGCAGCCGGTTCAGGGAGGAAGGACCGCGCCGCCCCGCGAAGATCTCACTCATCGAGGCCAGCGAGACCGCCCATTCCGCACCGAGTACCCGCGCTCCGCGCGAGCGGAGCTGACGGTAGGACGGGGCGCCCCGCTCCCGTTTCAGCTCGGTAAGTGCCACGCCGAGCTCCCTCAAAGCCCCTTCGTAGCCGCGGCCCTCGGCACCGCCGTTGCCCGTCATCGCCCCGCCCCCGTTCAGCCCCTGGGACCGCAGCGTAAGACTGAAGCGGCAGAACGGCACCGAACTCGACGGAACACGGCGGAACACCACAGGAAGTGTTCCGTACCGCCCACAGACTGATCGGACCACACCGGAGTTGTTCGATTTATGCAGGTCAGAGCCCTCTCCAGGGCCATGTTTCTGCCATGACGCACACAACACCACCACCGGCCGGTCCCCCCTCAAGGCCCGCACCGGAGCCCCCGTTCCTGTCCCTGCACACCACCGTCGTCCTCCTCACCGCCCTCGTCATCGGACTGGTGTCCGGCGGCCTGACCGCACTGACCGGGGCACCCCCCGCAGCCGCCGTGCTGGCCGGACTCACCAGCACCGGCCTCTCCGTACCGGTCCTCATTTCCCTGATCGGCGGACGAGATCGCTGAACGACCACGGCCCCGCCACTCCCGGGGCCCACCACCCGAACAGCAAGGTGCTGCGTCGGACCGAACGGCCCGCCGCAGCACCGACCACCAGGGCCGCACCCCCGGCCCCGCCGCAGCCACCCGACAGGGCCCCTGAGGGCAGGCAGGCAGACCGGGCGCTCCCGGGGGCTCCGCGACCCGTTCTGATGCAGCGGTGCCGAACCGGGGCGGCCCGGCACCGGGCCCCGCCCGGGGCGCGCCCCGCCCCGGACAGTGGGGGTGACAGTTGGGTTGACAGTGGGGGTGACACCCCCACGGCGCCGCGCGCCCGTTTCCCCAGGTCAGCCCCCGTGGTCAGTACCTTCCGAAACCCGGACAACCCCCGGTCGCCCCCGCCCTGCCCGCCCACCCACGGAAAGAAAGGGGTGGGAGGGACGGCCAGGCCGGGCGCTCCCGGGGCCACAGCAGCACGAACGAGGAAGAGTCCCCGTGGCTCGTCCCGGGCCCGCAGAAGGCCCCTCAGGCGCCGCCCTCGTCATCAACGCCATCAACGCCGGGCTCAGGTTCAGGGAGACCGGTTCCGGCCTGCCCCCGGTACTCGGCCGCCCGCTCAGGCTCTTCCCGGGCAAGCCGCTCACACTCATCAGCCAGCGCGCTCTCAGTCGCAGCCAGCGCAGACTCCACTGACGCCAACTGCCGCCGCAGACGGATCACCCTCGCCTCCAGAACCGCCCGCACCGTAGGCCCCTCCCGGGACTGACGCACCCGGGAGTCTGCCACCTCCCCCTCGATGGCCAGCTGCTCCCGGTCATCTCTCGCGTCCGCGCGGCGCATCGCCGCTTCACTGCGGTCCAGCCGGCCCTGGCTGGCGTACAGCAGCTGCCGGGACCGCTCGATCGCCTCGTACGCACGGTTCCGCAGGCCGGGACCGTGATGCCCCATCCTGCGAGCCCGGGTGTCCAGCAGTTCCTCCCACACCACGAGCTGACGTTCCCGCTCGTTGGCCACCCGCTCCCGTTCGTCGGCCGTCGACTCCCGCTCGTTGGCCACCCGCTCCCGTTCGTCGGCCGTCGACTCCCGCTCGTTGGCCACCCGCTCCCGTTCGTCGGCCGTCGACTCCCGCTCGTTGGCCACCCGCTCCCGTTCGTCGGCCGTCCGCTCCCGCTTGTCGGCAGCAGCATCGGCCAACGAGCGCTCCTCATCCGACCGGCTTGTCTCCATGCCGTCAGTTTGCCCGCACAAACACCAGATCATCACACAGTGTGACAACCAAGGGGCATGGTGCAGCTTTCGACAACCCCGGGCCGAACCGACACCTGTCCCGGTCCTGGTGGCGGCTGCGCCCAGCGTTCCCGGGGGTCACGGCCGATCAGGAGCAGCGGTGCCGGACCGGGATGGCCCGGCACCGGGCACCGGGGCGGCGTGCGGTGCAGCGACGGCTTACGCGGCGGTGGTAAAGGCGGCGGTGAGAGTCGGATACAGAGTCAGGACCTGATCGGCCCCGGTGACCTCGAGCAGACGCCGGGTCGGCGGTCGAGTCGGGGCAGCAGCCTCGGTCGTATGGCGGATCTCCGCGACCGGCGGGGGCTGCGGGGAGGAGGGTCAGGCGTTGGCGGTGTCGATCGGCTGTCTCCAGACGAGCACGGCGACGGTGCCCGCGAGGATGACCGCGGTGAGGGCGAAGGGGACCGGGATCAGGGGGTCGATCAGGACCAGGAGGCCGGCCAGGGGCACGACGGTGTTGACGACGCGGTCGGCGTGCGGTCTGATCGCCAGGGCCCAGATGCCCAGGACGAACACTGCCAGAGGGATCGTGTAGGCGAGCGACGCCCAGGGCTGGTGGAGGTCGCTGTGCCCGGTGAGCACATCGATTTCGACTTCGATGCCCGCGGAGAATGCACCGGCGGCGGCGAAGATGAAGAAGTGTCCGTACCCGTAGGCCAGGGAGCTGGAAAAGCTGGAGATGGCGTGGTGGTGCGGTGGCCAGAAGTAGATCCACCACAGGGCGGCGGTGGCAGCCAGCGTCAGTGCGGCGACGCCGATCAGAGGCGTGAGGTGGTCGGTCTCGTGGAGGGCCTCGATGATCGCGTTGGCCGACGCGAGCAGGCTCTCACCGAGCAGGATGAGGGTGAACAGGCCGTAGCGCTCGGTGATGTGGTGCGGGTGCCACGGGGTGGAGCCGGTGCGCTCGGCGACGATCGGCACGGCGAGTTCGGCGCCCACCAGGACGACGAGGGCGACGGAGAACGCCGATTGGGGCAGCAGCAGGGAGGCCAGCCACAGTAGTTGGACGCCGGTGATGCCCCCGGCGTAGATGAGCGTGGCGCGCCGTGCCTGTCCGGCGGAGCGGGAGGCGCGCAGCCACTGGGCGACCAGGGCCAGGCGCATGACGACGTAGGCGAGGATCAGTACCGAGTAGTTGTGGTCCTCGAAGGCCGGTTGGATCCCGGAGGCGAGGACGAGCACGCCGCCCATCTGCACGATGGTGAGCACGCGGTAGAGCCAGTCGTCGGTGTCGAAGGAGGTGGCGAACCAGGTGAAGTTCATCCAGGCCCACCAGATCCCGAAGAACACGATCCCGTAGTTGAGGATCCCTTCGAGGACGTGCCCGCCCGTAAGGGCGTGGTGGAGCGACACCGCGGCGATGCTGACGGCGACGACGAAGACGAGGTCGAAGAAGAGTTCGAGGGTGGAGGCGGTGCGGCCCTCCTCGTCGGGGTCGCGCGGCCGCATGGGGACGAGCCGGAAGCGGGATCCGGTGGTCACGCGGGATTCGGTGGTCATGACGGGGATGCCTCCGTGTCCTGGTCATGGGAGGTCCGGGACCAGGGGTGGGGTGCCCGGTCCCGGATGCTTGCCGCAGAGGGCGGCGACGACGGGGATGACTGGACCGTTCGCACCGGCAGAGGGGACTGGTGAGGGCGGGCAGAACAGGCCGTGCGGTCCGGGGCGTCACCCGCCCCGGACCGCTGCGCGCATCCGGAGCTTCACTCCTCGGGGACAACCTCCAGGGTGTTGCGGCGTACGGGCTCGGTCGACATCGTCACCGAGTACTCGCTGTCCGCGTACTTCTCCAGGTAGGAGGCGTCGACGGCCTGGTTGGTCTCCTCGTCGTCCGGGGCGACCGGCACGAAGCGCACGCTCTTCTCGACTCCGCCGGCCGAGATGCGCCCGCGGCCGGTCTTGAGCGCGGGCCCGTACCACTTTCCCTGGGTGCCGTTGTAGGAGCGGATGAAGATCCGGTCCCCGACGGGCACCGACCAGATGTCCACGGTTTTCGGAGTGGTGCCATCGGGCAGGGTGGCACCGACGGTGAAGTAGCCCTCGGCGTTGATCCGGTCCAGTTCTTCCTGTGTCCAGGTGCCCATCTCGTCAGCCTTTCTCGGGTTCTCTCACGATGCGCTGGTCGTCGTCGCCGTGATCTCCGCGGTACGGTCCCAGCTCTTGAGACGGTCCCCGTAGTGACGGCGCACGTCGTCCAGGCCATGGCCCACGTAGAGGCGCAGCGGCGCGTCGGGCCTGCCGGCGACGGACTCGACCGCGCGCGCGGCCGCGCCGAGGTCTCCGGGGGTCCAGTCGTACAGGTCGGGCAGTTGGGCGGCCGCGGGATCGTAGGCTTCGATCGGCGAGGCGGGCGAGACGACCGAGGACCCGAGCTCGGTCTCGAAGACTCCGGGTTCGATGATCGTGACCTCGATGCCGAGATGCGCCACCGAGCGGGCCAGCGACTCGCTGAGCCCCTCGACGGCGAACTTCGACGCGGCGTACGCGTCCATCCGGGGGATCCCGACGAGTCCCGCGCCCGAGGAGAAGGTGATGATGTGGCCGTTTCCGCGCGCCCGCATTCCCGGCAGGATCGCCTGGATGACGGCTGCGGTTCCGACCACGTTGGTCTCGAACTGGTCACGCAGAGAGTCGAGGTCTATCTCCTCGACCGTGCCCTGCACGACGAATCCCGCGGCGTTGACGAGGACGTCGACCGAGCCGAACCGCTGCTCGGCAGCGGTCACGGCCTCGGTGATGGAAGCCGGATCCGTCACGTCCAGGGGCGCGACCAGGATGCGCTCGTGCTCGCGGAGTGCGGACTGTGCCCGGTCGGGGGTGCGCATGGTGGCCACGACGTTCCAGCCGGAGTCGGCGAACGTTGTGGCCAGGGCGGCGCCGAATCCGGAGCGTGCTCCGGTGATCAATACGGTGCGAGTCATGTGCATGCCTTGTTCTATCGGGCCAGGGGGCGGCGAAACACACGTGTCCCGCCGCCCCCTGGGGGCAACTGTCAGAGCTTGTCGGCGAAGAAGGGGCCGAGCTTGCTGACGGCCTCGGCGACCTCCTTCTCGCCGTCGTAGAGCTCCATGTGGTTCGATCCCTCGACGACGTGGAAGGACTTGTCCTTGCTCGCGGCCCGCGCGAACAGGTCATCGCTCATCCACTTCGATCCGGCCTCGCTGCCCGCGACGACCAGCAGCGGCTGCGTGAGGAACGCCTCGGCCTTGTGGAAGGCGTCGTAGGTGATGATCTGGCTCAGGCTGCGCGTGGTCATGAAGCCGGGTGCGTTGGGGTGCTCGCAACGCGGCGTGTGGTAGTACTCCCACGCCTGGCGCAGCTCCTCGTTCGGCGCGTCTTCCTCGCGCATCGGTGCGAGCGGGAAGGGGTTGTCCTTGCCCTCCGCGTCGGTGGTGCGGGCCTCCGCGCCCATCGCGAGCAGGGGAGCGGCGTCGGCGTCGGCGACGTCGTTCGTCCAGCCGTTGCGGAACATCTGACCGATGTTGACCAGGCTCACAGTGCCCACGGCCTTGATGCGGGGGTCGTTGATCGCGGCGTTCGCGGTGTAGCCGGCCCCGGCACAGATGCCCATCGCGCCGATGCGGCTGCTGTCCACGTAGTCGAGCGTGGTCAGGTGGTCGACCACGGCGCTGACGTCCTCGGTGCGGATGTGCGGGTTCTCCAGCTGCCGCGGCTCCCCGGTGCTCGCGCCCTGGAACGAGGCGTCGTAGGCGACGGTCACGAAGCCGTGCTCGGCGAGCTTGCCCGCGTACAGGCCGGCTGCCTGCTCCTTCACGCCGCCGCCCGGGTGGGAGACGACGATCGCCGGGTAGGTCTTCGACGCGTCGAAGCCTTCCGGGAAGTTGATCACCGTGGCCAGGGTGGTGCCGTAGCCGTTGAGGGTCCTGATGCTGATGTTCTCGCTCATGATTTTCCTCGGGTTTGCTGTCGCATGGGTTTCTGGGCGGGCCGGGCTCACAGGTGGGTGCCGAAGAATTCCGTCGCGGCCTCGATGGCCTGGCGCGTCGGCTCCGGCCGGTCGTAGAGGTCGTAGTGCGAGGTGTCCTCCACGACGAGGAGCCGCTTGTCCTTCGAGGCGGCGCGGCCGTAGATCTCCTGGCCGTCGCGGTAGGCGCCGAACCCGCCGGGCTTGTCGCCGATCACGACCAGCAGCGGCCGGGTGAGCAGCTGCTCCGCGCCGAAGAACGCGTCCCAGCCGATCGCCGCCCCGCGACGCGACAGCACCGCGCTCGTGGCGCCGCCCGGGCTCTGTCCCCGGCCGGTCTTGTAGTAGTCCGTGGCCTCCAGCACGTCGATGTCCGTCAGCCCCGCCTCCCGTCCGGCCTCGACCGAGGCAGGCAGGAGGTCGTCGACCCGCAGGTCCGCGCCGCGTGCCTCGGCGGTGCGCTGCGCCGCCATCTGCTCCAGAGCGCCGATCGGGTCGTAGCCGCTGAACGACTCGCGGCTCAGGCGCCCGAAGTTCACGCCGGTGATGCTGGTGACGGCCTTGATCCGGCGGTCGGTCATGGTCGCGTTGATGACGTAGCCGCCACCCCCGCAGACCCCGATCCCGCCGATACGGTCCGCATCCACGTACGGCAGCGTCACGAGGTGATCGACCGCGACGCGGATGTCCTCCACGCGCTGCGCGGGATCCTCGACCAGACGCGGCTGCCCGCCGCTCCCACCCTGGTAACTGGCGTCGAAGGCCAGGACCACGTAGCCGGCTTCCGCCAGCGCCTTCGCGTACACGTTGCCGGCGGTCTGTTCCTTGCAGCTGCCGATCGGGTGAACGCTCACGATCGCCGGATACGAGCCGTCCTCGTCGAAATCCGCGGGGAGGTGGAGGATTCCCGCCAGGTCCCAGGCCATCCCCGGGGCACGGAAGCTCACGCGCTCGGTCCGTTCAGTCATGATTCCTCCTGGCTGTCCCACTCATCGTTGTCCGGGCCTCGGGCCGGCGCCCGTCGGCTCCTACGACATCAACTGTGGGTGCCCCCGAACGAGCGCGGAAGGTTGCGATGGAACCCCCCTCAGAGGGGGGTCTGGCGGAACCTGGCCCCTGGCCCCGATCACCCATAGCGTGAGGTCATGGCACCGAAGGACGAGCGCGTACGGGACTTCCTGGCCACCCGCCGCGCGAAGATCACCCCCGACATGGCCGGCATCCCGAAGGGCGGCGGAGCGCGCCGCGTCCCCGGCCTGCGCCGGGAGGAAGTCGCGATGCTCTCCGGCGTCTCGGTCGACTACTACACCCGGATCGAGAAGGGCGACCTGACAGGGGTCTCCGACGAGGTCCTCGACGCCCTTGCCCGCGCCCTGCAGCTGACCGCGGACGAGAGCGCCTACCTCTACGACCTCGCCCGCACCGCGCGCCGCCCCTCGCGGGCGCGGAGACAGCCGAAGGCCGCGGCGGGCGTGCCGCAGCAGGTACAGCTGCTCATCGATGCGATGAGCGCCACCCCCGTCATCGCCCTGAGCAAGAGGCTCGACGTCCTCGCGTCCAACGCCCTCGGCCGGGCCCTGTTCGACATGGCCTTCACCAGCCCGACCCGGCGCTCATCAGCCTCCCCGCCGAACCTGGCCTCCGTTGTCTTCCTCGACCCCGCCGCGGCCAAGTTCTACGACGACCTCGACGACGCGGCAGCCGCGTGCGTACGCATCCTCCGCGCCCAGGCGGGCGCGACACCGCACGACAAGCAGCTGATACAGCTCATCGGCGAGCTGTCCACGCGAAGCACCGACTTCAGATCCCGCTGGGCCGCTCACGATGTCGGCGTCCACCGCGCGGGCAGCAAGACCCTCCACCACCATCAGGTCGGAGAGCTCATCCTGGGCTTCGAGGAACTGACCCTCGACTCCTCTCCCTCCATCACCCTGTCCGCGTACATTGCCGAGCCTGCCTCCCCCACCGCCGAGCGTCTGCAACTGCTGGCCAGCTGGGCAGCGACGACCGCGGCGGCACACCCGTGAATCACGGCTGAGCTGCCCGCCGACGCGGGCCTCCCGCTGCCGACAGGCCCACAGGAACAAGATCAGCACACACCTGGGACACCCTGGCGACCAAGCCCGTCGAGCACAAGATCCGCAGCCACCTCATTCTGAAACCATCAGTAAAGCGCACGGAACGAACTCTGCTCGGCGCAACTCCCCACCAGCTTCGTGGAGATGGTGCCGCGTTGGCCTGGCGGCAGCACCTTCGTGGCTTTTGCCGTCAGCGGGTGCGCAGTGTCTGTCCCTGGTCGGGGGTGACGGTCAGCGACCACTGGGGCCAGGTGGGCCACCCGGTCTCACGCCACGGCCGGGACTCGCGCTGACCGCGGACTTTCATGAAGTACAGGGCCGTGACCAGTCTTCCCTCGCCGCCGCCCTGGCCGTCGCTCTTCAGCCAGGCGAGAGCGTCGCACCGCATCGGCGTGGCGATCGGCGTGACGATGACGCCGCCCGCCCGCACCTGCCGCAGCCACGCCGCCGGGATCTCTCGCACACCCGCAGTCGAGATCAGCCGGTCGTACGGTGCCCCCTCCTGCCACCCCTCTTCACCGTCCCCGCACAGTATCCGGAGGCGGTACCCGAGCGCGGCGAGCCGGGCCTCGGCCCGCTCCGCGAGGTCCTGCTGCACTTCCATGGTGACCAGGTTCCTGTCACCGACACGGTGAGCGGTCAGGGCGGTGCTGTAGCCGGTGCCGGTGCCGATTTCGAGGACTCGCTCGCCGGGCCGCGGGTCGAAGTGGTGCAGCATGTTGATCACGGCGGCCGTGCTGGAGATCGACGAAGTGAAGTCGTTGCTGGGGGTGGGACCGTCCTCGACCCGTACGGCGCCGTCCGCGATCTGCGTGATCAGAGCCCAGCCCGGCCGGTAGACCGCCTCCAACCACCCGGCGGGGTCCCGGGCACGGTCCAGGACCGGGTACCGCCCGTCCTCGCCGCGCTCGGGAGCCCACACCCGGTCGGGGACGAAGTGGTGACGGGGGACAGCACGGAACGCTTCCCGCAGCCACGCACGGTCGTGGAAGTATCCGCCCTTATAGGTGTCGATGACCTGCTCGCAACGCTGCCGAAGCTCCGCATCGTCCACGCCCGGCCTCCCGGCTCCTCGCTCCTAGTCGGACGGCAGACCCGGGTCCTCGTCCTCGTGCCCGTTCCCGGTGTCTTCCTGGCCGGTGTCGGGGATGTCCCCCTCGTCGTGCTGCGGCGGATCGGAACTTCCGCCGTTCGTACGGTCCACGTACGCCCCCCTTTTGCGTGTCCGTCCTTTCACGGTGCCGCATCCCGACACCGGACGGAAGACCGGGCGCGAAGTGCGTAACGCGGGCCCGCTCACCCAGCGCCTCCTCCAGATGCCCGGCTTCGCGAGCGTGGGTGAGAGACAGATCAGGCCAGGGCATGAACGCACGATGCCGTACAGGGCGCGGACCCGTCCCGGGGAGCACGGCGCGATGCCGTCTGCGGAACTCTCTCGTGCCTGCGCGGCTACTCCCGCGTGTTCTGGAAATCCAGAACACGACGGTACCCCTGGTGCTACCGACAGCACACCGCGCCGAGCACCGGAGACCCGGCCCGCCCGAGGCTCTGGCGGCATAGGCCCGTCAGTCGCCGACGGCGCGGGACCAGCGCTCGCGGATCACGGCCAGCTGCTGCTCGAACGCCGCATCCCACTCCCGCGTGGCGAAGGCGCCGGGAATGGCGAGCGAACGACTCCGCACCCGGACGGCCCGCACGTCCCACCACGACCCACCGCGCGTCAGGTGCTCCCGCTTCTCGATCCCGACGATCTCGCTCCACGGGACCGAGCGCCGACTCACGAAGGTCCGGAACTCCATCCCGCTCGCAGTGAGGAGCGTCCGCCCGTACCCCATGGTTGATCATGTAAAACGAGGTAGCCACCCATGCCACGCCCACCCCAATGACCCACCCCCAGCGGGTCTGCGCCGGAGCGGTGAAGCCCATAGCCACAGCCCCACCGGCAAAGACGAAGGCCAAGAACCCGGTCCACCACCAGTTCCGGCGCCGGGCAGCATCACTGAAACCGATCCACACCTCAGGCATGTCCATGATGCTAACGACGCATTCGAACAACGACCCGCTCTGCTCGACAAGCTGAACGCCTGAGCGGCCTGCGCCGCCCGTCGGGCCTCGGGGGGCGTCCTGGCCGTCCAGGAGGCGCAGCGCACGGTGCAGCGCCTCGCGGGCCGCCGTGCTGTCGGGTGCGGCGGTCGGTGCGGCATGTACAACCCCCTCGTCTGCGAGCTGAGTTGACCGCAGTGGTTGCGACGTATCGGCGCTTCACTCGGGCGGGCTGTGACGACGCTGCCACTCCTCCACCAGGTCCCGGAGCTGCTGGCGCTGCCGGTTTACCTCGGCGAGCTGCTCCGTCAGGGCGTCGACGGTCACGAGGGGGGGGCGAGGGCGGCGAGTACCAGGCGGCGCAGCTCCTCGGCGTCGAGGGCTTCGATCTCCCTTTGCACGGGGTGCGCCGGGTCGAGTCCGTGGGGGTGGGCGAAGGCAGGCCACCGCAGACCTGCTCGACGGTCCTTCGGCGGCAGGCCCCTCGGTCGGCTGTGTTGCGGTTCCTCCACGGACTCGCGACGCACCGCGGCCAACGTGGCGCGGTGCGGGCCCACCTTGGTGAACGGGGCGGTACAGGACGGCTTTGACCCCGTGATCACACCAGTCACATCAAGGTCATCTCACTCGGGGCCATGCGTTAGGGGACAGCCCGTGGCATCAAGGGCAGTTTTGGCAAATGCCTTGCGGAGGCGACCCGCCTAGGCCCAGGCATGAACGTGCTATCTACACTTTTACCTTCCGGACGATCACCAACGAGAGGGCTCACCGTCACATGCGCACATCTCGAATCACCGCTGTCCTCGGCGGCATAGCCGCCGCCACACTCCTCACGGTCACCCAGGCATCCGCCGCCGGCGCCGAGACGGAGCGCGCAACTGAAACCAACCGCCCCAACGTTCAGTGGACGAAGTGCATCGCCACTCACGGCGATAACGACGAGTACCAGGCCTGCTTCGCCCCCGAAGGTGACTGGTTCATGATCTCTGACGGGGTATCCGACGGTTCCTCTGGCGTCGTGGATTGGCAGGTCGGGTCCCGTTACGGCGCCATCTTCAACGCCGACGGCGCAAGCTCTCAGCGCTACAAGAATAAGAACTTCCCCGAGAGTGCAACCGTCAAATTCCGTGTCTGCAAGGGCCACTGGAGCACCAAGAAGATCACAGCGGGCACGTGCTCCGGCTGGGTATCCAATCTGGCCTGACGCCGGGAAGCCGCGGGCAAGAAGTCGAACAACGACGCCCCCACCGACACGTTCGCCCTGATCCTCGGCAACGTCGATTGCGGGGCGTGCACCGAGGTGCGGGTGGCAGCCCACCTCGGAGTCCCCGTCCGGGCGGGGCAGCCACAGCCGCACGGGCGGGCTGAAGGGCTTGTTCGTGTTCGCCGTCAGCGAGCTCCAGCAGGTCCGGCTTCGGCCCCAGCAGCGAATCATCGTCTCGTTCACCCGGCAGCCCCACCCGCTGCGGCCCCTGTTCAGCACCGCCGTCGGCGAGCAACTGCCCCAGGTCCAGGGGCTGTGGGCGCTCCCGGTCCTGTCCGGCGGCGAGGCCCTGGCCACCATCGTCCTGTACCGCACCTGCCCGTGGCCCGCGCACCCCAGAACCGTCCAGCAGGGCATGTTCGCCGCATGGGCGGTGGCCCGCCTCTGGGAGCACCTGCAGAGCGTGCTGCTCGACGACGGAGCAGGCCCCCTGTGGGAGCCCCGCGAGGTGATCGACGCGCACTGGCTGAGCACCCACCGCGCCGCGGGCATGCTCGCGGAACACCTCGGAGTGACCGGGCCCGAGGCCCTGCTGCTGATGCGGGCCAGAGCCCTGCGCACCGGCACACCCCTCCCGCAACTCGCCGCCGGCATCACGCACAGCCCCGCGTCCTGGACCGACGACTGACGCACCCCGTTACCCCCGGCGGCGGTGCGGGCGGTGCGGGCGCGGGCGGACCACGGCTGCCGGGGTCTGGCGGGCTCAGGTGGGGTACGGCGGGCTGCCCCACAGTCCGCTTGCTGCTGACGTAGAGGGCCTGCGCCGGGAACGAGCGGGAGAGCGGCTGTCCTGGGGCCTTCTTTCTCCCGCTCACCAGCTGTGACCCGCCCCGGGAGCGCGGTCCTGCAAGCCGTCCTGCCGGCACGGGGGTGGGGAGTCCGATGGAGGGACTGCCCGGGCTTCGGGCCTGGTTCTACGCTGGGCTGGCCGAAACTGCCTGGTTCGCCGGGCGGGCAGCCTCTTGGGGGCGGCGTGCATGGACGGGTCGGTCCAAGAGTTCCTGGACAGTGTGGATGCGGTGGCGTCCGAGGAGGAGCGCCGCACATGGGCGACCGAAGCGGACCGGGCCGCCCGAAATCCAGTGGTACGACGGCATCAGCGCATCCCGCTTCGAATACGTCAGCTATGAGCAGTGGCTGCACACAGGCGGGTGACAGCCGCGCCCGCACCGCT
Source organism: Streptomyces sp. NPDC004111 (assembly GCF_042874215.1). Classification (NCBI taxonomy): domain Bacteria; kingdom Bacillati; phylum Actinomycetota; class Actinomycetes; order Kitasatosporales; family Streptomycetaceae; genus Streptomyces; species Streptomyces sp. NPDC004111. The sequence goes on from NZ_JBIAMU010000018.1 coordinate 199,655, forward strand.
GCCGTGGGGGCGCGGGCCGTAGGCTGACCGACGTCACGGTTATCACGGCGAGGGACGGAAGGCCAAGTGCCCCAGAAGAAAATGGAGTTCGGCAAGTACGGCACCCAAGGGATCAAGGGCAGCGACGCCGTGGCCCGCAGCCTGGACTACCTCGTCGACTTCATCGCCACCCCCCGTCACCACCAAGCGCGGCCTGACCGCCCGCCTGAACTACCTGACCAAGTCTGCCCGCACCCTCCAGGCTGCCCGCCAGCTGGGGCTGACCGTCACCGACCGCACCCTGAACGCGTGGCGAGCCGGCACGCAGCGCCCCACGAAGGCCAACCTGGAGCGCCTCGATGCCGTTTACCGCAGGGTGCGCCGCCACCACGTCGCCCGCCACCTCCTCACACGTCTCAACGCCGGCGGCGGCACCCGCGTGGAGATCCACCCGTTCAACCAGTCCCGGGTCACCCGCCTGCACCAGCGTGTCGTCTCCTACCGGAAGATGAACGTGCGCCGCTGGGACGCCATCGTCACCGCCTGGGCCAACAAGGACCCCCGCGCCCTCGAGGAGGCATGGACCACTGACGTGCTGCCCGACCTCGGCTCCCAGTGGGGCCAGTACGAGTACGTGACGAGCATCGGTTTTGCCGCCTGAGCCTCTTGGCGGGCCTCAAGTTCGGTTGCGTGCCTTCTTCCGGTGGTACACGCCTCACGGTCATCATGTGTGCTGAGGGAGGCGGCGGACTCGTCTTGAGGCGTGTGCTCTGCTCCGCACCGTGCCTCGGCGTGAGGGGGAGTGAATTGTGAGCCACAGGCACCATCGTGACTACGACCTCGACGCGCTCCCCTTACCGCACCCAGGGCCTCTCTACGCCGACCTCAGCGGTGCCATCCCGGCGGATTCCGTCACGCCGCTGGTGCCCTTCTATGCGGCGGACGAGCAGGGGCCGCTCGCCGTGGTGCGGATGGACGCGCCGAGCGTGGACGAGCTCTCCGCCGTGAAGGACGCAGTTGACCAGGGGCGCTGCCTCCTGGTCAGTGACCTGAACTCGTACCCCACATACCCCATCATGACCTTTTCCCTGTTCTTGTACGACCGCCCCGAGGGTCCGCTGCGGCTTGAGGGGTTTCCCGATGTCGCACTGGCCGATATACAGCACTTCGTGGCCGCGGTCGGCCGACACGGGGGCCATGGGCGGGTCATGTTGTACAGCGGATACCCGGCGGAGTACGTCACGACCGGATGGTTCACGCTGAAGCTCCCGCCCTTTCGCGATGTGCTCTTCCCACATGAGGTGAACGCCGAGCACCTGCAGAGGTTCTGGGCGATGTACCGGCACGCCGTGGACCTGCGCGGGCGGATTCCTGAGGAGCACCGTGACCATACGCAGGCGGTTGCTACGCACATGGAAACCGAGCCCCCGTTGTGACTGCGATCTGCGCTCAGGATTCGGCACTTGGCGGGGGGACACGACTGCTCAGGTATCGAGTGAGGGCACGTCCTGCCGCTCGGTTGAAGGGCTGGGGTTGCGCCTGCGCGGCCAATTGGCCAGGACTGCCGTCGGCCTCACCCGTCGCCCCGGCGGAGGTCAGGCCGAGTTGGGCCGCCAGGGCAGCGACGTGGAGTCGGGTCGTGGCTTCCAGGGCCTGAGCGAAGGCATGGACGGTCACGTGTAGGCGATGCCGGGCGACGACTGCGAGAACCGCACTGAGAGGCGCTGCCGGCCACCACAATGCGGTCAAGGGCGCGTACAGCAAGGCCCATGCACCCAGCGTGGCCGCGCGGGACACAGACGCGCGCATTGCGGTGAGTTCGGCGCGGACATCGTCGGGCAGGATCAGCCACAGGTGGGGCCAGACGGTCGCAAGGTCGAGATGGTGGTCCCGGTCGAGGCGGAGCGCGGCGGCGTGCATGCGATCGCCGATCCAGGTGGGACGATCAGGCCGCTCAAGTGCGATCCGGTCCCGACGGCGGGCTGCGCGGTGGCGTGCGGAGGGCTCAGGCCGATGCTGAGGGTCGGGGGAACGGGCCGCCTCGTACGCTGCGTACCAGACATCGTGCTCGGTCTTCCAACGTCGTTGGCGCCGGGCGACCATCGACCGTGTGACCGCGCGTAGCGGGCCGGGCCACCGGCGCCATCCGGCGGCGAGGGTCACGTGCTCCATGAGACTGCCGAGGGCTTGGGCCACCAGCCCGGCCACCGCGGAGCCGGCGAGCACCGTGAGCAGCAGCACCACCTGTCCGGCGGTGGACCGCACATCCGGCGCCTTGGCGTACGCGGTGATTTCGTCGACCAGCCGGGAAACGCCCAGGGAATGGTCCTGGCCGAGCGTCACCGCGGTGAAGACGACTGCCAGGAAGAGGGAACCGGGCAGGACGAGCAAGGAAATCCAGCGCTCGGCGAGCCGCTTGGCGAGTTCGCTCAGGAATCCCTGCATCAGGCCAGATGCTCGCGCCGCAACTCCGCGCCGTTGACAGAGCAGCGCGGCAGAGCCCCGGTGATCTCCCTCTCCAGGCGGCCGGTGCACAGGGCAAGCGGGCAGCGGTAGACGACGTCGAGGCTGTCCACGCCAACCGCGTCGACCGGACTACGCATCGCGTGACCGAACAGCCCCAGGGCGTCTTCCCCGGCTTGCAGGGCCTCGTGGATCGCGTTCAGTAGATCCGCGATGTGCTGGCGATCGTCCGGAGACGGTGTGCCCAGCTGCCGGGCGTTGGCCCTCAGCAGGGGGAGCAGGCGCGATAGCGGCTCGGAGACGGAGTCGTTGTCGTTCTGGATCTCTTCCAGGTTCTCGCACAGGTAGCCCAAGGCGGATGCGGTCTTCAACGTCCCCTCCCGCATCCCATCAACCTCCGTATATTCGGCTGGAGTTGTATCGCACCGTGAAAAGGGCGGCGCCGTTTGGCACGATGGTAAAGCTTCACGAACGGGGCGGCCAGCAAGACATCGGCACTGCCCTGCCGACTTCATGGGCGGACGGGGGCGGGCATTGAGCAGCGAAGGCACGGGGCACTACGCCACTGCCGATCTCGATGAACGGATCACGCGCTTGCGAGACGGCGTGCGCACCAGCCAAGTGGGCTATCCGGCACGGCCGTTCCTCCTGACGCAGCTTGCGCAGGCGCTCTTCGACCGCGCCGAAAGTACGGGAGACGATCAGGATTCGATGGCGGCGGTGGAGGCAGGCAAGGAAGCTGTGCAACTTACACCGGAGGGCCATCCCGCCCTGGTGGAGCGCTTGAACCTTCTGCACCTGAGCCTGCGCCTGGTGTGGGAGCACACAGGTGCCCTCACCTACCTGCATGAGGCTGAAGACGTCGGAGGCCGAGCGGTCGAGGCCGCGCCGGCTGACCATGCCTATCGAGTGGGGTGCTTGTCGAGCTGGGGGATCACACTGTGGAGCTTGTACGAATGTACCGGTGATGCGGAGTATCTCGATCGGGCCGTCGCATCGTGCAACCAGGCCATTGAGCTGACGCCGCAGGACTCCCCGATCTTTGGAGCGCTGCACAACAACCTCAGTGTCGCCCTGCGCCTGCGGTTCGAGCACGGCGCCGTGGACGCGGACGGGGACCGAGCGGTCAGCGCCGCTCGCCATGCCGTGGACCTGGCCGATGGAGACGAGGAGCGAGCCCCGTACCTTTACAACCTCGGAGGTGCCCTGCAGAGCAGATACGAGCACACCTGTGCGCTGGAGGACCTGGAGGCGCAGGCCGTCGCGTGCCAGGACGCGGTGCGTGCCACGACGGACAGGGATCCTTTGCTCGTCGAGCGGCAGCATCAGCTCGCGGTCGCGCTGCACCTTCGTTTCCAGCGGCTCGGCGAGCAGCGGGACCTCCAGGAGGCGCTCACGGCAGCCCGCTCCGCGGCGCAGGCGGTGCCCGAGGGGCACGTCATTCGCGGTCTGTGTTTCACCACCCTGGCCTCGGTGCTGCTCTTCAGCTATGAGACCGGCGGCTCGCTTGAGGACTTGGACGAAGCTGTCGACTGGGGCCGCAGCGCGGTGAATGCCCTGCCGGAAGGCCACCGGATGCTGCCTGTAGCACTCGCCAACCTGTCGGGAATGCTGGCCCGGCGATACTGGCGCACCGGCTCGGTCGATGACCTCAACCAGGCGGTTGCCGCAGCCCGTGCGGTAGACAGCAGCGACAACGCCGACCAGTTCCATCTGACGAAGCTCTGGATCAACCTGGGAACCGCGCTGGACATGCGATACCGGCGCACCAATGCGATCACTTCACTGGAACAGGCCGCCGCCGCCTACGCGCGGGCAGCCGACCACACCCTGGCCGGCCCCAACGACAGGATCACGGCCGCGCAGCACGCCGCCACGCTGCTGGCCCGTTTCGACACCGCACAGGCGGCACAAGTCCTCGAACAGGCCGTGCGGCTGCTACCCACAGTGGCTGGCCGACACCTCGGCCGCGGCGATCAGCAGGAGGCCCTGGCCCGCTTTTCCGGCCTGGCCGCCGATGCGGCCGCGCTGCGCCTGGCCCAGGGTGGTGAGGGCAGCGACGCAGGCGCACTACAGACCCTGGAACTCGGGCGTGCCGTCCTCCTGAGCCAGGCACTCGACGCCCGCAGTGACCTCACCGACCTCCGCCAACGCCATCCCGAACTGGCCGCACGGTTCATGGACCTGTGCGACCAGCTTGACCAACCCGTAGGAGAGCCTGCCGAGCTTGCCGCGCCAACCACCCAGCTCGCCGGCAACGACAAAAGGAGCTGGCTGGCCCGGCAACTGGCGGCAGTGCTCGAAGAGATCCGAGCCCAGGAGAGCTTCGCCTCGTTCGCCCTCCCGCCGCCACTCGTCTCGCTGCGCGCCGAGGCGAAGCAGGGACCGGTGGTGGCGTTGAACGTGAGTGAATACCGCAGCGACGCACTCGTCCTCACGACGTCCGGCGTCAACGCGATTGCCCTGCCGAAGCTGCGTGCGGAGGAGTTGACCAGGCGCGCCGACGCCTTTCGTGCCGCGCTGCACGATGCCGTCCGGGGGCACAGCATGCGGCGGCGGAAGGACGCGCAAGCAGTGCTGCGCAACACGCTGGAGTGGCTGTGGGACTCGGCACTCGAGCCGGTTCTTGAGGAGATGGGGTTCACCGAGCAGCCGCGCGAAGGCGAGCCGTGGCCGCGGGTGTGGTGGATCGCTGGTGGTCTTCTGGCAGAACTTCCGTTGCACGCAGCCGGCCACCAGGGTGATCCGGCAGACATGCCAGGCCGCCGCACTGTCATGGACCGCGTGGTCTCGTCCTATACACCGAGCGTCCGCGCCCTCGGCTACGCCCGGCAGCGCGCGATGGCGTCCACACCCGCCCGTGCTTTGGTCGTTGCCCTTCCCACCACCCCAGGCCTGGCCGAGGACGGCCGCTTGCACTACGTCGACGCCGAGGTCGGGGCAGTTACAAAGCAATTGGCGCAATGGGTGCTGCTCCGCCAAGCGCAGAACCCAAGCCCGCAGGACCAGGAGGCCGACGGCCAACTACCCACCCAAGAAAGGGTGTTGACGTACCTGCCGCAATATCCGGTCGCCCACTTCGCCTGCCACGGCATCAGCGATCCCGACGACCCTTCACACAGCCGTCTGCTGCTGCATGACCACTCAAGCAGCCCGTTCACCGTCGCCGCTCTGACCGCCGCACGGCTGGAGTCGGTACAGGTCGCCTACTTGTCAGCCTGCCGGAGCGCTTCAATCCAGACCCGCGCACTACACGACGAGTCGATCCACCTGGCAACCGCGTTCCAACTCGCCGGAGTGCCACGCGTCGTAGGCACTCTCTGGGAGGTCGATGACCAGGTAGCTGCGATGGTAGGCGGAGACTTCTACACACACCTACGCGCCGAAGGCCCCAGACTTGCTGTGGAGCGGGCGGCACATGCCTTGCATGCGGCGGTGCGCGCACGACGCGACAGATTTCCACGCACACCGTCCCTCTGGGCCGGATACCTGCATGCCGGCGCCTGAACGGGCGAAGCCAGAGGAGGAGATGAGCAGCGACCATGACAATCCACGTATCCGCTGCCGTACGCGCAGTCATCGGAGAACCCAACGCCGACGACATCGTCGCTACTCCGCCAGAAGGGCCACACCAGTGCCGAGTCTGTGGACAGGACCTCCGTCTCGTAGAGGAGGACATCTCGCTCTCCACCCTGCGCCACAGCATCCTGGCCGATGAGGTACCGATTCACTTCATGCTCTTTTCTCATGCTCGTTGCGCTGGCTCAGCCATTCTGACCGACGAGGAGATCGCTGCCGAGGCTCGCGAGCCGTCACCAGACGGCCGAGTGCCAGGCGGACTCGTCGTCTTCGCGATGGGTCGATGGCACGGCAGGGCCGACGGTTCTCTCCCTGATGCCCTGGTGCAAGAGATAATTCAGAAGTCGTCGAAGAAATCCCCTACGCCTGGCCCGGACAGCACTCCCGATGCGTCAACGGGACCACGGGGCTTCAAGGAACCAGCTGATTTATACAGCAATGACGCCCCAGACGGCCTTGCCGAGGACGAGATACTGTCCGCCCTCGGTCTCATCTCCTATGCAGCGGAGGGTTGGTATCGAGGTGACACCGTCGAGGCAATAAAGCTTCGCAAGAGGGCTGAAGTTGAGTACCCCAACGCGTACTCATATTTAACCGGCGGAGAATTGCCCAAAGTCGTCGGGAACCCGCAACACTCCGGATACAACGACTGGAGCAGGTTAGCTCATGATCGGGCCTTTCAGTTTCTGCTTGACAAGCGGTATCCGGAGTCGCCCCCTCGCCCATGGCCGCCCTTCCTTTCATGGAGGCGCTGGGTGAGGAGGAGGAATATGCGTGAAGAGGCGGAGCGGCGAGCAGAGTTGCACCGCGAGCTCAACCAGCGGGTCGAAGCAGAGAAGAACGGGCTACGGATAGAACGAGCGGATCGTCGACACCAACGCTTTCTGAGAGAGGAGCATGCGCCAGTGATGGCCCGGATATGCGAACACCTCAGTAAGCCGAACAACTGGCGAGATGGTGTCATCACAACTGAAGAAGTCTTCGTGGCGGCGAAGGCCTATCTCGGCGCGAACCTGGAGCCTCTCGCTATCAAGTTGTACAGAGCTTTCGAGGCAAGGCGTGGCAACCAAGACTGGGAACAGCGAGTAAAGGATGTCGGGAGGGAGGCGGGGCAGGCCGGAGGCTGCCTTCTTATGATGGTGATCGCCTATCGTGCAAACGTGTTGATGAAGGAACACGACCCGATGCTCCTGGGCGGGGCCACTCCGGTGCAGTGGTGTGACCGCCTATGGAGCGGAATCTGCGGTTGGATGTAGAGACCAGGCGCCCATGACCTCGCAGACTTTGCAGTTATTGATCCCAGATCCCCCCTTCCACAGCCCGACCTGAGGCCGCCTCAGAGTCGTCCAGGGCCGTGATCCAGAGGGCGACGGCGAGCCCTCTTTCGAGGAAACGCCACTCTTGAGCTGCTGCTGGAGTGCGCCGGGGATGACGTCCAGTACGAGGCCGACGACGCTCGGCTCGGGCCAACCGATACACGGCCGGCTGACGGATTCCCAGGGCACCCGCGTGGGATACGCCGACTGCGAGACCATAGAACCCCGCAAGCCCCGACACCTGGTCGTCTCGCCCGCTGAGGTTCTCTGCCGCGATGCCCAACCCCATACCGCCCACCACCCCTGCTCGTCGTGTGCCGCGTCCGGATCAGAACGCGGCCATCGACGCTGCGGTCCGGCACCTGAAGCACCCGGGATCGCGCGGCCACCTCGTGTCCGCGTGCGGGACGGGCAAGACGCTGATCGCGCTCAGAACCGCCGAGGCACTGGACACCTACCACAGCACCCCGGGCTCCAGCCGCCGACTTCGGCCGGCCCTCCCCGGCCCTGATCGCCCGCGCCGACCGCGGCTACGCCCGCTTCCTCGCCGCCCCAGCCCCGGGGCCTGCCCCGGACGCCGACCACGGCGACCACGACCACGGCCAGGACGGCAACGCGGCGGGCGACCGCGGGGCGGTACCCACACGGTGCCGCATCAGGCAACGTTCGCCCTGCTTGTACGGTCAGGGCATGGATGCCAGCAGCCAGCCAACTCTTGATGCGATCGAAGATCGCTTCGTTGAGCTTGTCGCGGGTCGGCTGCTCAGGGACGAGGCCGATCGCTGGGCGGCGAGGTGGGTGATGGAGGACGGGACCGTCTGGGACGATCTATCGTGGTGGGCGCTGAACCGCCTCTACGGAATCGATCTCCCGGCGGGCGAGCGCGGCGGCTATCTGCACGATGACGAACAGGTGGGGGCATGGCTCGCTGAGCTGAGGAAACGCCGAGCGATGTGAAGCGGCTGCGGCGCCGTCCCCAAGTCCCGGTTGCTGTAAGGATGTGCGCGTGGCCGAGGTGGAACTGCAGATCGACCAGGCCACCGTCGTGAGCGCGACCGAGGCCATCGCCGCCGTGCGCTGCACACTCGGGCCCGTTCGCCGCGGAGCCCGCTTCGACCGCCTCCGCGACTTGGCGGAAGCCATCGACCTGGAACTGACGCAGATCCTCGCCTACCACCGCTCCGTCGAGGAACTCGACCCCGTCCACACCGCGCTCGTGACCCTCCAAGGCCGAGGCGTCCAACACCTCACGTCAGCCACCCCGGGCTCCCACTGGCAGGTCATCCAGGGAACCAACCCACCAACATCATGAGAAACCCATCCACAGGTATTGGCTATTGCTCTGGTCAAGGAACAGGGCGCCCGCTTCCCGGCAGCTTATGGGCCGCTGGGCAGGCTGGTCGGTGTTCTGGAGGGGGGTGGGGCGTTGAGGAGCGTGGTTCCGGCGGTGGTGATCGTGTGGGAGACGGCTGCCCGATGGCGCAGGGTGTTGATCAGCCCTGCGTTGCGCAGGGCGGTGGCATGCTCGCTGGCGCTTGACTTGGAGATGCCGATGAGCGAGGCCAACTGCTGGGTAGAGCCCCCGGGTACTCTCCGATCATGGTGAGGACCGCCGTGCGGGTAGGCCCCATCAGAGACTCCAGGGCACTGCGGCGGTCGGCAGCCGTGCACAAAGAGCCTCCCACGCACTGCTCAACTCCGGTGCCCGGTAAGGAGGTTCACTGAGCGAGCACGCCGGGGTGCGTGGTTGATGCTCAGAGCTGTCCCGTAACTACTGATCGGGATGGACGCCTCGGATATGTGCGATCGCGTCTGGTTGGCCCAGGCCGACACGGTTGATCCGGCCTCGGCCTCGGATCACGCCGTCTGCGGCCAGTCTTTTGCGCAGTGCGTCCGGTGCAAGAGAGGTCTCGAAGCCCTCACTGAGGCCTCGCCCTGTATCTGCGTACTCGTAGCGGACCGCGTACGTCCTTCCCTCGTGATGCCATTCGCAGCGAATCAGAGGTCGCGCGAGGACAGCTTCGAACCACTCTGCCGCCCTCCTCCCCAGCTCCGCAGGGCATCCCGCGGCTTCGAAGGTGAGCTCACTCGCGGCCTGCTGGATGGTGAAGTCCTGGTTGTGGAGTTTGCCCCCACGGACGACGGCCCCGTCGAAGTGGGCGCCCACCGTCAGAACTCCCTGGTTGCGTTGTGGGTCGCCGATGTCCAGATAGACGATCAGCTGGCCGTCGAAGGTGCGCGCCGAGGGCAGCACGACCGTGTCGATCGGGTCCACCAGCCAGGAGCCCGCGCGCTCGGCCAGAACGTCTACGAACGTGCGTTGGGCTACGTTCAGGTCGTCCTCTTCATACTCGAACCAGGGGATCTCATCCATGACCGCACTCTACGGTCGACGCAAGGCCGCCCAGGAGCTAGACGCCTGGACCGCCATGCGGTGAGGGCCGCCTCCAGATGGGGGCGCAGATGCTCGGGCAGCGGGTTGCCGCCGGTGAGGTCGGCGGTGATCGTGGAGAGGTTCGCTGGAGGGGTTCCTGCGCTCCCCTCGGGAGTCCAGCTCACGCTGCCGTGGCCCCGCTCGGTGGTGGTGATGATCAGGAGGGGGAGTGTTTCGGGGCCGTGGCGCGGGAGCGGGTCGGTGAGGTCTCAGCGAGACCAGCCGCCGGTTTTCCAGCCGGGGGCGGTGGACAACTGCTCCGGTAGAACACCTGCGGGTCGGCGCAGCAGGCTTCGCCTCACTGCTGTGTTCTTACCACGGCTCATGACATCCGTGGTCGGTGGAAGGCGGTCACAGCAGTGGCCGTACGACCGCCCTGGCGAGGCCCTCGGCGAAGGCGTGCGGTGCCGCTGGGGCATTTACACCGTGGGTGTAGTAGCGCAGGAACGACTCCTGGAAACACGCGCCCACCAGCAGGCTCGCGGCCGCGCCCGTATCGGCGTCCGGGGCGATTCGGCCGAGGGTCTGCTCGGCTCGCAGGTAGCTTGCGAACCCGGCGACCGCCTGTTCCGGCCCGGCGCCGTGGCGACCCATCGCTTCACGGTGGGCTGCCATCCTCCGTGGGTCGGCGAATAGGGCCCCCAGCATGGGGATCGCGCGCTGGTAGAAATCCGCGGCCGCGTGGGCGAGCGCCGCGAGATTTTCCTCGATCTCGCCCTCGCCTGGGTGGATGCTGACGCGGGACATGCCCGGAAGACGCTCTTCCAGGACGGCGAGCAGCAGCCGTTCCTTGTCTCCGAAGTACTTGTACAGCGTGGGCTCCGACACCCCCGACGCCTGCGCGATCTCCTTCGTCGTGGCGTGCACCACGCCGCGGTTGTGCAGGATCTCCGCAGCCGCATCGAGGATCTTGTCCCGTGTGCTCATGGCCTGCCGTCCTCCTCGGTTCGCCTTCTTCGCTTGACAGGTTAGTGAACACTAGCGCACTCTGCCGCTAGTGTTCACTAACCCGCTCTGATCAGGAGATCGGCATGCGCGTCAACATCTTCAGCGCCACCAGCAGCACCGGCCGACAACCCGTAACCCTGGCACTCGGCACACCCCGCCCCCACTGCCCCACCGCCGACGGCAACGAGCTCGGCGGCATCACTCACGTCGGCACCGGCCTCGCCTGCCCGTACACCGCCCACGACACCACCGCCCCGGGGTACTGATCATGAAGAACCTGTTCACGAACAAGCGCATCATCGTCACCCTGTCCGCCCTGCTCCTCGCCGTGCTGGGCGCGGCCGGCACAGTCGGCTACCTCACCTTCGTGCGCTCGCCCACCAACGCATCTGTCGACGCCTGCGCCGATGGGCGCCCACAGGCCGAGGGTCAGGTCGTTGTCGCCGCCGGTGCCAGCATGGTCCAAGGCACTCTCGGCCACGACTGGGTCGACGACCTGCGCCAGAAACCCGCCTTCCGCGACCACGAGTTCGTCAATGCCGGCGACAATGGCAACACGAGCGCTGACCTGCTGGAACGTGTCGACAGCGATATCGTGGCGTGCGGCCCCGACCGGGTCGCCATCCTCGTTGGCGCCAACGATGTCCGCGACGGGGTGCCGCTGAACGACTACCGCGACAATCTCCGCGCAATCGTCGACCGCATCAGGGACAAGACCTCGGCCCGTATCGCCCTGATGTCCCTGCCCCCGCTCGGCGAGAACCTCGAAGCCGAAATCAACCACAAACTGCGCGACTACAACACTGCGATCAAGGACACTGCCACCCACGCCAAGATCGACTATGTGCCGGTCAACGAACGATTCACCGACCGGCTCAAAAACCAGAATGACCGGCCCGCCTACAACTTCAGTTTCCCCACCTCCTATCTGGCAGCCACCAAGCACTACTTGCTCGGCCACAGTTGGGACGACGTCGCTCAACGCAACGGACTCGAACTGCTCGTTGATCACATCCACCTGAGCGACCGGGGCGGCGCCATCGTCACCGAACTCGCCACAGACTGGCTGTCCGGCGACGTCGCTGCCGCGAGGCGGTGAGGCGATACCTTGAGAGCTTGAGACCGAGCCGGAACCATGCAGCGAAGGCCGCTGAACGGACGTCGTGACACGAGGTGTTCCGCCCCCTGGTGGTCGCCCTCCAACGCCCGTCCGAAGGGCGACACTGGGCGGACGGCCTTGTCGATCGCGGGCAACGACCCTGCGGCCAAGAAGGCTGTGGCACGGTTCTTGGAAGCGGTCGGCTACGACGTGGTCGATGCCGGTCCGCTCGCGGAGAGCTGGCGGATCGAGCCCGAGTTACTGGCCGTACGTCCATGCCATCCCCGACGGGATCACCGGCGATGAGGAGAAGCGCTGCTATCTCGAACACCCGGTTGCGCCCGTCTCACTCGAAGCCTCCCGCACGATGATCGACAGCCCGATTAAGGGGGTGAGGTCGACACCACCGACCTGCCAGGGTCCACTGGTGACGGAGGCGGCCGGTTGGTTCCGGCTGCGAATGCGCTGTTTCCGGCCGTGCCCGTGCTGTGCGGCAGGTGTGCGGACGCCCCATCGTTTGAGGTGGGGGCCGTAGGGCAGGCGCGCCTTGAACACCCCTCGCGTGTGCTTCGGACCAGCAGGCACTCCACCGCGTTCACCACATACGTCCCACGACAGCGCTCCCGGACAGCACCGGGGATGCGTTTCGTGGACTGGCGTGGTGACCACTTCCTGGAGTTGCCATGACTGCGCTACCCGCCACCGCCCCCCACACCCCGCAGACCCCGGAAGATTCCGGTGCTCCCGCTACCCCGGATGCGGTGCGCAAACACGACGACGCCCCGGACACCGACCAGCTGTTCCTCAAGGCAGCCCAGCTGGAAGGTGCGGCGCGGGAGCGGGTCCTGGGCGAGATCACCGGCCAGTGGCTGCCGATGGCGCACCGGATCGCCGCGAAGTACCGCGACCGCGGCGAGGGCCTGGAGGATCTGAAGCAGGTCGCCGCGCTGGGCCTGGTGAAGGCGGTGAGCCGGTTCGACCCGGCACGGGAGCTGGCGTTCGAGGTGTTCGCGGTCCCCACGATCACGGGGGAGATCAAGCGGCACTTCCGCGACCACATGTGGTCGGTGCACGTGCCGCGCCGGGTCCAGCAGCATCGCAACCAGCTGCGCAGGGCCCGCCAGGAACTGGCCGAGCACACCGGCGCGGAACCCACCCTCGCCGAGCTGGCCGCCCAGGCCGGCCTCACCACTGACGAGGCCCGCGACGGCCTGGAAGCACAGCACGCCTTCGCCTCCCTGTCCCTGGACCGGCCCACCACCGACAACGGCACCGACTACGCGCTGAAGGACACCCTGGAGGCCACCGACACCGGATACGCCCTGGCGGTGGACCGGGAGGCGGTGAAACCGCTGCTGCGGGCGCTGCCCGCGAGGGAGAAGACGATCCTGTACCTGCGGTTCTTCGACGACATGAGCCAGGCCGAGATCGGCCGCACGGTCGGCCTGTCCCAGATGCACGTCTCGCGCATCCTCTCCCGCACCTGCACCCGCATCCGCCAACAGGCCCTGACCGCCGACAGGCCGCACCTCGCCCCCGCGGCGTGAACCCGCCCCTTGGGCAGAACCACCGCCGGTGGCGGAGGGACGTGAGGCTGCGGCCCGCCGTACCCGACGGCAACTGCGCGACTGCCTGTTCTGCGGCCGTCCCACGCCCTGGGCCGGGCCTGGGACGGCCGCAGGTCGTATTCCCCCTCACCCTCACCTCGCGGGCGCTCTGGCCGTTAGGAGCTCTTCGCCTTGCATGAGGTGAACGGGCCGTCGACCTGTTCGAGGACCGACATGATGCGGAACGCCTCGTTCTTCGGCGTCTTCACCTGCGCCTCTTTACCCGTTGCGACCTCGTCGTCATGCTCCATCTTCGCCTCGTACGAGGCTTCTGAACCCTCGCTCGCTTCGGCCGGGAACTTGCACGTTTCCTCGCACTCGTCGTCGTCGCTCTCCTTTTGCAAGAGCTTCGTCGTCTTAAGCTGGGGGCAGTCGTCAGCGGTCGCGGTGGTCGCAGTGGTGCCCATCGACACGGCTGCAGTGGCAGACAGGACCAGCCCGGCGATAACGGCTCGCGGGCGCGTCATGCGGCTATTCGACACGGAAGTTCTCCCAGTTCGTTCGGTCAACAGCGGGGCGCCAGCGCAAACCGCCCACCCCGCTGCATAAACGATCACCCTGGGAGATGGGCACGGCGCGAGCCCGCGGACTGCGGCGCTTGGCAGCGCCCGGGCTACCGCCCGACGACACCCTGAACCCGCCAGAGCCGACCGAAACGCGGGTTTGTTCAGGGCTGAACCAGAGGCTCGCCGACCATGATCGTTTTCACCGGGATTTCCTACACGCCAACTACTCGCACCCGGGGAGGCCCGGGGGTTCAGGGAAACCGAAGTCTGTTCAGCGGGAACTCGCGGGTCGGTCCGTGTGCATCAGCTGGGCGAATCCGTGGGTTCGGCGGGAACCGTGGGGTGGGCTGCGAGGCGGCGGGCTTCGGCGGTGACCTCGGCATTGACCTGGTCCACGGTTCTGTCGCCGTATTCGAGGATGTCGTACTCGTCGTCGAGTTCAGCGAGGCGCTCGGTCAGGGGCAGCTCGTGTCCGTGGCGCTGGTGAATCCGGAAGGTGAACTCCCGTGGCGTGAGCTCTCCGGCGAGCATGCGGCGTGCGAGGGCTCGGGCGGCGGCTTCCTGACCGGCCTCGCTGCCGACCGGATAGAAGGCGAGGCCGAGTTCGTCGAGTGCGGCGGGAAGCAGGTCGTGGACGTCGTAGTCCGCCTCGGCGCGCGTGCAGGCGGCGAGGATGCGAAGGCCAGGAGTGTCGAGTCCGGCGACGAGCGCATCACAGGCGGCATTCACCACGTCGCTCGCGCGGATTTCTCCCATGCTCCAGAGAGCGGCATGGTCCTGGAGAGGGGAGCAAGTAACCCGCCAGTAGTTCCTGGGAGGTCCGCACGCGCCGTTTCCCGGCGCTCTGCGCTCTCGTTGAGCCGAGCGGGTGAACGCCCGTGGGGCCCGACGGCGAGGGGGCTGGTGTGCGGCAGGAGTGGTCACCAGAGGACGTGGTGGCGTGCTGGACCCTGGTGGATGGTGACTGGGAGCTGGTCGCGAACAAGTCGGGGTCGACCCGGCTGGGCTTCTGCCTCATGCTCAAGTTCTTCGAGATCGAGGCCCGGTTCCCGGAGTTCGTCGAGGAGTTTCCGCAGCCCGCGGTGGAGTACGTCGCCGGGCTGGTTAAGGTCCCGGCGGACGAGCTGGCGAAGTACGACCTGGCGTGCGCGAAGCGGCACCGCAGGCAGATCCGTGAGGCGCTCGGGTTCCGGCCGGCGACGCTCGCGGACGAGGAGGCACTCACCGGGTGGCTGGCCGCGGAGGTGTGTCCGGTCGAGCTGGTGGGGGACCGGCAGCGCGATGCCCTGCTGGTCGAGTACCGGGCGCGGAAGATCGAGCCGCCGGGGCGGACCCGCGTCGAGAAGATCCTGGTCGCGGCCCGGGGCCGGTGGGAGGCGGCGTTCTGCGCCCGCGTCATCGAGAGCGTGGGCGAGACGGGCACGACCCGGCTGCTGTCCCTGGTGGCCGAGGACAACGAGGCGGGGACCGCCCTGCTGGCCGCGCTCAAGCGCGACCCGGGCGCCGTCGGCCTGGACTCCCTGCTCACCGAGATCACCAAGCTCAACGATGTACGCAAGCTCGGGCTGCCCGACGGGCTGTTCGCGGACTGCTCGGAGAAGCTGGTGGCCGCGTGGCGGGCGCGGGCGATCAAGATGTACCCCTCGGACTTCCGTGACACGGCAAAGGGCGTGCGGATCACGCTGCTCGCGGCACTTTGCTGGTCGCGGCAGGCGGAGATCACCGACGCCCTGGGTCTGTCCAGATGCCCTGAGTGGTCAGTGCCGAGGCATTGAGCAATCACACCACGACTCATTACGGTGTGTGAGTGGATGATGACGAGGGGGATCGCTTCTCCGACGCGATTCGGCTTTTGCTGCTCATAGCAGCGGTATCCGATCCGTTGAACGAGGCAGAGCAGCAGGCCGCGCCGAAGGATGCGGTGGCTGTGCTGCGCGCTGAGGGTCGGCTGCAGAAGCTGGACTTCTGGCTGCGCAATCCGGATTACCTGGCTGATGAGCTTCTCAACGACTACGAGCGCGAGAAGGAAGCCATCAACCTGGAGCTGGCCGGCAGCATCCTGGACTCGGATGAGCCCGAGATCTGCGCCATCCCCATGCTGCGCTACCTGTTCGGGGCGTTCGAGTACATCGACCAGGCAATGAGCATCCTGGCCGCCCCGCGGCTGGTGCTAGTTGTGCCGCGGCGCACCGCCAACCGGGTTCTCCAGGACAATTACTACATCACGGCCAAGGGCCGCGAGCTCGCCGAACGGGCTACGGAGCAGTTTCCGGTCCTGGCCTGGTACACCGAGCGCGCCCGCCTCGTCCGCGCGCTGGCCGAGGCCACCGGGCACTCCGCCCTGGCGCTACGTAAACGGCAGTACCTGCAGCGCGACTACGCCCAGACCCCGCTGAACGAGGTCATCCCGTCGATTGCCGACCGGGCCCGCACGCGCCTGGCCCGGCTGCGCGCCGAAGCAGAGCAGGGGGACGCCGCATGACCACAGAGCCTTTACCGGTGCCATCTGAGGCTGAGCTGTATGAGCAGATCGCCGCCCGCGTGCCATCCGTCGGCGCGGAGAGGGTCCGCGACGCTCTGTCCGCCCACAGCATCCAACTCACCAGCCCACTGCCCGCGCGACGGCAACTGGTCGTGCACCGGCTGTACTGCGAAGGCACCAAGTCCGACACGGACGACAACGACGGCGCCTTCACCCGCGACATGACGCTGGGACCGGGCCCGTGGGCGATCGCCAGCACCCTGAACAATGCCGGCAAGTCGAGCCTTCTGTGGGCGCTGAGCTACGCCCTGCGCGGCGACGGCTTCGACGCCTTCAAACGACCCGAAACAGTGGGCTGGTTCTCCTACGTCCGCGCGGACATCGAGGTCGCTGGCGTCGCCGCCTCCATCCGCCTGACCTTCGACAAACCCGACCGCCCCAGCTGCCGGCTCCTGAGCGCCGACACCCTCGATCACCTCACAGTCCTCAAGGGCTGCCAGGAGACCGGCCCCGGCGTCCGCGTGGTGGCCACCGCGGAACCCGACGGCGTCAAGGAGCTCATCGACCGCTTCATGCTCGACCGCTTGGGGCTGCGACCGCTGCCCCTGTGGGCGGCCGAGGCTGGGGCACCGAAGGATGCCGACGGCAACCGCGACAGCGCGGAGCAGGTGCACGGCTGGGCCAGCTACTTCTATGCCATCGCGCTGAACGCGGGGAACTCCAGCATCCTGCTGGGCCCGACGTCGTACAACCAGCTCCCTGTGAAGCTGATGCAGCTCTTCCTCGACATCCCCTATGCGTCCGAGCTGACCCAGATCAACACGGCCCGCAAGAAGGACACCCAGGAGAGCAACCGCGTTCAACGCCGGGCACGCGAGGATACCCAGGCCCGCGAGCAGCAGACCGAGCCGCTGCGCCGGGCGCTCAGCGCTGCCAAGGAGAAGGTGGCGGCCCTGGAAGCGGGCCAGCCCGACCTGACGGGTCTGCTCGCCGACGTCGATGCCGCCGCACGCCGGCTCGCGCACGACCAGGCGGCTCTCCAGGAGGCTGAAGAAGGCAGCGCCCTCGCGCGCAAGGCGCGTCTGAAGGACGAGAGAGCCGTTCGCCGGGCTGAGCAAAGCAGCGCGGCCCGGGCCCTTTTGGGAGCGCTTGAGCCTGAGTCCTGCCCACGCTGCGACCACGAGATCGACGATGCCCGTCGCACCGCAGAAGAAAGCGAACACCGGTGTTCCGTGTGCGCAAGCCCTCTGCCGGAAGTGGCGGACGATCCCGAGGCGCGGGCGGCTCTGCTCAGCCGGCTGGAGGATCGGGTGAACGCCTCCCGCGCAGCTGAAGCCACTGCTCGGCAGGCTGCCGAGACGACCGGCGCCACTTGCGACAACAGCCGTGCCGCGTACGAGCTTGCGAACGCCCGGCTTACCGCGGCGCGCTCCGGCAGTTGGTACTCCCGTCTCGACTCCGCCCGGGAGGCCGTCTACCAGCTGCGCGGTGCTCTGGCAGTCGCCACCGGCAACGGGACGGGCCTGCCGGAGGCGGTTGGTGACTACGTCACTGCGACGACGAGCCTGGCGGACGTCGAGGACGACTCCGACGACAGTGATGCCATCTTGGAGGCGGCCGCCGAGGTGTTGTCGAAGGTGGTCGCCGACCACAGCAAGGCCCTCTTCACCGATCTGAACGACGAGATCGTCAGCATTGCCCACGACTTGGGCGTGGCCAACCTGACCAGCGTCGACCTCAACCTGGCGGGACACCTCAACGCCCGCAAGACCGGCAAAAAGCACCCTTTCAAGGCGTTCAGCCCCACCGACCGCCTGCGTATGCGTATCGCGGCCATCGTCGGCATGATCAAAGTCGGCCGTAAACGCGGCATCATGTCCCACCCCGGTCTGCTGCTCATCGACGCGCCCACAGCCGAAGAGCTCTCCCACGAGAACGCGCGTCAGTGCATCAAGACCCTCTACGAGACCGCGGCAGACGACCCGGGCATCCAGATCGTGATCACATCGATCGACGACGCCGTTTGGGAGTTCTTCCCCGAGGACCGTACCGTGACCGGTTCTGACAAACGCCAGCTCTTCTAGGCCAGGCCACCAGGGCTCAGACGACAGGGGAGGCAGAAGGCATCGTGCACGTCATCGACGAACGCCTGGCCCAGTGGGCCGCACACGCCTCCCGCCCCCAGCTGCGCGCCGGCCCGGCGGTGGCCGACCTCGGAGGTCTTGACGCAGTCCTCGCCGCCGCGGACCACCTCGCCCAGGGCGCCTTCCTTCACTACCTCATCCAGGCGACCGCACATCACCTCGACGCTTTCGGTACCGAAGCGTGCAAGCCGCTGTACGACGCCGTCCTCAACGGCCTTAGGGCCAACAAGAACCACGCGGCCTTCGCCAGCGCCACCGACGTCCTAGCCAGCCGCCCATCGCTGGCACGTGAACTCGGCACCCCATTGACCCGCGTGCTACTCACCCGTCTCCAACAAGCTCAGGATGCCGACGACGACATCGCCGCGGCCCTCATCGGAGTGGAAGCCGCGGACTGCCTCGTCCAGCTCACCCTGTCCGGCGTCACCAAGGCCGCGCGTCTCCTCGGCGCCATGGACGAAGCAACCGAGGACCTGGCTGCACTTCCCGAGGCAATGGCTACTCGCCTGCCCCGCCTCCTCGGCGTCCTCGACGCCCACCACCCCGGCGCCGGCCTCCGCGAAGCCCTTGAACGCTGCCTGATGCTCGACCACACCTGCCGGGACGCGGCGTTCGAACTCGCCCTCGGCGACCTACGCCAGGCTCTGGAACAAGACCAATACACACCCATGGCCGAGCAACTCCGCAAAACCCAGGACCGGCTGGCCGAGCTGATCACTCTCGATCCCGACCGCCTGGACGCCCAGCTCTACCACGCAGCCCTCGAAGCCATCCTCGGCCTGTCCGCTCCCGATGCCCCCACACGCGTCCGCACCGCCGCATCCACCCTGCGCGACACCCTCCACCGCTACCGGGACTATCGCTACCGCACACGCACCCCAGCTTGGGGGCGGCCGCGCCACAACGACGTCACCGCCTGGTCAGAACTCACCGTCGTGCTCGACGGCGCTGCTACACACCTTGCGGACGACGACCCCTGGTACGAGGGCGGCCACGACATCCTCACGGCACTGTTCCGCGCGTACACCGCGCACAACACGGTCGCCGTACTCACGGATACCCCTGCAGCTGCGGCCGTGGAGACCCTGGTGGCCCCCGTGATCGAGGACGCCTTCCTCCAGCACGAGCACCGGCAGCGTTTCCTCCAGCACGCCCTGGCCCACGACGAGGAGATCCGCGACGATCCCGCGGCCCAGCAGCTCCTGGCCGGCCTCCTCAGCCGAACCAAGAGCAGAGGGAACCCCAGCGATCAGCAGGCAGCTGATCAGGGAAAAGCACGACGCTGGCAGCGGCTGGCACACCAACTCAAAGACGACTTCGCTGCGTTCGCTGACCAGACGCCCGAGCATGTCCTCGACCGCCTGGAGCTCGGCCTGCGCACTCACGACGACGTCCTCGCGCCCATCGCCGACCCCAAGTACGGCCGCCTCAAGGCGCGACTCCTCACACAGCTGGAAGGCTCCCGCGACTGGCTTCCCGGCATCGCCGACGAGTTCACCGTTCTCCTGGAAACCACGATCCGTTTCGCGTACCTCTGCTACGACGTCGGCCGGAAGATGGGCGGCTCCTACACGGAGTACCTCCGCAAGCGCGACAAGGACCAGAAGAAGCAAAAGGTGGACGAAGCTCTGTTCCACCAGCACTACCGAGAGGTGCTGCAGTTCTCGGCGCTTTTCGGAGTCGTTAACTCAGAAGTCATTGACAAGGCAGGCGGAAGAACCGACATCCTCGTCTCCTTCGGCGCCGTTCAATTCAACGTCGAATGCAAGATCGAAGAAGACGACGCGAGCGAAACCGCACTCCGTCAATACGTCGCCCAAGCCGCCGAATACCAAAACGCCAACGCTGGATTCGCCATCCTGCTAGCTCTCGACAAAACCGTGGACGCTGAAGGCGCCGCGAACCTCTTCGACAGTATCTGGATCGAACCCGTCCAACGTGCCGGCGAAGCCGAGCCATGCCTTGTCGTCACCATCCGAGTCCCGGGAGGACGCGAGAATCCCAACCTGTTGCGCCCCGCCCCCGCGTAGCTGTCGACGTATCCCCGGACGCGGCGCCGCCTGGCTCTCAGGTGAGGATGCCGTGTTGTTGGGCTTCCTGAACCTGGTCGGGGGTGAGGCGGTCGCGGCGGTTGCGGGTGTTGCTGCGCCATACCCCGAGACGGATCTCCTCGTCACGGAGGCCTTTATCGCCGTGGTCGATGCGGAGCCCGCAGGAAGCCCCTCAGGGCCCTTCTGCGGCGGGTGCTGCGCCCCCACGGTGGTGAACCGGGTTGTCGCCAGGACTGGCGCCGTGGTCCTGGCGGGCGTCCCGGGCTTCGGAAGTGAGTGCCGGTGGCTTTGTCCACGAGAACGGACAGCAGATGTTCACGACTTCAGGAGGCACCGGAGCCACCGAGAATTCGAACGCTGAATTCTCGACCCGAGAGACGGCCTGGATGTGTTCAGCGGTCGCCCGTGTGTGGGGGCACAGAGCGTGGCAGTGGCTGACGCCAGTCGCCCAGCCGCGCAAGGAGGAACTGGCGGGCGAGAGAACGGATGTCGTCCCACGCCGGATCCGTGGTCAGGGCGTTGTCCCAGAGGCCGACGCGGCGGGTGGCATCGATCTCGCCGAGGCGCCGGCCGATGGCCCGAAGATTACGCATGTCTTCGGGCTCGAAGGCTCCGCGCTCCGCGAGTTCTTCGGAGACACGGCAGAGCAGCTCCACCTCTTCGACGACGTCTTTCGTCTCCAGTTCATGCTCGCCCAGCCAAGCAAGCTGATCTCGGGTCTCGGCTGCCAGGAGAGCCATGAAGCGTAGCGTCCACGTGCGCAGATGCGCCTCGCCGAGATGGTTCATGGTGCCAGGATCGCACCTGGCCGCCGCAACCGTGTTCGATGGTGCGGAGGGTGCCATCGGTCGGCGCAGCGCTCGCGGATGTCGAGGCGCGAGCACTGCACCGCAATCGAACAGCGCCAGACGAAAGTGCCTCCCGAAGTCGTGAACATCTGCTGTCCGTTCTCGTGGACAAAGCCATGCCGGTCAATTTGTGTTCCTGGCCCGGAATTTGGGTGCGTCGAATTCGGTTCGGTGTGAATTCGCGGGGTCGGGTCCGGGTATTTCGGGGGGGAGGGGCCGAATTCGGCGGCGGGTGTGCGGTGTCGGGTGGCAAAATTTGGTTCGAGGGGGTTCGGGATTCCGAATCAGGTCCCTGACAGGGTGTCAGTTTGGTGGGCGTGGGTGTGGGTGTTTTTCCAGGTCAGATTAGGTGTGTGGGCGGTGGTGGGGTGGGTGTGGTGGGTTGTGATCACGTCGGGTAGTCCGGCGGATGTACGGTTTCCCAGGACAATCCAGCGGGGGTTAGTTTTGACGCACGCGGGGGAGCGGCTCGGAGGGTGCTGTTCCGTTTTGGGTCCGGGTGTCACTCGGTATGACCGGTGGGTGCCGACCTCGGCCACCCTCACCCCGTAGCCAGCCACCCGCGAAGCGGGTCAACTCGACTGCGGAGCAGGAGAGTTGCAGACGCGAAGCGTCTGAGTGCCGGAGGCCGCGAAGCGGCCTCCGGCAACGTAGGGCCACGGAGTGGACCGGAGTCCTCGGGCGCGGAGCGCCCGAGGGAAGAGCCGCGTAGCGGCTCCGCGTCGTGTCTGCGGAGCAGACCGCGCGC